>CAKPGC010000007.1 GCA_934154445.1 uncultured Clostridia bacterium
ACGTCACTTGCTTCTGCTCTTGTTGGTAATGGTTGATGTGTCATTGATTCTAACATTTGTGTAGCTGTTATAGCTGGTTTACAAATTTCGTTAGATATTTTTATTATTTTCTTTTGTATTACAGGTGGTTCTGTAAAGTCTGTTTCTGTAGCCATATCTCCTCTAGCTATCATTTGTCCATCGGCTTCGTTTAATATATCTTCTAAGTTTGATAATCCTTCAACATTTTCTATTTTTGTTATTATTTGGATATCTTTTCCACCATTTTCATCTAATACTTTTCTTACTTGTCTTATATCGTCTAAATTTCTTGCAAATGAAATTGCAACAAAATCATAATCATGTTCACATGCTGTTTTTAAATCTGCTATATCTTTTTCTGCTAAACCTGGTAATCTTATTACTGTTCCAGGTAAATTCATTGTTTTTCTACTTCCTAATCCGTTTCCATGAACTACTGTACAAACTATGTCTTTATTTACAACTTCATCAACTTTTAATTCAATTGCTCCATCATCTATTAATATTTTTGTTCCTGGTTTAACGTCATTATATAATCCTTTATATGTTACAGAAACTTTTTCTTCGTCTCCTGTAATATCTTCATTTACTAATGTAAATTTTTGTCCATCTTTTAATTGGATTTTTGTATTTTTTCCTGTATATAACATTCCAGTTCTTATTTCTGGTCCCTTCATGTCTAAAAGTAATGCAACTGGTATGTCCATTTCTTTTCTTAATTTGCATATAGTTTCTGTTTTTTCTGATTGTTCATCCCAACTTCCGTGTGAATAGTTAACTCTTGTTACGTTTAATCCAGCAGCAAATAGTTCTTCTAATTTATTTTCACTTGCTGGTCCTATTGTTCCAACTATTTTTGTTTTTCTTAATTGTTTCATTTTTATTTCCTCCCTTATTTTTAAAACCAATGTTTATTATATCACAGTCAATTACCAAATTTCAACATTTTTTGTAAATTTTTTAATTTGGATATCATAATTCTGCTTAAATTTATGGTTATAATATCTTTATAAATATTATTTTAGAATTATAATAGCATGTACTTTTGTACATTCTTCATTATATATAGTTATAATATGTTCATTGTTTTCATAGGTGTATCTACATTTTATGATATCTCCAAATTTTATTTCTTTTTTATATTGTATTCTAAAATTGTCAAAAGGTCTTTTTTCATAAATATCTTGGGGTAATACTTCATAAGCTAAATCTAGATAATATAAATTATGCATGTGTCCATTTAAGTCTATATCTCTTCTAGCAACTTTATATATAATTTCATTACTAAACTTTTCTGGTATACTTATTTTATCCAATTCTCCAATATTAAATACACTTTTATTTTCAAGATTGTATTTTTCAATAATATCATCATTTATCTTTGTAATTCTTCCTGTATTTATATCTACTAATACCCATTTTGATGTTCCAATAATACACAATTTATCTTGTTCATCATATATTTCAAAATCCCTATATGTATGTGTTTTCTTTATATCTCCATCTATTTTTCTTGCCCACGTATTTACTTTTAAATTTTGACCATATTTAGGTCTATTTAAAACTTGTATTTTCCAATCTAATAAAACCCACGAAACTCCTTTTTCCTCTATATTGTTGGGTCCATATCCAGCTATATCTGATTGGTGTGTTCCAATATTTTCACATATTTCTAATATTCCTATATTTTTTATATAATTATCTTTACCTATATCTTTTAATTGTATTTTAAAATCTTCTTTAAATATCATCTTGTTTTTTCTTCCTTTTCTATTAATATCCAGGTTTTTTTAATAATTTAAACATATTTTTCTTATATTCTTCAACTCCAGGCTGATTAAATGGATTTACACCCAAAATCAATCCTGATACTGCACACGCTTTTTCGAAGAAATATATTAATTCTCCAATATCCTCTTCATCTATTTTTTCTATATTAATAACTATATTGGGAACATCTCCTGTGACATGTGCTTTTATTGTTCCTTCCATAGCTTTTTTATTTACATAGTCAAGTGTTTTTCCAGATAAATAATTTAATCCATCTAAATTATCTTCATCGTTATTAATTGTTATATCAGATGCTGAATTTTCTATTGAAATAACTGTTTCAAATAAATTTCTTCTGCCTTCTTGTATGTATTGTCCCATTGAGTGTAAATCTGTTGTAAAGTCAACTCCTGCAGGGAAAATTCCCTTTTGTTCTTTTCCTTCGCTTTCTCCATATAATTGTTTCCACCATTCTGTAAAATAGTGCATTTTAGGTTCATAATTTACTAATATTTCTGTATTTTTATATAATCTATATAATATGTTTCTTGCAACTGCATATTGATAACATTCATTATATTTTAAATTTGGATCATTATATCTTTCTTGAGCATTTTGGGCTCCTTGCATTAATTTATCTATGTCTATTCCGGCTGTTGCTATTGGTAATAGTCCAACTGCTGTTAATACTGAATATCTTCCTCCAACATTATCTGGAATAACAAACTGCTCATACCCTTCATTATCAGCTAGAGTTTTTAGTGCTCCTTTTTCTTTATCTGTTGTTACATATATTCTGCTTCTTGCCTCTTCTATTCCATATTTATTTTCTAATATTTCTCTAAATATTCTAAATGCAATTGCCGGCTCTGTTGTTGTTCCTGATTTTGATATAACATTTACAGAAAAGTCTTTATCTTCTATGTATTCAATTAACTCATTAATATAATTTGGACTTAAATTATTTCCTACATATAATATTTGTGGATATTTTCTTTGTTTTTCTGTAAGCATATTGTTAAAGGTACTCGTTAAAGATTCTATTACTGCTCTTGCTCCAAGATATGAACCACCTATTCCGTATTACTACCAATATGTCAGACTCTTTTTTTATTTTTTTTGCAGCCTTTTTTATTCTTTTAAATTCTTCTTTATTATAATTTGTTGGTAATTCTAACCATCCAACAAAGTCTTTTTCATCATTTGCTCTTTTATGAAGTTCTTTATGTATGTTTTCTACTTGTTCCTTATATTCCATTATAGATTTTTGAGTAATTCCTGTATTTTTTAAATTCAGTTTAATCATTGCCATAACTTTATACCTTCTTTCGTTATATATTTCATTTCTTATTTAATACAAATAATATTTTCTTATTAAATATATTAAATAATTATCTTGTTGTAATTATATAAAAAAGAGTTATTAAATTCAAGTTTTTTTATTTTTTTGTAACCATTTTTTTCCTTTTTCATAATATGTATTATACAAAGGAAATCAAGAAAAACACAAAAATTAATAGTTTTTTTCTGAAAGGGGGTCTAGACTATGCCAGAAAACAGAGGTTGTGGTGGTTTCGGATTTGGTGATGACTGCTGCTGTATAATTCTTTTAATATTAATAATATGCTGCTGTTGCGGTGGAAATAGAGGATGTTGCTAATCCTTTATAAGACATATTTAAAAGAAGGATTTTGAGATTGCTCTCTTAATCCTTCTTTTTATTATTCATATTATCTCCATATCTTTTTATTTTTTGAGTTGTTGTTTTTTCAAATTCCTTATCTCTTATTGCAAAGTTTTTTATATGTTTATAATTTGGTATTTTGCTATTAACATTTGCAACTACATCATTCATAATTTTTTTCACTTCTTCTTTTGTAGGTACTGTTCCTTTTAAATATTCCTTTATAGCATCCATATTAGGAAAAATTTGAGCATTAACATAAGTTTCGTCATCATTTTCTTTTTGAATTCCAACAACCAACGCTTCTGAAATTAATGGGCTATCATTTAAATATGCTTCTATTTCTTCTGGATATATATTCTTTCCGTTTTTTGTTACTATAACACTTTTGCATCTTCCTGTAATATATAAAAATCCATTTTCGTCAATTTTTCCTAAATCTCCTGTATGGAACCATCCATCTTTTAAAACTTTTTCAGTTTCTTCTGGCATATTGTAATACCCTAGCATAATATTTGGTCCTTTTACAATTATCTCTCCTACACCTTCATCATTTGGATTTTCGATTTTATATTCAACGTTTGGTATTGGTAAACCTGCACTATCATTTCTTTTAAAGAAATCTGTATTCCCTGCAACTAATGGAGCACATTCAGTCAATCCATATCCTTGTAATGAATTTAATCCTAATTTATCAAAAGTATCTGCAATTTCAGGGTTTACTGCAGCAGCTCCAACTATAAATACTCTTAATCTTCCACCCAATGTATTTTTTACTTTTCTTTTTACTATTGTTTTTAAATAAAATGGTAATTTATCTATTATATTCTCATTTTCTTTTAAATTTTTTGTGTATTTCTTAGGTAATGATTTTTGTATATTTTTCATTATTTTTTGATACATTTTTTCTAAAAGTAATGGAACACATAATATTACAGATGGATGATATTCCATCATATTGCTTGTTATATATCTTAGTCCATCACAATAGCATATACTTGCTCCACTATATAATGGTAGTAAAAAACCTATTGTGCATTCATAAGTATGATGTAATGGTAATATTGAAAAGAACAAGTCACTTCTTTTTACTTTTACAATTCCGTAAATTGATAATATATTTGAACATATATTTCTTTGTGATAGACATACTCCTTTTGCATTTCCAGTTGTTCCTGATGTAAATAATAATATTCTCATTTCATCTGGATTTACCTTTATTTCTTCAAATCTTGTATCTCCCTCTTCTAATATGTTTCGTCCATTTTCCAGTTGTATTTTAAATGCCAAAATATTATCTTCTTGTATTTTGGTATCAAAATCAATAAATATTGTTTCTTTATTTTCTAATTTTTCAATGTTCTCAATTATTGGTTTTAAATTCTTGTTGTCTCCCAAAACACATTCACTATTTGAAACATTCATAAAATTTATTACATCGTCTGAATGTAATTCTTTATCAATTGGTACAACAATTCCTACTATTGACGCTGCTAAATATGATATCGCCCATTTATATGAATTTTTTCCAATTACAGCTATTCTTTTATTTTGAAGTCCTTTTTCTATTAAACTCGTTCCTAATGATGCAACATCTTGTTTTAGTTCTTCATAAGTTTTATTATATATTTTTTCCTCTTCATCTTTTAACTTAAATGCTGTTCTTGTTTTAAAAATAGTTGCTGATCTATCTAGCATTTCCTTAAAATTCGTAACCTCTTCACATTTATGATATTTTTCTTTTAACTTTTCTTCAATTGTTAATTCTTTTTTCATTTACAATTTTCCCTTCTTATTCATATCTATAAAAATCAAATTTCGTATCTTTTTTTACTGTTAAATTCCCATCATATATTGACTTTTCTTCAAATTTGTATGGTATATCAAAATATACGGTTGTTTTAAATTTTTGATTTTTATTGTTTTCTATTTCTATAACAAATGATATTGATGTTTCTATTGATTGTACTGATACTCCACATCTTTCTAAAAGTTTGCCATTATATGTTATTGGGTTTTGTGTATCTGTCATAGTATAATCTGTTTTTATATTTTGATTTATATAGCTTAATGTTATAGGATTAGCACAATTATTAAATAATACGGGCTGACTAAAATCCGCATTATCTTCTGATGTAATTTTAAATTCTAGTTCCTTATCTATAATATTGTTTTCATTAAGTTCACTTTTAGCAAAATCTTGAACAGATTTATAATATAATTTTGGCTTTCCAAGTATTGGTTCTTTTGTGAATTTTATATTAGATATTTTTACACTCTTTAACGTGTTTTCCATATTATTTTCTTCTGAATTGTTATCAATAAATAGTGCTATATCTGTATATGCATATAAATTTTCTATTGTAAAATTTGTAATTGAACTTGCTTTATTTTTCGAATCACAACTACTAAAAAATACTATTTTATTTATTGAAAAAATAGTTTCTTTGTTTTTTTCAGCAAATGATATACTACTATTTTCAAAAGTCTTTTTATATAATAATTTGTTATATGCTTTTTTAAATAGAAAAACTAATATTACCATCAAAATAATAATTATCAGAATATAAATTAATTTTTTTATAAACTTTTTCTTATTTTTATCTTTCATTCTCTTTTGTTCCTCCTACATATATTTTATTATATAACTTTTATCTAAATTCTTTTTTTATTTTTAAAAATCTTAGATAAAATTTTATAAAAACTAATAAAATATATGCGAATTCTTTTTATATAATAGTATATTTCTTTACTAAAATCAAGTTTTTTATTTTTTTTCAAAAAAAATTTTTAAAACTATTGACATTTTGTTTTAAATCCTGTATACTAATTCTTGTCGAAAGAACATGGTCGTTTAGCTCAGCTGGGAGAGCATCTGCCTTACAAGCAGGGGGTCATAGGTTCGAGCCCTATAACGACCACCATTTTTTATGGCCTGGTAGTTCAGTTGGTTAGAACGCTAGCCTGTCACGCTAGAGGTCGACGGTTCGAGCCCGTTCCAGGTCGCCATTTTTTTTATTTATAGATATTTTATTTTTGGCTCGATAGCTCAGTTGGTAGAGCAGGGGACTGAAAATCCCCGTGTCAGTGGTTCGATTCCACTTCGAGCCACCAAAAAAAAACTTGATTACAAATCAAGTTTTTTTTATTTTATCACATCTTCATAGACTGTAACCATTTTCGCTCCTTGTTTAATCAAATGGTTTGTCCCTATGGAATTAATTGAATTAATATTTCCTGGAACAACGAAAACATCTCTACCCTGTTCCAAAGCAAAATCAACAGTAATAAGTGTTCCGCTTTTTTCTTTTGCTTCAACTACAATTATTCCACAACTTATGCCACTAATAATTCTATTTCTTGCTGGAAAATTCATCTTATCTGGCTTTGTACCAGATGGATATTCTGAAATAATAGCCCCTCCACTTTTTATAATTTCATTTGCAAGTTCAATATTTTCTTTAGGATACACAATATCTAAACCATTTCCTACAACTGCAATTGTTTTTCCACAGTTAGAATTTACTTTTCCACAATTTTGACTTTTATTATATGTGGATAAACAACCTAAATGTGCATAACTATCCACCCCACTAGCCAATCCACTAATAATATTTATATTTTCCTTTGCTAAATTATAAGCAAAATATTCTGCAGCTTTTTTCCCATAATCTGTGCACTTTCTACATCCTACTATTCCTATATTTTTATTATTTAATATCTTCTTATTTCCTTTTATATACAAGATTATTGGTGGATCATATATCTCCTTTAAATTCTGTGGATAGTCTTTCTCATATATGTGAATGACTTCTATTTTATTTTCTATCATGTATTTTATATGACAATCTAATAATCTTTCATTTTTCGAAAGAATTATATTTCTTGCAATCTCTTCTCCTATTCCTTCTATTTTTAATAGTTCTTCTTTTTTTAATTTATATATTTCTTTGGGGCTATTATATAATTTTAGTAGTTTATATTTTTTTTTAGGTCCTAACCCTTTAATCAAGCTCAACCATACCCAGTATCTTTTTTCTTCTAAATCATTCAAATAAACTCCTCCTTATAAACAAATTAAGACACCTTTAATAAAGGTGTCCCACATATTTTTTAATCAAACATATTGTTTTGTCTTTTTGTAGCTTTTACAACGTTATTCATAAGCATAGCTATCGTCATCGGTCCCACTCCCCCAGGAACAGGTGTTATATAGCTTGTCTTCTCTTTTACATTTTCAAAATCCACATCTCCTGTAACTTTTCCATCATCTAATCTGTTAATTCCTACATCAATTACTACCGCATTTTCTTTAACCATATCAGCTGTTACAAAATGAGCCTTACCAATTGCAGAAATTAAAATGTCAGCTTTTAAAGTAATTTCTTTTATGTTTTGTGTTTTAGAATGGCATGTTGTTACTGTAGCATTTTTATTTAAACAACAATGTATTAATGGTTTTCCGACAATATTGCTCCTTCCCAAGATTACCACATTTTTACCATTCAAGTCAATACCATACTCTTCAAACATTTTCATAATACCATACGGTGTACATGATACAAATGTATCTTGATTTAAAACCAGTTTTCCAACGTTTACCGGATTAAAACCATCCACATCCTTTTGAGGTGAAATCGTTCTAAATGCTTCATTTATATCTAAATTTGCCGGTATTGGACTTTGTAATAATATTCCATTTATAGTTTTGTCTGTATTTAATTTTTCTATTAGTCTTATTAATTTTTCTTGAGTTGTATTTGCATCCAGTAAATACTCTTCATATTCTATACCAACATCAATGCATGCTTTACTTTTATTTTTAACATATATCTTGGAAGCTGGATCTTCTCCTACCATTATTACTGCCAATTTAGTATTAATATTTTTTTGTTTTAATTCTTCACATTCAATTTTCAAATTTGCTCTTATCTTTTTTGCAAGTTCTTTTCCATCTATAATTATAGCCATTATTTCTCCTTCTTTATCAAAAAAGTAAATCCTTATTGACAACTTTTTTATATATCATTTATTATCTTATATTCAATATCTTCCATATCTGGAAACATTTCCCTAACTCTCTTTAATGTAAGCATTGACATCTTTGGTTGTGGATTTCTTTTGTGTTCTGATAATAATTTTTGTGTATAACAATTTGGAGCTGTTTTAAATAATAAATATCTGTTTCTAACATAAGTATAATATATCTGATATCCATTATTTAAATCTTCCCACATCATTTCAAATGTATATTTTTCTTCCATATTTTCCTCCCGTAATAAAAAATCTGTTCCAAATGGACAAAGATGTTCAAAAATAAACATATATTTGAACATTAATTTGTCATTTTCTCGAATTCTTCTTCTGATATAACTTTAACACCAAGACTTTGTGCTTTTGTTAATTTACTTCCTGCATCTTCTCCAGCTAAAACATAATCTGTTTTCTTTGACACAGAACCTGATGTTTTTCCTCCTAGCCTTTCAATTATATCTTCTGCTTCTTTTCTTGTATATTTTTCTAGGCTTCCCGTTAATACAAATGTTTTTCCTTCAAATCTTTTGTCTGTGCTTTCTTCTTCTAAACAATTCATATTAACACCAGCTGATTTTAATTTATTTAACAAGTCTGTTGTCTGCTCTTGTAAAAAGAATTCTCTAATACTGTTTGCCATCACTTCTCCAATGTCTTTTATTTCGCTTAATTCTTCATAACTTGCATTCATTAGGTTGTCCATTGTTCTGTATTTTCTTGCTAACATTTTTGATGCTTTTCCTCCTACATGTCTAATTCCCAATGCTGTTATTAATCTGTATAAATCATTTTCTTTACTTGTATTTATGCTGTCAATTAAGTTTTGAGCAAATTTTTTTCCATTCTTTTTTAGTGATGCAATGTCTTCAAATTTTAATTCATATATATCTGATATATTGTGAATTAATTCCCTGTCTAATAATTGTTGAATGATGTTCTCTCCAAGTCCGTCTATGTTCATCGCTTCTCTTGATACAAAGTGAACTAGGTTTCTAAATAATTTTGCTGGACATTCAATTCCTGTACATCTTATTGCTGATTCTCCTTCTTCTCTTACTGCTTCTGCTCCACATACTGGGCAAACTCTTGGCATTTCAAAGTTTTTTTCTTTACCTGTTCTTTTTTCTTCAACAACTCTTACTATTTCAGGGATTACATCTCCTGCTTTTTGTATTACTACTGTGTCTCCTATTTTTAAGCCTTTTTCTTTTATAAAATCTTCATTGTGCAATGTTGTTTTTGATATTGTTGAACCTGCAACTTTTACTGGTTCTAGTATTGCCATTGGTGTTATTACCCCTGTTCTTCCTACTTGGCATACTATATCTTTTAATATTGTTTCTTTTTGCTCTGGTGGGTATTTATATGCAATTGCCCATCTTGGTGTTTTTGCTGTTGTTCCCAATATTTCTCTAAATTTTAAATTATCTATTTTTATAACTGCGCCATCTATTCCAAATGTTAAGTCTTCTCTCATCTCTCCAATTTTTCTTATTGCATCTTTTACTTCTTCTATTGTCTCAGATGGTATACGAACAGGATTTACATTAAATCCAAGTTTTTCCAAATATTCAAGTTCTTCAAAATGTGAGTTGAATTCTTTTCCATCTATTTTTTGAACATTAAATATATAAATATCAAGTGGTCTTGCCTCTGTTATTTTGCTATCTAGTTGGCGAAGTGAACCTGCTGCTGCATTACGTGCATTTGCAAATAGTTCTTCTTCGTTTTCTTCTCTTTCTTGATTCATTTGTTCAAAGTCTTTTTTAGAAATAAATACTTCTCCACGAACTGTTATATCAATTTTATCATTTATTTCCATAGGAATTGTTTTTACCGTTTTTAAGTTTTGTGTTACATCTTCTCCTACTAGACCGTTTCCTCTTGTAGCGCCTCTTACAAATTTTCCACCTTTATATTCAAGTGCTGAAGATAAACCATCAATTTTGGTTTCTACTACATATTTTACTTTTTCTATTCCATTTTCTTTTGCTTTTTCTTCCATTCTGTGACAAAATTCTTCTACTTCTTCAAAACTGAAAATATCTTGCAAACTTTGAAGTGGGACTTCATGCTCAACTTTTTCAAATCCTTCTTTTACATGTCCACCTACTTTTTGTGTCAAAGAATCTTTAGTAATGAACTCAGGATGTTCTTTTTCCAGATTTCTCAATTCGACCATTAACATGTCATATTCAAAGTCTGATATTTCTGGTGCATCATCATCATAATATTTTTGTGCATAATATTCTGTTTTTTCTCTTAATTCTTGTATTCTTTTCTTTGCTTGTTCTTTGTTCATTTTGTATATTCTCTCCTTTGTGTTAGTTTTAATTATTATATACAATTTAAAATAAAAAATAAAGGAATTTTAAAAAATTCCTTCATTTTAATTATTTATTTTTATTTAATTATATATTTTTATAATCTTGCATTTTCTTGTAAGCATATACTGCTGATATTCCTAATACTGCTACTACTAACACAGCTGGTATTGAATCCTCAACACCTGTTTTTGGTAATGATGTATTGTTATAATTGTTTGTATTGTTAGTTTTTAATACAGTATTATTTGTACTATTATTTACTATGTTATTTGTGTTATTACCAGATAAAGTATTTGTTAAGTCTCTTGTTGTTGCTGCTAATGAATTTTTAGCAACAATAATAACTGAAAGGCTTATTATCATAATTAAAACTATTTTTACTAATTTAGAATTTTTCATTTTTATTCTCTCCTTTTTATATTTATTATTCTACGACTAAATATAATTATACCTTTTTCTTAAGTACAATTTAAAACTTAATTATATTTTATACTTTATAGTTAAATTAGTCAATATGTTTTTTAAAATTTTATTTTACATTTTTGTTACAAAATAATTAATTATTCTACACATTAAATTTAAATAATACAATATCTCCATCTTGCATTATATATTCTTTTCCTTCTGAACGTACTAGTCCCTTTTCTCTGGCTGCCACCATTGATCCTTCTCTTATTAGATCATCATAAGATACTACTTCAGCTTTTATAAATCCTCTTTCTATATCAGAGTGTATTTTTCCTGCAGCTTGTGGTGCTTTTGTTCCTTTTTTTATTGTCCAAGCTCTTACCTCAGGTTCTCCTGCTGTTAAGAATGACATTAATCCTAATAAATCATAACTTCTTTTTATTACCTTATCAAGTCCTGACTCTTCTAGTCCCAGTGCATCAAGCATTTCTTTTTTATCTTCATCTTCTAAGCCAGAAAGTTCTTCTTCAATTTTAACACACAATGGTATAACATCTGCTTTTTCATTTGAAGCATATTCTTTTACCTGTTTTACAAATTCATCATTTTCTGCATCTTCTAACTGTTCTTCAGATACATTTGCAATGTATAAAATTGGTTTTGTTGTTAACAAAAACATATCTTTTACCATTGTTTGCTCATCTTCGTTAAATTCTATTGTTCTTGCTGATTTTCCATCTTCTAATACTTTTAGAATTTTTTCTAATAAGTCAATTTCTTCTTGATATTTTTTATCTGCTTTTAGATTTTTCTTTGCTTTGTCTAATCTCTTATTTACTGTTTCTATATCTGAAAATATTAACTCTAAGTTTATTGTTTCAATATCTCTAATAGGATTTATACTTCCATCAACATGCACAACATTTGAATCTTCAAAACATCTAACAACTTCAACTATTGCATCAGTTTCTCTTATATGTGATAAGAATTTATTTCCTAGTCCTTCTCCTCTACTTGCTCCTTTTACTAATCCTGCAATATCAACGAATTCTATTACTGCGTGTGTTGTTTTTTCTGGTTTGTACATTTCAGTTAACTTATCTAATCTTTCATCTGGTACAGCAACTACTCCAACGTTTGGCTCTATTGTGCAAAATGGATAATTTGCGCATTCTGCTCCTGCTTTTGTTATGCTGTTAAACAATGTGCTTTTTCCTACATTTGGTAATCCTACAATTCCTAATTTCATTTTTTCCTCCCATTTTTTCTGTTTATAATTACAGTAATATAATTTACTTTCATTTTTGTTTCAAATATTATTTTACATTATATTACTTAGTTTTTCAAGTTATTTATGAAATTATTATTTTTTATAAATTTTTTTTATTGTAACATTTATATTTTGTATTTAATATTGTATTATAGAGTTGAAATTATGAATGATTTAAATCCTTATTTTTCAAAAATGGGGCAACAATTTTATAATTTTCTAATTTATTTTAATTTATGTATATTTTTATTTTTTAAAAAAGTAGTATTCCTGTTAAATACTACTCTTTTTGTAATTATCTTTACTATTATTTATAACTATAATTATTTATTTAAAATCAATTGTTCATATTCTTCAAAATTTGGCTCATATTCTTTTAGCATGTTATAAAATCCCTTTGAATGTGTTTTATATTTTAAATGACAGTATTGATGCAATACGATATAATCAATTACATTTCTATCATATTTTACTATTTCCGGATTAATTGTTATTTTTTTATCTTCGCATTTTCCTAATTTGCCATTTATTTTTTCAATTATATAATCTTCTGGTGCAAATCCTAATAAGATTCTTGTTTTTTCCATTGCTCTTTCTACTTCTACTTTTGCAATTTGTTCGTACATTTTATCTATTGCTATATCTAGTATTTTTTCGTTGTTTGCTTTTTTATATTTGTTTGGTAGTGATATTTTTATAATTTTATCTTCTACATCTAGTTCAGCAACTTTGATATTTTTGTATATTATTTTTACTTTGTAATCTGTTCCTAATACAGGCACTGGGTGTCTTTCTGCTGTTTCTTCTATTGTTATTTTTAGGTTAATTTTCTTTGTCATTATTTTCATTCTATATCACTCCTTGCAAATTTATGTTTTACAAAATCTTGTTCGTTTTGTTGTACTTATTTTATATTTTATTTTTTATTTTGTCAATACTTTTTTATAAAAAAATTAAAATTTTTGTTCGGTGTTTAATTTTTGTTTAAGTATTGTTCTCTTTTAATCTTAGTTCTATAAATTCGGTGGACAAAAAAATTTACATGAACAAAACGTGGACAAAACCATATTTTGGCATTTGTCCACATTTCTTTTTAATATCATATAAAATTACTGTAATTCAGTATTAACAACTATTTCATAGCTTCTTCTACTGCAACAGCTACTGCAACTGAAGCACCAACCATAGGGTTGTTACCCATACCAATTAATCCCATCATTTCAACGTGAGCTGGTACTGAAGAACTTCCTGCAAATTGAGCATCTGAATGCATTCTTCCCATAGTATCTGTCATACCATAAGAAGCTGGTCCAGCAGCCATATTATCTGGATGTAATGTTCTACCTGTTCCACCACCTGAAGCAACTGAGAAGTATTTTTTACCTGCTTCAAGTCTTTCTTTCTTATATGTACCTGCAACTGGATGTTGGAATCTTGTTGGGTTTGTTGAGTTACCTGTAATAGATACATCAACATCTTCTAACCACATGATTGCTACACCTTCTCTAACATCATTTGCACCATAGCATCTAACTTGGCTTCTTTCACCTTCTGAGTATTTAATTTCTTCAACTATTTTTACTTTTCCTGTGAAGAAGTCAAAGTCTGTTTTTACATAAGTAAATCCATTAATTCTTGATATTACTTGTGCTGCATCTTTTCCAAGTCCATTTAAGATTACTCTTAATGGTTCTTTTCTAACTTTATTTGCTGATTTTGCTATACCAATAGCTCCTTCAGCTGCTGCAAAGCTTTCATGTCCTGCTAAGAATGCAAAACATTTTGTATCTTCTGATAATAGCATTGATGCTAAGTTTCCATGTCCTAATCCAACTTTTCTATCGTCTGCGACTGAACCTGGAATACAGAATGCTTGTAATCCTTCTCCAATTGCTTTTGCTGCATCTGCTGCTTTGTTACATCCTTTTTTGATTGCTATTGCTGCACCTAATGTGTATGCCCATGCTGCGTTTTCAAAACATATTGGTTGAATTCCTTTTACTATTTCATAAGGGTTAAATCCTTTGTCTGTGCATATCTTCAATGCATCTTCAAAATCTTTTATTCCGTACTTTTCCATTACTGGTTTTATTTGGTCTATTCTTCTTTCATAACTTTCAAATGTTACTGCCATTTTTATTCCTCCTTAAAATTATGGTTCTATATTTTTTATAGGTTATATACATTATCTAAAATGAACGTTTTCCCTATGCTTCTCTAGGGTCAATAGTCTTAACTGCTTCACTAAATCTTCCATAAGTACCAGAAGCTTTTTCAATTGCTTCTTTAGGGTCAATTCCTTTTTTGATGTTATCCATCATTTTTCCTAAATGAACATATTTGTAACCAATTATTTGGTCATCTTTATCTAAACCTAATTCAACTATGTATCCTTCTGCAAGATTTAAGTATCTTGGTCCTTTTAATGAACTTGAATAAATTGTTCCAACTTGTGATGTGTGTCCTTTTCCTAAGTCTTCAAGTCCTGCTCCTACTGGAAGTCCTCCTTCTGAGAAAGCTGTTTGTGTTCTACCATATACTATTTGTAAGAATAATTCTCTCATAGCAGTATTTATAGCATCACATACTAAGTCTGTGTTTAATGCTTCTAATATTGTTTTTCCTGTTAAAATTTCTCCTGCCATTGCAGCTGAGTGTGTCATTCCTGAACATCCAACTGTTTCTATTAATGCTTCTTGGATTACTCCGTCTTTTACATTTAATGTTAATTTACATGCTCCTTGTTGTGGTGCACACCATCCTATACCATGTGTTAATCCTGATATATCTTTTATTTCTTTTGCTTTTACCCATTTTCCTTCTTCTGGGATTGGTGCAGGTCCATGGTCTACTCCTTTTGCAACTGTACACATTTCCTCTAATTCTTTTGAATAAATCATCTTTTTTTGCTCCTTTCATTTTACTCATCATAAATTAAACCTTCTTAATTTACAAATCAACTTTTATTACTAGAATATTAAAAATACTCTAAAATTAATAACTATTTCTTTAATTTTTCCATTTGCTCATCAGAAAATATAATCTGATTTCTTGCTTTTTCATCTTTTGTTGCAACATACTCTATATTCTGCTCTGCTGAATAACTTTCTGTGTCATAGTCTACTATATTTTTAATATTTTTTATGTATATTCCTGCTTCGTATCTTTCTCTTCTTCTAATAACTTTTTCTCCTAAAAGATATCTTTCTATAATTTCTTTTTCTTGTTTGTTAAGCTGTTCTTCTTTAATTCCCAGGAAATTGTATCTCCATATTATATGTCTTTCATAACTTGAAAATTTTGATTTACTTAGGTCTTCATAATCATATTCAACTTTAAATTGTATACCTTGAATTTCCATTGTAATATTAGTCCAAGTTGATACAACTTCTATTTTTTTGAATTCTTCTCTTAACTCTACTATTTTTTGATACAAAATATTTACTAGCTCTATATATTCTTTTTCATCTAGATTAAACTTTTGTGGTATTTCATAGACATTAACAGGGTTTTTTCTAAAAATTCCTTTAGGAATATAATAGAAAAATAACTCCCCTGTTTTGTGTCCATCTATTAAATCAGATACTGAGGCATACAAATACATTTTATCCCATTTTTCTGGTATCATATAAAATATACGTCTTTGTATATCTTCATACATATCTTTTATTTTCTTTGTATGTTTTAACATATTTACCCCTATTCTCTGACTAACAAGCTCTCTCCTGTCATTTCTTCTGGTTTTTCTATACCCATTAAGTCAAGCATTGTTGGTGCTAAATCTGCTAATTTTCCATTTTCTTTTAATTTATAATTTACATTGTCTGTTATTAATATTATTGGTACTGGATTTGTTGTATGTGCTGTGTGTGGTTCTCCTGTTTTGTAGTCTATCATTTGTTCTGCATTTCCATGGTCAGCTGTTATTATTAAGTTTCCTTTTTTCTCTTCTATTATTTTTACAACTCTTCCAATACATTCATCTACTGTTTCTACTGCTTTTATTGCAGCTTGTAAACTTCCTGTATGTCCAACCATGTCTGTATTTGCATAATTTAATATTACTACATCATATTTTTCATTTTCTAATGCTTCACATACTTTGTCTGTTACTTCATAAGCACTCATTTCCGGTTTCATATCATAAGTTTCTACTTTTGGTGATGGTACTAATATTCTATCTTCTCCTGGATATTGTTTTTCTTCTCCTCCATTAAAGAAGAATGTAACATGTGCATATTTTTCTGTTTCTGCAATTCTTAATTGTGTTAAATTGTGATTAGCTACTACTTCTCCAAATGTATTGATTAATCTTTCTTTCTTAAATGCTATATGAACATTTGGCATTGTTTCATCATAACTTGTAAAGCATACATAATATAATTTCATCTTTTTAGTTTCAAATTCATTAAATTCTGGATCGACTATAGCTCTTGTTATTTCTCTTGCTCTATCAGGTCTGAAGTTAAAAAATATTACAGAGTCATTTTCTTCTATTTTTGCAACTGGTTCATTTCCATTACATATTACAGTTGGTTCTACAAATTCATCAAATACTTCTTTTTGGTATGAATCCTCAATTGCCTTTATGCTATCACCTGCCTTTATTCCTTCTCCATTTACTAAAGCATCATAACACTTTTGAACTCTTTGCCATCTTTTATCTCTATCCATACTATAAAATCTTCCTGAAAGTGTAGCTATTTTTCCTATTCCTTTTTCTTTCATTTTTTCTTGTAATTGAGCTATATAGTTTTCAGCTGATGCTGGTGGTGTATCTCTTCCATCTAAAAAGCAATGAACATATACATCTTCAAAATCTCTTCTTTTTGCCATTTCTAATAGTCCATACAAATGTCTTATGTGACTGTGAACTCCACCGTCTGATACTAGCCCTAAAATATGCAATTTAGAATTGTGTTTTTTGCAATTTTCTATGGCTGCTATAAATTCTGGATTACTAAAAAAGTCACCCTCTTCTATAGATTTTGTTATTCTTGTTAATTCTTGATATACTATTCTACCTGCTCCTATATTTGTATGTCCTACTTCTGAATTTCCCATTTGTCCTTCTGGTAATCCTACATGTAGTCCACTTGTATATATGTCTGTATTAGGATATTTTTTCATTAGTTTATCAATATTAGGTGTTTTTGCTAACTTTACAGCATTTCCATCCTTATTTTCATTATCGCCAAAACCATCTAATATCATTAGCATTGTTACTTTGTTACTCATTATTTTGCTTCCTTTCTTCTTATTAAATATTAGTATGTTTTAATAAATTTTATAATTTACTATTTTTGCAAACTCCTCTGGATTTAAACTTGCTCCTCCTACTAATCCTCCATCTATATCTGACATTTCAAATAATTCCTTGGCATTAGAACTTTTTACGCTACCGCCATATTGTATTATAACTCCATTTCCTACATTTTGTCCATAGATTTGGCAAATTTCGTCACGAATTGCTTTTATAGCATCATTTGCTTGTTCAGAGCTAGCAGTTTTTCCTGTGCCAATCGCCCATATTGGTTCGTAAGCTATTATTGTGTTTTTTACTTGTTCTTCGGTTAACCCTTGTAATGCAAGCTTTGTTTGCTTTGTAATTATTTCTTCTGTTTTGTTTGCTTCTCTTTGTTCTAATGTTTCTCCAACACATACTATTGGATTAAGTTTATTTTCAAATGCTGCTTTTATTTTTTTGTTTACTGTCTCATCTGTCTCATTAAAATACTGTCTTCTTTCAGAGTGGCCTATTATAACATATTCTACTCCAATTGATTTTAGCATTTTTCCTGATATTTCTCCTGTATATGCCCCTTTTTCTTCATAATGCATATTTTGTGCTCCTATTTTGATATTTGTTCCTTGTGCAGTTAATAAGCTATAAAATAAATCTGTATATGGAACACATAGTATAACTTCATTTTCAGTATTTTTAACAAGTGGTGCTAATTTGTCTATAAAGTCTATCGCTTCATTTGGAAGCATATTCATTTTCCAATTTCCTGCAATTACTTTTTTTCTCATAATATTTCCTTTCTTTTCTTCCAAGATAAATGCCTCTTATTTATCTTGAAGACATTCAATTCCTGGTAATTTTTTTCCTTCTAAAAATTCTAATGATGCTCCACCACCAGTAGAAATATGTGTCATTTTATCTGCTAATCCTGCTTTTTCTACTGCAGCTCCAGAATCTCCTCCTCCTATTATTGTTGTTGCGTCTAATTCTGATAAAGCTTTTGCTATTTCATTTGTTCCAATTGCAAATTGATCAAATTCAAACAACCCTAATGGTCCATTCCAGATTACTGTTTTAGCATTTTTTAATTCTTCTTTAAACATTGCTATTGTTTTTTCTCCAATGTCAAATCCTTCCCATCCATCTGGTATATCTGTCCATGCAACTGTTTTACTTTCTGTATCTGGTTTAAATTCTTTTCCAATTCTTGTGTCTACTGGTAATAATAGCTTAACACCTTTTTGTTTTGCTTTTTCCATAGCTTCTAGTGCTAATCCTGTTTTTTCTACTTCACATAGTGAATTTCCTACATTGTATCCTTGAGCTTTAAAGAATGTATATGCCATTCCTCCACCAATCATTAATGTATCAACTTTATCTAATAAACTATCAATTACTCCTATCTTGTCAGATACTTTTGCTCCTCCTAATATTGCCATGAATGGTCTTTCTGGATTATTTATAGCATTTCCCAATACTGTTAATTCTTTTTCTATTAAAAAGCCTGATACCGCTGGTATATATGCAGCTATTCCTGCAGTTGATGCATGCGCTCTATGTGCTGCTCCAAATGCATCATTTACAAATACTTCTGCCATTGATGCTAGTTTTTTTGCAAATTCTGGGTCATTATCTGTTTCCCCTCTATGGAACCTTACATTTTCAAGAAGCATTATTTCTCCTTCTTTTAAGTTTGCTGCCTTTGATGTTGCATCCTCTCCTATTACATCATTTGCCATTATTACTTCTTTATTTAATAGTTTTGATAATTCTTTAGCTACTGGTTTTAATGAAAATTCTGGTTTTACTTCTCCCTTTGGTCTTCCCAAGTGTGATGCTAATATTATTTTACAATTTTGCTCTAATAAATATTTTATTGTCGGTAATGCTGCAACTATTCTTGTGTTATCTGTTATATTTTGATTTTCATCCATTGGTACATTAAAGTCGCACCTTACAAATACCTTCTTTCCTTTTAAATCAATATCTTTTACTGTTTTTTTATTCATAATTTTTCCTCCTTAAATAAATTTTGGTATTTCTTTTAGTATTCACCTTTTTTATTAAGACAATACAATTTTATAACAAAAAAGTATACTTTTCAAGTATTATAAACATTATTTTTACATAATACTTTTTTACTCAAGCTTGTTTTTTCTTATTATTTAAGCTCTTCTATTTTGAGTTCTAATCCTGTGTTTCTTTTTTTACTGTCAACATTTTGTATCATATAATTTATAACTCTATCACTGCCAATTATAATTAATAATTTTTTAGCTCTGGTAATTCCAGTATATAATAGATTTCTTGTCAGTAACATTGGAGCTGATTGTGGTGCTAGCATTATTACTACGTCAAATTCACTTCCGTTGTGCTTTATGTATTGTTATTGCATAGCTATGTTCTATTTGCTCTAAATCTGTATATTCATACCATGCTACTTTTTCATCATCAAATTTAATTTTTACAACTTTTTCTTTTTCATCAATTTCAAGTATGGTTCCCATCTCGCCATTGAATACTCCTGTTCCTATTTCTACATCTTCCGGTATTTTTAATTTTTCATTTTTAAATGTTCCTTTTTCTCTTTCCCATGTGATATCATAATTGTTTTTTACTTGCATTACTCTATCTCCAACCCTGTATGTTACTCCTCCATATATTTTTTCTGGCAATTCCTCTGTATTTGGATTTAAAACTGCTTGTAATGCCTTATTTAATTCTTTTGTCCCTAATGGTCCCTTTTTTGTTGGAGTTAATACTTGGATATTTTTGAAGAAATCATAGTTTCCGAATTTTTCTAATCTTCCTGTTGATAAACTAATTACCTCTTGCATCATTTTTTCTGTTGAATTTTGTTTTATAAAAAAGAAGTCTTCTTTTGTATCTTCTTCTACTTCTTCATCATCTTTTCGAATAAATCCTTGCCCATTATTCACTCTATGAGCATTTAATATTATCTTGCTTTTGGCTGCCTGTCTGAAAATCTTGTCTAGCTTCACGGTGTTTATAACTTCTGAATTTATTAAGTCTTTTAATACACTTCCAGGTCCTACTGATGGCAATTGGTCTATATCTCCTACTAGCACAAGTTTAGTTCCTTGATATATACAATTAAGCAAATAATTCATTAAAAACATATCAACCATAGAAAGCTCATCAACTACTATTAAGTCAGCATCTATTGGCTCACCTTTATATTCACTATGTTTTGAATATATTCCTTCATCATCTAGTTTTCCAATTCCTAATAATCTATGTAATGTTGAGGCTTCTTTTCCTGTTGCCTCTGTCATTTTTTTTGCAGCCCTTCCCGTTGGTGCTGCTAATACTACTTTCTTTTTTCTTTCCTCATATAAATCAATTATTGATTTTATTATTGTTGTTTTACCTGTTCCTGGTCCTCCTGTTATGATTGTAACATTGTTATCATTTATAGATAAAATGGCTTCCTTTTGTTTTTCTGATAATTCTATATTTGATCTTTTTTCTACATCTTTTAAGCATTTTTCTATATGTTCTATCTTTTTTGTATTTTTGCTTTTATCTAATCCTACTATTCGTGTTGCAATTTCTTTTTCTACATTATAGAAATTTTCTAAATATATGCATTCATAATCTTCTCTTTTTTCGACCACAATTTCTTCTTTTGCTTTTAAGTTAATTATGTTTTCCTCTACCGCTTCTGATGTTACATCTAATAATGATATTACATATTCTATTAGATTTGACTTTATAACATAAGAATGTCCATTATATGTAGCTTTTATCAAAGCATACTTAATTCCGCTCTCTACTCTTTTTTGATTATCATAGTTTATTCCTAATCTTAATGCCATTTGATCAATTTGCTTAAAGTCTACTCCTCGAGCCATATCAATTAAAATATAAGGATTTGATTCAATTTGTTCAATCGCATTTATTCCAAGCAAATCATAAATCTTTTTAGCATTTTCTGCACCAATTCCAAACCTTTCTAAAAAACCGACAATTTGCCAAACTTCCCAGTTTTCTAGGAAACTTTCAGACATTTCTTTAGCTTTTGCCTCAGATATTCCTTTTATTTGTGCTAATTTTTCTGGTTCGAATTTAAAAACATTAATTGTATCTTCTCCAAATTTTTTTATTATTTTCTTTGCTGTTGTTTCTCCAATTCCTTTTATACTTCCGTTTGCTAAATATCTCTCTAATGCTCCTAAAGTTTCTGGCATTATTTTTTCAAAAGTTTCTATTTTAAACTGCCTTCCATAATCTTTATGTTCAACAAATCTCCCTTCTAGCTTTAGAGTGTCTCCACTTCTTACAAATGGTAAGTATCCTACTATTGTTGTTTCCTCTTCTTCAGTCTCAAATACTGCAATGGTATAACTATTTACATCGTTTTGATATATTATGTCTGTTACTTCTCCTCTGATTTCCAATATGTTTCTCCCTTTCTTATTTTGTTCAGTTTATCATATAAATTATTAAAAAACAAGAACTGAATTTTTAGTTTTCGTCAACATTATCTATTATCTCTTTGCATTCTCTCCAACTTGTAACTTTTAATATATCATAATCCTTTGAAAGTTTATTCGCTATCTTCTTTGTGTTATCACTTGATTGTAAATCTGCAACAATGACATTTTTTAAATATTCCTCTCTTCCATATAATATTTTAAATATTATTGAACGCAAAAAGCCCTCAATTCTTTCTTCTTGATTTTTCACCGCAATTATAACATAAATACCATCTGATTTAAATTTTGTATATGTACTTATATATACTATGTTTTTTATAATCTCAAATAAGCCATAGATGGCTAATGTCCAAAATATTGTGTTTAGTACAAATTCTAACATTTTGTAGCCTCCTATGGTTTATTATATTCTATTCTAATTTTTATGTGATTTTTCTATGCCATCCATTGTTTTAACATCCATAAATGCTTTCCATAACTTAAAATATAATCATCAATTAATGCTGATGTAGCATAATTATTTTGTTTGTCAGATTCTTCTTTTATTTCATTTGCTTTCTTTAATAATATTTCAAAATCAGTTATCAAATTTTTATATATCTCATCAGATTTTACTTTTTTATTTTCTGCTTCTTGTATTATTGATACAGATATATAATCTTTTAATGTTCCTAATGGTTGTCCTCCTAATATTAAAATATGCTCTGCTATTTCGTCTATTGACTCATTTACTTCATTATATAATTCTTCTAATTTTTTATGTGTTTCAAAAAAATCTCTTCCTTGTATATTCCAATGATAATTTTGTAATTTTCTATAAAACACATTTAAGTCTGCTAAAAATTCATTTAAAGTTTGTTCTAAGTTCATAATAATTCCTCACTTTCGTTTTTTTTATTATTAACTT
The DNA here is from genome assembly GCA_934154445.1 of uncultured Clostridia bacterium. Lineage (GTDB taxonomy): Bacteria > Bacillota > Clostridia > TANB77 > CAG-508 > CAG-269. Next base: position 23,127 of record CAKPGC010000007.1, read on the forward strand.
TTTAAATTTTTTTATTCTTTGTTTTTGTTTAAAAGTTTGAAATCTGTTTATAATATTTTTAAATAAATTTGTTGAGGTATTTTATGAAAAAATCTTATTTAATTAAACATCCCGAATGTTTTCATGGTGAAAAATTTTTAAATAATCATTCAACTTACTTTGAAGGTTGGTATTTTAAAATTAGTAATGGAGCTGATGTTATTTCTATTATTCCTGGTGTTAATTTTGAGTCTCGGTAATTATTCTGCTTTTATACAAATTATTACAAAAAATAATTCTTATTTTTTGAATTATTCTTTTCAGGATTTTGTATTTAATGATAATCCTTTTTTTATAAAAATTGCTAATAACTTTTTTTCTTTAGATAATATTAATATTAATATAAACGATTCTTTTCATGCATTAACTATAAATGGCAGTATACATTTTTCAAATCATACATTAATTTCTACTAATTTTTTTACTCCAAGTATAATGGGACCATTTTCTTACTTTCAATCTATGGAATGCAATCATGCTATTTTATCAATGAAAAGTAAAATTCTTGGTTCACTTCATGTCAATGGAAATTTAATAAATTTTGACAATGGCTCAGCTTATATTGAAAAGGATTGGGGAACTTCCTTTCCAAAATCTTATATATGGTGTCAATCAAATGAATTTTTAGCTTTTCCTGCAAATTTTATGCTTTCAGTTGCAACCATACCTTTAGGAATCATGAATTTTAATGGTATTATTAGTGATATCTCATTTGAAAATAAAGAATATAAATTTGCTACTTATTATGGTGCAAAATTAAAAAAATATGATGTTACTAATAGTTGTATTGATATTGAAATTAAACAAGGTAATAAATTACTTACAGTTTCCTCTTTGTCTGAAAATGCTAATTTTCTTTTAGCCCCTTCTAAAGGAAAAATGAAAAAAGAAATACTTGAAAGTATTTCTTCTATAATAAATGTTGAAATAAAGGAAAATGACAAAATAGTTTTTTCTAATTCTGGTTTTAATTCTGGTTTAGAAATTGTTATTTAAATTCCTTTTTTATTTCTTTATAATCTGGCATATAAATTCGGACTAAATTCCAAAACTCTTTTGAGTGATTCATGTGTTTTAAATGACATAATTCATGTAAAATCACGTATCTTATTGCTTGCTTACTATATGATATTAAGTTTTCATTAATTGTTATATTTTTATTAATTGAACAACTTCCCCATGCATATTTTATCTTTCTTATTCTTATCCTATTTGGAATTAGTCCTGTTATTTCTATTAATTCATTTGCATTTTTTTCTACTAATTGTTTAAATTGCTCTTGTGTATATTGTGGTTTTTTTTCTGAATTTTTCTTTTCTTTTTCTAAGCTTTTTTGAATCCAGTTTGACTTTTCTTCAATTATTTTTGTCAGTTCTTTTTTTGATACTCTTTTTGGAGCTTTGATAAGTACTTTGCCATCTTTTATTTTTATATAAATATTTTTTATTCTTGAATATGTTATTTCATATTGTGGAATTTCTTGATTATTCATAAAGTTCTCCCTGTGTTTTTTATATTATTTATATCATAAAAGCAGATAATTATCAACAAACTATCTGCTATAAAGCTTGTATTTACGTTTAAAGTTCAAACTTATATAAATATTCACCTGATTTTAACTTTTTTATAAAAATTGCTCCAAATTTTTCATAATAATTTTCTAAGTTTGTTTTCAAATATACTGTTGTAAATCCTCTACTTTGCGCTTCTTTTAATATGGCATTATTTAGTATTCGAGAATATCCATTATTTCTATACTCTTCTTTAACATACATTGTAGCATACCAAGGCGTTAATTCTTTTTCTTCTTCACAGTCTTTAGGAAAAATAGATACAAATCCTATTAGCTCGTTATTGTCTATTAAAATTAACTTACAAAAAGATTTGTTATTAAGTGCATTACAGATTTTTTCCTTTTTTCTTTTAATTCTCTCTTGTTTATTTTCTTCTTTATTATCTGCCCATTCTTCATATTCTAATTTTGCGACTTCATCTAAATATTCTAACTTATCTCTTAAATTATATATTTTCATGTTTAGAATCTCCTTTGCAACTTTAATATTTTATACTTCATGTAGCAAATTTGTTCTATGCTAATTTTACTTTTCTTTTCAAATAAAAAAAACGCCCCTTTTGGGACATTTTTATTATACTAATTGTAATATAGCAACTTCTGCTGCATCTCCTCTTCTAGGACCTGCTTTTACTATTCTTGTATATCCACCTACATTTTTACCTTCGTATTTAGGTGCTATTTCGTTGAATAATTTTGCTGTTACATCTATATTTTTACCATCAGCATCTTTTACTTTATTTACTTTTCTCATCATTTTTCTTCTAGCATTTAATCTAGATGGCATATCTTTTTGTCTTTTTTCAGTAGTTTCTTCTTTAACTACTTTTAAGAATTCTTTACCATTTTTGCTTTTTACTAATTCTGTTACTTTATTACCTTTTGAGTCTAATTTAGCTTTAACTACTTTTACTTCTACTTCTTCAAAGTTGTCTTTTTCTTTTATTGCTAATGATATTAAACTATCTGCTATTGCTTTTACTTCTTTGGCTCTTGGTAATGTTGTTTCAACTTTTCCATATACTAATAAATCTGTTGTTAAGTTTTTTAACATTGCCATTCTTATATCTGTAGTTCTACCTAATTTTCTATTTGTAGCCAATTCTTTTCACCTTTCCTTTCACTTCACTTTGTTTCGTTCATTGTAAAATAAAAATTTATAATTTTTATTTTACAAATCACTCGCCTCGCTCGTTCATATTCATTCAAAAATTTTTTCAAATTTTTGTCTACCAACTTCTATTTATTATTTTAGTCTTCTTCTTGTGCAAAATCTAATCCTAATGAGTGTAATTTTGCTGTTACTTCATCAAAAGATTTTTTACCCAAGTTTCTAACTTTCATCATTTCTGTTTCTGATTTACTTATTAAATCTTCAACTGTAGATATGTTTGCTCTTTTTAAGCAATTGTATGATCTTACTGATAATTCTAATTCTTCAATTGACATCTCTAAAACTTTTTCTTTTTTAGATTCTTCTTTTTCAACCATTACTTGTGTATTTTTAGTTGTTTCAGATAAATCTATAAATAATTCTAGATGTCCTGTCATTACTTTAGCAGCTAAACTTAATGCTTCATGTGCTTTTAAACTTCCATCTGTCCATACTTCTATAGTTAATTTGTCATAATCAACCCTTTGCCCAACTCTAGTATTTTCTACTTGATAATTTACCTTTTTTACTGGTGTATAGATTGAGTCAATTGGAAGTACAGATATGTCTTGATTTGGCTTTTTATTTTGCTCAGATGAATTGTATCCTCTTCCTTTATTAGCTGTCATTTCTATAATAAGGCTTCCGCCTTCAGAAACTGTTGCTATATGTAAGTCAGGATTTAGTATTTCTACTGTTCCATCTGTTTGTATATCACCAGCTAGTACTTCACCTTCACCTTTAAAGTTTATTCTTAATACTTTTTCTTCATTCTCATCAAATTTAAGTCTTACATTTTTTAAATTTACTATTAATTCTGGTACATCTTCAACTACATTTGGTATTGTTGAAAATTCATGTAATACTCCTTCGATTTTTGCACTTGTTATAGCACATCCTGGAAGTGATGAAAGTAATATTCTTCTTAATGAGTTTCCTATTGTTACACCATATCCTCTTTCTAATGGTTCACATACAAATTTTGCATAATTATTTGCTTCATCAATTTCTAGACATTCAATATTTGGCTTTTCAAATTCTATCATTTTTACCTCCTAAATTGAGAATATTCTCAAACTATTTAAAAACTATTATTTTGAGTAAAGCTCTACTATTAAATGTTCTTCTATTGGAAGATCAATATCTTCTCTAGCTGATAATCTAACTACTTTACCACTCAATTTTTCATTGTCTCTTTCTAACCAAGCTGGAACTGGTCTAGCTGAATTTAATTCAACATTTGATTTTAATGTAGAGTTATCTTTTTTGTTTTCTCTAACAGTAATTATATCTCCTGCTTTTACTAAGTAAGATGGAATATCTACCTTTTTACCATTTACTTCAAATTGTCCATGGTTTACAAATTGTCTTGCTTGTGCTCTTGATGTTCCAAATCCTAATCTATATACAACATTATCCAATCTGCTTTCTAATATTTGTAATAAGTTTTCACCTGTTACACCTTTTTTGTTTGAAGCCATTTCAAAATATCTTCTGAATTGTTTTTCTCCAACTCCATAATATGCTTTTGTTTTTTGTTTTTCTCTTAATTGTGTACCGTATTCAGAAAGTTTTGCTCTTTTTTGTCCGTGTTGTCCTGGTGCATAATTTCTTCTTGATATACTACATTTATCTGTATAGCATCTTTCACCTTTTAAGAACAACTTTTGTCCTTCTCTACGGCATCTACGACATTGTTCGTCTTTATATCTTGCCATTATATTTACTCCCTTCTTTTATACTCTTCTTCTTTTTGGTGGTCTACATCCATTATGTGGTATTGGTGTTACGTCTTTAATTGCACTTATTTCTAAACCTGCTGTTTGAAGTGCTCTTATTGCAGCTTCTCTTCCAGCTCCTGGTCCTTTAACAAATACTTCAACTGTTTTTAATCCGTGTTCCATAGCTGCTTTAGCTGCTGTTTCAGCTACTTGTCCTGCAGCAAATGGTGTACTTTTTCTTGAACCTTTGAATCCTAATTCTCCAGCACTTCCCCATGAGATTGCATTTCCTTGAGTATCTGTTATTGTAACTATTGTATTATTAAAACTAGAATGAATATGTGCTTCACCTTTTTCGATGTTTTTTCTATTTCTTCTAGCTACTGGTTTTCTTGTTGTTTTATTATTAGCCATTTTGTAAAATTCCCTCCTTCATCTAAGTGAAATTTTTAATATTTTTATAATTTATACTTCATTTTAAATTAGTTAAAAAGTATTTTGATTATTTAGCATTCAAGCTTTTAACCTTTTTTACTTTTATTTTTTGCTTTTGCTTACAAGTTTTCTAGGACCTTTTCTTGTTCTAGCATTTGTTTTTGTTCTTTGTCCTCTTACAGGTAATCCTTTTCTGTGTCTTAATCCTCTGTAGCATCCTATTTCTGTAAGTCTTTTTATGTTTAAAGCAACTTCTCTTCTTAAATCACCTTCAACTGTGTATGATTCATCAATAACTTTTCTTATGCTATTAACTTCATCGTCAGTTAAATCTTTTACTCTAGTATCTGGATTAATACCAGCTTTTGCTAGAATTTTTTGAGAACTTGTTAATCCTATTCCATAAATATATGTAAGTCCTACTTCTACTCTTTTTTCTTTAGGTAGATCTACTCCTGCTATACGAGCCATATTTTTTTGCACCTCCAAATTTTTTTATGTTTGTCTCTATTTTCACTAAAGGTGAAATGCACCCTTGCTTTTGGGTCTTTAGATATCTTCAAGACATATATATAAACACAAATTGATATGTTTAGTATATATTATATACTTCACAGCCGCTACCTATTTGTGTTATAAACTTGTTTATAATTATCCTTGTCTTTGTTTGTGTTTAGGGTTTTCACAGATAACTCTAATTACACCTTTTCTTTTTATTACTTTACATTTGTCACATATTTTTTTTACTGATGGTCTTACTTTCATGTTTTTGCACCTCCTACTTTTTAGCTTTATTTAGCTATTTTTTATATATTTGGGTTAATTTTATACTTTGGTTTAAACAAATCAAAAATGATATGTTTTATTTTGCTCTCCAGATTATACGACCTTTACTCAAGTCATAAGGTGAAAGTTCTACTTTTACTTTATCACCTGGTAAAATTTTAATGTAGTTCATTCTAAGTTTTCCTGAAATATGAGCCAATATTTGATGTCCATTTTCAAGTTCAACTTTAAAATTTGTATTAGGTAATGCTTCGACTACCGTTCCTTCTACTTCTATAACATCTTCTTTAGCCAAGATATCCCCTCCTATTGAGCAATTTATTATTATTTTTTCACAATTTTTCCATTTTAATAATAACTATTATATTATACACTAATACTAAAGTATTGTCAATATTTCTGGATCTTTTTCTGTAATTAAAATTGTATTTTCATAATGAGCTGCCATACTTCCATCTTCAGTTATTATTGTCCAACCATCTTCAAGTTCTAAAATGTTTGGTTTTCCCTGAATTACCATAGGTTCTATTGCTAGAGTCATTCCAGGTTCTAATCGTATACCTCTACCTGCTTTGCCATAATTTGGTATTCCTGGATCTTCATGCATTTCTTTTCCAATGCCATGTCCTTGAAATTCTCTTACAACTGAAAATCCTTGTGAATGCACATATTCTCCAATTGCGTGGCAAACATCACCTATTCTGTTTCCTGGTTTGGCATATTTTATTCCTTCATAAAATGCTTGTTTTGTAACATTTACCAATCTTTGATTCTCTTTGGTTGTTTTTCCAACAATAAAAGTTCTTGCTGCATCACCGTTAAAACCATTTTTTAATGCTACTGTATCAATACTTACTATATCTCCTTCTTTTAAAAATCTTTTCTTTGAAGGAATTCCATGTATAACTTCATCATTTATTGATACACATATAGATGCTGGAAATTTAGGTATTCCTCTAATTCCAGGGTCATATCCTTTTTCAGCCGGAATTGCTCCTAAATCTCTCATTGTTTTTTCTGCAATCTGATCTAATTCTTGTGTAGATATTCCTGGTTTTATGTGTTTTTCTAGTTCTTCGTAGGTTAAAGCGACAACTCTACAAGCTTCTCTCATTAGTTCAATTTCTTTTTTTGATTTTATTGTTACCATTTTACTTATCTCCTTCTGGGATAAATTTTAAAATTATCTCAATATTTTCTTTTTCAAACTTATTTTAATATCTTTGCTACTTCTTCCGCTACATCTTTTCCTAGTTTATTTATTGTTTTACTAACTGTTTCTGTTAATAAGTTGCCTTTTTTTTCATAATATTCTACTAATGGACTTGTTTGTTCAAAATATATTTCAAGTCTTTTTCTTATTGTTTCCTCTGTGTCATCTTTTCTTCTTATTAATTCACTTCCACATTTATCACAAATTCCTTCATGTTTTGGTGGATTTAAGACTAAATTATATATTGCTTTACATTCTTGATTTGAGCATACTCTTCTACTAGCAAGTCTTTCAATAATTTCTTCATCAGGTGTTATTAAATTAATTACTTTATCAACTTTTTTTCCTTTTGCTTCTAGTATTTTGTCTAATTCTTCTGCTTGTTTTACTGTTCTTGGAAATCCATCTAATATGATTCCTTTTTCTACATCTGATTGACTTAATCTATCTTCAATTACTTTTACTGTTACATCGTCTGGTACTAATTTTCCAGCTGATATATATGTTTCTGCTAATTTTCCTAATTCTGTTCCTTCTTTAATATTTTTTCTAAATATGTCTCCTGTTGATACTTGTTTAATTCCAATTTTGTCCTGTAATAACCCAGCTACAGTTCCTTTTCCTGTCCCAGGTGCCCCTAACATAATAATTATCATTTATGAATTTCTCCCTTCACTACGTATCTTTTAATTTTTCGTAGATTAAGACTATTAATTATAATAATCTTTATAATATTTACTAATAATTAATAAACATTATAAAAATCATTATAGGGTGATATGTATTTTACATATCTCCCCACAATGTTATACTCTTTTATTCTAAGAATCCTTTATAGTGTCTCATTACTAACAATGATTCTAATTGTTGTACTGTTTCTAAAGCTACACCTACAACGATTAATATTGATGTACCACCAAATGCAATATTTAGTCCTGTAAATCTAAGTAGCATTGGTAATATTGCTATTACTGCTAAGAAGAATCCTCCGAACCATGTTAATTTTGATATTATTGATGATAGATAATCTGTTGTTGGTTTTCCAGCTCTTATACCTGGTATAAATCCACCGTTTTGTTTTATATTATTTGATACTTCTGCTGGATTAAATGTTGCATAAGTGTAGAAAAATGTAAATGCCATAATAAGTACTAAATATACTAATGCATTTCCTATTGTATACCCTATTCCAACACTTGAAGATGATGTTGCAATTGAGAATTTGTATACTCCAGCCCAAAATCCACTTAAATTAGTCATATCTTTTGCAAATATTGATATTAACATTGCTGGGAATGTTAAAAATGATGATGCAAATATTATTGGCATTACTCCTGCCATAGCTAATTTCAATGGTATATGTGTATTTTGTGCTCCAACCATTTTTCTTCCTACTACTTTTTTAGAATATTGTACTGGTACTCTTCTTTCAGCTTGTTGTATAAATACAACTCCTGCTATTAATATTATAGCACCTATTAATATTCCTATTGCCATTAATAATCCTGTTGTACTAAATCCTGTACTTGTAAATATTAAATTCCATAATGTTGTTACAAAACTTGGTAATCCTGAAATAATACCTATAAATATAATCATTGAAATTCCATTTCCAATACCTTTATTGGTTATTTCATCTCCAAGCCACATTAATATTGATGTTCCTGCTACTAAAGATATAACTACTAAAGCTCCTGTAGCAAATTCTGTATTTACGAATATTCCTGAAGATTTGTATGATACAAATACACCTATTGCCTCAACTAATGCTAAGACCAATGTTAATATTTTTGTATATCTATTAATCTTCTTTCTTCCTTCTTCTCCACCTTCTTTAGTTAATCTTTCTAAAGATGGTATTATCATTCCTAATAATTGAATAACAATTGAAGCTGTTATATAAGGGCTAATTGACATTGCAAAAACTGAAAATCTTGAAAATGCTCCTCCTGAAATCATGTCTATTAATCCTGCTACTCCATTTGTTGAATTCATAGCTTCATTTAATGCTATACTATTTACTCCTGGTACAGTAATATAACATCCAAATCTAAAAATTACAATTAATAATAATGTATATAAAATTCTTTTTCTAACATCAGGTGTCTTAAATGCATTTTTGATTGTTTTAAACAATTAAATCACCTCAGCCTTTCCGCCTAAAGCTTCAATTTCTTCTTTTGCTTTTGCAGTAAATCTTTTAGCTTTAATGTTTAGTTTTTTCTCTAATTTTCCTGTTGCTAATACTACTATTCCATCATTTACTTTTCCTATTATTCCATCAGCTAATAATGTTTCTGCTGTTACATCGTTAACAGTTGATTTATTTAACATTGTTAATGTTACTTCTGTGTAGTCTTTAGCATGGATATTATTGAATCCTCTTTTTGGTAGTCTTCTATATAATGGTGTTTGACCACCTTCGAATCCTCTTCTTACTCCACCACCAGATCTTGCTTTTTGTCCTTTATGTCCTCTACCAGATGTTTTTCCAAGTCCAGAACCTATTCCACGTCCTACTCTTCTTCTTGATACTCTTTCTTCAGCTGGTTTTAATTCTCCTAGTTTCATTTTGTGCTTGCACCTCCTCTTTTTTTGACATGTAACACATCTTTTTCACGGGTATTTACTATCTTCTATTAATTATTTCTACCCGTGTAAATATGTGGTTACAATTATTTATTTTGTAGTTTATTATAAAATTTCTTCTACTTTTTTACCTCTTTTTTTAGCTACTTGTTCAGCTGTTTGCATAGCTTTTAATCCTTCGATTGTAGCATAAACAACGTTTCTTGGATTGTTTGTTCCAATAACTTTTGTTCTTATGTTTTTGTATCCTGCAAGCTCTAATACTGGTCTAACACTTCCTCCTGCTATTAATCCAGTACCAACAGCAGCTGGTTTTAATAAAACATTTGCACTACCAAATTTTCCAACATATTCATGTGGTACTGTTGTATCAACTATTGGAACTTCTACTAAATTCTTTTTAGCTTCTTGAATAGCTTTTTTGATTGCGTCTGGAACTTCTGCAGCTTTACCGTTACCTACACCAATATGTCCATTTTCATCACCTACAACAACTACTGCGCTAAATCTAAAAGTTCTACCACCTTTAACAACTTTAGCAACTCTGTTTATAGCAACTACTTTTTCTTTTAATTCGCTTTTTTCTTCCATGGTTTTCTCCTTTCTTATTTTTTTCTAAAACTTTAATCCGCCTTCTCTAGCAGCTTCTGCTAATTCTTTTATTACTCCATGATAGATGTATCCACCACGATCAAAAACTACAGTTTCAATATTTTTTTCTAATGCTTTTTTAGCTATCATTGTTCCAACTTCTTTAGCAGCTTCTTTATTAGCATGTTTTGTTTTAATATCTTTATCTAAAGTTGAACAACTAACTAATGTTTTTCCAGCAACGTCATCTATAACTTGTACATATAAGTTTGTATTACTTCTATATACGCATAGTCTTGGTCTTTCACTTGTTCCAGATACTTTTGTTCTAACTCTTAAATGTCTTCTTGTTCTTTCCATTTTTCTATCTGTTTTCTTAACCATTTTTCAAACTCTCCTTTCACTCGCTTTGCTCGTTCATTGTCATCTAAAATTTTTTCAAAATCTTATCTGCCAAATCCCTTATTTAGCTCGAATTTTTATTTACCAGTTTTACCTTCTTTACGACGAATAACTTCATCAGCATATTTGATACCTTTACCTCTATATACTTCTGGTGGTCTCTTAGATCTTACAACAGCTGCTGTTTGACCTACTAATTCTTTATCAATTCCTCTAACTATGATTGTATTTGGATTTGGTACATCAAATGTAATTCCTTCAGGTGCTTCAAATATTACTGGATGTGAATATCCTAAAGTCATATTTAAACCTGTTCCTTGTTTTGCAACTCTATATCCTACACCATTTATTTGTAATTCTTTAGTGTATTCATGTGTTACACCTGTTATCATATTATTAATTAAAGTTCTTGTTAAACCATGTAAACTTCTGTTAGCTGGTTCATCATTTTTTCTCATTACTTTAATTATGTTATCATTCATTTCTAAAGAAATATTTTTATGTATTTCTCTTTCTAATGTTCCTTTTGGTCCTTTTACAGTGATTTTTTGTCCGTCTATTTTTACTTCTACACCATCAGGTACTGTTATAGGTTTATTTCCTATTCTTGACATCTTCTTTTCCTCCTTTTTTGAATTATGTCATATAGCTTTCGCCTTTTTAGTGAATATTACCAAACATAAGCTAGTACTTCTCCACCTACTCCTAATTGTCTTGCTTCTTTATCTGTTTTTAAACCTTGAGATGTAGAGATTATTGCTATACCTAAACCATTTAATACTTTAGGTAATTCTTCTTTAGATGCATAAACTCTTAATCCTGGTTTGCTTATTCTTTTTAATCCATCAATTACTCTATTTCCTTTTTCATCATATTTAAGAGTAACTCTGATGATTCCTTGATTTTCATCTTTTATTTCTTCATAAGCTTTAATATATCCTTCATTGAATAATATTTCAGCTATTCCTGTTTTCATTTTTGATGCAGGTATATCTACTGTTTTATGTTTTGATGTATTTGCATTTCTGATTCTTGTTAACATATCTGCGATTGGATCTGTAGTATTCAACTCTTTTTCCTCCTTTTCTTTATAAAGTATTTAATCGATTTTTACCAGCTTGCTTTCTTAACTCCTGGTATCTCACCTTTATGTGCTAATTCTCTAAAGCAAACACGGCAAATACCATATTTTCTGATATATGCATGTGGTCTACCACATAATTTACATCTATTATATTCTCTAGTGCTGTATTTTTGTGGTCTTGCTTGTTTTATTTTCATTGATTTTTTAGCCATAGTTTTTTATTTCCTCCTTTTGACTAGTTTTTAAAAGGCATTCCCATTAATTTTAATAATTCTTTTGCTTCTTCGTCTGAATTAGCTGTTGTTACAAATATGATATCCATACCTCTTAACTTGTCTACTTTATCATATTCGATTTCTGGGAATATTAATTGTTCTTTTATACCCATTGAGTAGTTTCCTCTTCCATCGAATGAATTTCCAGAAACCCCTCTAAAATCTCTAACTCTTGGAAGTGCTACATTGAATAATTTGTATGCAAAATCATACATTTTACCTGATCTTAATGTTACTTTACATCCTATGTTGGCACCTTCTCTTAATTTAAATGCAGCAATTGATTTTCTAGCTTTTGTTATTACTGGTTTTTGACCTGTAATTATACTTAAATCATTTATTGCATTTTCTAATGATTTAGGATTTTCTTTTGTATCACCTAAACCTATGTTTATAACTATTTTATCAAGTTTTGGAACTTGCATAACTGATTTATAATTAAATTTTTTCATTAATGCTGGAACTACTTCTTTTTCATATTGTTCTCTTAATTTTTCCATTATGAATTAGTCCTCCCTTCTTTATTATTTTAATTTTGCACCGCATTTTTTACAAACACGAATTTTTTCACCTTTTTCTTCACTATATCCAACTTTTGTAGTTTTTCCACATTTAGGGCAAACTACATTTGCTTTTGAACTTGGTATAGCACATTCTACTGATATTATTCCGCCTTCTTCTCCTTGTTTTCTTGGTTTGATATGTCTTTTTCTAACATTTGCACCTTTAACAATGATTTTGTCAGCTTTTGGTATTACTTCTAGTACTTCTCCTGTTTTTCCTTTATCATTTCCTGATAAAATTTGAACAGTATCTCCTTTTTTTATTCTCATTAGAGATTGCCTCCCTTCTTAAACTTTTCTGATATTTACAAATTAAAGAACTTCTGGAGCTAAAGATAATATTTTCATATAATCTTTTTCTCTTAATTCTCTTGCAACTGGCCCAAATATACGTGTTCCTTTTGGTGTTCCATCTTCTTTGATTATTACAGCTGCGTTTTCATCAAATTTTATATATGATCCGTCTTGTCTTCTTAATCCTTTTTTAGATCTAACGATAACTGCTTTTACAACATCACCTTTTTTTACAACGCCACCTGGTGTTGCTGTTTTAACTGAAGCAACTATAACATCGCCGATGTTTGATGTTTTTCTATATGAACCACCTAAACATCTAATACACATAATTTCTTTTGCACCTGTGTTGTCAGCTACTTTTAATATTGTTTGTTGTTGTATCATTTTGGTTATTCTCCCTTCATAATTATTTATTTTATGATTGCTTTTTCAACTATCTTAACTACTCTCCATCTTTTATCTTTAGAAAGTGGTCTTGTTTCCATAACTTCAACTTTGTCACCTTCATGGCATTCATTGTTTTCGTCATGTGCTTTTAATTTATATGTTCTTTTTACTGTTTTTCCATATACATCGTGTCTCACACTTGTTTCAACTGCTACAACAACTGTTTTATCCATTTTGTCAGATACTACAGTTCCTGTCATTGTTTTACGAAGATTTCTTTCTTCCATGTATAAATCCTCCCTTTCTCTCACTTCGTTCATTCATCATAAATTCAAAATATTTTAGAATTTATGAGTCAATCACTCAAGCTCGTTCATCATCGTTTTATGCTTTAGCTTCTGCTATTTTTCTTTCTGTTAATACAGTATTTATTTTAGCTATATCTTTTTTAACTTCTTTTATTTTCATTGGATTGTCTAATCCGTTTGTAGCTAAACTAAATTTTAATTTAAATAATTCTGTTTTTAGTTCACCTAATTCTTTTTCTAAATCTGGTGAAGACATTTCTCTTATTTTACTAATCTTCATCATTTCCACCTACCTTTTCAGTTTCTCTGGCAACGAATTTTGTTTTATTAGGTAGTTTATTCATTGCTAGTCTTAAGGCTTCTCTAGCTGTTTCTTCTGGTACACCAGCGATTTCAAACATTACTCTTCCTGGTTTTACTACAGCTACCCAATATTCTGGAGCACCTTTACCTTTACCCATACGAGTTCCGATTGGTTTAGAAGTTATTGGTTTGTCTGGGAATATTTTTATCCAAACTTTTCCACCTCTTTTTATATAACGAGTCATAGCAATTCTGGCTGCTTCAATTTGATTACTTGTAACTAATGCAGCAGTTACAGCTTGTATTCCGTATTCTCCATCTGTAACTCTATTTCCTCTTGTTGCTTTTCCTCTCATTCTACCTTTTTGCATTTTTCTATGTTTTGTTCTTTTTGGCATTAATGGCATTATTGGTCTCCTCCTTCCATTTTCTTAGTTGGAAGAACTTCTCCTTTATATATCCAAACTTTTACACCGATTTTTCCATAAGTTGTATCTGCTTCTGCAAATCCATAATCTATATCAGCTCTTAAAGTTTGTAATGGAATATTTCCTTCTTTATAAAATTCAGTTCTAGCCATGTCAGCTCCACCTAATCTTCCTGATACAGCTGTTTTTATACCTAAAGCTCCTGCTTTTGTAGCTTTTTGCATGCATTGTTTCATAGCTCTTCTGAATGAAATTCTTCTTTCTAATTGTCCTGCAATGTTTTCTGCAACTAATTGTGCATCTGTGTCAATGTTTTTAACTTCTACAATGTTTAAGTTAACATCTTTTCCTATTAATTTTGTTACATCTGCTTTTATAGCTTCTACACCAGCACCACCTTTACCAATTATAATTCCTGGTTTAGCTGTGTATAAATTAATTTTTACAATTTTTGCTGTTCTTTCAATTTCAATTTTAGAAATTCCAGCAGCATATAATTTTTTCTTTAAAAATTTACGAATTTTTTGATCTTCTACTAAATAATCTGCAAAATTTTTAGAATCTGCATACCATTTAGAATTCCAATCTTTTATTATACCAACTCTCGCACCTGTTGGATGTACTTTTTGTCCCATGGTTTGATTAAGCCTCCTTTTCTTTTAATACTATTGTTATATGACTTGTTCTTTTTCTAATTCTTACTGCTGAACCTTTTGCTGCTGGTCTTATTCTTTTTAAAGTTGGACCTTGATTTGCAAATATTTCAGCAACATATAAATTTTCATGTTTCATTTCATGATTATTTTCAGCATTTGCAATTGCTGATTTTAATAATTTTTCTAATACTTCTGATGATGCTTTTGGTGTAAATTTCATTATTGCTAATGCTTCATCTACATCTTTTCCTCTTATTAAATCTGCTACTATTTTTACTTTTCTTGATGATATTCTAGCAAATTTAAGTGTTGCTCTTGCTTCTTTTACTAGTGTTTCTTCCACTTTTCTTACCTCCTTTTTTTATTAGGTGGGTACACCTTTATTTATCGTATTTCTTATTTTTTTACTGTTGTTTTTTTGTCTCCAGCATGACCTTTAAATGTTCTTGTTGGAGCAAATTCACCTAATTTATGACCGATCATTTCTTCAGCTATATATACTGGAACGTGTTTTCTTCCATCATGTACAGCTATTGTATGACCAACCATTTGTGGATATATTGTTGAAGCTCTTGACCATGTTTTTAGAACTTCTTTACTTCCTGTTTCGTTCATTGCTTCTATTCTTTTTAATAGTTTTTCTTGAACGAATGGTTTTTTCTTGCTTGATCTAGACATATACCATGTTCTCCCTTCATAATGCTAATTGCCATCCGAAAATTATTTAAAATTTTCGGGTAACAAATTGCTATTTTATATTTTCTAATCTTATTTTCTACGTTTAACAATAAATTTGTTTGTAGCTTTCTTTTTATTTCTTGTTTTATATCCAAGAGCTGGTTTACCCCAAGGTGTCATTGGTCCTGCGTGTCCTACTGGAGCTCTACCTTCACCACCACCATGTGGGTGATCTACTGGGTTCATTACAGAACCTCTAACTTCTGGTCTCCATCCCATGTGACGTTTTCTTCCGGCTTTACCTAATTTAACGTTCTCATGTTCTGAATTTCCTATAACTCCTATAGTTGCTCTACATTTAGATAAAACTTTTCTCATTTCTCCTGATGGTAATCTTAATGTAGCATATTTTCCTTCTTTAGCCATTAATTGTGCGCTTTGTCCTGCAGTTCTAACTAATTTTCCACCTTGTCCTGGATTTAATTCGATATTGTGGATTAATGTACCTACTGGAATACTATCGATTGGCATGCAGTTTCCTACTTTTATATCTACAGCTTCTCCAGATATTACTTTATCTCCATCTGTTAATCCTTGTGGTGCTAATATGTAAGCTTTTTCTCCATCTTCATATTGGATTAATGCTATATTTGCACTTCTGTTTGGATCATATTCGATACCGATAACTGTTGCTTCCATGTTATCTTTTCTTCTTTTAAAATCTATAATTCTATATTTTTGTCTGTTTCCTCCACCTTGATGTCTTACTGTTATTCTACCATAACTGTTTCTTCCAGCTTTTTCTTTCTTTTTAGCAAGTAAAGATTTTTCTGGTGTTTTCTTTGTTATTTCTGCAAAGTCTGAAACTGTCATGTTTCTTCTTGATGGTGTGTATGCGTTAAAGTGTTTCATTCCCATTTTCTATTCTCCCTTCAAAACGATGAAAACCTTCGCATTATTTCGTTAAATTTTAAAATATTTCTTCGATATACTTGTGTATTATCTCATCAATATTTTAAAATTTGCCTTGTACTGCTTGCTTTTGCTCGTTTTTCTTCTCTACTTTTTATTTACGGATATTTTTCCTGCTCCGCATAACAGATATTTTTTATTCTCCGGGTTCTTTCCCGATATTTTTATCTTTCTTCTTGTTCATTTTTTTGAACATCTACTCTATAAAGTTCTTTTAAACGTTCTACTAATGTTTGTTTTTTTGTAGGTTCGCCTATTGTAGCTATTTTTATGTTATTTTTTTCTTCCCATTCTTTTTTAGAATTTTTTTCATAACTCATAACTAAATACTATGCTCCCATAAATTCATCTATTGAATCTTTGAATTTTTTAGTAGCTTTAGTTGCTTTACCACCTTTAGCTAAGTAAGAAGCTTCTGCTGGATTTGTATCTATAGTAACTATAGCTTTTTTCCAATCTGAAGTTTTACCTGTATGGTATCCAACTCTTTTTTGTTTTCCGTTAACTGTCATTGTATTTACTTTTAATACTCTAACTTCAAAAAGTTTTTCAACAGCTTTTGCTATTTCAACTTTTGTAGCTTTTTTGTTTACTTTGAATGTGTATTTTCCTTGTTGTAATTCATCATTACTTTTTTCAGTAACAACTGGTGCAATTATAATTTCTTCTGGTCTCATTATGCGTACACCTCCTCAATTTTCTTAACAGTTTCTAGAGGTAAAACTAAGTTATTGTATTTTAATAAATCAAATACATTTATATTATTTAATAAAATTGTTTTAACTCCTTCGATGTTTCTTGATGACATTAAAACATTTTCATTTTTATCAGCTAAAACAATTAATGTTTTTCCTTCTACTTTTAAATCTGATAATGCTTTAACCATTGTTTTTGTTTTGATTTCTTTTAATTCTAATTTATCAACAACTGTTAATTCATTTTCTAATACTTTAGAACTTAATAAAGATTTTATTGCTAATCTTCTTTCTTTCTTATTAACAGTATATTTGTATGAACGAGGTTTTGGACCTAAAGCTATACCACCTTTTATCCATTGTGGTGCTCTTATGCTTCCTTGTCTTGCTCTACCTGTTCCTTTTTGTCTCCATGGTTTTTTACCACCACCACGTACTTCTGCTCTTGTTTTTGTACTTTGTGTACCTTGTCTTTGATTAGCTAAATAATTAACTAAAACACTATGTACTATAGCTTCATTTGGTTCAATTCCAAATATATTTTCAGCTAATTCAACATCACTTACTTTTTTACCTTTTATATCGTATACATCTACTTTTGGCATTTCGTATTTCCTCCTTCCTTCTATTTAGTAGCCTTTACAGCTGATTTTATTTTTAAGATAGATCCTTTTGCTCCTGGAACACTACCTTTTAATAATATTACATTTTTATCCATGTCAACTCTTACAACATCTAAGTTTTGTATTGTAATAGTAACTCTTCCCATGTGTCCTGGAAGTTTTTTACCTTTAAATACTCTACCTGGTGTTGATGTTGGTCCCATTGAACCTGGTCTTCTGTGATACATAGAACCATGTCCCATTGGTCCTCTACTTTGTCCATGTCTTTTAATAACACCTTGGAATCCTTTTCCTTTTGATGTTCCTTGAACATCTACTTTTTCTCCAGCTTCAAACACATCTGCTTTTACTTCGTCTCCAACTTTTACACCTTCAACTGATTCTAATCTGAATTCTCTTAAGTGTTTTTTTGCTTCAAGACCTGCTTTAGCAAAATGTCCTTTTTCTGGTTTGTTTATATGTTTGTCTTTTACTTCACCGAATCCTAATTGTACAGCATCATATCCATCTGTTTCTACAGTTTTTACTTGTGCTACTACACATGGTCCAGCTTCTATAACTGTTACTGGAATTACATTTCCTTTTTCATCAAAGATTTGTGTCATTCCAACTTTTCTTCCGATTATTCCTTTTTTCATTTTTTTCTCCTTACTATTGGCTAATACTTGTATTTGCACATTTCTTTATGTGTAATATTAGCTTGGTTTTAGATTTTTATAATTTTTATTTTATTTCAATTTCAACACCTGCTGGTACGTCTAATTTTGTAAGACTATCAACTGTTTTTTGTGTTGGGTAAAGAATGTCTATAACTCTTTTATGTGTTCTCATTTCAAATTGTTCTCTTGAATCTTTGTATTTGTGTGGAGAACGTAATATTGTTACAACTTCTTTTTGTGTTGGTAATGGAATAGGACCTGAAACTTTTGCTCCTGTTTTTTTAGCTGTTTCTACTATCTTTTCAGCAGACTGATCTAAAACTACATGGTCATAAGCTTTTAATCTTATTCTAATTTTTTCACTTGTTACAACTGTTGTTTTTGCCATTGTAATTTTCCCTCCTTATATTTTTTATTTTTGGGTTTCCCCGTTAACAGCTATGTTTGCTGTCTAAATTACCTTGGCAAGTTAAAACGTACTCTGGTGTTTTGAATTCACCCTTTATTAAAACCCAAAATATGCATGATAATTCTGGGATAAGTACTATTTTTTTAAACTTACCGCCTGGTCTTTGCCATGACATACTCCACTGAAGTTCCCTCCATCCTTATCTCCGTAAGGACGTAGCCACATTCAGCTTCATCGCTTAATTCATGCTTATATATTATACAATGCTTTATCACGTATGTCAACAGATTTTGGAAATTTTTCTTAATTTTGGACAGTAATACTTATATATATTTCTTTTTAAGTACATATAATTTTAAAAAATTAAAGTTAATATTATATAAAAAAGCATCTTAATAGATGCTTTTTATTATCCTAATTCTGCAAAATATTTAATTGTTCTGACCATTTGGCTTGTATAAGAATTTTCATTATCATACCAAGCAACAACTTGAACTTGGTATAAACCATCTTCTATTTTTGTTACCATAGTTTGTGTTGAATCGAATAATGAACCATATCTCATTCCTATTATATCTGAAGAAACTAAAAGTTCGTCTGTATATCCGAAAGATTCACTACTTTGTGATTTCATTGCTGCATTTATTGATTCTACTGTAATATTTTCTCCTTTAACAACTGCTACTAATATTGTTGTTGAACCTGTTGGTACTGGAACTCTTTGTGCAGATCCTATTAATTTTCCATTTAACTCTGGTATAACTAAACCTATTGCCTTTGCTGCTCCTGTTGAGTTTGGTACTATATTTACTGCAGCTGCTCTAGCTCTTCTTAAATCTCCTTTTCTGTGTGGTCCATCTAAAAGCATTTGATCTCCTGTGTATGCATGAACTGTTGTCATTATTCCTGACTTTATTTCTGCATAATCATTTAATGCTTTTGCCATTGGTGCTAAACAGTTTGTTGTACATGATGCTGCTGAAATTATTTTATCTTCTGGTGTTAATATTTTTTCGTTTACTCCAAATACAACTGTTGGTAAATCTTTTCCAGCTGGAGCTGAAATTACAACTTTTTTAGCTCCTGCATCAATGTGAGCTTGTGCCTTCTCTTTTGTTGTATAAAATCCTGTACATTCTAATACAACATCTACTCCTATTTCTCCCCATGGTAAATTTGCTGCGTCTTTTTCAGCATATATTTTTATTGTTTTTCCATCTACTGTTATTGAATCTTCTCCTGCTACAACTGTATCTGCTTTTTCATATCTTTTTTGTGCAGAATCATATTTCAACAAATGAGCTAACATATCAGGGCTTGTTAAATCATTTATTGCAACTATTTCATATCCTTCTGCTCCAAACATTTGTCTAAATGCAAGACGTCCTATACGTCCAAAACCATTAATGGCTACTTTTACTGACATAATAAAATTCCTCCTTTAATTTAGCAATGGCTTTATTTTTCCATTGTTTTTTCTTTTTAGTATTACCATATTTCTATTGGTAATTCAATTCTATATCAATTTTATCGTATTTTCAAGTATTATTTTAAATTATTTTCCATATAGCTTTTCTAATACAATAATAAACATTGCATGTGACCATCCAAGCCCAATAACCCAATTAGGTTTTAAGGTTTCGTTATTAACTTGCTCACCTAAAAGATAATGTTTACCAGCTGTTTTGATAACAAAATCAAATGTTTCTTTTGCTTTCTTTTTTTCTCCCGTTTCTAAGTAATATAATGTCATCCAAAGATTAGCAATTGGCCAAGGATTTCCATTCATGTAATTATCATTTTCAAATCTTTGATATCCTCCCGTATATGTTCTTAAACTTAAATTTATCCTTTCAATTGTATTTTGAATTTTCTTTTCCTTAGGTTTGAATAATTCAAATGGAGTAACTGTACCAATTATACTAATGTCCATTTTTTTGTCTTCTGTATTTCTTACATAAGATTTCTTTTCTTCATCATATAAATTTTTATTGATGTATTTTTTTATTTCAAGTTGTAATTTTTCTATTTCTTTTTTAGATTTTTCAACTTTTTCTTGTTTTAATCTATTGTTTTCAAAATCTGATATGTCTTTGCCTAACACATCATAAATTTTTTGCATACTTGTAAATGCTGAATAAATACTTGCTAATGAATATAAGTGTACTCCTTCACACATTTCCCATAAATCATAACTCACATGATATTTATGTTCTTGTGATTCATTTTCTACCCAATCTTTCACATATCTTTTTAGAAAGTCTATGGCCTTTTCGCACATTTGCAAATTTTCTTTCAAGAATTTTTCAGATTTTGAATATTTATAATGTTCATATACTCCATATACAACACTTGCAGTTTCATCTATTTGGTATCCCCAACAAGGTGCTAGTTTACCATCTGTATAAAAACGTTGTTCCCACATACCATTTTTGCTCTGAGTTTTTTTACAAAATACTTTGTAAAATTTCTCTGTATCTTTTCGCATTTTTAAGATATCCATGGCTTTAGTCATAAAAACAGCGTCTCTTGGCCAGCAATATGCATATCTACCACATTTTGTGAAATTTTCATCAATTTCAGGTGATGCAATAATTGCACCTGTTTCTGAATTAATTAATAGAGGAAATAGTAAAATACTTCTTTTATATATTTCATAAATTCTTTCTTCATAAGCAGTTTCCGGTTCTTTCATTTCTAATCCATTATGATCTTTTACATATTTTCTCCAATATGATTTTGCATTAATATATTCTTTTTCGAAATCTATTCTTTTAACTCGTTCGATTTCATCTTCTATATCAGATATATTTTTATTTTCGTCTATTAAAATACATAATTGTAACTCTTTTTTCTCCCCTGGCTTTATTAATCCTATTTCATAAGCAATTGATGAATCTTTTGACATTCCAATATAGTCTTTATCATAAATTTCCGTTCTTTTTATTGTTTCTTTACTCCCATTTATTTGATGTTTAATAATATTTTTTCCTTTTGCAAATGTTGAAAAGGTAAAATCATGTGCATATTGTGTCATCCCTCCATCAACAATTTTACATCCAACATAATTATTTATATCTGATAATAATTCAGAATGAATATAAAATTCAGTGTTCAAATCTATTGTTCCTTCATTAATAAAAATGTATTTTTTTGCTAATACATTTTCTTTTACTAGGATATAATCTGTTTGAACAATTTTTAAATTAAAATATGTATTTGTAATTTCAGTATTTAATATATTTGTATCTGTATCATAATATTGTTTATATACATTATTTATATCATCATGTAAGTATATTAAATCAGATTCATTTATTTTAACTCCAGTATGAAAATAATTTATATATTGCTTATTGTCTTTACTTGGAAAATATATTCTCTGCATTTCACCTTTTGCAGTATATGTTGCTATCATTTTTTTATTTCCAATTATTGCTTCATTTAAGTATTTGCTATTCATCTTTTTTCCTTTCTTCTCATTTATTGCCATCCAAAATTTAAAAAACTCTGGATGGCAAATCATTTTAATTTTTATCCTTCAATTACATTTAGGATTTGTTTTTCTAATTCCTTAATTTTTTCATTTATTCTAAATATGTCTTCATCTTTTAAATCTTTATTATTCATATCTTCTTTTACAGACGTTTCCATATCTAGCAATTCATCTTTTAATTTTTCAAGCCTATTTATTACTTCTGTTCTATTATTTATTGGTAATTTTCTATCTATTTTATGAGTTAATTTTACGTTTTCTTCCACATTTAATTCATAAGTTTCGCCATAGCTTGGTATTATAACAGGCAATTGTGCTTCGTTTTCAATCTTTTGTCCAAGTACCTCTTGTGATTCTTCTTCACCATGTATTAAAAATACTTGTTTTGGTTTTTTTATAAATGAATATACAAAATTCATTAATCCATCTTGATCCGCATGTCCTGAATATCCTTCTATATATTCAATTCTTGCATTTACTGCTATTTCTTCTCCAAATATTTTTACTTTTTTTGCTCCGTTTACTATACTATATCCCAATGTTCCTGGTGCTTGATATCCAACAAAAAGTATTGTTGAATTTGGATTCCATAAATTATGTTTTAAATGATGTTTTATTCTTCCCACTTCACACATACCGCTTGCAGATATTATTATACATGGTTCTGGATTTTCATTTAAAGCTTTTGATTCATCAGATGTTACTGTGAATTTTAATCCTGGGAATTCTAATGGATGATCTCCCTTTTTTATTTCCTCTTGAGTTTCTTCATCAAACAAATCCATATTTTCTTTAAATACTTCTGTTGCTGATATAGCAAGAGGACTATCAACATAAACAGGTGATTTCATTAATGTTTCATATTCTCTTAAGAATTTTTCATCATTTTTAGTTTCTTTTATTTTATTTAGTTCATACAAAATCTCTTGTGTTCTTCCAACTGCAAATGATGGTATTACGACTGTTCCTTTTTTGTCTAATGTTTCTGAAACTATATCCAAAAACATCTCTGCTTTTTGTTCATTTTTTTCATGTTTTCTGCTTCCATAAGTTGATTCCATTACTAAATAGTCAGCATCTTCTATCATTGTTGGTTCACTCAATAATGGTATGTCATTGTTTCCTAAATCACCAGTGAAAACTGTTTTTGTTTGTTTTCCATTTTCATTTACCCATAATTCTATAATGCTAGATCCTAACATGTGTCCTGCATCATTAAATCTTACATGAATGTCTGGTGTGATTTCTATTATTTCATCATATTTTACAGGTTCAAATATTTCTAAGCATCTTGCTGCTTGTTCTGCTGTATATAGTGGTTCTCTTGGTTCTAATCCTTTTCTCATTCTTTTTCTGTTTTTCCATTCATTTTCCATTTCTTGAATATGTCCACTATCAGGTAGCATTAATGCACATAAGTCTGCAGTTGCTTTATGAGCATATATTTTATTTTTAAATCCTTCATTATATAATTTTGGTATCCTTCCAGAATGGTCTATATGAGCGTGTGTTAATAACATAAAATCTATTTCTGCAGGATTAAAATCAAATTCTTCAAAGTTTTCTTCTTCTAGTTCCTTTTTTCCTTGCCACATTCCACAATCCACTAAAAATTTTTTTCCTGCTGCTTCTACAAGATAATTAGAACCTGTAACAGTTCTTGTTGCTCCCAAAAATGTAATTTTCATAAATCCTCTCCTCTTCTTAACACCATATTGGTATTTTTTTGTTTAATTTTATTTCTAATTCTTTAGGTTTTAATATTTCTATTTTTTCTTCGAAAACATTTTCATCAAAAATTTGAATAAAATATTTGTCTTTTTCTTTAGTTATTTTTAAATATGCATCTTCTAATTTTATTATTCTTACATTAAATATATTTTTTAATATTTCATAATTGACATTTTTATTATTAGAAATTTTTTGTATAACTTTTAAGTCTATTGCTTTATCAATTAATAATTCTGTTACTTCACTTATTGATTTATGTAATTTTTCTATTTTTTGTATTGTATTTTCATAATCATATTGTAATAATAAATAATATCTAAAATTATAAATTATTTTTTCTATTTCTTGTTTTGTTTCTGCTTGTTTTATATCTATTTTTATTAAATTTAAAAATATTTTTTGCAATTGGATTTTAAAATCGTCTAATTTTTTTGTATCTTCTGTATCTATAATTTCTAGATATCTGTATTTTTCATCAATTTCTTTTTTGTATTTTACAAAATTCTGTGGGTTAATTAGTTTGTTTAATTTTTCTAATTCATTAAAATATTGATTTTTTTCTTCCTCCATTATTTGTGCTAATATTCTCATACTAAATATTTTCTTTTCTAATGGTAATTTTTCATTTCTTTTTATATATTCATTTTGTAGTAACTCTTTGTTACTAATAACAGTATCTATTTCTTTTATTTTTTCTGTTATTTGGATTTTTTTATTTGTTATGTTTTTAATGAATTCCTCTTTATTTTTTGTCTTATCTATTTCTTTTTCTATTTCTTGTTTTATTTTTATTAATTTTTCTTTTTCAATACTATTAAATTTTAAACTTAATAATATTGATATTTTTGATAATATTTCTATTAATTCATCTTTATTTTTTTTGCCATATTTATTTTCTAATTTTTCCTTAAATAGTTCAAAATAATCAATTATGAATTCATTATTTTTTATCCATTTATCTAAAAATTTGTAACCTACTAAAATTCTTAAATTTTGATATATTAAATTGTGGTCTATACTCTCAATCTCTTGTGGTATACTTGTCCAAGAATATCCATTAAAATCTCTTAAAGGTTCTACCATATTAATGTTATTTCCCACATTTATAAGTTCTGATAGAGTTTCATTAATTATAAAATAATCATCTTTTATTATCTTTTCTTTTTTTCCAATTTTTCCTATAGCATATAACACTTTTCTTTCGATTGGATATGCTATTATTTCTTTTTTTTCTTTATCTATTATATATGTTTTGTTGTTTGGTATTTTATTTTTTTCATCATTCATTTTAATTATTTTGATTGAATTACAATCATTTTTTATGATATCTAATAAATTTGATATATATTCATCTTTTGTTTCTATATCTTTTTTTACTGTTTCTACGTCTTTATATGATGCTTCGATTTTATATAAAATGCCTAAGAGAGTATTTTTAACATTTTCACCAAATTGCTTTTCTTCTAGAATTTTTTCTAATTCATTGTTATAGTCTTTTTTCACTATTTTTTCTAGTAAGTTTTTCTTCTTTTGTTGCATTATACTCTCCTTTCACTCTGTTTTTCATAATCTAAAAAATTCTTGTTTTTTGTTTGTCAAATCTTAACATTTTACTCTTCTGTTTCTTGCGAATTTGTACTCATTTTTAATTCTTCAAGTCTTTCTTTTGTTATTAAGACTTCTCTTGGTTTACTTCCTTGATATCCAGAAATAATACCTCTTTCTTCCATCTGGTCTATAATCCTTCCAGCTCTTGCATATCCCACTTTAAATTTTCTTTGTATAAATGACGTTGATGCTTGTCCTTGTTCTACTACAGCATCTATTGCATCCATTAAAAATGGATCTGTGTCATCATCTTCGGCCTGTTCTTGTATTAATTCTTTTTCTGTTTTGTTGTTGTTTTCTATTGTTTCCAAAATGTCTTCACTATAATTTGCTGTTCCATTTTGTTTTATAAATCCAACTATTTTTTCTACCTCTTCATCTGAAACAAATGCTCCTTGTACTCTTATTGGTTTTGGTGCTCCAGCAGGGAAAAATAGCATATCTCCTTTTCCTAATAGTTTTTCTGCTCCTACAGAGTCTAGAATAGTTCTTGAATCTACTTGTGATGATACTGCAAATGCTATTCTTGATGGAATATTTGCTTTAATTAGTCCAGTAATTACATCAACAGATGGTCTTTGTGTTGCAATTACTAAATGCATTCCTGCTGCTCTTGCTTTTTGGGCTAATCTACATATTGATTCCTCAACATCTTTTGCTGCAACCATCATTAAATCTGCTAACTCATCTACTATTATTACTATTTGTGGTAATTTTCCCATTCCTTCTTCTTTTTCAATTGCTTTGTTGTAGCCTTTTATATCTCTTACGCCTTTGGTTGCAAATAAATTATATCTATTATCCATTTCTTGTACAGCCCATGCAAGTGCTCCTGCTGCTTTTTTTGGATCTGTTACAACTGGTATTAATAAATGAGGTATTCCATTGTATACTGATAATTCAACAACTTTAGGATCTACCATTACCATTTTTACTTCACTTGGTTTAGCATTATAAATAATACTTGTAATTATAGTATTAATGCACACACTTTTTCCAGATCCTGTTGATCCTGCAATTAACACGTGAGGCATCTTTGCAATATCAGCTAGCTGTATATTTCCAGCAACGTCTTTTCCTAACGCAACTGTTAATTTTGATTTATTATTTTCGAATTCTTCACTTTCTAATACTTCTCTTAAATGTACAGCTTCTTTTTCTTTATTTGGTACTTCTATCCCTACTGCTTGTTTTCCAGGTATTGGTGCTTCAATTCTTATTGTTTCTGCAGCCAAATTTAGAGCTATATCATCTGCTAAATTTGCTATTTTACTTACTCTTACACCTTCAGCTGGTTTTAGTTCATATCTTGTAATTGCTGGTCCTACTGATACATTTTCAACTTTTGCTGATACTCCAAAGCTATATAACGTTTTCTGTAATTTGGTTGCTGTATCAGTTAAAGCTTTAGCTCCTCCTTTTAGTGTTTTTTTAGGCACTTTTCCTAATAATTCAAGTGGTGGATATTCATAATTTTCATCTTCTACTATCATTGCATGTTCTAACTGTAATACCTCTTTTGTTTTATCTTCTTTCTTTTCTTCTTCTTGTCTAAATA
This sequence comes from uncultured Clostridia bacterium, assembly GCA_934154445.1. Taxonomy (GTDB): domain Bacteria; phylum Bacillota; class Clostridia; order TANB77; family CAG-508; genus CAG-269. The sequence goes on from CAKPGC010000007.1 coordinate 50,359, forward strand.
AATTATTTTCTATAACGTCAGGCTGTATTAATTGGGCATTTTTGTTTTCTTTTGTTAATGGTATTAAATCATCATCTTTATGATCATATTTTTTCCTTTTTGTAGAATCTTCTTCATCTAAAATTCTTCCACCAAAATTGATTTTTATTTGTTCCCCAACATTTTCATTTTCTTTTGTTGGTTGTTTGTTTTTCTTTTTTTGTTCTATCATTTCTTGTCTTGCTTTTAATTGCTCTTCTTTTATTTTTTGTTTCTTTTCTAATCTTTCTTCTCTATTTTCTTCTGATTTTTCCACCATATTATTTATGATTTCAGACATGTTTATTCCAAATGTAAAGACTGCAAACATTATTACTACTCCAATACATAATATAGTAGCACCTATTTTTCCTAGTAGATTGACAAGTGGTGTAGCCAAAATTGCTCCAAGTGCTCCTCCTCCGTTTCCTTGAGCACCGTAAATTGTATGCATCTTTAACAACATTAGATAAATCTTTATCCAATATTGTCAATTCCCCTATATTTATTTGGTATACACTTATTAATACTGAAAAACTTATCAACAATACTGCATATTGTATTAATTTTGAAGATAAATATTCATTATCAGCACACGCTATCTTTATAGCTATTGCAAATATTCCTATTGGTAAAACGTATTTTATAATTCCCATCATTCCGCCAAGAATCTCATTTAATTTTATTCCTATTACTCCTGATTTTCCATAAATTAACACTCCTAATAATATGCTTAATATTATTAATGCTACTATAGTTAAATCAATATTTGATGCTCTTTTTTTTGCTGTTTTTCTTTTTTTATATTTTCTCTTTGCCATTTTTTCCTCCAAAAATACAAGGAGAGAATAGACCTTCCTCCGTTTCCCTCCTTATTTTAAATTTAATTTAATTCTTTTCTACTATTTTGTACTGTTTTTAGTGTGTCTTCTATAGATATCTCCATTAATTTTAAAGCTTCTGAAATATTTTTTTCTAATCCTCCTAATGTTTGAGTTAAAACTTCTTCTGTATGTGCTAGCAATTCGTCTGCATATTCTTTTGTTCCATTTGAAATTTCTCTTGATCTTTCATTAGCATTTTCTATTATTTCTTTTTTTTGTTCATAAGCTTTTCTTGTTATTTCATGTTCATCTATCATTGAAATTATTCTATTTTCTGCCTCTTTAACTATTCCATCAGCTTCTTTTTGAGCTTCTACTAAAATACGTTGTCTTTCTTCTTTTACCCATTTTGCTTGTTTTAATTCATCTGGAAGTTTTAATCTTATTTCTTTTATTAGGTCTAATATTTCTTCTTTATCAACCACACCTTTTGCAGAGAATGGTAAGTTTCTGCTTCTTTCTATTATGTCTTCTAAAGACTCCAATAGTTCAAATATTTCCATGGTTTTACCCCTTTCCAATTTTTAAGAATATTAAGACTGCTCGTCCATACTTTCTTTTATCTATTATTTCAATTTGTCTTTTTTTTAATTTATCTAATATTTGGTTTTCGTTATCAGTTTCTATAATTATTTTAGAATCTTCGTTAACTAAATTTTGGTTAATAAGAATATCAACTGATTTTATTGCAAAATCCGAATCATAAGGTGGATCTATGTATACAATATCTACATTTTCGTTTATTTTTGTTTTTAATAACATTTCATAGTCTAAATTATATAATTCTACTTTTTTGCTTAAATGTGTTTTTTCAATATTTTTGTTTATTATGTTTATAGCTTCTTTCGATTTATCGCATAAAATAACTTTTTTAGCTCCTCTACTTGCTGCTTCTAATCCTATTGCTCCACTTCCAGAAAACACATCAAGAAATACTGAATCTTGTATATCATTTTGTATTATATTAAATAAGGATTCTTTCACTCTATCTAATGTGGGTCTTGTTGTTAGTCCTTCTAATGTATATAATTTTGTTCCTCTAGCTGTTCCACTTACTATTCTCATTTTGCTTTTTCTCCTATGTTATAATTTTATTCTTTTTTTGTATAAAGTCAATAGAATTAATAGAATTGTAACATATATTTAATAGTTCTGTAATATTCTTCTTGTTTTGTAATATTTTTCTTATTTATTTTACATTTTTTTATTTTATATTCCCAAAAATAAAAAAGACTACCTTCATAAGGTAGTTTTGTCTTTAGTATTTATATTTTAATCTTCTTTATTTATATCTTTTATCAATTCTAATTGAGAAATCAATAAAGATTCCATTTTGGCTTTATATATATCAAATTGTTTTTTTACATCATCTAATTCTTTTTGTTTTAAAAGTATTTCATTATTCAATTCATCAACTTGTTTTTGAGCATTGGCTTTTGCTTCTTCTACTATTTGGTCTGCTTTTTGTTTTGCAACATTTTTTACTTCCTCTGCTGTAGTTTGGGCCATTACAAGCGTATTTTGTAATGTAGATTCTATTGTTTTATATTGAACTAAACTATTATTTAATTCTTCAACTTTAGTTCTTAATTCATTAACTTCTTTGTAGTTTTTAGAATATTCCACTGTCAATTCATCTAAAAAATCATCTACTTCTTCCACACTATAACCATTTACCATTTGTTTTGCAAATCTTTTATTTTCTATATCTAAAGGTGTTATCATTTTTTCCTCCCCAATAGTAAAATTATACTACTAATTATTTACATTATTATTTCTTAACCATGAAACTGATAATTTATTTTTTATTTCTTCTCTTGCCATTTCATTTGTTATTTCATAATTTGATGGTGCTACTAAGAATATTGAATTTGATACTTTTTGGATATATCCATCTAAAGCATAAACTCCACCACTTATAAAGTCCACAATTCTTCTTGCAACATCTTTATTTACATATTCTAAATTAACTATTACAGATTTTTTTTCTTTTAAAAATCCACATATTTCATCAGATTGTTCAAATGTTGTTGGTTGAGAAATAACCATTTTTATTGCTTGACTTTGTGTTTGTGGCATATTTACAACTTTGTTGTTTCTTCTTCCAAATAGTTTTTTATCTTCTACTTCTTCTTCCTCATCATTTTCATAGTCATATATATCTTCATTATCATAATCTTCTGTTTCTGCTGAATCCATTCCAAATAAATTCCAAACCTTGTTCATTAATGCTCCTGACATAAAAAAACCTCCTAAAATAACTTTACATATTATGCTATAAGTATCTACTTTTTTTTATTTATTGTCAATAGTTTTTATAAATGTAATAAAATTTTAATCTTTTTGTAATATTGTTGTAATATTTATTCTATTTTACTTAAATCTGGGGTTAATATTATTTCATCATAAATTGTTATACTTTTCATCGATTTTATATCGTCACTTGTAAATCCTAATTTTTTTAATTCATCTGTATCATAATTAGAAACTATAGAATATTTCTCATTTTTTCTTTTAATCTTCACCAATATTTTACTTAAATAGCCCGCTCTATTTCTAACAACATAATTTAATCCATTTTCTTCTACAATTGCTTGGTTTGGTACTTTTAATCCTGTACTACTCCACCAAATTAAATCAAATGAAATTTTTCTATAATTTGCAAGTTCACTTATTTGATTATTAATTTCAAGAATTATTAATGTTTCTTCTTCGTTTTCTTGTGATATATATGATATCTTTGCATCAATTACTTTATTATTTGCTAGTCTTACCTTAACCTTATCTTCTAATTTTGCTTTTTTTGCCTCTTCTGAATTAGATATTGTAGCAATATAGCATTGAGAGCTATCAATTATTTTTCCGCATTCATCATTTGTCGCTATTAGCTGTCCCGTTTTTAATTTTAAGCTTTCCAAAAATTCTTTATTTAATGTTGAAAAATTATTTGGTGTTAACGTTTCTTCTAACCCATCTACTTTATAAGAGACAACTCCACTTATTGGTGCCTTAATATACTCCGCTCCAGAATTTAATTGTTCTTCGAGGCTGTTTCTTTGAGTATATAATTCTTTTAAATATGTTCCTGCAGCACTTGTTTCTCCAGATATTTTAGCTTTTTTAGTAATGATGTCATTTATTTGTTTCTTATATTCTGTTATTTTTGATATATCTGTCATTTTTCTTAGTGCTTCTACTTTTTCATCCAATTGATTTTCCAACAATTTCACGTCAGAGGAAAATGTACCTTTTTGGCCTTTCAATGCTTCTTGTATCTTTAAATCAAGTTCAGATATTTTTTGTTTAAGCTCATCTTCATTTTTGCTATAATATCTGTATATAGATTCTCCTTTTGCTGTTTTTTCCCCTTCATTTTTTATTTGTTCCATACCATTTTTATAGTTATTTCCTTTTACCACTTGTTCATTTCTTATAACATATCCTATATCTGTCTCTTCCAAGTATAAAGTACTTTTTTCTATTGTAACTTTATTTGTTGGTTCTTTTACAAGTAAATACACTGCATATATCAGATAAATTAACATTAAAAGGAACGCCACATATATAATTATTCTTTTACTATTAACTTTCTCTTTTCTTTTTTTATCTTCTTTTTTCAACTTATTCCCTCCAAAATAATATTTATATTATTTTGTAAATTATTTGTTCCATCAAGCCATATTGTTTGTTTATTTTTTCTAAACCATGTCAATTGTCTTTTTGCATATCTTCTTGTTTCCATTTTGATTTTGTCTATCATCTCTTCTTTTGTATAAATTCCATTTATATAATCAACTACCTCTTTATATCCTAATCCTTGCATTGCAGTTGGAAACTTATCATATTTTTCTAAGATATTTTTTACTTCGTCGATCAATCCTTGTTCTATCATTATATCTACTCTCTTATTTATCCTTTGATATAATGTTTCTCTATCCCAATTTATTGCAAATACTTTATAATCAAATTCAACTGGTTTTTTTCTTGATTCTAATTCTTGTTCTGTCTTTGTTTTTCCTGTAGATTTATATATTTCTAAAACTCTCATAATTCTTTTTTTGTCATTTATGCTTATTTTTTCCATTGCAATTGGATCTATTTGCATAGCTTTTTTATACAATTTTTCTAAGCCTTGTTTTTCTATTATTTTTTCTAATTCTTTTCTATAATTTTCATCAATCTTTATATCATTATATTCTATCTCATATATTAAACTGTCTATATAAAGTCCTGTTCCACCAACTATTATAGGTATCTTACCTTTTGCTATAATCTCTTTTATTGCATTTTTGGCGTCTTGTTTGTACTGTGCGACACTATATCTTTCATTTGGAGATACAAAATCCAAAAGATAATGTTTTATTCCTTGCATTTCTTCCTTTGTTGGTTTTGCAGTTCCAATATTCATTTCCTTATATATTTGCATAGAATCTGCTGATATTATTTCTCCATTAATCTTTTTTGCCAGTTCTATGGAAAGTGCTGTTTTTCCTGAAGCCGTCGGCCCACATATAACTATAACTTTTTTCTTCATGTTAACTACTCCTATTTATTAATGATACTTAAAATTCCTTGCTGAACGCTTCCTAAATACAAACTTTCAAACATTCCTACTATTAAAATTATAACTAATAAAATTATAATACTTTTCTTGATTTGTTCTTTTTTTGCCTTTCCACTATTTATTTGTTCTATTTTTTTAAATGAGTAAGGTAATATTACATAACTATTTACTATTGTAAAAAGGGATACAAAAACAGTTTGGATTAATTTCATTGTTTCTTTATTTTCATAGGTAATTCCAATTTTAGATATATTGTATATTATAAATGTTATTATATATACAATAACTAATCCTCCTACTATGTATGTACATTTAGCTGAATTTTCAATACTGCCTAAGTTGTGCCATGTCCATCTTAATAAAACTAAGAGTAATATTACAACTATTAAAATTATTATCCAGGTCATATTTTTCTCCCCTCTTCTAATTTTGGTTTATTGTTATATATTTTTCTATAAAGCTATTTTCTTGCAAATTTTCTTTCTATATCATATTTGCTCATTTTTATAGCAGTAGGTCTTCCGTGTGGACATGTAAATGGATTTGGAAGTTCTAATAATTTGTCCATCAAACTTTCTACTTCGGCTTTATCTAATACCATATTTGCTTTAACTGCTGCTTTGCATGCTACTGTTGCTATGAACTTTTCTTCTTTTTCTTGTTTTGCTGTTCTTGCTACTGTATTTATTTCATCCAATGTTTCTAAAAATAGTTCTTTGTTATCTATATCTATGCAAATTGTTGGCACTCCTGTTAATTTTATTGTGTTCTCTCCAAATTCTTCCAAACAAAATCCTGCATTTTCAAACATTTCAATATTATCTTTTGCGATTTCCATTTCTTTGTGAGATAGAGTTATTATATCTGGTAATAATAGCATTTGTGAATCCTTTGTTCCTTCGCTATAATAGTTTTTCTTTACTTTTTCATACATAATTCTTTCATGTGCTGCATGTTGGTCTATTATGTACATTTCTTTATCCATCTCTATTATTATGTATGTATTAAATACTATTCCTATAAACTTATAGATTGGTTTTTTATACTCTTCATTTTCTTCAAATACAGACATATTGTCTTTGATTAAATCAATTGTTGTATCTTTTGGTTTTTGTTCTATTTCATCATTATTGTTTAATATTGGTTTTGTACCAAATAATTTTTCATACATTTCATTAAAGTCTATAGGTGTTTTATCTTCATATTGGTTGTTTTCTAATTCATGTATTTGCTCTTTTATCTTTTCTATTTTTTCTTCTGTCTCTGATGTCTCTTTTATTGTTTCTGCATCCGCTTTTTCATTTCTATTTTCTTCTACATTTTCTTTTTTTGGCTCTTCAACAATTTCTTCCGTGCTTTCTTTTTTTGGTTCTTCAGCAATTTCTTCCGTGCTTTCTTTTCTTGGTTCTTCTGAAATTTCTTCTGAATTTTCTTTTTTTGGCTCTTCTGAAATTTCTTCTGCATTTTCTTTTTTTGGCTCTTCTACATTTTCTTCTAACTTGTTATTTGGTTCTTCTTTTGGTGTATCTGTCTTGGTAAATATGTCTGTTTCTAAATTCTCTTTCATTTCCACATAGTTTTCATTTAACTTTATTGTAGGATTTTCCTCAACTTGTTTTTCAAGATCTTTCTGCATCTTTCTTAATTGTTCAAGTACGTCTGCTGTGTTCACTGGGCCTCCTTGTCCCATTTTTAAAGTATCTTGAACATTGGTTTTTATTTTACTTTCTTCTTCATTATATTGTTCTATTTTCTTTGTTTCATTTTTTCTAAAATCGAACAATCCTTGTGATTTGTTTTCTTCTTTTATTTCTTGTTTTTCAGTATTAGCAACTAATTCACTTTTTAATAGAGTGTCTTTTATTGCATGATATATTGATTGAAAAATTTTATTTTCTTCCTCAAACCTTACTTCTAATTTAGCTGGATGTACATTTACATCTACCTTAGATGGATTCATATTTATATTTAAAATGACAAATCCAAATTTTCCTATTGGAATTAAGCCTTTAAATGCTTGTTCCGTTGCTGCTGATAATGTTTTGTCTTTTATATATCTTTTATTGACAAAAAATAATTGATTTGACCTATTTGATCTTGCTATCTCAGGTTTTCCTATTACACCTGAAATTTTTATATCTTCATAAGTATATTCAACTGGCAATACTCCTGTAGCTACATCTTTTCCATATATACTATATATCACACTTTTTATGTCTCCATTTCCATTTGTCTGGATTACTGTTTTTCCTGTATTTATTAATTTTATAGCTATATCAGGGTTTACTAAAGCGATTCTTGTAATTACATCTTCAACATATCCTGATTCTGTATAATCCTTTTTTAAGAACTTATATCTTACTGGAGTATTAAAAAATAAATTCTTAACTGTTATTGATGTTCCTGTTTGACAGCCAACCTCTTGCTTATCTAACACATTCCCCGCTTCTACTACTATTTTGTATCCTGTATCTTGACTTTCAGTTTTAGATATCATTTCAACATTTGCTATTGCTGCAATACTTGCCAAGGCTTCTCCTCTGAATCCCATTGATGTCACAACGTCTAAGTCTTCTGCACTCCTTATTTTACTTGTTGCATGTCTTTCGAATGCAATTTCTAAATCATCTGGTGCAATTCCTTTACCATTGTCAGTTACCTTTATAAATGAAATTCCTCCATTTCTTATTTCTACTGTTATGTTATTTGCTCCTGCGTCTATAGAGTTTTCCACCATTTCCTTTATTACTGAAGCTGGTCTTTCTATAACTTCTCCAGCTGCTATTTTATTTATAGTTAAGTCATCTAGTAATACTATGTTTCCCATTAATATGACCTCCATTTTTTACTTTTCTATTTGATGCTATTATATCATTACTTTTTTTATTTTGTATAGTTATTTTTTAAATTTTTTTAATATAAAATAGTTGATATACTAATATATCAACTATTTATTGTTTTATTCTATATTATTTAGTTGTTTCATCTGCTATTTTCTTTTCCAAATCCCCATCAAATTTAGTTGTACAAATATATGTTGATAGCATATAAACTATCAATATTGTTGGGATTGTGAATCCGCCTATTGGCATTCTGGTAATTGCCATAACTCCTAATAGGACTAATTGTGATAAAACTATTATTCCTATTGCTTGTGTTAAAATTTCAAATGAGTTTAACTTATTATATCTAATAACTAAATATGCTAAAATAACTATAGTAGCTATTCCGAATGGTATTATATATGGTTTTATAATATCTCTTCCTCTTATATGTGATACATCTTCAATTGTTATATTATCTGAAGATAATTCTGTACCATATTTTTCATTAATTTTTGATACCAATTCATTTTTTTGTTCTTCAGTAATTTCAGTTGTAGTAATGCTTACTGCATCTTTATATACTTCTATTGGTCTAATAATTACTGGTTGTCCTTCAAACACTTCATTTGTTATTTCTTTTATATCTTTTTCCTCAAATTGTTTTCCTAAATTAAGCTCAACTTGTTTGCTATCTTGATATTTTAATTCAAAGGCTAATCCTTTTGTATAAATCATAATAGCGCCTAATACTAATATAATTGCTATTAATATTACTAAAATCTTTGTACTTTTTTGTTTCATGATTCATACCTCCTATTTTTCTTCTATATCTATTTTTAATAAACTTCTTGTTATTACTGCATTATAAGTTGCAATCATTATTAATCCCCAGAATGTTATCATTCCAAAACTGCTTATAGGTATCCATTTTATAAAACAAAATACTATTGTTATTAAACAAATTGGTATTATTCTGCCAAAGAATTTTTTATATGTTTCTAATGTAGCTTTATTTACTATATTATTATTTTTTTCTATATTATTCAGAATCATAACTGTAAATATATAGTTTAAAATCAATATTGTCAAAATTCCAAATATTGATTCTATTGAAATAACAACATTTGCATATCTTATTAATAATAAATATAAAGCCACTAATCCAACATAAGAAATTCCTGCTAACAATCCTTTTGTCTTATATTTGATTATTAAAGCAATTAAACCAATAACTACTACAATTAATACTGCAATTACTATAAGTCCTAAATCTTGTTTACTTATATCTGATAATATATATTGATTTTTTTCTATATCATATTCTACTGGTAAGTTTCCATTATTTAATACTGTTGCAATATTTTGTGCTTGTGAAATATAATTTTGCAATGTATCTGTGTCTGTTGTTGCAGAACCTATTGATAATTGTATTTTTCCTGTTGTTATTGGTTCATCAAAGCTTGTTGTCATTATTTCATCATCATCTATTTTCATTTTTATTTGCTTTTGGGTTGATTTATTTGTTGAGTTTTCTGTCTCAGTGTTTTCTGTAGTGTTTTCATCTGATTCTGTGTTATTTTCGTCTGATGATGTTGTGTTACTTTCTTTTGAAGTAGCATAAGTTTTGCTTATATCTTCTAATTTACTTTTTCCATCCTTATTAAAAGCTATTTCTAAATATACAGATGTTCCTGATGTTGTTGTATTGTATAAAACATTTGCTGATTTTAAATTGTTGTTATTTAATAATACTTCTTCTGTTTCATTGTCTATAATTTCAAATTTTCCTACTGTACTTAAATTTGAGACCAAAGTATCTGTTTTGGTGTTTTCTGGTATTTCTATTATTATTTCACCTGTTTTTGTATTTAAGCTGATATTATATTCCTCAACTCCTAATGCTTTTAATCTTCCTTCCAAAACTTTTTTAGATTTATTAAAGTTGTCCTCTGTTTTTTCCTCATCACTTGTATCATCTTTTATTTTTAATTTTATTGTTCTTGCACCTTCTAAATTCATTGAGTATGAATAATCTTTTATTGTGTTACTCATTTGGTTCTTATTTTGTTTGTATATACCAAAAAATCCTATCATTGATATCAAAATAATTAATAAAACAATTGTTAATATTTTTATTGTTTTTATTACATTTTTATTATTTGTACTTTGTTTTTTCATTTTATTTCCTCCATATTATAGTAGTTTTGTATTATTTATTATTAATTCAAACCATAGTTTTAAAAATTTTGCTGCATATTTACTCATCATTGTTCTATCCATAAATATTTCAAAATAATCTAAAACTGGACATATTTTTGTATCTATTGTTAAATTTAATAGCAGTTTTCTTTCTTCTGAATCTAATGTTAGTTCTGCATTTGTTACAGCATAATTAACTCTATCATGTATGTCGAAGTTTGATAAGTTTCTATTTACCACCCTATCTCTGTGCACATCAGATTTATCTGCAAGTATTAATGCTGCTGATATATCACTAATTGCATTCCCAGTTTTTTCATCATGGTTTCCTATTGCCATCATTATTTCTGTTCTTTCTTCTACTGGCATCCCCATATCTTTTAGAATGTTATATGCTAAAATCGCACCGCTATGTGCATGATCTACTCTGTTTACACAATTTCCTATGTCATGCATATATCCTGCTATTCTTGTTAATTCAACTGTTCTTTCTGGATATCCTAATTTTTCTAATATATCTCCTGCTCTTTTGGATACTATTGATATATGTCTGTGTGAATGTTCTGTATAACCTAATGCATTTAATTGTTTTTGTGCTCCTCTTATCAAAGCATCTACTTCAGGATTTTCTTTAACATCTTTTAAAGTTATCATTTGTTTCCTCCTTTAGTCTTTTTAAATTTTATATTAATTTAATAAAAATATCAACTATTTTTTATAAATTTCTAATTATATATATTATTATATTATGTTTTGTTATTCTAATTGTTATGCAAAAAAGAACTTTATAATGATAAAGTTCTATGATAAAGTTCTTCTTTGCCTTATAATGTTTTGGAGCTTACAACGGGAATCGAACCCGTGACCTCAGCCTTACCAAGGCTGCACTCTACCTACTGAGCTATGCAAGCATTTATAAAAATTAATATTATAAATTGGAAGTTAGACTTTAAAAGTCTAATTTCCAACTTAATTTAAAATATATTTTTTATTGCTTTTTTTCTTATTCTTTGAATAGCATTATCTACTGATTTTATTGGAGTATCTAATTTTTTGGCAATTATTTCATAAGTTTCCCCTTGCATATATCTCTCTAATACCTTCTCCTCAAATTTGCTTAGAGATTTACTCATAGTATTTTGGATTTCATTAAAATACTCTCTTTTCATTATTGTTTCTAATGGATCTTCTATTGTATCGACTTCGAATGTCTCTATTAATTCTGTTCCATCTTCATCATTATCATAAGCAGATGTATTTAAAGACAAATAGGAATTTAGTGGTATATGTTTTTGTCTATTTGAACTTTTAATAGCTGTGATTAATTGTCTCTCTACACATAAGTTTGCAAATGTTTTAAATGTATTTTGTTTGCCACTATCAAAATTTTTTATTGCTTTATATAGTCCTATCATTCCTTCTTGTATAATGTCCTCTTTTTCTGCTCCGATTATAAAATATTTTCCAACTTTGGAATTAACTAGGTCTTTGTATTTTTCTAATAGAAAGGATAATGCCTGCTCGTCCCCTTCTTTTATTTGAGATATTATTTGTTCATCTGTTAAGTTTCCATATTTTTCTGTTGTATAATATACGTTTTCTTTTTGCATGTATTCTTAATACCTCCAAATGTTCTTTTTGTCATTATATATTTGCAAACCCCGAAAAGTCAAGAGTTTTTACAAAAAATTAGCATATTGTTTTATTTTATTTTAAAACAATATGCTGTATTTACTATTTATTTATTTCTTGTTTTAAGAATGTCCAAAAATCATCTGTTTCCATACCTTTTTCCCAAGATGCTACACCACCTAAATTGTTGTTTTTAATTAAACTGATTTTTGCTTTTAGTGACTCTTCATCTTCTATCCACATTTTTTTAGTATATGAACCATCTTTATATTCCACATAGTATTGTTTTAGATTGTCATCCCATTGTTTTTCAATGCCATTTGGAATTGTTTTTTCTATGTTTTTCATTGATACAGTTATTGGCTGTTTTACAAGTTTTCCTGAACTATCTTCTGTCCATAATCTTGTATATAATGGAATTGCCAATATTATTTTGTTGCTCTGTATTTCTTCTGTTTTTAAAAATTTATTAAGACTTAAATTTACCCAGTCATATCCTGCAGTTGTTCCTGATTTATTACTTGATGTTCCATATTGGTCATAAGCCATAAATACTATATAGTCTGCCACGTCGCCTATTACATGTCTGTCAAAGCACATTGACCATGTTTCAGATCCATCTGGTGCTGTCACATCAACAGAAACAACCATTCCCATATCTTTTATTCTTGGTGTTAATTCTATTATAAATCTTGAATACATATTCTTATCTTCTTGTTTCATATTTTCAAAATCAATATTTATACCATCTAATTTATATTTAACACATGCCGTTACTATATTTTCTATTAATTTTTGTCTTTTATTATAATCATTCATAATCTCAGAAGTAATTTTCATCATGCCATCTCCTGCATTTTGAACCATTGGCCAAACTTTGTATCCATTATTGTGTGCCCACTCTATGTATTCTTTTCCAGCTTGTCCAACATTTTCAGTCAACTCTCCTTTAGAATTTAAATGGAAAAATGCTGGTGATACAACATTTACCCCATCCATTGTAACTCCTGTTCTATCAGGTGCTGTTGCAACTTCTGAATAGTAATCCCATACTAAATTTACTTTTTCTTCTATCTGTTTTGATGTTTGAATCTCTTCTCTTACTACAACCGTATTTGTAATCTTATTTGATTTTATATATCCTAATTTTCCATTTTCAGTTCTAATTCTTGCATACCCATTTTCTTCAGATACTACGATCACATAACTTCCTTTTTTTATTCTGTCTACTGTTTTAGCAATTAATTTTTTTGAAGATTTTACTGATACATTTTTCGTAATTATTGCTTTCTTTTGTTCTTTAGATACAGAATCTATTGTTAATACTTTTGAGTTTTCTATATATTTAATTTCTATACCATACACATCTTCTAGCTCTTCTATTGGAATATAAATTGTGTCATCTTTTTTTATTGTGCCTAAATATGTATCTTTATCTGATCCATTTATATTTATTTTATTTTCTTTTAAACTAATTGTTGCAATTTTATTATCATAAGTTGTTACTATTTGTTGATTTTGTGTATCCTCATAAATATATTTATCAAAAAAATTGCCCAAGTCTTGTTTTGATATGTATATTCCATCATCTTGTACAAGTATATCTTTTTTCAAATTAGAGGTTACATTTCTATTATTTATTATTAAATTTATAGTTTTATTCTTGTCTAATATAATATAGTCATTTGCTTTATATCCTATTATTATCAATAATATTACTGCTATTATTGTTATAAATGTTTTTATTATTTTCTTTTTCTTTTTTTCAATTTTTTCCTTTGACATTTTTACTTTTGATTCTTTCATTTTTCTTATTTCCTTTTCTTTTTTTATATACTATATCATAAATCTAAAAGTAATAAAATAGTTCTTAATTTTTTTTTTTAATTATTTTAAAATTTCATTCATAACTGATGAAAAATATTTCATACTATTTAAGCATTGTTCTAGAGTATTTCCAGTTGCTCCTACTTCTATTATATTAGCATATTTGCCAGTATGTTGATTATATCTAGATTTAGTTAGCATAATTGGCTTAAATAGTCCAGGATACATTTCTTCTGCTTTTTCTTGTACTTTTATAGCAAATTTTAAATTTTGATTCCAATTAGGGTGCCATAATCCTCCTTCATTTGTTCCAATTACAAACATAATTTGAGCACAATAGTCTTCTCCTATCTTTACTGTTGGTGCATAATCTGGTCTTGAGCCTATTGCATCTCTGTGTAAATCAATTATTATATCTGATGATGTTGTTTTTAACATATTATTAACCGTTTCTAATGAACGTGTATATGAACCATTATATGCTGGATAATCATGATAAGATGTATTATGAGCTACATTTATATTATATTGTTTTAAATAATTTTCAAGTTCTGTTCCTACTCTTGTTACAGTATAGTTTAAATCTGTTGTTCTATAATTTCCTGTTTGTTCATAAGGATATTGCTGGCTTGGTGTATAACTCTCGCAACTATGTGTATGAAATATTAATATGTTTTTATTATCTATTGTTATATCTGGTTTTAAAATATCATCTGTTAAATTGTATGTTGTTTCATTTTTTATTTTTACCTTTCCATACTGAACATTAAAGCTTTCTTTTATTGGATTTTGAGTAACAACTTCTGTTAATATTCCTTGTGTACCCGCTAAAATAATCTCTTCTTTTTGTTCATTTGGACTTGTTTGTTCTTCTGAATTTTCATTTGTTTTTTCTATATTATCATATTTTTCTATTTTTTCAATTCCTTTTATACTACTTATTTCTGTTCTTAAGAATTCTTCTAAATAATTTGTTTCTTCTTCATTTTGCTTTTCTTGTTCTTCTCCATTGTATTCTTCATTAATATATGACATTGTTGGAATTGTTTTGCTTAAACAACTGGTCAAACTTCCAAATTGAAATATCTCTATCTTACTTTGTTTTTTCTCTGCTTCCTTTGTTTTAATTTTTGTAGATGAAAAATATCTTGCAGTATATATAACAAAAATAATTGTTATTATAATTCCCACAAGATATTTTATTATATCCTTCATTTTTAATACTGTTACATTAAACATATATATTCTCCTTGTTTCTTTAGTTTACTATATATATTTATATTCATACATTACTAAAAATATTCTATAACAAAAAAAGTTGCCCAAAAGGCTTATAACCTTTTGGACAATTTTTTATAAATTATTTTTTAACCAGTCTTCTATATTTATGTTTTTATTATAAACATTCATATAATAATATGTTTTTCCTGAGCTTATTGTCATATATACATCATCAATTATTGGTTTAACAATTATATCTCCTGATGAATTAATTAGTGCGTATTTTTTATTTTGACAAGCAACTAACATATTATAATTTGGTATTAGCAATAAATTAATTGCATCTTTATTGCTTGTAGCTATATATCCAAAGCTATCGTATTCGAATGGAATAATTTGTTTTCCATCCTTGTCAAATGTTCCCCACTTGTTATCTTTTTTTGCAGGTATCATTCCATTATCTAATAAATATTTATTTTTTATATTATTTTCTTTAAATTTTGTGTTATCAATTCCAATTTGGTCATATTCAATATAAATTTTTATGTTTCCGTTTGAATCTATTACTCCATATTTATTGTCTTTTTTCGCTAAGTATAATCCTGACTCATTATCAATTAATTCCAAACTATCATATAATATTTGTACTTTAGTTTCTTTATTTGAAGATATAATTCCCACTTTATTGTTGCTTGTAACTAAGAAGTCTCCTGAATATGGTAAATATTCAATATTATCATATTTAGCTTCTATAATTGCATTTCCTCTTACATCAATTACTGCATAAGTTTTTCCGCCATTTTTGGTTACAACTAACATATTGTTAAATACTGATTTTTGATTTGTAAAATCTTCACTTATTGCTTCATATCCATAATTTAAAACTTTTGATGAATATGTTTGTATTAAATATGGCATCGTATAAATATATATTCTTTGTTTTTCTTCATCGTACTGAAATGACATATTAAATGCATTTTCCAATGCATCTGTGGTTGCATATAATTTTCCATTAATTGCTTTTACTGGTTTAGATGCATAATAAGATTCATAATTTGATGTATTATTTGATATTTTTAGTTTATATATTTTATTTGAGTTTAAAACAAAATTTGCAACTTCATTTGAATTTTGTATATAACATTTATTTGCATCTTCTGATTTAGCTGTATATTCTCCATTATAACTTTCATATCCCAAATATGTTGCTATATCTCTTATTGGAAAATATATTTCTCCGTCTGATTCAACAACCATCATTTCTTTTACTTTTTCGTTTGTGCTTCCATTTATGTAAAGTCTTAATTCACTATTTTGTATATATATTATTGCTATGTATATTCCTATTATAAATATAATTAATAATGCTATTATTGCAATTATTATTTTAGCAATTGTTTTAGAATTATCTTTTTTTTCTGTTTCAAAACTTTCATCAATTAAATTCATTTGTAATCCCCCCAAAAAATATTAATACCCGTATTTTTTATAAAATTCATCTCTAAATGTTAGTAAGTTATCATTCTCTATTTCTATTCTAACTCTTTCCATTAATTTAGTCAAGAATCTTAAATTATGTATTGACAATAATCTTACTCCTAGTATTTCATTTGTTTTTACTAGATGTCTTATATAAGCTCGTGTATAATTTCTACAAGTATAACAATTGCATTCTGGATCTAGTGGGCCCCAGTCTCTCTCGTAAGTTGCATTTCTAACAACAACTTTTCCGTGTGATGTTAACGCTGTACCATTCCTTGCTATTCTTGTTGGCAATACACAATCACACATATCAATTCCAGCAATTGATGCTTCTATTAGATAATCAGGTGTACCAACTCCCATTAGATATCTTGGTTTATTTTCTGGCATTTGGGGTGCTGTGTGGTATAAAATATCTAAAAATTGTTCTTTTGGTTCTCCTACACTTATTCCACCTATTGCATATCCCGGCAAATCTAATTTTACTAAATCTTCTAAACTTTTATCTCTCAAATCCTTGTAAAATCCACCTTGAATAATACCAAACAAAGCTTGATTTTCGGTTACATGTGCCTCTTTACATCTTTGAGCCCATCTTGTTGTTCTTTCCATTGATTTTTTTGTATATTCATATTCTGATGGATATGGGCAACATTCATCAAATGCCATAATTATATCTGCGCCTAAATCCTCTTCTGTTTTCATTACTGATTCGGGTGTAAAGAAATGTTTACTTCCATCTAAATGTGATTTAAATTGAACTCCTTCTTCTGATATAGTTCTTAAATCTCCTAAACTAAAAACTTGGAATCCTCCACTATCTGTCAAAATTGGTCTATCCCAATTCATAAATTTATGAAGTCCTCCCGCTTCTTTTACTATATCTTGTCCTGGTCTTAAATACAAGTGATATGTATTTGATAAAATTATTTGTGCTTTTACTTCTTCTTTTAATTCTTCAGGTGTCATTGATTTTACAGTTGCTTGTGTTCCAACTGGCATAAATATTGGGGTTTGTATATCACCATGTGGTGTATGAACAACACCTCTTCTTGCTCCTGATTGTTTACATACATGTAATAATTCGTAAGTTACTGCTGGTTTCATTTTTTCCTCCTAAGTTGTCAACAGGGAATGCCCCTTTCTGACAACTTTTATTTTTTCTATTTTTTCATATTTATAATTAATTTACAAAAGTTATCAAAAAGGGTTATCCTTATTGACAGATTATTTTATAAACATTGCATCTCCAAAACTAAAAAATCTATATTTTTCTTCTACTGCTTGTTTATATGCTTTCATTATATATTCTTTTCCTGCTAATGCTGATACGAGCATTAATAATGTTGATTGTGGTAAATGGAAATTTGTAATTAATCCATCTATACATTTAAATTTATATCCAGGATAAATAAATATTTGTGTATCCCCTTCTGTTGGTTTTACTAATCCTGTTTTTTCATCAGCCACAGTTTCTAGTACTCTACAAGATGTTGTTCCTACTGATATTATTCTTTTTCCTTCTTGTTTTGCTCTATTTATTTTATCACAATCTTCTTGTTTTATATAATAATGTTCTGAATGCATTTCATGTGCTTCTACAGTGTCTTCTTTTACTGGTCTAAATGTTCCTATTCCAACATGTAATGTTACATTAGCAATGTCTATTCCTTTTTCTTCTATTTTTCTTAATAATTCTGGCGTAAAATGCAATCCTGCGGTTGGAGCTGCAGCTGAGCCATTATATTTTGCATATACTGTTTGATATCTATCTCTGTCTTTTAATTCCTCATGTATGTATGGTGGAAGAGGCATTAATCCAATTTGGTCTAATATTTCGTTAAAAATTCCTTTATAGAAAAATTTAACTTTTCTTGTTCCTCCAGGCATTATGTCTAAGATTTCAGCCTCTAATAATCCATTACCAAATATAACTTTTGTTCCTACATGAAGTTTGTTTCCAGGTCTTACAATACTTTCCCATATATCTCCTTCAATGTTGTTTAATAATAAAAATTCTACATTTGCTCCAGTTTCTTTTTTTCCATAAATTCTTGCAGGAATTACTTTGGTATTATTTCTAACCAAACAATCTCCTGGTTCTAAATAATCTATTATATCCTTAAATGTTTTATCTTCTATTGTTTGTTTTGTTCTATCTAATACCATTAGTCTAGATTCATCCCTTTTTTCTAATGGTACTTGTGCTATTAACTCTTCTGGTAGGTTATAATCAAAATCTGATACTTTCATTTCTACTCCATTCTTTAATAATTTTTTCACTCTGTAATTATCTTTTTTATATTTTCAGCATTGTTTATAATGTTTTTGAATAACTGTCTGATTTCTTCTATTATATTTTGTGGTTCGTAAAATTCATCTATTGAGTAAGAATACTTGAAATCCGAACTTTTTGCAGGTTTTAAAGCATATACTTCCTGTGGTAAACCAATATATCCATTTGATGTTTTAATATTTTTGTTCATATAATCTTTATACCAGTCTTTTAATCCTATTAAGTTTTTATTTTTGTATCCATATTTTTCATAATCATGTAATGCTGGTATTTCATATCCATATTCTTCTGAAGTTCTTTCTAATGAGTGTAAAAATTCATGTAGTAACACTTCCTCTGGGAATATATTTATTCTTGTGTCATATTTATAAATATAACTTTTAGATGAATTCGGTAGTCTTATATTTGAATATCCTATTCCATAATAATCCATGTACCCGAAGTCCTATCCAATCATTTATTTGAATATCATCTTTATATTTCTCATTTCCTAATCTTATAATTACAAAAATATGATCATAGTTATTTTGTTTAATAATATCTTTTATACTATTTTCAACATCTTCTGCCGCAACAAAGTATCCAAACTCCTCATCATAAGTCAGTTTTGTTATTGCTTCTGGTATTTTGTAAATATCACATTCTGCTGTCATTTTATTTTTTGATAATGTACTTACTGTCTTTTCAAATCTTTCTATTGTATTTTTTATATCTGATATGTCATTATTTGTCATTGATAGTTTTATTTCTTTTCCATCTATAATTACATCTGTATTTTCAAATATAAAACAAGCAAAATTCCAGTTGTTACTTTCATTTGCTGTTCCTTCCTCTAATGTAAAATCAGAATACCATGCTGTTCCTGTACATTTTCCTAAATATCCTCCTAGTCTAAATCCAATATCTACTTCTTCTCTATTTTTTGAATTAAAAATCATCTCTATTTTTTGCCAATCTTGTGTCCCAGTAATTGCAATTGATTTTTCTGTTGTTCCTATTACTGATATTTGTGCTCCTACACCTGATATATCATTTTCTGAAGAAACATTTTCAGTTTTGACCATACATGTTACTTTATATGGCATATTTTTTTTTACTTTTACTTTTTTGTAAAATGTTGCATCATTTGCTATATCTGATGTTATTCTATAACTGTCTGATTTGGAAAACTTTATTTTAGAGTCTCTTTTAAATTCAGATATATGTAACTCCATTTCACTTCTTATAAATTCATTAAAGTTATTGCTTTTATAGAAATTAAATGTTGCAATTAATATTATTAGAATTATTGTCCAAAATATAATATTGATTATTTTCTTTTTCATTTTTTCTCCTGTGATTTCGTGACAGTAATTGTCCTATTTTTTGTTATTTAATGAAGCTAGACTGTATAAATACATCTAGCTTCTCATTTTTTATAATTTAGCAAAATTATTCTTTTTTATCTTCTTTATCATCAGATAAAATAGCAGTTAAATTAATTCTACCTTGATCATCAATATCAAGAACTTTAACAGTAACTTTATCTCCAACTTTTAAAACATCTTCAACTTTTTTAATTCTTTCTTTAGAAATCTTAGAAATATGAAGTAAGCCCTCTTTACCATTAACTCCTAAGTCTACAAAAGCTCCAAATGTTGCTATTCTTGTAACTTCTCCATAGTAAATTTCTCCAACTTCAACTTCTCTTACTATGTCTTCTATCATTTCTAATGCTTGATTTGCTTTTTCTGAGTCTTCAGAATAAATAAATACTTTTCCATCTTCCTTAATGTCAATTTTAACTCCAGTTGCATCTATTATTTTATTTATTGTTTCTCCACCTTTTCCTATAACATCTTTTATTTTTTCTACTTTAATTGTAGTATTTACTATTTTAGGTGCATATTTTGATATTTCTTTTCTAGGTTCTGCAATTACAGGTGCCATTACATCTTCTAATATATGTTTTCTTGCTACTCTAGTTCTCTCAAAAGCTTCTTTAATTATATCATAAGATAATCCATCTACTTTGATATCAACTTGTATAGCTGTTATACCTTTTTCAGTTCCTCCAACTTTAAAGTCCATATCTCCAAAGAAGTCTTCTATTCCTTGAATATCTGTTAACATTACATAGTCATTTTCATTGTCTGGATTTGTTACAAGACCTGTTGATATACCTGCAACTGGTCTTTTTATTGGTACACCTGCAGCCATCAATGATAGTGTACTTCCACATATACTTGCTTGTGATGTTGAACCATTTGAAGATAATACTTCTGATACAACTCTTATTGCATAAGGAAATTCCTCTATTGAAGGTAATACTGGAACTAATGCCTTTTCTGCTAAAGCACCATGTCCTATTTCTCTTCTTCCTGGACCTCTTGATGCTCTTGCTTCACCAACACTATAGCTTGGGAAATTATATTGATGCATATATCTTTTTGATGTTTCTGTATCAATTCCATCTAATTCTTGTTCTTCTGATTCCATTCCTAATGTTGTAACTGACAATACCTGTGTTTGTCCTCTTGTAAATAAAGCACTTCCGTGTACACGTGGTAATAAATCAATTTCACATGATAGTGGTCTTATCTCATCTAATGCTCTTCCATCAACTCTTTTATGTTCAAAGAAAATCATATTTCTTACACATTTTTTCTCTAACTTGTAAATTGCTTCTCCTATATCAGACTTATGTTTTTCTGCTTCTTCTTCTCCAAATTTTTCAGCATAAGCAATTGCTATCTTGTCTGATACTTCTGATATGTTATTATCTCTTGTTTCTTTATCTGATTCTTGAAGTGCTTGTTTTACATCTTCTTCAAAGTTTGTTTCTATAAATTCATATACATCATGATCAACTGCAAATGATTTATATTCAAATTTAGGTTTTCCAATTTCTTCTTTCATTTTTTCAATGAATTTACAGATTTTCTTAATTTCAACATGTCCAGCTTTAATAGCTTCTAACATAACATCATCTGGAACTTCATTTGCTCCTGCTTCAATCATAGCAATTTTTGCATCTGTTCCTGCTACTGTTAATGTTAAGTCAGATACTTTTCTTTGTTCTTCAGTTGGATTTATTATAATTTTTCCATCAACTAGTCCAACATTTACTGCTGCTGTTGGTCCACCAAATGGAATATCTGAAATTGATAATGCTGCTGATGCACCTATCATTGCTGCAACTTCTGGTGAGTTATCTTGATCTACTGAAAGGACTGTACAAACAACTACTACATCATTTCTAAAATCTTTTGGGAATAATGGTCTTAGTGGTCTATCTATTGCTCTTGATGTAAGTATTGCTTTATCACTTGGTTTTCCTTCTCTTTTTTGGAATGATCCTGGTATTTTTCCAACTGAATATAGTTTTTCTTCATAATCTACTGATAATGGGAAAAAGTCTATTCCATCTTTTGGTTCTTTTGATGCTGTAACATTTACCATTACAACTGTATCTCCATATCTAACTAATACACTTCCGATTTGCAAGTCCAGCCATTTTACCTGTTTCAATTACAAGTTTTCTTCCTGCTAATTCTGTTTCATAAGTTTTAAACATTTTATTTTTCTCTCCTTTTTCTTCTTTTTTGCACCATTTTTTTATAAATTCAAACATAGTTTGTCCCCCTTTTATGAGCCAAATTTAGATTGTAACCTCTATAATACTTTGGAATTTCCAAGACATTATACAAGCTACTTACCTAAATTTTGGTCTCTTTAATAACTAAATTTCCACAAAAAGCCTATGCTAAATCTTTTGTTTTGCATAGGCTCTTTTATGAAATTATTTTCTTAATCCTAATTTTTCAACGATGTCTCTGTATCTTTGAACATCTTTTTTAGCTAAATAGTTTAGTAAGTTTCTTCTTTTACCAACCATTTTTAATAATCCTCTTCTTGAGTGATTATCTTTAACATGTACTTTTAAATGTTCAGTTAATTCATTAATTCTTTCTGTTAAAAGAGCGATTTGTACTTCTGGTGAACCAGTGTCTTTTTCTTCTCTTTTATAAGTATTAATAATTTCTTGTTTTCTTTCCTTTGTCATGTTTACACCTCCTATTTTATTTATATCCTTTAACTGGGCTTTTAGTTTTGGTGCTTTTCTTAAAAGCTAAGTAAAAGGTTTTACTTAAATAGTATACTACATTCTGTTGAAATTATCAAGCTTTTTTGGAAATTTTTGCATATTTAAAAATTCATTAACAAAACTAACTGTTTTATCTATTTGTTCTTCTAATTCTTCTGTTGTAAATATTTTCATTTCTAGGTTTTGACTATTTGAATTCTTTTCTGTTTCGTTTATGTATTCTATTACTTTTCTAACATCTTCATCATTTATATTAATGTTTTCTATAATATTAGCATTTTTTGATATATCAAAACTAAATTTAGGTAATTTCATATTATAATTTTTATAAATATAATATTGAAATATTCTAAAATCTTCTTGTTTATATTCTCTTAATTTTTTCTTATCACCTTTTATTAGTTTTCCTTCTTTATTTATAACACCAATTAGTTCATTATCTTCTTTTATACATTTTTCATTATAAAATACATCATTCCATAATGAATCTGTTACTAAATGTGACAGATATCCTATTATTATTGGATTGTTCATTTTCTCAGAATACCTTTCAAAGAAAACTTCATATATTTTTTTATTATTTGGGCTATAATTTCCATTATGAAAATCAAAATGATTTATATTATGTGGTTGTATATTTGATATTCCTTTTACTAAATATCCATCCTGAACGTCTGGTAATATATTTCCAAAAAGAAATAAGTTCTCGTCTATTTTTATCTTTTTTAATATTTTATTAGCTATTAGTAAGTGTTCTCCCCAATTTGGCATTTTTTCCTCCTAGTATTTATTATATTTTTTATTCTTATATAACAAAATTATATCATAACTTTTAAATTAGTAAAGTTGTTTAATATTTTTAAATTTAAAAAAAGATGAGGCAAATTAGTTTTGCCCAATTTGTCTCATCTTTCCATCTTTTACAGTAAATTTTGCTAATTTACCTTTATTTAATTTGCCATCTAAAATCTCTTCAGCTAATTTGTCTTCAACTAGATTTTGAATAGTTCTTCTCAATGGCCTTGCTCCAAAGTTTTTATCAATTCCTTCCTTGGCTATCAATTCTTTAACTTCTGGTTCTAATTCAATATCATATTTTTGTTCTTTTAATCTATTTACAACCTCTTTTAACATGATATCTATAATTTGATTAATTTCGTTATCATTTAATTTATGGAATACAATAATTTCATCAATACGATTTATAAATTCTGGTCTTAATTCTTTTTTCAATTCTGCCATAACTTCTTTTTTTGTTTCTTCATATTCTTTTTGTGCATCTTCTGTTATATCATCAGATGTATTAGTGAATCCTAAATGTTTTTTATCGGTAATTAATCTTGCTCCTAAATTTGATGTCATTATTATTACTGTGTTTTTGAAGTTTACTGTTCTTCCCTGGCTGTCTGTTAATCTACCATCTTCAAGTATTTGAAGTAACATATTCATTACATCTGGATGTGCTTTTTCTATTTCGTCAAATAATATTACTGAATATGGTTTTCTTCTTATTTTTTCTGTTAATTGTCCACCCTCATCAAAACCTACATATCCTGGAGGTGAACCTATTAATTTAGATACTGAATGTGGTTCCATAAATTCTGACATATCTACTCTTACCATTGCGTTTTCATCACCAAATAAAACTTCTGCTAAAGCTTTTGATAGTTCTGTTTTTCCAACACCTGTTGGTCCTAAAAATAAGAATGATCCTATTGGTCTTTTTGGATCTTTTAAACCAACTCTTCCTCTTCTTATTGCCTTGGCTACCGCTTCAACAGCTTCATTTTGGCCTATTACTCTTTTATGCAATTCTGTTTCTAGATTTTTTAATTTTTCATTTTCATCTTCAGTTATCTTTTTAGCTGGAATTCCTGTCCAACTTGCTATAACTTCAGCAATATTTTCTTCTGTTATAGTTACTATTGATTTTGTATTTTTATTTTTCCATTTACTCTGTTCTTTTTCAAATGTTTCTTTTAATTTTTTCTCTTCATCTCTTAACTTTGCTGCTTTTTCAAATTTTTGACTTAAAACCGCTTCTTCTTTTTCGTTTTTTATTTTTTCGATATCTTCTTGCATTTGTTTTAAGCTATCTGGTTCAGTAAATGTTTTTAATCTCGCACGAGATGCTGCTTCATCAATTAAGTCTATTGCTTTATCTGGTAGAAACCTGTCATTTACATATCTAACAGATAATTTTACTGCAGCTTCTATTGCTTCGTCAGTAATTTTTACATTATGATGTGCTTCATATTTATCTCTGATTCCTTTTAAAATTTGAACAGTATCTTTTTCTGATGGTTCATTTACAATAACTGTACTAAATCTTCTTTCTAATGCTGCATCTTTTTCTATAAATTTTCTATATTCATTTAGAGTAGTAGCTCCTACCAATTGAATCTCGCCTCTTGCAAGCATTGGTTTTAAAATGTTTGCAGCATCGATTGCACCTTCTGCTGCACCTGCTCCAACTATTGTATGAATTTCATCTATGAAAAGAATTACGTCTCCTGCTTTTTTCACCTCATCTAACGCTTTTTTAATTCTTTCTTCAAAGTCTCCTCTATATTTAGCTCCGGCTACCATTCCTGAAATATCAAGTGTTACAACTCTTTTATCTTTTAAAACTTCTGGAACATCACCTGAAACTATTTTTTGTGCAAGTCCTTCAACCGCTGCTGTTTTACCTACACCAGGTTCACCTATTAAACATGGATTATTTTTAGTTCTTCTAGATAAAATTTGAATAACTCTTTCTATTTCTTCTTTTCTTCCTATAATTGGATCTAATTTTCCTTCTTCTGCTTTTTTAGTTAGATCTTCACCAAATTGATTTAATGTTGGAGTTTGATTATAACTTCCTTTTCCTCTTTTTTTAGATCCATTTGAATAACTTTCTGAATCTTCTCCTCCTTGATAATCCTCTCCTTCATTTATTACTTTTATAATTTCATTATATAATTTAGGTATATTTACATTTAAGTCAAGTAAAATTTTAGCAGCTATACAATCGCCTTCTCTTAATATTCCTATTAAAAGATGTTCTGTTCCAATAAAATTATATCCTAATTTTCTAGCTTCTATAAATGCTGATTCTACAACTCTTTTTGTTCTTGGTGTAAAGTCAACAATATTTTCAATTGGTTCGTCTCTACCAATTAATTCTTCAATTTTATTTAGAATATCATCGGCTGTTACATTTTGATTTTCAAGTACTTTTGATGCTATTCCACCACCCTCTTTAGCTAGTCCATATAATATGTGTTCTGTTCCTATGTAGCTATGTCCTAGCTCTAAGGCTATATCGTTTGCAACTTCAATTGCTTTATTTGCTCTATTTGTAAATTTGTATGTCATTTTCTATCACCTTACCTTTCTTCTTTGGGCATTTATTCTATTATATTATTTTTCATTCATTATTTGTTTTATGACTTCTGCCCTCTTTATATTTCTCTCCAATGGTTCATATTGTTCACCTAAATATTTTTGCATACTTGCAGGTTTTATATATAAACTTAATTTTTGAATTTTGCTATCATTTAATTCTTTTAAAATTCCTAAATCAGTTCCCATTTTTATATTTGAAATTAATTTTTGTGCTTCATCTAATGAGATTTTTCTACAGTTTTCTAATAATCCAAAACTTCTATAAATTGTATCTTCTAAGTTAATTGTATCTTTTGCTAAAAATTTTCTTGCTTTTCTTTCTTGTTCAATTAACTTATTTGTAACTACTTTTATATTATCTATAATCTCTTGTTCAGTTACTCCTAATGTTCTCTTATTTGAAATTTGATATATATTTTGTGCATTTACATCATCTTGTCCATATTCTCCCATTATATTTACACCAAAATTATTTATAGTATAAAAAACTTTATCTATATTTCTTGTTTTTTCTAGTGCAGGTAAATGTACCATTACAGATGCTTTTAAACCTGTACCGCAATTTGTTGGAAGACTTGTAAGATATCCATATTTTTTATTTGTTGCATACCCTAGTATGTCTTCTATTTTTTTATCTAATTCAATTGCAAAATTTAAAGTATTTTCTAATTCAAATCCAGAACTAAAAACTTGTATTTTTAAATGATCATCATCATTTATCATTATACAAATATTTTCTTCGTCATTTATTAATATAGCTCCTATATCATTTTTATTTAATGCATATTCTGGACTGATTAGATTTTTTTCAACTAAACTCATTTTTGTTATATCATCCATATCTTTTAGCTCCAGATATTTTAGTCCATATCCTATTGCAAATATATTTTCTTTTATTTTGTTTTTTAGTTTATCTATTTCTGTTTTCGTTTTTAAATTAAACTTGAATCCTTGTAAATTTCTTGAAAATCTGATTCTTGTACTTATTACTACATCTGAATCTTTTCCACTTTGTAAATACCAATTCATACTTATCACCTTTCGATTTTTTATTTTTCTTCTTTCTTTATTTCGTCTCTTATTTTAGCTGCATCTTCATATCTTTCTTCTTTAATGGCTTTTTTCAAATCTTCTTGTAATTTTTCTAATTTGTTATCTTTTATATTTTCTTCTTTATTTTCTCTATCCTTCTCAAATTCCATTTTATTATCTGATATTTTACCTATTCTTCCAGTGTGTCTATTAGCACCTTGCAATTTTTTTAAAATTGGATCCATTCTATCTTCAAAAACATCATAGCAATTTGCACATCCATATCTTCCTGTATTTATAATGTCATCAAATGTTGACCCACAACTATCACATTTAATTTGTTTTACTTCATTTAATAATGGCATAAAATCTGATGAGCTGAAATCTTCCAAAAAGCTTCCAAATAAATTAGAAAAATCTAATGATGGCATTTTAAACTCCATTTTATCAGTTATTCCTAATTTTTTACTGCACTCCTCACATAAATGCATTTCTTTTTTTACTCCATTAATATTTTCTGAATATCTAACATTTGCTTCTCTTTTTCCACAATTTTCACATAACATATTAATCACTCCTATCTAATTATTTTATTCTATATTTAATAGCATATTTTTAAATATTCTAGCACGCACTTCATCTTTAATATCTTTATCTAACTTTAAGACATTATCACTTGTTGCTACTTTTAAAAGTTTAGCTTCTTGTTTTGTTATTATGTTGTATGTTAGAAAATCACTTATTAAAATGTCAATGTCATTTACTGTAATTGATTTTCCTATATTATTTATTATATGCATTATATAGTCTGATTTTGTATTAGCTATTTTTTTTATTTTGATGTTTCCTCCACCACCTCTTTTGCTTTCTACATAGTATCCTTGTGATGGTTTAAATCTTGTTGATATTACGTAATTTATTTGTGATGGTACACAATTAAAATGTTGTGCTAACTCATTTCTTTGTATTTCTATAAAATTACTTTCATCTTCATCAAATAAATCCTTTATAAAATCTTCTATTACATCTGACATTCTCATTTTATCAGCCTCCTTTTAAATTTTTTGTCTTATTGTGCGTTTTTATAAAAATATGTCTCTGTCTTTGACTTTCTTTGACCTACAATATATATTATATTCATTTCAGAAAATAATGCAATTTCTTTTTTTGACCTTTTCTGACTTTCTCTGACTTTTTAGTTTCATAAATCTCTATTTATCTTCTTTTATCTCTCTTTTTTGTTATATTTTCTAACTTTTC
The DNA here is from genome assembly GCA_934154445.1 of uncultured Clostridia bacterium. GTDB lineage: Bacteria > Bacillota > Clostridia > TANB77 > CAG-508 > CAG-269. The sequence continues at coordinate 79,076 of CAKPGC010000007.1, forward strand.
TACTTTTTCTTTTTGTTTTGGTAATGACACCCACGCAAAATATGACGAAATAAATTCTCCGTATTTTGTGCTATCTTCTCCTACTTCTTCCGAACCATCTTCTAACTTTTTATCAATCATAAAAACTATATATCCTCCCATACTAGTATTTACATTTTTTATTTTTGTATACACGTAATTTATATTAATCTATAAAACATATTCATATATTTTCTTACATATATTTTAATATGGTGATTTTATGTTTTCAAAATGTCATTTTTGGGTTGTAAAAATAAAGAGAAATATCTTTGCCTTAATTTTCCTTGCATTTGGATCAGGTTTACTATTATTTTCTACCAGTAACTTACCAGCAATAAAAAAAGGATTATATTTATGGGCCAACTCAGTAGTCCCATCTCTTTTTCCATTTTTTGTTGCAACTGAACTACTAATGAATACTAATTTCGTTAATATTATAGGAAAATTTTTTAATAAGATAATGAAACCTTTATTTAATATTAGAGGTGAAGGTTCTTTTGGATTTATTATGGGGTTGATAAGTGGTTATCCTGTTGGTGCTAAAATTGCATCTGATTTTAGAGAAAATAATATATGTTCTAAAGAAGAATGTGAAAGGCTTTTAAGTTTTACGAATAACTCTGGTCCTTTATTTATTGTTGGAACTGTTGGTATTAGTATGTTTGGTAACTCTATTATTGGATTATTGTTATTGTTTACTCACATTTTAGCTTGTATTACTGTTGGAATTGTTTTTAGATTTTGGAAATCCGGTTCATATAATATTGATTACAAAAAAAATAAAAACTCTAATTTTAATAAATATAAAAACGTTACTTTTTCTAATTTAGGTGATGTTTTAGGTAAAAGTATTACTAATAGTATTTCTACTATTTTGATGATAGGAGGTTTTGTTGTTATATTTTCTAGTTTAATCTCTATTTTAAAAGCTAGTGGTATCTTACATAGTTTAGTTATAATTCTTACACCTATCTTTAATTTTCTTCATATTGATAGTTCTTTTGCTGTTGGAGTTCTTACTGGTTTACTTGAAATTACTAATGGTATTAATTCTATTTCTAATATTAACATTAAAGCAATTTCAGTTAACATTATTTTAACTGCATTTTTGCTTGGTTTTGGTGGTTTGTCTGTTTTGCTTCAGGTCTTAAGTATTACATCTAAAACAGATTTATCTATTAAACCTTATGTTTATGGAAAATTATTGCATGGGATTTTAGCTGCTTTTTATACTTTTATTGCCATTAAGTTTTTTCCATTTTTTAATTTTAATTTATAATAAACAAAACATCATTTTAGTCTAACACACATCAATGCTTTTTTGTGAATATTAAAATTTTTTATGAATATACTTTTATTAATATGATTGGAGATGATTTTTATGGATAAGGATTTTAATAATATGCCACCTTTTATGGATTTTTCTATGTTTCAGCAAATGCAAGGAGCTCCTTCTCCTGATATGAGTGATATTTACCGTGATCCGATGTTTAATCCATTGGTTCAATATGAGCAGGCTTATTTATATTATAGATATATGTGTATGCAAATGGATTATAAAATTAAATGCAAAGAATATGAGAAAATGTGTAATACTAACAGTGGAAATTCCGAAAGAACTCAAAGAAGAGTAGAATAATCTACTCTTTTTCTTTTTTTATATATTCAACTTCATATTTATCTAATAAATCTAGTGTTATTTTTCCTTCTTTTAATGCTTCTTCTGCTGTCATACTTTCTCCATTTTTAAAATATACATGTACATATTTTGTTTTTTGCATAGGATAATAATATTCATACTTATCATCTTCAAAAAATTTATATTCTCTTTTTTCAATTTTAGTCAAATCAGCATCCCCTGTCATAGTAAAATCTAATAAATTGGGTTCATCATTTTCTTCTTTCTTTTCTAATATGTCACTATTATCTACTTTTAACGCAAAATATGGATTGTCCGAATTAGCTTCTTTCATAAAAAGAACAAATTTATCCTTAAAATTACAATATCTTGCCTCGTCACTAACACTCATATATTCAGTTACCATTGTTGCTTTACTAGCTAAGTTACATCCTTTTTCATTAAGCGAAAAATTAACATTTTGTATTACATCATAAATAAATAATCCATTTGTGTTTACAATTTCTTTATCATATAATTCGTCATAGCTTATCATTCCATTTACTCTAATATAAGGAACTAATAATTCATCATCTTTTAAAAATTCTCTTTTTCCTGTATAGGCATTTGTTTTATTTTTTATATCATTATAATATTCTTCAAATGTCTTATTTTCATCTGTTCTATATAATATTATTTCATCTCCTTCTTTTGTTTTTAGTTTAACTGCAAAATCATTGTCTTGTGGCTTATACCCTTTTCTATTATAAAATAACACTTCTACATTTTTGTTCATTTTTTCCGAACTTGCGTTGTTTATACCAAAATATTTAATTAATTCTTCCCCATCTCCAAATGTCCAATTACGGTCATTACTGAAATTATCAAATGTTTCTATAAAATTTAATTTTTTATTAAGTGTTGCATCAATTTTGTAACCATTAGTCAACGTTCTTTCAACATTTATTGTATAATCATTTGAATCCAACATATCTTTTGAAAATTTACTTTCATTTAATTTATTTGCTATTTCAATATTTTCTTTAAGTTCTATTTTATTTTTTCCTATTTTTTCTTCTAAGTCTTTCCAAGCTAAATCTAAAGTTCCTATCCACAAATTATTTATTGTATTTTCATCTAGTGTACTTTCATAAGTGGGATTAATTGTTATATTATGATTTTTATTAATTTTTTTTATAATATGTGTTGTTGCATATACTACTCCTGTTAAAATTACTGATATTCCAATAATCATTACCAAAATTTTTGAAACTTTATTCATATTATCCAATCCTTTCTTTACAAGAATTTTTCTTAATTGTTTTTTTCCTCTATGTACAAGATTCTTAGTGTTTTGAAGTGTTTCTCCCAATATTTCTGATGTTTCTTTGTAAGACAGTCCTTCAATATTTATAAGATATATTGCATTTTTATATTTTTCATCTAACTTTTCTATTGCCTCTAATACTTCTTTTTTTGTTTCTTCTTTTGTAATAACCTCTAATACATCTTTTTCTATTTGTTCATTGTTATTAGGAAGATATATCTCTTTTATTTCTTCTCTTCTTTTTTCAACATTCACATAATTAATTGCTCTACTTTTTGCAACCAAATAAATGTAATATTTAAAACTATAGTTTTCTTTCATTCTATTTTGAATAATATATATAAACGTTTCCTGTGTTAAATCTTCTGCTTTTTGATAATCCTTAACTATATTGTAAATAAAATATTCAATTCTATTTTTATATTTATTGTATAGTAACTCAAATGCCTCTTTTTCTCCATTTAAATAATCGTAATATAATTTCTTATCTATATCTTTTTCCATTTTTACCTACCTTCACATATATATAACAGTAACCTCCAAAAAAGTTTCAATTTCAATTTAATTTTGTTTATTATACAATAAAAATCCTCTTATTTCATCAATAAGAGGAAAATAATATAATTTTTAATTGTAATTTTTTAATTGGTTTTCAATATTTAGAAGTCTGTTATATTTAGCTACTCTATCTGTTCTACAAGGTGCACCAGTCTTTATTTGTCCGGCATTTATTGCTACTGCTAAATCCGCAATAGTTGTATCTTCTGTTTCTCCTGATCTATGAGAAATTATGGTTTTATATCCATTTTCTTTTGCTTCTTGTATTGTATCTAATGTTTCTGTTAATGTTCCTATTTGATTTGGTTTTATTAAAATTGCATTTGCTACATTTTCTTTGATTCCTCTTTGTAATCTTTTTATATTTGTTACAAATAGGTCATCTCCAACTAATTGAACTTTGTCTCCTATTTTTTGTGTTAGTTCTTTCCAAGAGTCCCAATCTTCTTCTGCTAAACCATCTTCTATTGATATAATAGGATATTTATCTGTTAATTCAACTATATAATTTATCATTTCTTGTTTTGTCTTATACACATCTGTTTTCCAAAAATAATATCCATCTCTTCCTGTTTTTTTTGCTTCATCATACATTTCTGTACTTGCTATATCTAACGCTAAACATATATCTTTTCCTGGTTCATACCCAGCTTTTCTTATTGCTTCAATAATAGCTTCTAATGCATCTTCTTCGTTTTTTAAATTTGGTGCAAATCCTCCTTCATCACCTACACCTACTGAATATCCTTTTTCTTTTAATACTTTTTTTAGTGTATGATATACTTCTACTCCTCTTTTTAATCTTTCAGCAAATGT
>CAKPGC010000008.1 GCA_934154445.1 uncultured Clostridia bacterium
AATAAATGTGAAAATTGTGGAAGATTATTTATTCCTGTAACTAGCAGTAAAAATCCAAATCAAAAAGGTAGAAATGACCAAAAATATTGTAATAACTTATATTTAGATTCTGGAAAAACTTGCAAAGAAATTGGAGCTATTTACAAACGAAAAGAAAAAGTTGAAAATAGTTCCATTTTACAAGAATACAATCGAGAATATAAAAGAATGCATAGAGCACATTATAGTCATACTAAAGAATTTAAAGAGAAGAAATTTAAAGAATGGTCTAAAAAAGCTAGAGAATTAAGAGATACTTATGCAGATGAGCAAATTGAAGATTTTAGAATAGAATTGAAGAAATTAAGTGATATGTATTGGAAATTTTAGAAACACATATAACAATAGGCAATACTAATTAAAGTATTGCCTATCTGAATGTTACATTGTTTCGAGCTCTTTTTTGATTTTTTCAATTCTAAGATTAATTTCATCAATGATGAATTTTCTAGTAGAATCCCCTATAAATCCTCTCTTAGCAATAGGAATTGTTACTGTTTTAGAGTATCCTTTATTGTTATTATGCACCGTATGAAATTGCGCATATATTTCTGAATCATAATTACTTGAAACATTAAGAGCTGATTCTAATGTTTCTAATTCATTAAGTAGTTCCCGTGCTTTCTTTAAGTTATCTCGTTCAATGTTCATTTAACTACCTCCTTAAAATTTTAAGATTTGGTTAATAATAAATTAGTTACAAAGTTCTGATAAAGATATATATTGATTTTTATTATATTCATCAATATATATGAAAGTTGTTAATTTTTTAGAAATGTGATATTCCTCATGCCAATTTGTTTTGTAGAAAACATAGTGTTCTTCTAAAAGTTTTGGATCATCATAAGCAAGATATATAGGAATACTTTCATGACAACCCAAATCAATTTTTATTAAGTACACATTTGATAAAAAGTCCCCATAGTCAACTTCATCATCAACAAAACGTATTCTCCGAAGAACTGTTACCTTATCTTTCATGGCAGATGGAATAAAAACATCATCAGGAACAACAGCAGTACTTCTAATTAACGCATACATATATCGTTCTGAAGTTTTCTTTGAAAAATCAATACTGTAGGAATTCTTACTTGTTTTTCGTAAAGAAATGTTTTCAAATAAAAGATCTCTCTCGAAAGATTTTTTACTTATTCCTTCAATATTAAAAACAAAATTAATGTTTTCATGTCTCTGCTCCTCTTCTAAATAATTTGGAATAGACACACGTAATTGTAATTTGCCTGGAGACTGTTTAGTTTTTACATTGCCATTCCATATCCGTTCACAAACTCCTGAATTAATAAATAATTTCATAGCTTTACCTCCTTGTGATTTTACCAGGTTATTAGTTTCATTACAATATAATTATGTTGTAATTAAAGTACCTCCTCGTATTTAAGATGACATAATTTTACCATAAAATTATCTATAAATCAATAATTTCAGTTTTTAACCTTAAAATAATTAGAAATTCGTGTATTATTTTTATAGTTCAAAGTCCCATTCTTTTTCTCTTTCTTCATTTTTTAATTGCTTTTCTGGATCTATTAAAGTATTAGTATCTTTTTCAAAATTTCTAACTAATTCTTTTGCTTCACCTATTCCAAACTTATGACAAATCCACTCTATAAATTTTTCAACAGTTTCATAAAATTTATCTACTATTTTGTGTAAATGTTTATTTTCTTTTTCTAAACTTTTGATTTTGCTTTTATATTTCCATTCTAAGTCGAATTCTTTTTCTTTATATTCTGCCTTAATGTTTTCTACTTGATTATGCATTTTCTCATTATCTGCCATTATTTTTTCTCTTTCCTTTTGATATTTTTCTGCTTTTTCTACCATTCTTGCTTGTCTTGATAATTCTTGTTGCAAAATTAGGTTATCTTGATATAAGTCATTTATCAAGTTATCTTTTGATTTAATTATTTCTTCAAGTATCTTTTCGTCTCTCTTTTTTGAAAGTCTATTTACATTTATATCTTCTAAATTAGGAATATTAGGTAATTCAAGTTTTATATTTTGTAATTTTTCTTTTGTTTTATCAAAGTTGGTTATATCTTTATATTCTTTCAAATCTAAATGTTTTCTTCCAGATTCTTCTATTGGTACACCTCGTTCTAATTTAAAATTATGAGAAGTCATATAATCATAGAAAGCATTTTGTAATTGTCTATAACTATCTTTTGCTTTCCAAAATTCGCTACAAGCTAATTTATCAATGTCATTACCTTCTTTATCTTTGGTATGAACAACAGGTAAAAAAATCAAGTGCATATGTGGAGTTTCCTCATCCATATGCACTTTTGCAGACATTATATATTGTTCACCTAAATTCTTGTATTCACTTACAAATTTATAAGCAGTTTCAAAATATCTTCTTGTTTCTTCTTCTCCTTTTCTTTCAAAAAATTCTTTATCTGATGTTATTATATATTCACAAGCTATATTACTAACCGTTTTTATTTGTCCTTTTAAATCATATTTCCTTCTTATTCTTTCAAATTCCTTTTCGTAACTATATTGTGGAGATTTTATTACATAGTTCAAATATGATTTTTCTTTATCTATATTTGCATTTGAATAATTCTTATTTCTTCTTTCGTTATGTCTATATATTCCTTTTAAATTTTCTCTTTTGTATTTTGTATTTCTTATTATCGCATAACTCATTTCATGTAACCTCCTTCTTTTAATCTAATGAGTAAACACAGAGATAAACTAAAATCTTCTGCTTTATCTAAAGTGTTGTAACACACTATAACACTTTTTTAGCCTACCGCTTCAAAAAGTGTTAGTGTGGCAGGAGTTCCTGCACCCTTTCCACTCAAAAATAAAAAGCTAATTTTTATTTTTTGGTGCTAAAAAACTATAAATAGTTTTTTAGGCAAATTAAAAGAGATTAGCTAAAATATTTAAGTAGCAGTAATCTCTTTATAATTTGCATATAAGCTATCCCAATTGAAGTTATCATAATTTCTGTCGCTTCTATATGGTACATATTTCTTTTTACTTGTTTGGCATTCCTTATTATAATTATTTTTATTTTTTATATTATTTATTATATCTTTGTTATTTTCACCTATAGGGTATGGTTGTTTTCGACTATCTAAATAGTTATTATTGTCTATACCCTCTTGAAGTTTTTGACTATACCTATTGATGTTTTCGACTATAGGTGTAATTTGTCTTTCTTCTATTTCTTTGCTATCTGTTTTATATTTCAATTTAACACTTACATATCCTTTATCTTTTAATGAACTTATAATTTTAGATACTCTTTCATGTGTTACATTAACAATATTTGCAATATATTTATTACTTGCAAAACAACTTTTAGTTTCTTCACTTAAATATAAAATTATTGATAGTATTATCTTTTCTTTATCTGATAAATCTTCATTTAGTAAAATTTCTGCTGGTATCCATAGACCTTTTAATTTTTGCATATCATATCCTCCTTTCGTTTGGTTTTTATTCGTACCAGACTTTACTACTTATGAAACAGCATATGATACATTCTTTAATCTTTATGGCTACGAATTAGTAAAAGAATATGTACCATATAGTTATAATCAAAATGGAGATTATATTAATGATATTAAATTTAGAGAAATTATAAAATATATATATGATGTAGGTAATGACAGATTTATTGAATGGCAAGATAATTTTAGAAAATGTGTAGATTTTGTATATAATTTAAATGGAAATGAAGAATTAAAAGATGAAGAAAACAGACTTACAAGATTTATTGCTTATACAATAAAAGATAATGATTTTTATACATATTCACAAGACATAGAAATTGTAACTGATAATTACATAAATATACATCATAATAATAGTTCAAAAACTTTAAAAGAACTTATCAAAAGAATAAATTATAAAGATTCAAAATTAGAACTTCACAATGTTTATACAAGTACAAAGCTAACAAGTATATGCTTTGCAGTGTTAGATCAAATAGTTAGACACGATAATTTACAAATAAAAACTTGCTTAAATTGCGGTAGATACTTTATTCCAAGTTATAGACAAAGTGAAATATATTGCGATTTAGTAAATATAGATAACTTACCTACCTGTAAAGAAAAAGGTGCAGGAGAACAATGGAAGAAGAATTTGGAAAGTAATAAATCTTATGCATTATATAGAAGAATATATCGTCAAAAATTTATGATAGCACAAAGAAACAAAAACGATAAAAACATTCAAAAGGAATTTAATCAATGGAAAAAAGACGCTAAAGAAATTATGAACAAACTAAAAAAAGAAAAACTTTCTGAAGATGAAGTTTATAACTGGCTTATAGAAAATAAATAAAGAAGCAAAATTGCTTCTTTATTTATTTTAATTTGTTGCTAATTTTCCTTTTAATTTTGTTGCTTCATCTTTATATTTAGAATAATCATTTCTTAATTTAGATATTTGTTCAATATATAATTTTTCAATTTTTGAAACTTGTTCTGGTGTCATATCTTCTTCTCTTATTACACCATCTTCATAATCTCTTTGTATTTTTAGGATTTCTTCTTTTTCTATTATTTCTTCTGTTCTAATGCTATCTATAAAAGAAGATTTTTTATTTTCTTTTGTTTCAATAGTTTTTTCTTTAATATAAGCAACTTCTTGTACTTCTTCTTTTTTGAAAATATTTTTAAAGAAATTTTTTATTCTATCAAATATACTTTTTTTAGGTACTATTAGTGATTTATTATCCATTAGTTACCTCCTCTATTTCCATTATTCATATCTTCTATAGCATTTCCCAATTGAGCCATTAATTGATTAACTAATTCCATAGCCTTATCTGTTTTTGATTGCATAGAATCTTTTTCTTCTTTATATCCTTGTAATTTACTTTTTGGTTTTAATGTTGCTTCTTTATCAATTCCTCCGTGTTCCATAATTACTTTTGAAATAACATCTTTTGGGACATATGGATAAATAGATTTTAAATAATCTTCTTCTTTTTCAATACCTATTTCTGCATACTCTTTTAATTCTTCTATAATTTCACTAGGGTATCCTACTTCATAAGAATCATAAGTATCTAATCCACTTCTTCTAGGTTCACAATAGTGAAATGATGATGCTTGAACATTTAGCGATACACCATCTCCCATAACTACTCGTGGTCTTTTAAATCCATCTTTAGTTTGAGATATAAATTCCTCAAAAGTAATTCCTGTTACTTGCTTTATCTTTTGCTTTAATTCTTGTGGAATTGATTTTACTATATTATTTACTTTTTCATAGGCTTCTGGAACAGAATTTTCTATATTGCTCATATTTTCTAACTTTCCTTGTTTTGTTCCATCAACAACCACTTTTCCATCTGGTAATGTTCTTTCTGCCTTTTCTGCTTGTGCATTTGCATCTGCTTTGCATATTTGTAATAGCATTTTATAATCTTCTAATGTTGGATCATATTCTGAATTATATTCCCCAGAATTTATTTTTTCCTTAACTTCTTTCATATCTATTGGTATAGATATTTTTTGTCCTTTAAAATCTTTAAATTCTGGTTCTTTTCCATGCGCTAGAGTATAAACTATTGCTCTAACTTGGTCTTTATTGTATTCCATTTTCTCAAAGTCATATTTATTTTCTATTATTTTTTCAGTTATAGAATCAACATTTATTTCTCGTACAAATTCGTGGTTTTTCATTTCTTCTGGTACACTACTTCTATAACTTATAAAGTCATCATGATGTGCAATATAAAAACCTAATTGTTTTATTTCTTCTTCACTATATCCTAATTCTTCTAAAATAGGCTTTGCAACATCAACAGAACGATATGCGTGTCCATAAAATACTTGTTGCCCTGTTTTCTCATTCATTTTGGCAACTTCTGGTTTCCCTATATCGTGGAAAAATGCTGCTACCCTTAATTTAGTAAATTGTTCTGGTGTCAAATTTTCTTTTGATATTCCTTCAACTGTTCTTAAACTATGTTCCCACAAATCATAACAATGGTGTGAATTTTTTTGTTCAAATCCAACCATTCTAGCAACTTCAACACCATACTCTTTTTCTAATTCTTCTGGTGTTTTTGATAAGAAATACTCTACTACATCTTCTCTTGATAAATCTTTTTCAAATTTTTCTCTTTTACTATCATCTTGTTCTCTATCCATTTCAAATTTCTTTTCTGATAACATTTTTTGTAATTTTTCTGATGATAGTCCATATCCTTCTAATAAATCGATAAAATCAGCATTTTCTTCCAAAGTAGTAATATTAAGTTCTTTTCCTTCTTTTTTTGCTTTTAATAATCCATTTCTTTCAGCAAGTAATTCTTCATATTTTTTTACTACTTCTTCATCGCTCATTCCTGTTAAACTTGTTCCCAAATCTTCCATTTTCTTATTATATTCTTCTAAATATTTTTCATCTACCAATGGCATAATATCACTATATTTATTTCTCATCATATGAAATAACATTAAATCGTCTGGATTATTACTAAAATATTTATTCAATGTTTCTCTACTCATAGAATTTAATATATTTGCAATTTCTTCTTCTCCTGGCATATCTTCATATCGTCCTATATCACAAAAATTATGACTCTCTCCAAACATTGCATTTGCATTATAATCTGGTATTCTGTTTCGAAGAATATTATAAATAACTTCTTCATCATCTGGCTCAGTATTCACATAAATCTCATCATCATATTCATAATCATCATCGTCATATTCTTTCATTTGTTTCTCCTTTTTATTTTTCTTAATATATACTTTATCATAATATATTGTAACATAATAAACATTTCATTGTAGTATTGTAACAAAAACTTAACATTTGTAATATTGTTGTAATATTTATTGTATTTTTTCTTATTTTACAATAGTTTCAGCCTTTAGAACTTGATAAAAATGCAGAATTATGCTATAATTTTATTAGATATATAAATTGGGAGGTATATATGAAAAAAGAGGAATTTGAAAAATTACAGCCAAAAATACAAGAATATATACATTATATGGTAGATATTGGTATGATAAATTCTAAAAATAAAGAAAAAATATTAGATAAATTAAGTCGTACAATTATTGAAAAAAGACATAGTAAACCTGATGAGATTTATGGTGGCAAAACTGAAACTGAAAAAGATAATACTATAAAAGTAACTATTCTTACAGATGTCATTGAAAAAGAAGCAAAAGAAATGAATATGGATTTAGATTTACTTATAGATATTAATATATATCACGAATTGACTCACGCAAGTTCAATATTAGATGAAGAACTTGATCAAAAAACTAAAACTTTATTTAGTGATTTAGAAGATAAAGAAAACTCTTATCCCTTTATATTTGATTATGGATATACAATAATTCAAGAATATATTGCTCAAAGTATATCTCAAAAATTAGTTGCAGAAAAATATAAAAATCCTAATCTATTTCCAGTAAAACACAATAAATTTATATTTAATGAAAATGGTTATTTAGAAGAAAAACCTGCATATTCATACGAATATAATTCAAGTCTTGTATATTATGGAGAACTTGAAAATTTTGCACTTAAATTTATTCAAACAATATATGGAAAAACTGATATAGAAAGATTATACGAAGACCATTTTGAAGATAAAATATTTGATGTATTATCAACTAATTTCAAAAATAGAAAAAATGGTATGAAAAATCTATATGATATGTTTGGAAATATGGCAAACATTGGTATAGTAGATTATTATCAACAAGGATATTTAGGTAAAGTAAAACGCAAATGGTGCAATATAGATTTTTTTAGAAATTCAATAAAAGAATTTAATAGAATTTCTGATATTGAAATAGAGAGAGATATGCAATTATAAAAGACCTTATGGTCTTTTATTTTTTTCATAAAAAAAAGACCCATAATTTTATGAGCCTTTCCCAAACAATCGATAGCAATAAGTTGAGGCTTTTGCAAGTTAACTACAATGTAATTAATTGCTTTCCTTAAAGCGTATTGTTCGGACTATAAGGGTCTGGACTGACTACCAGTTTGCCTAGAAAAAGAATCGGATCACCTCAAAAAATCCTCTCGTGCGCACCACTCTTTCCAATAACAAAGTTGATTTATAGCTCGTTTATAAAATATATTTTACCATAAATAACATAATATGTTAACCATTTTATAATAATTTACATTATCATAAACTTTTTTACTAACTTTAGAATACATCTATAATTCCATCTCCCATTCTTTTTGTCTATCTTCTTTCTGTATTTGTTTTCCTTTTCTAATCCTCTTATTTTACTTTTATAAGTCCATTCTAAATCTCTTTCTTTTTTACTATATGCCGACTTCATTTCATCTAATTGATTATGCATATCTTCATTATCTGCAATAATATCATATCTTTCTTTTTTATATTTTTTTGCTCTCTTGATAAAAGCAGCCACACTTTTATCAATTCACTTTAGCAATAAAAGTAAGACCATAGGAAGTGAGCTAAAGTGAATTAGGCGTAATAATACCATTTATATAAAAAGGAATTATTACACCTATATAAAGCCAAGACCGTCGGTCGTTCGCCTCGTTTCATAGGTAGCCTAGTAAGTAATATTTGTTACTCAACATAAGTATCTCTGTTCATATTTACCCAAACTTTCTGCAGTTATAAATCCACTATTTAAATATGCCCCGAATACTCTTTTATTATTGTGAGTCTGTGTTCTAAAATCTCACTCTCGCACTTTGTATAGTTAGGCTGACTATACTAATACGAATGAACTTTATAGCATCGGCTCATCACACCAAGAACTTTTTTAGAGGTTCTGCATATCTCTTTTTAACAATAAAAAAAGACTACTTATAGTTTTTCTTCTATAAGTAGTCAAATATTGCTATAATCCTTATTTTATTAAGTCTCACAATCGATTTTATGGCTTTTTTATATTGATATCGAGTAATTTTATTGTATTATCATTCCTAATTTAACAACAGGATTCTTCTCTGCTAAGAAAACCTTTTTAATTTCAATACTTTCAGGAATAACATATCTATTTTTCAAACCGTTCTAGAGTGTTACATCCTTGTGTACTGTACTTTTGCTTATGCCAAATTTTTTAGCTGCTCCTCTTACTGTATCTTTTGAATCTATTATATAATGTGCAAGCTCTATCGCACGTTCATCTATTGATATACCTTTCATATAGTAAAACCCCCATACGAATACTTTTGTTTAATTGTATTCATATAGGGGTTGTATTAGAACATTTGCTATAATAAATCTCCTAATATAATCTTCTATTTATTATACTTTCCAATTATGCTCTTTACGTAACTAATAAAATCATTTTCATCTTATATTATCCAAATAATGTTCTTAAATTTGGAGCTAGCTCTTTATATTTACGACCTTCCATGTCTTTTAGTTTTTGCAGACCCCATTCTTTTAAACCAAATTCGTTGTTATAAAATTTCAATAATGTTTCATAACGTTGTCTTCCATCTATTATATTTATATTTTTTCTCATCAGGAATTACCATATTCTTTACAGTTGATTCTATTAATTCTACTTTAATTGTTTTGTATATTTTCTCTAATCTTGTTGCTCTATCCTTCATTTTACTCTCCTTATTTCGTAAATTTTTCTGATTATAGCATATTCTAAGGATTTTCGTCAAATTTCTCCTTTTTTCTACACTATTATATCTCTTTACTTTGTTTAAAAATGATTATATAATATAAAAAAATATTTTAGGAGTTTATATGATAAGAATTAATAATATCAAAGTTGAAAAAAATATTTCTGATGAAGAAGTATTTAATATCATTATAAAAAAATATAAAATGTCAAAAGACGAAGTTAACAAATGGTATATTTCTAAGAAATCTATAGATGCTAGAAGAAAAGATAATATTCATTTTTCTTATTCAATTGATATTGATATTGATATTAAAAGTGAAGATAAATTTTTAAAGGATAAAAATATATCCAAGATCAAAGAAGTCGTATTTCCAAAAATAGAATTGAATATGAACAAATCAATTAAACCTATAATTGTTGGTGCAGGTCCTGCCGGTCTTTTTTCTGCCTTAACATTTATTCAAAATGGGTATAAACCTATAATTATAGAACAAGGAGAAACTGTAGAAAAAAGAAAAAAATCTGTTGATAATTTTGTAAATAATGGTATTTTAGATACTCATTCTAATGTTCAATTTGGTGAAGGTGGTGCCGGTACTTTTTCAGATGGAAAATTAACCTCTGGAATTAGTTCTCCTTATTGTAAAAAAGTTTTAAAAGAATTTGTGAATTTTGGTGCACCTGAACAAATTTTATACTTGACTAAGCCTCATATTGGAACTGATAACTTGATAAATATTATTAAAAATATGCGAGAATATATCATCTCCAATGGTGGACAATTTTTATTTAATACTAAGTTTATAGATTTGGAAATTGTAAATAATAATATTTCTAAGATTTTTGTATTGAATCTAAACAACAATCATGTTGAAACAATAGATACTAATATACTCATTCTTGCAATTGGTCATAGTTCAAGAGATACTTTTAGAAAAATTTATGAAAAAGGCTTACTACTTGAACCTAAAAATTTTTCTGTTGGTGTAAGGATTGAGCACTTACAAAGTGAAATAGATAAAGCTCAATATGGTACAAACACCAAGCTTAAACTTCCTCCTGCTGATTACAAATTGGCATATCATAGTATATCTGGTCGTTCTTGCTATACTTTTTGCATGTGTCCAGGTGGAGTTGTTATGCCATCTTCTAGTGAGAAAAATACAATTGTTACAAATGGTATGAGTTATTTTGCCAGAAATGGAGAAAATGCAAATTCAGCTGTTTTGGTAAATGTTATGCCTTCAGATTTTGATAGTGATAACCCTTTGGCGGGAATTGATTTTCAAAAAAAATTAGAAGAAAAAGCATTTATCTTAGGTGGTTCAAATTATTTTGCTCCTGTTCAAAGATTTGAAGATTTTGATAATAATATAGATTCAAAATTTATAGGTAGTGTTAAACCATCTTACAAACCTGGTTATACGTTATCTAATCTTAATAAGATTATGCCAAAATTCGTATCTGACACACTAAAGGAAGGAATAAAATATTTTAACACTAAACTCTGTGGTTTTTCTAATCCTGACAGTATTTTGACTGGTATGGAGACGCGTAGTTCTTCTCCTGTTAAAATTTTAAGAGATGAAAATTTAACTTCTAATGTTAATGGTATCTATCCTTGTGGTGAAGGTGCTGGTTACGCTGGTGGCATTATGTCTGCAGCTGTTGATGGAATTAAGTGTGCAATTGCTGCAATTGAAAAAAAGAGAGATTAAATTTTTTCTTTAATCTCACTTTTTTTCTTCTTTTATTTGTTTTAAAACATCTACCAAATAATCAACATCCTCTTTTGTATTAAAATCACCGAAAGTAAACCTAACTGCCCCTTTTGCTAATTCATCTCGAACTCCAATTGCAGTTAAAACATGTGATGGGTTATTATCCCCCGAAGAACAAGCAGAGCCTCCTGATGCACAAATTCCATATTCATCCAATCTAAACAACAATTCACTGGAATCAGTATTTTCAAAGCTTATATTAATGTTTCCAGGTAACCTTTTCTCCATTGTACCATTTATATGAATATTAGGTATTTCTTTTTTTATTTTCTCTAAGAAATCGTCTCTTAAATTTCTAAGTTTTTCTTGATATTCTCCTAAATTTTTTTCTGCAATCTGTGCAGCTTTTCCTAATGCTACTATTTCAGGTACGTTCTCGGTTCCACCTCTTTTATTCTTTTCCTGATGTCCTCCATCTATAAATCTTTCAAATTCTATTCCCTTTTTTATATATAAAGCTCCTACTCCCTTTGGTGCATATATTTTATGTCCTGACAAGGATAATAAATCTATATTCATTTTTTGTACATCAATAGGAATATTTCCGAGCAGCTTGAACTGCATCTGTATGAAATAATATATTATTATCTTTTGCTATTTTTGCAATCTCTTCTATTGGTTCAATTGTTCCAATCTCATTATTTGCAAACATAATGCTTATTAGTATTGTATCTTTTCTAATTTCATTTTTTAGTTTTTCTAAATTTACATATCCGTTTTCATCTACGTCCACATAAGTTACATCAAAACCATGTCTTTCTAAATGTTGACAGCTGTGAAGTATGGCTGGATGTTCTATTTTTGATGTTATAATATGTTTTCCTTTGTCTTTGTATGCATAAGCTATGCCTTTTAATGCTGTGTTATCACTTTCTGAACCGCAACTAGTAAAATATATTTCTTCTGGTTTACAGTTAATTAGTGATGCTACTCTTTTTCTTGCTTCCTCAATTGCTCTTTTTGCACTTCTACCAATTCCATAAATTGATGATGGATTTCCATATTCTAAGCTTAAGTATGGAATCATTTCTTTAAAAACTTCCTCTTTAACTCTGGTTGTTGCACTATTATCAAAATATCTGATTTCCATAAATATCCTCTTTTCTATTTTGTCTTAATGACTAAATACTCTTTTTTATATTATATTCATAAGATATTGTTAATTGTTAATCATATTAAGAATTTTATCCATATTATTAATTGTCTGTCTATATCCATATTTATAGCAATCATCTAATTTTTCTACTTCCAGTAAACCTGTTTTATCAGTTTGTATAGTTAGCACCATATCGCTGTTTTTTACATTATCTTCTGATACTTTATTTCCCATTATGTCTATGGATCTCATTACTATATCCATTATATTACTACTTTCATTAATTTCATCTGCCATAAAGTTAACTGTTAATACTTTATCCACTCCCTGTTTTTTTACTTCTGTTGTTGGAAAATTATCTAATATACCTCCATCTAAAAATTTATGATTTTCATATTCACATGGAGAGAAAGCTACTGGGAAACTACTACTTGCTCTTATTGCTTTTCCCACTGATATATTTTTTATATATTTGTTTTTATTTTTAGTTTTTTCTGGAATATGATTTGTAAATATATATTCTTTCGAATCTTGAACATCAACAGCTGGAATAACTATCGGCATTTTTATATCTGACACTTTCTTTATTCCTTTTCTTTTTGCTACTCCATTAAATGCTTCTTCAATCTCTTCTCCGGAATAAAAGCCAGAAAAATTATTTTTTTTATTTGTCATAAAACTTTTTAAACTTGTTATTGTAGACATTGAATTTTGATTTAACAGCTCTTTTGCATAC
The DNA here is from genome assembly GCA_934154445.1 of uncultured Clostridia bacterium. Taxonomy (GTDB): domain Bacteria; phylum Bacillota; class Clostridia; order TANB77; family CAG-508; genus CAG-269. The sequence goes on from CAKPGC010000008.1 coordinate 13,255, forward strand.
CTTTTAAACAGTATGTATATATAGTATGGTGAATACCCCATTGCATATAATGTAGATATTATGCTTCCTGAGCTTGTTCCTCCAATCACATCTATTTTTATATTATTTTCATCTAATGCTTTTAAAACTCCGGCATGTGCTATTCCTCTTATTCCTCCTCCAGATAAAGCTAAACCTAACTTCATTTTTTCGCCTCCATACAATAACTATTAATTTAATTATTTACTATTTTTTATGTATTTAAACCCTTTTTTGTTACTAAAAAAGATCAAAAGAGTTTGTATCTCTTTTGATCCTTTTATTATTTAGTATAATATATTTCTCCATTTCCATAAATTACTTGGTAATATTGTCCTATAAATACTGGTTCATTATCATTTAATTTATATATTGGTTCTACTATTATTTTTCCATCGCTATCTATTACTCCCCATTTTCCATTTTGTTTAATTCCTGCAAAACCATATTTATTTATTTCTGTAACCTTTTCATATTTATAATCAACTATAATTTTACCTGAAATGTCAACAAATCCCCATTTATCTCCTTGTTTCTTTGCAAATATTTTATTATTTGTAAAAATGTTTACATTTGTTGTTTCTTTTTCTTCACTTGATATATATTTTACTTCATCATCATTATAAATTTTTAAATATGTATTATTGTTCTGTATAGTAGCATTTTTTAATTCACATATTTTTTTCATTTCTTTAGAATATATTTCTGTCATTTTTGTACTATTATTTACTGCTTGTATCATGCTTGTATTTTCTATTTGTTGTATTGAATTATAATTAAATTCTATTTTATTGTTCTCAGAATCATCTATAATTCCCAATTTTCCACTTGTATTACATGCTATAAAATAGTTATCATATAAGTATTGAATATATGTGTATTCATTTTCTGTTATTTTTTCTTTATCTTTATAAATACTATATCTTGTTTTTTCATAAGTTGTATCAATATATATTTTATAATTTGTGTTGTCAACATTTAATATTGCTATATTTTCACTCATATTTGTTTCTTTTCCATTAGAATCAAATACTTTAATTGTTTCATCATTTGTCTTTGCATATATATAATCTCCAGTTATATCAATTTGTTTATATTCAAATTGCACAACTGTTTTTCCATCAAGTGATAACACTCCATATTTTTTCCCTTTTAATGCAGTTATAGTATTGTTACTTTCATTATAAATTAATGATTGATACTCATTGTCTATGATTTTTTTGTCATTTTTAAATAAACCATATTTTCCATTTTCTGCACAAATAATATAAACTTCGTTGTTATCTGCTACAGTAATTCTATATAGGTCATTATAATTAGTCTTTATTATTTCTTTTCCTTCTATATTAACATATCCGTATCTGTATCCTTCTTCTGTTGTTTTGCTTACTATATATCCTGCCTTTTTGTAACTATTTCCTTCCTCATAAAATTTATCTACTTCAATTTTGTCATATTCTGCTTTTACTAACTTGGTTCCTTTTATGTTTATTACTCCATACTTCCCATCTTTTTTTACTAACAGTTCTCCCTCTTTAAATTGAAGTGTATCTATTTCTTCATATATGGCTTTTGTTATTTTCTTTCCATTTAAATCTATAATCCCATATTTTCCATTTTGACTGTATTTTAAAACACTCTTTTCATACATTAAATCACTTAATATATTTTTTAATCTTAGTGGCTCTATATTTTCATACTCTGTAAAGATTTCTTCTCCTTTTTCATTTATTGCTTTTGTTGTTTCGCCTTCATAGCATATAAATACTGCTTTTTCTGGATTAGGTATTTTTACATTTTCATATTTGGGTTCTATTACTTTGTTTCCTTGTGCATCTATTACTCCGTATTTGTTATTTTCTTTTACCACAAAATATTTATATTCAGATATTGTTTCAATTTCATATTTTCTATTTTCTTTCTGTATTTTTTGTGCTATAAAATATCCTGCTATGACTATTATTATAGTTAATACAATTCCTAAAATGATTATATTTCTCTTTTTCATATTTTTCTCCTTTGATTTAATGTTTTTTATATCTTATCACAAAATATATAATTTATGCAACTATAATTTAAAAGACATACAACATATTTAATTATATATTGTATGTCTTTAATGTTTATTTTTTACATTCCTGTAACAGGAAGTTTTTTTACAACTATTTCTTTATTTTCTGTTTGCTGAATTTTTTCTTCTAATTCTATTTGTTCAATAGTTGTCTCATTTTCTTTTTCTTCTATATCATTTTTAGGGGTAATTTTGAATAAATTATTAACTGTTAAAGTTAATATTTGATTAAATGAAATATTGAATTCTATTAATTGTTCATTTAATATATAACCATCTTTGGCTGATGTTTCTTGTATGTAATATTTTCCTGGTAAAAAGTTTTCTATCTCTATTTCACCATCTAGATTTGTTTTTACATTAGAATATATTAAATTTTTATTGCTATCATAAATATTAAATTCTACATTTGCCAATCTTTCTTTTGTTTCTTGGTCCTGTTTTATTATTTTTACTTTTGTTTCATTTTTATAATATGTATCTTTTGTATTTCCTGATGCATCTTCATATATAGCAGCTGTTAATGCATAGTCTTGATATGAACTATTTGGTGCCTTGCCATACAATACTGGTTTATTATTAATTTTTGTTTTTATATTAATATTAAAATCGCCTTCATTTTTAAGATTTTTTATTGGAATTAAAATCTTGAATTTTTCATTTGAAGCAAACTCTGTTTTAACATTATTATTTATATCTGTGATTTTTATTCCTTCTGGTAATTCTGTCGTTATTTTTTGTAGTTCAACTTTGTAATTCGAAATAGTTGTTCCTGCTTGAACTTTATAGGTTTTAGATACATAATTTGGTTCTATATTGTCAATTCCAAACAAATCTTTATCTTTTACTATTTTTACTGTATTTGATATTTGTGTTTCTGTACAATAATCCGCATTGTTTAAAATTTGATGTAGTGCATTTAATGTACGATTTCCAGCTTCTCCTATTCCTGTGTAATCATTTGGATTATTACCATGTATATAGCAATATATTGCTTGTTTTGTTGCTGTGAATGCTTCTTCTTTACTATTACATCCTAATTCTTCAATTGTTTTATATGGATATCCATTTATTATTATTCTCCATAATTTTACATCAGATATTGCATCTTGTATTGATACTGAGTAAGAAATCTGATCATTCACTCCTTGCTTTGTTTTATCTAAACAGTATGCAGGATATTCAACACCATCTTTAATATATTTTGCATAGTATACTATACGGGTTACACCTTGGTATTTTAATAAGCTCCCACAGTTTCCGCCCGAAATAATATCAGTCGAATCGATGTTTACTGCTTTTACCGAATTAAGTATTGCAAGTATTCCTAAAATTAATATACTTATTGTTACAAGAATAATTTTTTGAATCTTTAAAATTTCTTATCTACCTCCTTGTTTTTCTATTCCTTGTATACATCTTCTGTATTCAGGTTCATTTTCTACACATGTTATTAATGTTATTCTATTTTCTTCTGTTTCTTCTAAACTCTCCCAATCGGTATCTTTTATTATTTTATTATTGATAACCTTATATTTTCTTTCGAATTCATTATATTTATAAATTATTTCATCTCCTTCTTTAAGTTCTTTTATTCTGGCAAAATAATTTACTGCATATCCTCTATTGTGTGCCGCAAGCCCTATATTACCACTTTCTTTGGATGTTTCTTCAAAATGTCCTACATATTTATTCATTACTTCTTTTCCTGTGCCTTCAGATATACTAGCTTCTAATGATATTTTGGGAATGATTATTTTCCAATTACTTTCTTCTTTCGTAACTTTTAAATCTTCTTTATTTTGTATAATGGGGTAATTATTTTGAATTTTTAAATCATCATCTGTATCTTGATTAATATTGTCAGAATTTAACTCTACTAATACCAAACTACTTTTAAATATATTAGAAATAAGGTGTATATTGAAATCAGTTTTATTGGAAACTAAACTTGATTTTGAAAAAAAAATATATATTGGTATTGTTACGATTAAACTTATAATATTAACGTATCTTTTTGTATAGCTAATCATTCATATAATTCACCAGCCTTTACTATTTTTTTAATTTTGGATTAATTTTTTCGAAAAAATTTTTTTAGATAAAAACACTTTTGTGTATTTAGATTTAAACTGCATTTATAATACTATATTTTTTTATGTTTGTAAAGAACTTTTCATCGCAATATTCGACAAAAGATGAAAAAAAGAGACAAATTAGGTTTATCCTATTTGTCTCAAGTTTAATTCAAAATAAAATTCTACTCCATCTTCTTTGTTTATAACACCATATTTATTTCCATAATTATTCATTATTGCTTTTACAAATGACAGTCCAATTCCTGTTCCTCCGTCTTCTCTATTTCTAGATTCATCTACTTTATAAAATCTATTCCATATTCGATTTAGATCTTCCTCTTTAATATTATCACCTGTATTAAATACTTTCACGCGAACTTTATTTTTTTCGTTATTGATTTCATTTTCTATTTTTATAAACTTTTCACCATTTCCTGTTGGTTTTACATTTTTTATTGCATTTGTAATATAATTTGTGATTACTTGCTCAATATAAAAATCATCTGCAAAGACATTAATTTCATCGGTATTTTGTAATTCTATATTAATATCTTTTTCTTCTAACATTACTTTAGATTTTCTAACAACTTCTTTTTCAACTTCTACAATATTGAATTCTTTGTCATTAAATTCTCTTTTTCCATATTCTAGTTTCATTAACTCTAACAATTGCTTTACTAACATATCCATTTTATTTGATTCATCTAAAATTACTTCAGCATAAAATTTTCTACTTTCTTCATCTGTATTTACATTCTCAAGCAATCCTTCGCTATAGCCTTGTATAAGAGCAATTGGTGTTTTTAATTCGTGTGATACATCAGATATAAAGCTTTTTCTCATTTCGTCTAATTTTGATTTTTCCTCAATGTCTCTTTCTAATTCTATATTTGTACTTCTTAATTGTTTTATTGTTTTTTCTAGCTTTTCAGACATTTTATTTATGCTTCTACCCAAATCATTTATTTCATCTTTTGCATTTGTTACTTCATACTTTTTGCTAAAGTCTAAGTTTGACATTCTTTTTGCAATATTGTTTAGTTCTAGTATTGGTTCTGTAAATTTTTTTGATATTATTGATATCATTACTGCTGCTATTAGTATAATAATTCCAGCCATTATTAATAGAAAATTGTTTGATATTTTAACACTGTCTTGTATAGATGAAACTGGTATACGTATGTATAAAAAGTATCCATTGTCTAATTTCCCTGAAAGCATTATATAAGATATTCCATTTTTTGAATCTCTTTGTTTTTTTATAACAAATTTATCATTTGATTCTAATTCTTTTCCCTCATTAAATCTATCTATAATATCATTTATGGTTCCTATAACAGATGTAAAGTTTTTATTTGTTGTATAGATGTTAATTCCATTATTATCTTTTATTAGAATATCAAAATTGTTTTTTACAGATATTTTTTCTATTTCTGTTTCAATATTATTATAGTGAGACGGATTTTGATAGTAATTATTAATAGTATCATAAACAGATTTTAATGTTTGTTTTTTACTGTAAAGATAAAAGTTCTCTAGCAAAAAATTATTTACTATAATTATAAATATAATCACTAATAATATTGTTAAACTTAATGTTAAAAATAATTTTGCCTTTACTGATGAAAATGCTTCCTTTATTTCTTTATTTAATTTCAAATTTGTATCCCACACCTCTTATCGTCTTTATATATTTTCCTTTTTTTCCTAGTTTATGTCTTATCTTTTTTATATGGCTATCTATTGTTCTTGAATCTCCATAATAATCGTAATTCCATACATTATTTAAAATTTTATCTCTTGAAAGTGCTATATTTTCATTGTCCACTAAATATATTAATAATTCATATTCTCTAAGGCTCAGTTCTAAAACTTTTCCGTCTACTTTTACTGTTCTGCCTTCTTTGTCAATTTCTATTCCTCCATAGTCTTTTATTTCTTGATTATCTTTTTGAGTTCTTTTTAAAATTGCTTCAACTCTTGCTACTAATATTTTAGGGCTAAATGGTTTTGATATATATTCATCTACTCCCAATTCAAATCCAAACAGTTCATCTTGTTCTTCTCCTCTTGCTGTAAGCATTATTATTGGAACTTTTGATGTTTGTCTTATCTGTCTTAATACAGACCATCCGTCCAATTTTGGCATCATTACATCAAGTAGTATTAATTCAATTTTAGATTCATTTTCTTCAAATATTTTTAATGCTTTTTCCCCATCTTCTGCCTCAAGTATGTTATATCCTTTTGCTACTAAAAAGTCTTTTATTAGTTTTCTCATTCTTGATTCATCATCTACTATTAAAATGGAACTATTTATCATTTTTTTCATCCTTTCACTGAGCTTTTCTTAATTAACAATTCAATTTTTTTAATCAATATTTTTTATTATATACTATTTTTATGTCTATTTTGTGAAATGTTTTTATTTTTTAAACCAGTGCTAAAAAGCCCCTTGTTTGGAGCTTTTATTTTTTCAAGAATACTGTTTTTGTGTCATAAGCCAACTCAACATTTTCTTCTTTCAATATTTGCATTATTTTAAAATTAATTTTTTCTTTTTCTTTTAGAAAACTTGCATAATCTACAGAATTTGTATAACTACAAACTAATAGGTTTATTCCATTGTCTACTATGTTATCAAATCTTACCATTATTGTATCATCTATTACGTCAGCATGTTGCATTAGCATATCTTTAATTCTTTTTTGAACCACTTCAACTTTTTCTAATGGTGTATCAAGATCTAAACATAAATTAACTTTATTTCTTCTTCTTTCCATTCTGCTCCAATTTATTATTGACTCATTTGCAATCACTGCATTTGGAATATTTGCAACTGAATTTTCAAATGTTCTTACTCTTGTACTTCTAAATGTTATATCTTCTACCGTTCCTTCATATTTATCAACTTCAATCCAGTCTCCAACAACAAATGGTTTATCCAAAAATATAACCAATCCACCAAATAGGTTTTTTGCTGTATCTTGTGCTGCAAGTGTTATTACAACACTTCCAAGTCCCAGTCCTGCGACTAGACCATTTAGATTAACTCCTAAATCAGTTATAATTATAAAACCTGCAATTATATATATTATTACTCTTATTCCTTTTAAAATGAATTTGAACATCGAATCTTCGACTTCTGGATTCATTCTTTCTTTTAATTTATTTACCCAGACATTATTGGTAGTTAAACTATTTGCTATACCATTTGCAGATAAAATTATTACTGCTATTTTAAATAATTGGTCTGCCCATTCATTTATCCAGTTGCTTGTTTTTAGTGGTTGTCTTATAAATAGTAGTGCAACATAAATTCCTAATACTACATAAAATGTTTTTAATGGTCTATAAAAAGCATTATTTCTAATTGATTTTTTATTTTTTACTCTTGGATTAAATATTTTTATTGTTATATATGCTAAACTTTGGCTCAAACATCTAAATAATATGTATATTAAAATTGCTATTCCAACATCTATTATTTGGTTCATTTGTATTTGTTTTATACTTTCTATAAAATTTCTTATGTTTTCCATATTTTATTTTATCCCTTCTTATAGTAAAGGCGCTCTTTCTTGACAGTTTTATTTATATTTGTCAAAAAAGGGCGTCCCAACTGACAACTTTTTTATCCCATATAATCTCTTAATTTTTTAGAACGTGATGGATGTCTTAGTTTTCTTAATGCCTTTGCTTCTATTTGTCTTATTCTTTCACGTGTTACATTGAATTCCCTTCCAACTTCTTCAAGTGTTCGTGATTTTCCATCTTCTAGTCCAAATCTAAGTTTTAATACTTTTGCTTCTCTTGGGGTAAGTGTATTCATAACTTCTTCTAATTGTTCTTTTAAAAGTGTATATGATGCCGCATCATGTGGTGCTGGACTATCTTCATCTTGTATAAAGTCTCCAAGGTGGCTGTCTTCTTCTTCCCCAATTGGTGTTTCTAATGATACTGGGTCTTGAGCGATTTTTTGTATCTCTACTACTTTTTCAACTGGGATTTCCATTTCTTTTGCTATCTCTTCTGGACTTGGTTCTCTTCCTAATTGTTGTAACAAGTTTCTTGATGTTCTTATCAATTTATTTATTGTTTCTACCATGTGTACTGGTATTCTTATTGTTCTTGCTTGGTCAGCTATTGCTCTTGTTATTGCTTGTCTTATCCACCATGTTGCATAAGTACTAAATTTGAACCCTTTTGTGTAATCGAATTTTTCTACAGCTTTTATTAATCCCATATTTCCTTCTTGTATTAAATCTAAGAATAGCATTCCTCTTCCTACATATTTTTTTGCTATGCTTACAACCAATCTTAAGTTTGATTCAGCTAATTTTTGCTTTGCTTCTTCATCTCCATCTAGTATTCTTTTAGCTAAATCAAGTTCTTCATCAAAAGTTAGTAGTGGTATTTTTCCTATTTCTCTTAAATACATTCTAACTGGATCATCTACACTAATTCCTTCGAAGCTTGTGTCTGTTATTTCGTCTAGTTTTAACTCTTCTACCTCTTTCAAATCTTCAATATCTGGTTCTTCATCAAAATCATCAGGTAGCAAATCTATTCCACCTTTTTCAAACTCATCAAACACCTCATCCATTTTTTCTGGATTAACATCATTTAATTTTGTTGCTAAGTCCCCATAAGTTATTTTACCGTTCTTTTTTTGCTTCTTCTATTATATTATTTATTTTTTCTTTTTCTTCTTTATTTATTTCTTTGGCTTCTGTTTTTTGTTTTTTTATTTCTTTTTTACTTGTTTTTTCTTCCACTTTTACTTCTTCTATATTTTCTTCTTTTTTCTTAGCCATTTTATTTCCTCCTACTTAATTTTAGCTAACCTAATAATAATATTACTTAACTCTTTCTCTAATTCCTTTTTCTCGTCTATATTTGTTGTTTGTTCCAACTTTTCTAAAATTTCAAATTTTCTATTATTTAATTTTTCTTTTTCATAAGTTTGTATTAAATCATCTATTGCTTTTTCTAAATCATTTATTTCATAGTCATCTGCCATTATCATTGTAATTTGATTTTGTTCTTCTTGTTCTAATTCATCAATAATTCCATTTATATTACTATTTCCCTTTTCTAATTCTTCATACAATTTTTTTGCTATGTTAGCGTTTACTTCATCTTGAAAATCTTCTGGTTTTATACTTTGCTTTATTATTTGAAATATTGATAAATCTCCTGTCAATAAAATTGAAATTATTGTGTTCTCTCTCTTTTTTATTGCTGGTGATACCTCTTTTTTTTCTATTTTTTTATGTGTAACTACTGGTTTTGATTTTTCTAGTATTTTTTCACTTTTCAAACCTTTATATGTTAATTTGTTTACTTCAGCATATATTGCTTCTTTTGAAATATCATATTCTTTTGCTATTTTCTCAATATATACTTCCCTTTCAATAGTATTATCTACTTTTGAGATTAATTTTGCTATTTCGTTTAAAAATTTTATTTTGTCATTTGTGTTTTCTAAATTTAGATCTTTTTTTAATATTTTTACTTTAAATTCTATAACTGAAAGTGCCTTGTCTACTAATGATTGAAAGCGAACATTTCCATATTTTAATATATACTCGTCTGGGTCCTTTGCTCCTTCCATTTGTAGAACACGCAAATCGCATCCCATATTTTGTAATATTTCTAGTGCTCTTAATTTTGCTTGTAAACCTGCTTCATCCGAATCAAAACTTAGTATTATTTGTTCTGAATTTTTTCTAAGTAGCCATCCTTGTTGTTCCGTAAGTGCTGTTCCTAAAGGTGCTACCACATTTGTTATTCCTCTTTGATGTAAAGATATAACATCCATATATCCTTCAACAATTAGTAACTTTTTTGTGTCTCCTTTTTTTGCAACATTAAGTCCAAATAAATGTCGTCCTTTGCTATAAACTATGTTTTCTGGTGAGTTTATATATTTAGGTTTTGAATCGTCTAATACTCGTCCACCAAAGGCTATAACTCGTCCTCTTACATCACATATTGGAAACATTAATCTATTTCTGTATCTATCTATATATTGTCCTCTATCATTTTTATTGACTAATCCAGATTCTAATATTTCTTGTTCTCCAAATCCCTGTTTTTTTAGTTCTTGGTATAACTCATTAATTCTTCCGGAAAATCCAATTTTAAATGATTTTAGTGTTTCATTACTTAATTGTCTTTTTTTCACGTACTCTTGGGCTAATTTTGCTTGAGGTTTATATAAGTTTTGATGATAAAACTCTGCTGCAAATTCATTCACTTTGTATACTTTGTCTTTTAAAATTTCTTTTTGTGCGTCTCCACTATTTTCTAATGTTGGTAATTGTATATTGGCTCTTTCTGCTAACATTTGTACAGTCTCTATAAAATTTAGTCCTTCTATTTTTGATATGAATGTTATTACATTTCCGCCAACTCCACATCCAAAGCAGTGAAATATTTGTTTATCTGGTGAAACAGAAAAAGAAGGTGATTTTTCATTATGAAATGGACATAATCCGAAGAAATTTCTTCCGCTTCTTTTTAAATGTACATATTGAGATATTACATCAACTATATCATTAGATTGTCTTACATCATTTATAATTTCTTCACTATATCTTGCCATTTTTCCTCTCTTTCTTTCAAATAAACATACTTATATATAATATTCGACCTATTTTACATAAATCCTTCTTTGTTTTTGAAAAAAACTAACGAAATAGCCCTAAACGTTAAAAGATTAATATTTAGTATCAAAAAATCTGCATTCTACTATTGATCTTTGACTTTCAAATATTAATCTCTTAAAATTTAAGGCAATCTGCTTTTATATTTATTAACTTTTTTATTTTCCATAATAACTATCTAACATAATTTGTTTAATTTCTGAAACTAATGGAACTCTTGGATTAGCTGTTGTACATTGATCTTCGAAAGCTCTATCTGCAAGAATATCTACTTTTGCCAAAAATTCCTGCTCATTAATTCCTGCTTCCTTAAAAGATTTTGGAATATTTAAGCTCTCATTTAACTGTTTTATTTTTTCTACTAGACTATTTACACCTTCTTCTATTGTATCTGCTTTTAATCCTAGTTTTTTAGCTAAATGACTGTATTTTTCATCTGCTATATAATATTCATATTTAGGAAATGACACAAATTTTGTAGGTTTGGTTCCATTATATTTTACTATATATGGTAATAAAATTGCATTTATTCTACCATGTGGTAAATGGAACTCTGCACCTATTTTGTGTGCAATTGAGTGGCTTACTCCTAAAAATGCATTTGTAAATGCCATTCCTGCAATTGTACTTGCATTATGCATCTTTTCCCTTGCAAATTTGTCACTTCCATCATTATATGCTTTTACCAAATAACTCATTACTAATTCAACTGCTTTTTCTGCTAAACCATCTGTATAATCTGATGCCATATTTGATACATACGCTTCTAAAGCATGTGTTAGTACATCCATTCCGGTATCTGCTGTTACTGATTTTGGAAGACTCATAACTAAATCCGGGTCTACTATTGCAACATCTGGTGTTAATTCATAATCTGCAAGTGGATATTTTCTGTCTTTTTCCTTGTCTGTAATTACTGCAAATGATGTTACTTCTGAACCTGTTCCTGATGTTGTTGGTATTGCTACCATTTTTGCCTTTTCCCCTAATTTAGGGAATTTATAAGTACGTTTTCTAATGTCCATAAATTTTAATTTTAGTCCTTCAATGTCAGCCTCTGGATGTTCATAAAATAGCCACATTCCTTTTGCTGCATCCATTGGACTTCCTCCACCAATTGCAATTATTACATCAGGTTTAAAGTTATTCATTTGCTCTACACCTTTTTTTATTGTATCAAATGATGGATCTGGTTCAACATCACTGAATATTTCTGAATGTACATATTGTTGTCTTTTTCTTAAATGATATAAGATTCTATCTACATATCCTAATTTTACCATTCCTTGATCTGTTACTATAAATGCTCTTTCTATATCTGGCATTTTTTCTAAATAGGCTATTGAGCCTGCTTCAAAATATATTTTTTCTGGAACTTTAAACCATTGCATATTAACTCTCCTTTTCGCAACTCTTTTAATATTTATTAAGTTTACTGATGACACATTTGCTGTTGTTGAATTTTTTCCAAATGAGCCACATCCTAATGTAAGTGATGGCATATTTGTGTTATAAATATCTCCTATTGCTCCATGTGTTGATGGTGAGTTTACTATTATTCTTCCTGCTTTTAAAGTTTCTGAAAATTTTAGTATTGTATCTTGGTTTTCACTGTGAATTGCTGCTGAATGTCCAAGTCCTCCAAATTCCAATAATCTTTCTGCTTTTGCAATTCCTTCTTCTTCATTTTCAACAATGTAATATGTTAGAACCGGACTTAGTTTTTCTTTTGAAAAAGGATATTCTCTTCCAATTCCTTCTTCATATACAACTATGACTTTTGTATCTTCTGGTACCTCGAATCCTGCTTCTTTTGCAATTACATAAGGTGATTGCCCTGGTACATGTGATTTTAGTTTGTATCCATATTCTTCTGTGTATTCAAACATTGAGTTTTGTAATTTTTGTTTTTCTTCTGGATTTACAAAATAACATCCAGCTTCTCTCATTAATTTTTCAAATTCTTGATATATGTCTTTGTCAACTAAAACTGCTTGTTCAGATGCACATATCATTCCATTGTCAAATGATTTTGATAATACTAAATCATTTACTGATGTTTTTAATTTTGCAGTTTTATCTATATAACATGGCACATTACCCGGTCCTACTCCTAGTGCTGGCTTTCCACATGAGTATGCTGAACGAACCATTCCTGTTCCACCTGTTGCTAATATTAAGTTTACATCTGGGTGGTTCATTAATAGTCTCGTTGCTGTTATTGATGGTTCTTCTATCCATAATATGCAGTTTTCTGGTGCTCCTGCTTGAACTGCCGCATCCCTTAATATTTTTGCTGCTTCTGAGCTACATTTTTGTGCTGATGGGTGAAATCCAAAAATTATTACATTTCTGGTTTTTGCAGCTATTATTGATTTAAACATTGTTGTTGATGTTGGATTTGTAACTGGTGTTACTCCAGCTATTATTCCTACTGGTTCTGCTATTTCAACATAATCTTCTTCATCATTTTCGTTTATTATTCCAACTGTTTTTTCATATTTTATACTATGATATACATATTCTGTTGCAAACATATTCTTTGTTATTTTGTCTTCATATATTCCTCTTCCTGTTTCTTCCACCGCCATCTTTGCAAGTTCCATGTGATGTTCTAGTCCTGCCATTGACATTGCTTTTACTATATTGTTTATTTGTTCTTGATTTAATTTCATATATTCTTCTGAAGCTTTTTTTGCTTTTACTAGTAGTTCATCTATCATCTTTTGTATTTTTTCTTCTTCTAAATTTTCTGCCATAGAATTTCCTCCTTAGTATTATTTTATCCTGTTTTATTATATATTATTAGAAAAATTTGTCAACTTATTTTCAATTTAATATTTATATTATTGTAAGTTTAGTAAAATCACTCATAATAAAAAAAGAAAGGGATTCCCTTTCTTTTTTTGGAGCTAAATTAGTTAGATGTTAAATTCTAAACGAATTTTATCAGCAATCATTGCTATAAACTCACTATTTGTTGGCCTTTCTTTGTTCGAAACTGTATATCCAAATATCTTGTCAATTATATCAATATTTCCCTTTAGCCATGTAACTTCTATTGCATGACGAATTGCTCTTTCAACCCGGCTTGGTGTTGTTGAGTATTTTTTTGCAATATTAGGATATAGTTCCTTTGTAATATATTTGATTTTCTCCATATCTTTTGCGGAAATACAAATCGCTTCTCTGATATAGTAATATCCTCTTAAATTTGCTTTGATACCTATTTCATGCATTAATTTGGTTATATACTCAAGTATTTCGTTGTTGTCTACATCTTTTTTTACCTGTTTGTTAATTTTCTCTTCTAAAATACTTTTTCTTTCCTCTTTTAATGCAACATTATTCTCTGTTATTTCAAACAGAATGCTTTGCAAAATGTTTTTAATCCGTTGGTCTTGTACTTTGCCAATTTCTTTCATAAGTTCTTTAAATTCATTTTCACTGTACATACTTTTCTCCTTTACTGCATACCTTTTGGTTTTCGAGTTCTGTTTATATAATAAGATATATCTACTTTTTTTTACATTTTATTTATAAAAGCTCTTTTTTTATATATAAAAAAAGAGTATTTTTTATCAAATACTCTTTTAAAATAATATTTACTTATATAAATATTTTTGTGGATTAACATGTTCACCATTTATTCTTACTTCTAAATGTAAATGTGGTCCTGTAGAATTTCCTGTATTACCAACAGCTGCAATAGTGTCTCCAGCTTTTACTTCTTGCCCTACTTTTACATACATCTTACTTGTATGAGCATACCAAGTTTCTACACCATTTCCATGATCTACTTTTACTAAGTATCCATAGGAACCGCTATATGCTGCAAATGTAACTGTTCCATTTGCTACAACCTTTATTGGTGTACCAATTGATGCTGCTATATCCAGTCCAGTATGTGCTGATGATCTTATACTACTAACTGCTCCATATCTAGAAGAAATTGTTCCTGTTATTGGTAATGTTGCTATTTTTATTCCATTTATATTAGATATTGCTTCTGTTGTATCAATGTCTAATTTTTCTATTATATTTTCCTTTGCAACTTCTAAAGTATTTGTATTCATTTCTTCTATATTTTTTGTTGTTTTTTCATTTATAGTTAGTTCTTTTTCACCATTTGATATTTCTTTTACATCATTTACTATTTGTTCAGCAATTTCTAAGGTGTTAACTTTTTCTATAACTTCTTCTGCAGAAGCTATTTCATAATATTTATATGTTATTTCTAATTCTTTTTGTAATGCAATTACAATTTCACTTTCATTACTTTCTTTTGTTTTTTCTACTAATTTTAACTCATATTCTGGATTTTGGGTAAGTTCAACCTTTTTTATGTTTTCACTTTCATAATTTTCTACATTATCTGTGATTAACTCACTTAAAGCTTTTTTGCTTTCTATATATCCAACTTCTTCTCCAGAAAGTTTTACTTCATACATTGGTTTATACTTTATTAATATTATCGCGATTATAAAACCAAAAGCTATCAAGATTATGTTAAAAAATTTCAATGCTTCTTTCGTATAGAATTTTAGTTTTCTTTTACTAATAAAATCCACTCTCCTTTTTTATTTTTAAGCGCGACCATCCTTTATTATACTATATATTTTGCACATTTTCAAATTATGTATGCATTATTTAAGCTGTTTTCCTAATTTTTCTAGTTTTATATCTTTATTTTTTCATATCAATAGCTATTTTTCTCAATTTTACTTATTTTTTCTATATTTTTCTCTATTTTTTGTTATGTACACTAATGTTGCAAACGATTTTTTTCAATTTTTATTAGGATATGGTTAATTTAAAATGATATATAAACCCTTTGTGTTTTTTAACCGATAAGTTTATTTTTGTTTTTAGGTTACTTCAAAACTTATAAGTTAAATGATATATTTGTCCTACATAAGATAGGAAGGTGATAAAAGTGGCTATAGATTACAGTGTTATAGGTTCTAGAATAAAACAAGCAAGACTTGCAAAAAATATGACTCAGGAAGATTTAGCAGACAAGATAGATATTTCAGTTGCTTTTTTAAGTAGAGTTGAGAGAGGTAATTCTCATATTAATTTAAAAAGATTAAATCAATTATGTGGTTTATTAGATGTTTCAGAAGGTTATTTATTAAATGGAGCTTCTAGTAGTTCAGAAAACTATTTGGATAAAGAATTTACAGATTTAATTAAAAGTGTTTCTCCAGAAAAACAAAAATTAATATATAATGTAGCAAAAGCTATCGCTGAAACAGATATGGAAGAAGAATAATTAAAAATAGAATTTGGCAATAAAGATTTTTTTATTGCCAAATTCTATTTTTAATTTATAGTCGTGTTTGTAGGTCCTGTTCCAACGACATTCTCTTGTAATGAACGCCAGGTATTACATCCAACTATTCCATCTGCTGATAATCCTCTCGATCTTTGATATGATATAACGGCATTTTGAGTCGCTGTTCCAAATATCCCATCTAATCCACCTGTTCTAAATCCTAATGTGTTTAAATCATCTTGTGCAATTAACACATAGTTACTCAGGCTTCCTCGTTTTAGAGTTGGAAAACCTCCCGTTGTACATGCTGGTTTTCCAAATCTTTTATCAAAATGAACCCATGTAGGTGTTTGTGAGATTGGTTCCACATAATACCATACTCCCGAGTTAACCGCACTGTTATATAATCTTAATCTTTGACTGCTACTTAATGTTTGCCCAACATCAAATGCAACACCAGCATAATGTTGTGATTAACAACATACAGTAGAAAACATATATTATAAAGATAAATATACAATAACTTTTAAATTTTAATTATTATTTTCTAAAAATAAATCGTAATATTCTCCCTATTTAGAAGGTTCATTTCTTTACCATTCCTATTTTACCTTGTCATCTTGTCCCATAATCAAATTATGAAATAAATATTGAATAATAGTAGGACAAGTTAGAAAATGCATCTTGTCCTTGCTAAAACATTGTTATTTCAATCTTTTAATTGTTGAGGACAAGATACCAAGATAATTTATGAAACTACCTACATACCGAAATCACTCATTCAATATTGTTTTATACATAGTTTATTTATTACTATAATTGAAGATTAAAATATTTTACAATACATATATAACAAATTACATATCTAATATATATAATTGTGAATATCTTTGATTTAACAAAGAAACTAATAAAAATTGAATTTTATTAAATCTAAAATCCAGTATTTTCAAGGGTTTTAGGCGATACATTTTTACCATATAAGCAAAAATAAGCCGTTTTGATTATTAGATGAGTAATTTATCATCTTTTAAATTAAATCGGCTTATTTTTGATGTTACAGATATAAAAAAGAGGGAAATTCCCTCTTAATTTTGTATAGATGTTAATATTCCATCTGTAAAATATAAATAGTTAGGATATCCATATACCCATTGTTCATAAACGTGTCCTGATGTAACTGTTCTATTTACACTTTGAGGCTTTCCCCACATAGAATCTAAGACATCTTGTTGAGTCATTCCTATTGTTACACCTTCACGTTTTTTTCTTGCTTTTTCTTCTGCTTCTTCCTTTGCCTTTTCTTCTGCTTCTTTCTTTGCTCTAGCTTTTTCTTCTGCTTCTTCCTGTGCTTTTCTCTCTGCTTCAATTCGTTCTTTTTCTGTTTTTGCATTATTATATAATTCGTTTATTTCTGCATTATTTTCATTAAGCAAATTAGATAACGTAGACATTACACTACTATAATTATTTTGATTCATATATTCTCTTGCTTTCGCTAGTGCCTCATCTATTTCTATATGCTTACTAACTGAATTATACAAATCTGTGATTTCTGCATTTCCTATATCTTTAAAATCAAATAATGTATTTTGGGCTGACTTATAGTCATTGTCATTTATAAATTCATTAGCTGTTTGTAGTGCTTGTTGAATAGACTTGTCTTGAATTTCACTTATTTTATTTTGACATTCATCATATACATTAGTTGTATCTTCTTCTTTTGCTTTATTTAATTCAATATATGCATTTATATAATCATTTTCATTTATATATTTAATTGATTCCATATAGTTATTTATGTTTTTATAATTATTTTCTATATGCTTATTATTTAAACTTTGTTTTAATTTTTCTAGAAAGTCTAATAGGTTATTGTCATTTCCTTGTTTAATATTTTCTATATTTTCATTAATAACTATATAAACTTTATTTAATGCTTCTTTCTCAAAATCATTATATTTTTTTTGATATATATTGATAACATTTTTTAATTCTTCAGGATTATTTTCTTTAATTAATGTATAACATTTATCTAATTGAACATTATATATTATTTTATTTGCACAAGTTATTACCCCCAAAATTATCAAAGATGCCAAAATGCCTAACAATATAGTTGCTATTAGAGTTCTTATTATTTTCCATTTTAGTTCACTTGGAAAAATATATTTTATTTTTTTTTCTAAATTAAAATCGCAATAACGACATTTTTTTAATTTTAAATCTTCATACTCGCTAAAGCAATGAGGACATTCCATTATTTCCTTTTTTTCTATTTTAAATTTTTCAATTAATTTTTCTTTATTTTTATCAATTAAATCTACTATAAACATTATTATAGCAAATGCAATTATTGATATTATTAGAATCCACATAATTTTTACCTTTCATATATATTATTTTTTAAATTCTATAAAATCTCCACTCTTACCATTTTCGATTTTTCTTAAAGTCAATCTGTTATCTCCAAAATTCCCCTCATATTTGATACTTTCATTATCTGGTATTAATGTTATTTTTCCATTAAAATACTTATATGTTCCTTTATAAGTGACATTTGAATTATAAGTTGTTCCTACAGTATAGCCAACATTAAAGTTCATCTCAAAATGTTTATCTTCATATAATTTTAAATTTGCTGAATATCCTAAAGGAGATGAACTCCATTTTCCTATATTTTTATTAGGAAGTTTTCCTAATATTGCATATACAATTATTGCTATTAATATGAATGCAATTATAATGCTACCACATATTACTATTATTTTTTTATTATTTTTTTCCATATATTTTTACATCTCCTTATTCTTTATATCTTGCAACAAATTTATTATTTCTGCTATTGCTTCAAATAATAATGTACTAAGCCAAGTCATTACTGCAATCAATAATCCAAATACTAATCCAATCCAAAAATTAACTGCAATTATTAATATAATTGCTATAACAATTGAACAAATATAACCAATAATTTTATTTATAACAACAATTAATGTAAATTTTTGTGCTACAACATTTGAACTATTACTAGAGTTTGTATATTCAATAGTTTTTTCTTCATTATTGTCTTGGACTTTATTTTCTAATAAATCATTGCCACAATTATGACAGTAACGTTCGCCTCTATTTATGGCTTTACAATTATTACAGATAATTAATTTATCCTTATCAAATTCTTCCACTAAAACACCCCCAATCGTCAAAATTCAACAATCAATATTATAATACCATACTTTCATTATTTGTGAAAGCATTTTTGACAAATTTTGTATTAAAATTTCATTGGTGGTGAAAGTATGAGTAAATATGATGAAAGATATAAAAAAATAGGACAAAACATTGCAAAATACAGAAAAGAAAAAGGGTTATCACAAGAAGAACTTGCAAACGAAGTGGGGATAAGCTATTCATATATAATACAGATAGAAGCACCAAATGTTGTAAAAAAAATGTCATTAGAAGTATTATTTGACATTGCTGATTTTTTACAAATTGATATAAAAAATTTATTATAAAAAGACTATCTACAATTAAAATGTAAATAGCCTTTTATCTTATACATATATTTTTATAGTTTGATTATAATTAAATTCAATTCGTATAAGCTTTTCTTTTATTTCAATATCTCCGACTTCATCTAAGCAAATTATTAACTGATTTTGTTCACTATCAGTCAATATTAAGTTTATTTTATTAAGTAAATATTTAACATTATTGATTTTAGTTATGTATGAAATATCTCCTATCAGTTCGACATATATGTTTTGATTTTGAAAATTATTACTTAATTCTTCTTCTAATTCTTTTAAATTTTTCATCTGTGCCTCCAATTTATTTCTTTTATAATAATACTAAGTTCATCAAGTTGTATTTTTAAAATTCTATTATCTATGTCAATATAACATATTTGTGTTATATTAACAACTAATCTATTTTTTTGTGTATAATCTGTTATATGTAACAAGCCATTTTTATTATTAAAATATAATTGAATATTATATAATTCAAATCTTAATTTATAATCTCCCATAGTTTCTATTACCACATTTTTATTTCTAAAAATTTTTAATTTTTGATTAATTTGATTTTCTTCTACTTTCATAAGTCCTCCTATAATTCTATTAATAATTTAAAATCATCATATTTTAATTTAATTCTATATTCGTCATCAAAATCGATCTTTTTTAATGTTAGAAAATTAATTATAACATCTCTATCTTCATTTGATATAATTATTTTGTTTTTGCAAAATGTAATATCTGCATCACTAATCATTGTACTAGTTTGAACTGCACCATAAGTTTTTACAGTAACAGTCATATTTCTAAAATTTTTTAAAAGTAAATTTTTTAATTTTTCATAATTTAAGTTATTAATCATTATTTGACACCTCCAAATTGTTATATCTTCGTTTTAACTTATACCATAATGTTTTATGACACTTTGCCTTATTCCAAGCTTGTTCATTTGTTATATTACCTTTTCTTATTTCATCATATAATTTTTTTAATTGTTTTATATTGGGTTTATATTCTGGTCTTCCAATTTTTTTATTTTTTAATTTATTCATTTTTTAAATCCTCACTTTCAAAAATTTTTACAAAATCGTAAAACTTGTTTCGTTTTAGTCCAGTCAGTTCTATTGCTTTTGTTCCTGTAATTTTTTTATTTTTCCATTGTGTATAAATATCTTCAAAATTGTTAGGTATTGTAACTTTAGGTCTACCAAACTTAATATTTTTAGCTTTTGCAACTGCAATTCCGTTCTGCTTGTCTTTTTCTTATTGTTTCTCTTTCATTTTGTGCTTTCCAACACATAATCTCAAAAATTATATTATTTATCATTTTAACCAAAGGCTTTATGCTTTCGTCATCATAATTTATATTTAATGCTGGAAGGTCTAACACACGCACATTAATTTCATTTTCTTTAAAATATTGCCACTCCTTTTTTAATTCTTCTTGATTTCTTCCAATTCTGTCTAGTTCTTTAATTACTAATGTATCTCCGTTTTTCTAATGATTTTTTCATATATTGATAACCGATTCTTTCAAAATCTTTTCCACTTTGTTTATCTTGATAAATATATTTTTCTTCAATTCCTAAATTTTTTAATACTTCAAGTTGTCTATCTAAATTCTGGTCTTTTGAACTTACTCTTACATAAGCTACTGTTTTCGACAATATCATCATCTCCAATTTTTAATTTTTGTGTTTAGAAAAGTAGTAGTAACTTTCTAAATATTTATAAAGTATTTTACCAACTTTTCTAAACAACTTTTTCATATATTTTTAATTGTTTATTTTTTTATACTTTTATCAACAATAATTTTAATCATCTTTTTTTACTGTCATAAATCTAAGAATGTCTTCAGTTATTCTAAATATTCTTTCAATTTCTAAAACTGCTTGATTTGTTGCTTTATAGTAAATTATTACATAATAACCTTTTTTATTTTTCTTAACTTCATAAGCTAAATTTTTTAATCCAATTTCATCAATTTTTGTTATATCAATAATAGTTTTTATTTTTTCAATAATTTCATTTAATGCTTGTCTATATTCATCTTCTGTGAATATTCCTTTTATTATTATTACACTTTCATATAAATTTTTATTTTCCATTTTCATATACCTCCATAATTTTTATACAGTAGGGAGAATTGAATTCTCCCATTATTTAATATTTAAAATTCTTCACTTGCTATAAATAACCCACTTGACTTGATAACTTGTGTATTTTCATTTATTTTTAATAGTTCTTCATCATTTAATATTTTTGTTAATTCTATAAGTTTATTTACATTTTTAGTTTTTGCTGGTGTTTCATCTAATACTTTACTTTTTCCAAGTCCACTTGTACTAGCATAATTTTCGTTTTTCTTATGATAAAACTTACTTATATGTAATGAAATTTTTTTGTTGTAATTATATCTTAATGCGAATTCTAAATAATTTTCTTCATCAATTTGAATTTGTTTGATTAAAGTTTTTTCATTATAATAGATAAAATATTCAACATCTAAACTCCAGTTATTAAAGCATTTGTTATTTATTTTTAATATTTCTTGTTTTGTTATTTTTCCCATATTTACAACTTCCTTTTTTATTTTTTTAGGAAGTTGGAGTTTATGCTCCAACTTCAACTATTTTTTCTTGATTTTCGATTTTTTCATTTCTTAATTTTTTAGTAGTTTTCTCAACTTGTAAATCTTCTTCGGCTTTTTTTTCATTTTTAGGATTTTCAAATTTTTTAATTTTTGATTTTTCATCATCAACTATTTTTATTTCTTTTTTAACTTTTTTACTTTCTTCATTTTCTTCTGTTTTTGTAGTTTTCTTTATTTTTAATATATACATTTCTGTCAATTCTTTTGTATTTCCAGTATCAAATCCGTTTTCATATAAGAAGTTATTTATATGTCTAATTGTGCTTTTACTGTCCCATTTATCAATTTCATTATGTATTTTGACTTCTCCTTTTATAATTTCACACACTAAAAATCCAAAACTTTTCAAATATTTATCCCCAGTTTTTGTTGTTCCTACAAAAGCTTTTTGATGAAATGATTTTAATTTGCTCCAACTAGGTTGTAGTTCAATTTCTTTTAATTCTTCCTTTGTAACATTTTCATTTTTTACATTTTTCTTTTCCATAATAAAAATACCTCCAATTTTTAATAGTTTTTAATATAGATAGATTTATACTATCTAAAATTTTTCCCATTACTATTGCAAATTGAAGATATTTTGTGATAAACTATATCTAGTATTGCAATAGCAATGCTTTCGTAACATATTAGCTGTCTTAACCGACCAAAGTTTGTTCAGCTAATATGTTTTTTTGTGTTCTAATGTTCTTTAGTATCATTTTAATTTTAACATTCAATAGACATCAACTCCTTTTATATAAATATATTATCAAAACCTTTCAAACCCTTATGCCTGTAATGTTTTGACCTATATATAGCTTAACTCTGTTAGTTCACAAAGTCAAGCAATTTATGAACTTTTTTCAAACTTTTTTTATTCTGTATCTAAGGAATATCAAGGGTTTGAAAGAGTTTCTACCTAACTTGACAAATACGAACATTTGTGTTATAATATATATGTAGGGAGTTATATTTTTTATAATTCTCTGTAACTTCTTAAATCAAAGAAGGTTTAATTTTATAATAAGATTACGAGCCCATTTTAGATATTTCGTAACTTATTGATTTTAGATAAAAAAATCAGTAAAGGAGAGTGTCTATAATGGACGAATTTATTTGTACTGGAGAAATTACTCCAAATTTTAGAAATAAAAATGTATTATTATATAATGAGGATTGTTTAAAAGTTCTTGAACAATTACCTAATGAAAGTATTGATTTAATTGTAAGTGATGTACCTTATCACATAGTAATTGGTAGTAGATGTAGTAAAAAACAAGGTTATCCGTCAAAAAAACAAGGAAAATTATTTGAACACGATAATATAAAACCAAAAGAATATTTACCTTTAATATATAGTAAATTAAAAGATAATTCACATTGTTATTTAATGATAAACGAAAGAAACCTTGCTCATCTTCAAATAGAGGCAGAGAAAGTTCGGTTTTAAATTCCAACAATTAATTATATGGAACAAAGGAAATGCCTTGCCTAACCATTACTATTTAAGATGTTATGAATGTATTTTGATGTTACGAAAAGGAAAATCAAAAGATATAAACCGTATGACAACAAAAAATATTCTTGATATTCCTAATATAAAACCCGGAACAAAGGTACATCCAACCGAAAAACCAGTTGATTTAATGAAAATATTAATAAAAAATTCTTCAAACGAAGGAGATATTGTTTGCGATATGTTTATGGGGTCTGGAAGTACTGGAGTTGCTTGTTTAGAAACTAATCGAAAGTTTATAGGTTGTGAAATAGATTCCGATTTTTACAATATTGCAGAAGATAGAATAAAAGGTATAGTGTGAGATGTAATAAGAATAAGGTAGGGGGTATATTACCATCTTGACCTTAAAATTTAGTGCCATATATTGATATAGCATCACAAGCCTTAGACACTAAGGCATTATTGAAAGTTGTGAGATGTTAAGACATTGATATATCAACATTTTAGATGAATTTTTGATATAAATTCTTCAAAATCTTCAAAAAATCAAGTAAATAAAGGTCAAAAAGGGGTACTCCACTCTCATAGGAAGGCAAATTAGCTTTTTTAGGGGTTGACGGAAAAAGGCGAAACGAATGTGTAGCCCCGTCAATCCCTTGCTAAAAAAATTATTGTTGAGATGTTGAAAGTTAAGGAAAGGCTTTTGCCTTTCTGCAACTTTCTATTTCAATAATAATTGATTCTTTTACTCGCCGATATTAACCAAATCCAAGATAAGGACAAGTTACTAAAAACAACTTGTCCTTTAAATTTATATATCATTATTGAATAATTGTATATTGGGACAAGATGACAAGATAAAAAAGACATATAAATAATAACTAAAACTATATCCTTAAGACATTAATTTTAAATTCTATTCAGCAATTCTAAAATAACTTGTCATCTTGTCCTAATACTAAAATATCTTTTATTTTCAAGTTTTTTGAACGGACAAGGTTATTTTGTAACCTTGCCTACTCGTAGTCTTCAACTTTAATATGATTATCTTTCATAATCTTTAAAACGTCTTGTTGATTGAAGATATAATATGTGTTTTTTGAATTTGCTACCTTGTCCTTTAATCCTTCTCCAGATTCTCTTTTTTTCTCAAATCCATACCACTGAGTCAATTTTTTTCCAAGTGAAGAGGTACTTTTTATCCATTTTAATTCATCTTGTCTTTCTATATATTCAAACAAATCATCTATTTTAACACCCTTTTTTCCATTCTTTAATGAATAAACTGGGGCAATTAAACCATCAAAATAAGAGTATAAGAAATATAAAAGTTGCAATTTAGGTTCGTTTTCAATATTTCTTTTAAACTTTTCATTACTTAATTTTCTTGCATATTTTAAAAGATTATCTGTAACTTGTGTATTTTCATTTTCTTCATCAATTACTTTTGCTATGCTTAACAGAGGACTCCACAAGTCATCTTCTCTTAAAGAATAACCTTTAAAACTAACTTCTGACTTATCATATATTTCTTTTATTTTAGGTGCATATAGAAACCCAAAAATATATAAATCATCAACTAGACTTTGTAACATATTTTTTGTTTTTTCATCTTCTCTAAATTTAAGAATTGAAATATTTGTAACTCTTTGAGTTGTATATTTTATAACTCTTTCAAATAATACATCATCAATATTGCTAATTCCCCCCATTATTTTAGGCGAAAAAGATCGAAATTTTTTTATTTGATTATTTTGTCCAACACATCTTGGTACAACCCCATCTATATTAAACCCTTGATTCAATATTTTGATAATTTCTTGTTTATCTTCTCCATACATTTTTTCAAATTCATCAAGGATTATTGTACTACCGTCATTGTCTATTTGTCTGAAGATATTGGCTGGATTTATGTTTGAACAGAACAAAGGATTAAAACATAACTTACTCATCAATTTCATTATTGTAGATTTTCCTGTTCCTTTCTCTCCATTTAGCCATAAATAAGGAATTACTTGAAAAATAATATATATGTATGTCATTATAATATAAGAAACTATTACATCAATAAAATCATCTGCTACAACTACATATTTTTTAAAAACATTTTTGATGTTTGCAAATAATTCATTTGCTTTAACAGTCTTTCCATTTACATAGTTGGCGAAATTTCTTAAAGAAAATCTACTATCAATATCTTCTTCGTGAGAAGGAACAATTCCAAAAAATTTTGCTTTTCCTATTTCATATATTTTTTTATTAGACATACCGATATACGTTTGTGAGTTTCCTTGTTCATCAAATCCTTTAATTCCATAAATCATTCCAACATCTTCTCTATAATCAATGGCTGGAAAAACTTTGTCTATTTTATTATCATTTTCTGCTCTTTTTAGTATTTCATCTTGATATGTTTTTTCCGTTCTTTCAAATGTAATACTTAAAAATGAATTCTTGCAATATTCAATTAATTTTTGTTTAGAATCATCATTAAAATTAAAGTGTTCTGTTGCTTGTTTCATAAGTTCTAAAACATCATCTTTTGATAATATTTCATCTTTAATAATGATTTTTTGTATATATTTTTCTGCATTTTCTAGGTTGCTAGAAGTGTCATTTGACACTTCTAATCTTTTAATATCTTCTTTGTATTGTTCTATGATACTTAATTTATTATCTGTTTTATTTTGTTCCATTTTTATTTTCCTCCTTTTTCATTATTTCGTCAAATTCTATTTTCATTTTTCCCAGCCATTTTGGGTTTTCTACTTTTAGTCTTATAAGTAGATTTCCTTCTTTTGTTATAGATACAATAAATTTGATTGGAGTAACTGCATATTTTTTTCCTTTTTCTGTTAGTCTCCATTTTTCTTTATCTTCTTTATTGTCATTTTCCTTCAAAAAACCTTCTTTATTTAAGATAAGATTTACTGCTCTACCTCCTTTACCGTAAGTTTTTCCTAAATCTGTTGCATTTAACAATTCATCACTTACACAGAATAAATTTATTTTATTTTCTTCAATGAAATTATCAATGTTCTCTTTCATTTTCTCTAGTTCTTCTTTATTTTCCATTTTTATTTTCCTCCTTTTTCTTCGTCGTAATGCCATTCACACGCATATTCTTTCAATTTTTTTAAGTCAATGTTACAAACGTCTATTGTTTCCGTATCTTCTGCCATTTCATTTACTTTGTAGCTTTCTATTATACTTGTAACTATTCCTAAATTTTTTAGAAATTCTGTCATTCCCTTATTTTCTGAATAGTTTTTAATAGTTGCCATTCCGACTTGATATTCTTGAGATATGTCATAAATTGTGCTTTTTGTAACTATTTCAGATGTGTCATTATCTTGTATTACAATCGCTATTGCAGAAGGTTCTGTTATATAATGACTTACTATAAATGAACAATTTTTGTAATCCCATATTTTAAAATTTTTTTTATTTTCATTATACATTTTTATTCACTCCTTTTATTTTTATATAAAATAGAACGTTCTTATTTTTATAATATAATTTTACTACTTTTTAGCTTCCCTCTCATTCCGAAAAAAAGTAAAATTTTTTGTTTTTTCGTAAAAACAGAAAAAAAAAGAACTAATTAGTTCTTTTTTCTACCACAAATTAGTCCTTGTTCTTTGCATTTTTGGAATACTAAACCTTTTACTGTATCAATTTTATTGTTTTCACCATCATTCAATCTAGAATTAATATTTTCTCTCCTTACTTTATTTTGCTCGTATTCTCTTTCTTTTAATATTAATTTATTCAATTTTTTTCTATCAAATATTTTTAGGTCATTTTTCAATTCTGTTATTTCTCGCTTTTGCTTTTTTATTCTTTCTGTTAGCATTTTTTGTTCATTAACTTTTTTTTGTCTCCATTCTATTGATGGCATTCTGTATTTAGATTCATTTTCTTGTATATATATTAACATTTCTTTTTCGTCTAATTCTTTTAATATTTGTTTTAATGTTTCTATAGAAATAAAATATACAGGACTAATCTCTGTAATCATTTTATAAAAATTACTTTGTAATCCCATTTGATATAATTTCTCTATTTGCTTTTCATTAGACAAACTTTGAATTAATTTAATTATTCTTAGATTTATACACTTGTCTTTATCATTACACAAATTTTTACTCTTTTTTAAACAACAAAAATTTAGTGGAACACCATTAGGAAATTTATACTTCTTTCTTAACTCTTCCAGTCGTTCTATATCAACTATTTTTTTTGGTTTAATTCTATAATAATCTAATAATTTTATAATATTGTAATCTTCTCTTATTATATTTAAAGCCTTAAAAGAACTAAATAATAAAAAATAATTAGATATTTGTTGATTTACTCCTATTTTTTTTAGTTCTGTTATAACTGCTGCTCTTGAGTTTCTTTCATTATCATTAGAATTAATATCTTCATCTTTAGAAACATACTTCCTTGTTGCTCCAAATACTTCCTTTTCTAGTTTACGAATTTCTAACGATATTTCATCGTTGTTTTTGAATTTACCAATTCTTTTGCAGTATTTTATTTGTGACTCCAGTTCTTCTCCTATCGTAGAAGGCATCTTGTAAAATAATTTTTCCATAATTTTCTCCAATTCTTTTTTTATTATATCTTGAATTTTCTTTATTTTCAATGGTTAAGGCAATTTTTTACGAAAAATGTAAAATGTTATATTTTTTACGGAATGCTTATTTTCCAAAAATATCTTACACTATATATAGAATTTGCAAATTCACTTCAAAATTTATAATCGTATATAAATAATACTAGTTAAAATTTCATATACATTGTAATGTAAGGAGTGTAAATGAAAATATATAGTTTTAATTATGAAAATGAAATAGTTGTACAGATATTTCTTAGCCAATCTGAAAGTAAAGATACTGAAACAATCAGAAAAATAAATGTCTTAAAAAATTTGTATAACAACATTTCAATATTTATAAGTGGAAATTATGATACAACATCAGTATTAAAAGGAATGTTAGAATATCATTTAAAAAATAACAAATAATTTGCATTTTCAATATAAATGAGATAATATATTTATAATTTAAAAGTTATTAGTATATTTATCTTATTGAAAGGTAAGGTGAATATAATAAATAATGAATGTAGTATGTTATTGTAGATTAAGTAAAGATGATAACAGAAGTAGATATACAAGTATTGAAGGTCAACAACAACTAGCACAAGAATATGCTGAAAAGCATTCTTTAACTATAACCCAGTTTTATATAGACGACGACCAAACTCGGATTTATTGAATACGAAAAACGTCCAAATTTTTACAGAATGTTGCAAGATGTTGAAAGTGGAAAGGTTGATTTAATATTAGCCAAAGATTTATCTAGGCTTTGTAGAAAAAATAGTAGAGCATTAAACTTTGTTGATATTATAAAAGAATCTAAAGCTAATCTCATCTTAATGTCTGACCCTATGCTTGGAGAATTTAACTTGCAAACGGATGATGATTCAATGCTAGGCTTGTCAACTTGGTTTAATGAAAGATATGTAAAAGAGGTTTCTTGCAAAGTTAAGGGTGGTATGCAACGTTTACAAAAAAAGGGAACATTAATGCAAGGTACTAAATTTGGATATTTAAAAACTAATAATAAAGGAGAATTAATTGTTGATGAAAGAGTAAGAAACACTATTACTACTATTTTTAATCTTTACGAAAATGGTCTAGGAATGAGGGCTATTACTTTGGAACTAAATTCAAAATACAATTTTTTAACACCTTCTCAAATAATTGCAATAGACTTACAAAATAGAGGAAGAACTTATGCAAAACCAGTAAAGGAACTTTGGGATATATATATGATAAAAAGGATTTTAAAAGATGAAATTTATATTGGTACTTTAATTACACATAAAACAGAATGTAAAGACATACATAAAAATGCAGAAAAAGTTCCAGCAGAAAATCAAATACGTTTTGAAAATCATCACGAACCCATAATATCAAAAGAACAATTTAAAAATGTTCAAGAAATATTAGAATTAAGAAAAAAAAGTTCTGCATATTATCAAAAAAAATCTTTTAATTATGCTTTAGGAGGATTTTTAAAATGTGGTACCTGTGGAAAGAGTTTAACTGGTTTTTCACGAAAACGAAGTAAAAATCCTAATTATGTTCCAACTAAAGCTTATGATTGTGAAAACTACAGAAAATATGGCAAATCTAGGTGTTGTAGTCATTATGTTAAAGAAGATTACTTACTCGCTAACTTAAAAAACTTTTTAATAGTCGTTAGAAATGAATATTCTGATACTTTAAAAAATCTTACTTTAACCCAAATGAAAAAATCTTCACAAGATAAAACCCATCTTCTTCAAGAACAACTAAATAAAACCAAATTAGAATTAAAAACTCTTCTTTCACAAAAAATTAATGACTTAACTGGTGCTAACGAAGAAACAAAAAGTATTTTACTTGAAACTTATTCTGCTTTAGAAAAAGAAAAAACAAAAATAATATCTTCTTTGGAAGAACAAATTAAATCAATAAAGGATGAAACCTTAAATCAAAAACAA
The DNA here is from genome assembly GCA_934154445.1 of uncultured Clostridia bacterium. Taxonomy (GTDB): domain Bacteria; phylum Bacillota; class Clostridia; order TANB77; family CAG-508; genus CAG-269. The sequence goes on from CAKPGC010000008.1 coordinate 43,544, forward strand.
GATAAACTAAAACAAGCTATTGATTATTTTACTGAGATAATTGATAGTCCAACTATAAACAAAGGTATTTTAAATATGATAGTAGATAAAATTTATATCTACCAAGACAAGTCAATTAGAGTTGAATTGAAGGTAGATATAAAAAATCTACTTTAATTTTTTCTACTGTGTAGACTTAATGTTGACTTTGATTTCCATGTCCACCTTCATAAGGTCTTTTAAATGCAAATCCTACTGGTATTGGTGCTCCATAAATATATCTTTGACTATTCCAACTTTGCATTGTTCTTTTTGTTGTCCATAATATATTACTTTTGCTAGAGCCCCTGAATTCTCTTACTTTTAGAGTTCCATTTGTATTATATGGCATTGATTCCGATTCGCCCCTGTAATATGTTTCCATTCTATCTGTATCATTATTAAATACTAGTATTTTTGCCAATAAAAAAACCTCCTCATACTTTTTTATATATTGTATGATAAGGCTTTTATTTTGGTTAATAATTTTATTTAACTTCCCTACATTTTATAATCCATCTTTGTTTACTATCATCAGTACATGTTATTAATGTAACTTCTTTTTTACCTCCTGTTAGTTGGGTTGTGTCACTCGTATCATTTGGATCAACAGTGTGTTTATCATAAATTTCATATACAATTGTTCTATTAGTTAAATCTGTCAATGTAAGAGTGTCTCCTACAACTAATGTTGGTACTTTACTAAAGAATTTTGTATTTCTATAATTATGCCCCACAATACAGAAGTTACCAACTTCATTTGGATCATATCCATGAAATTTGACTGGTGATATTTTTAGTAACTCTTCTGTTTCTTCTATACTTCCAGTTTCACCTTGCAAAACAGAATATGTAACATTTATTTTTGGAATTTGTATTTTTGCAATTATTTTATATTTATACCCACTTGATGATACATAAACTTCCGCCTGATTATTTATTGAAGCAACACTTAATTTTTCACTTTCTTTTGCTTCTTTTTCATTGTAATTTTCTTCCGTTCCATCTAAAACAACCAAAAGTATGTCATCTCTTGCTACTGTTGTATCCTCTGTTTTGGCTGCTAATGTTTGATCCATTTTTTCTAATATTTGTTGAGATGTTTCTTCGCTCTTATTTCTATCATATTCAGCATATATATACAAAGATGCTAGAATGCAAACAAAAAATATAGATAGAATAAAATTAAATTTATAAACTTTCTTTTTTCTTTTTAATTCAGGTGTTACATATAACTTTTCTGTAACTAAAATCTGATTCATTCTAACCTCCCTACTATATACTTCTTTTATATTATAACATATCTCACTTTCTTTTTAAATATCTTTTATAAATTATCTGATATTTCCGCAAATTGTTCTATTGTTAATTCTTCTGGTCTAACATTTTCATTTATATGTAAATTATTTAAAATTTCTATTCCCTGTTGCTTATTATTAAATACTTTATTATTGGTTAATGAATTTAATAGTGTTTTTCTTTTTTGCATAAATGCATATTTTATTATTTTGAACATTTTCTCTTTGTCTTTTGGTTTGACAATAGGCTCTTTTCTTATGTTTAATTTTATTACTTTTGATGTAACTTCTGGTTCTGGTACAAATGAATTATTTGGTACCTCCAATATTCCTTCAGATGTTGCATAATAATATACTGAATATGTTATCGCACCTGTATTCTTTTGTCCTGGAATTGCTATTAATCTGTCTGCTACTTCTTTTTGTATCATTACTGTAATACTATCTAATTCGAGTTCTTCTTCCAATAATTTCATTATTATTGGTGTTGTTATATAATATGGTAAATTTGCTACAATTTTTACATTGTTTATTCTCGAATTTTTCTTTTCTGTACTTATTATATTTTTCAAATCAACTTTTAACACATCATTATTTATGATTTCAAAATTATTATATAAATAAAATCTATCTTCTAATATTTTCAACATTTTGGTGTCTAACTCTATGCATATCACTTTTCCTGCTTTATCTAGTAAATATTTTGTTAAGGTTCCTAATCCTGGTCCTATTTCTATTACTAAATCTTCATTTGTTATTTGACTACAACTTACTATTTTTTCTATTACTTCTTGACTTATTAAAAAGTTTTGTCCTAAATTTTTATTTGCTTTTATGTTATATTTTTTCATTATAAATCTTGTTTCTTCTAAAATATTTTCCATATTCTCTCCCTATAATTTTTTTGTTATTATATCAATATGTAGCACATTTTTCAATATTTATATTATTTGTTTTATATGATTTACATTGAATTTTCCATTTTTTATTAAAATTTCAATTACATCAAATCTAATAAACTTATTCGAATAGTTCGATTTATATAAAAAATATTGTGCGGTTTTATATAAATGTTTTAGTTTTATGCAATCTACCGCTTCTGATGGTTTTCCAAAATTGGTACTACTTCTTGTTTTAACTTCAACAAAAACAAATTCATTATTATCTTTTGCAATTATATCTATCTCTCCATTTTTACAATAAAAATTTCTTTTTATTATTTGGTAATTATTATTTTCTAAATATTCAGCCGCTATTTGTTCTCCAATATTTCCTAATTCCTTTTTTATATGTATATTTATTTTCATATTTTCTTATAATTGTTTCCAGGAAGTGATATTATTTTTTCTTCTAATTCAAGCATCATTAACTTATAGCTTACCTCATTTATACCCAAGTTTAATTTTTTTGATATTTCATTTATATGAATAGAATTTTCTTTATCTAAACAATTATATATATCTTTATATTCTTTTTTTATATTCTTATCTAATTTTTCTAATTTCTTTTTGGTAAACTTCATTTCTGGATATTTCTTTATTATATCTTCGACTTCTGTTACTAAAAATGCTCCTTCTTTTATTAATTTGTTTGGAGTTATTCCTTTTTTGTTTTCTAAACTAGATGGAATACAAAAAATATTTATTCCTTGTTCTTTGGCAAGTCTAGCTGTTACACTAGTACCACTTCTATGTCCTCCTTCTATTACTAATATTCCTATTGCTAATCCACTTACAATTCTGTTTCTTTCTAAGAACTTTTTAGAACTCGCCTCTTCATTTTCCTTGTATTCTGTTATTATTAACCCATTATTTTCTATTATTTTTTCAAATAATTTTCTGTTTTCTTTCGGATATACATTATTGATTCCACTTGGTAATACAGCTATCGTATTTCCTGCTTTTTCTATACATCCTATATGTGCAAAGCTATCAATTCCCTTTGCCATTCCACTTATTATTGCTAATCCATAAGAACTTAACTCTTTCGCAAATTTTGTTGCCATTTCTTCTCCGTATTTTGTACATCCTCTTGAGCCAATTATTGATATTCCAGGAATATTTAATAATTTTATGTTTCCTTCTAAATATAGTTGATTTGGTGGATTTTTTATTTTTTTCAACCTTTCAGGATATATGTTGTCTTTTATTGTTATTTTTATCAAAATTTATCTCCATACTTTCTATCTAAACTCCTATATTGAATAGCCTCTAATAAATGATGTTTTTCTATATTCTTTTTGTTTTCTAAGTCGGCTATTGTTCTAGAAACTTTTAAAATTCTCGAATATGCTCTAGCACTTAATCCTAATTTATTAAATGCTAATTCTAATATTTGTTTGCATTCCTGGTCTAGTACGCAATACTTTTCTATCATCTTAGGTGTTAATTCCGCATTTGAAAATATATTTAAATTTTTATATCTTAAATATTGGACTCTTCTTGCACTATCTACTCTTTCTTTTATTTGTTGTGAACCCTCTATTTTATTTTCTGAATTTAATTTTTTATATTTTACCGGTTTAACTTCAACATGTAAATCAATTCTATCTAATAATGGCCCACTGATTTTATTTATATATTTTTCTATTGACGATTTTGAACATTTGCATTCTTTTTCCACGCTTCCATAGTATCCACATGGACATGGATTCATACTTGCAACCAACATAAAATTTGATGGATACATTACTCTCGAATATAATCTTGATATTGTTATATTTCTATCTTCTAGTGGTCCTCTTAAAACTTCTAATGTATTCTTACTAAATTCTGGCAACTCATCTAAAAAGAGTACACCATTATGTGCCAAGCTTATTTCTCCTGGTTTTGGAATCTTTCCTCCTCCAATCATTGATGTCGTTGATATTGTATGATGTGGGCTTCTAAAAGGTCTTTTTGTAATTATTCCTATGTTATTATCTAATATTCCGGATATACTGTGTATTTTAGTTATTTCCAATGCCTCTTCAAATGTTAAATCTGGTAATATTGTTGGTATTCTTTTGGCAATCATGGTCTTTCCTGAACCTGGTGGTCCAATTAGAATACAATTATGGCCTCCAGCAGCTGCAATTTCTAATGCTCTTTTTACATTTTCTTGTCCTTTTACTTCACTAAAATCCATCTCTTCTTTATTTTTTTTATTAAATTCTCTAAGTACATCTATTTTTGTTAATTGAATTTGGATTTTATTATTCAAAAAATCAACTACCTCTTTTAGATTCTTTGCTCCAATTATTTCTAAATTTTTTATAACAGCTGCTTCTCTTTCATTTGCTTTTGGCAAAATTACTCTTTTTATTCCCAGATTCATTGCTTCTATGCACATAGGCAAAACTCCATTAATTCTGTTTAATTTACCGTCTAAAGATAATTCCCCTATAAATATAGTATTTTCCAAATTATTGACTACAACTTTTCCTAATGCATTCAAAATTCCTATAGCTATTGGTAAGTCATAGCTTGTTCCTTCTTTTTTGGTACTTGCTGGTGCAAGATTTATTACAATTTTTCTACTTGGAAATTCAATTCTTGAATTCTTTATTGCTGTTCTTATTCTTTCTTTTGATTCCCTAACACTCGTATCAGGGAGTCCCACAATTTCAATATTAGGAAGTCCTCCTGCAATATCTGTTTGAACCTCAACAAAATTTCCATCAATTCCATTTAAAGATATAGTTTTAATGTTTGATATCATAATTTCCTCCAAAATTTATTAAATTTATTGATTTTTAAAATACTTTAATATAAAATGTTATTATAATTATTTGAACAAAAGAGTGGTGAAAATATTGAATAATAAAAAAAATAAAAATACAATTAAGAATAAAAATAATACAGTAACAAAGATAAATAAGGATTTTAAGTCTCAAAATTTCATATATATAAAAAAATTAAAAATAATATTTATTGTTATCATATTGATTTTCGCATTATTAATAGGAAGAATTGGTTTTCTTCAATTCGTTCAAGGGAGCTATTTAAAAGAACTTGCTTATAGTCAGCAATCTCTAAATCAAATTATTAGTCCTAAAAGAGGCTCTATATATGATTCAACAGGAAAAGTTTTAGCTACAAGTGCATCTGTTGACACCATTACTATTAATCCTAGTAAAATAAAAGATTCAAAAGAAGATGCAGAAAAAACAAAACAAATAAAAGAACAGGTTGCTAAAGCATTCTCTGAAATATTTGAATTAGATTATGAAGAAACTTTAGCTAAAGTTTCTAGTGATTCTCAAGTAGAGACAATTGTAAAAAAAGTTGAACAAGATAAAGTCGAACAATTAAAGACTTGGATGAAAGAAAATAATATATCTTCTGGTATTAACATAGATGAAGACACAAAAAGATATTATCCTTACAACACGTTTTTGTCACAGGTTTTAGGTTCTTGTGGTAGTGATAATCAAGGTTTATCAGGTATTGAATATGAATGGGACTCTATATTACAGGGTACTCCTGGTAAAATTGTAAGTTCAAAAAGTGCAAGTCAGGAAGAGATTCCTAATGCAGAAGAAACATATATTCCTGCCGAAAATGGTAGTGATTTAACTCTCACAGTTAATTATAAAATTCAAAGTATTGTTGAAAAATATTTGGCACAAGCTGTTGGGAATAATAATTGTGAAAATGGTGGTAGTTGTATCGTTATGGATCCTAAGACTGGTGATATTTTAGCAATGGCTACATATCCTAACTACGATTTAAATACTCCATTTACACCTAACGAATATGTTTCAAAAACTTATTCTTCTCTAAACTCTAAAGAAAAAACAGATGCAATTTACAAAATGTGGTCAAATAAAGCGGTTTCAGAATTATATGAGCCCGGCTCTGTATTTAAATTAATCACAGCATCAGTTGCTTTGGAAGAAAATATTACTGACACAGATATAGAGGGTGACTTTAAATGTCCAGGATATGAAATGGTTGGCAACACCCGAATAAACTGTTGGAAAACTGATGGTACGCATGCTTCTCAAAGTTTAAGACGTGCTTTGGAAAATTCATGTAATCCTGCCCTTATACAACTAGGAAGTAGAATAGGAACTTCTACATTGTATAAATACTTTAAATCTTATGGTTTCTTTGATTTAACTGGTATAGATTTACCTGGTGAAGCACAATCATCATTCTGGGACGAAAGTGAAGTAGGTGCTGTTGAAAGAGCTACAATGTCATTTGGACAAAGATTTAGCATTACCCCATTACAAATGATTACTGCAATATCAGCAATTGCAAATGATGGTATTTTAATGAAACCAAGAATTGTTAAATCTATTACTAATACCGATACAGGTGCAATTACAGCAATAGAACCTGAAGAAGTTAGACAGGTTATCTCTTCAGAGACTGCCTCAAAAATAAAATCTATGATGCAATCTGTTGTAGAAGATGGTACTGGTTATAGAGGAAGCGTAACTGGTTATACTGTTGGTGGAAAGACTGGTACTTCTGAGCCAAGAAATGGTAGAGAAGATATTGATGGTTATATTGCAACTTATGTTGCTATTTCTCCTGTAGAAGATACTCAAGTTGTACTATTACTTAATTTATATAAACCTCCAAAAAGTAATCATCAAGGTGGTACACTAGCAGGTCCTGTAGTTTCTCAAATGTTAACTGAAATTTTGCCTTGTTTAGGTATTCCATCAGATGAAGATTCTACTACTGATGATAATTTAATTACAGTTCCTGAAGTCAGAAACAAAACAATTACTGAAGCAGAAAAAATCTTAAAAGATGCAGGATTTGTTGTGAAAATTTCTACTTCTAATGATAAAAATAGTACTACAGTTATTGATCAGGTTCCAAAGCCTGGTGTAGCCTTATCTGAAGGTTCAATAATAATGTTGTATGATCAAAGTACAAGAACTTCAACTACTGTTCCTGATTTAACAGGAAAAAGTAAATATCAAGCTACTAATGAATTAAAAAATTCTAATTTAAATATTAGTGTTGAAGGAAAAGGTACTGTCGTATCACAGGATCCTCCAAAGGGTTCTAATGTAGATGCTGGTACTGTTGTCAAAGTAACTTTAAAATCTTCAAAGTCTTCAAATTAAAAATTTTAGTCAATAAGAGGGATAAACTCCCTCTTATTCCATTTTTTCTTCAATCCAATATTTTTCTAGTAGCATATCTAGTAATGCTATATTTTTATTATTTTTTATTTTTTCTAATACATTATTATCACATCCTTTAAAATATGCAATCCACTCTTCTTTACGATTTATATTATCTAAATTCTTAATTGCAAATTTAGGTAATTCTATTACATACATTTCTAATTCTTCTAAATTTATGTTTCCTTCGTTTGATTTTATTTTTATTACTTTATCATATTGATATGTTGAAAAAAAATTAAAGTCTAGCAAATTTATTGTTATGGTTTTTGTAAATTCTCTTTTGTCATGATATTCTAGTTGATTTAAATGTATTTGTGCATAATACATTAACATTTTAGTTTGTATATAAATTCCATCTATAAATTGTATTCCAACATTCATCTCTTCATTATCTGTTTTTATCCTGACATCTGCAATTCCAAAATTTTCTTCTTTAGGTAAATTTTTTGCTTTTTCTTTTAAGTATGGATTTAGTTTTATCTCTTTTATTTTTATATCTAGAATTGACTCTATAAAATCTTTTAAAATCTCTAAACAATCCTCATTGTTTAAAACCTTTCTAAGGACATAATTACTATTTGATATGAATTTACGATTCATTTTATGATTCCTTCACCTCCAATTATCTTACATAAAAAATTATTATTTAAAATGTAAAAAAAAATATTACATTCTCCTTTTTTTGGAATTTTTAATTAGATCTAATTATTAAAACTATTTGAAACTTGATAAAAATTTATTTGATTTAAAAATTTAGATAGATTATAACTTCTTATTTTTGTTGTGTCAATAAAATTTAAAATTTTAACAAAAAAATCGACCGCAAAATTCGACATTCTTAAAATTTTGCAGTCAATTTTAATTTATTTATTTAATATATTTAATACTTCATCAATGCTTTTTTGTGGCGTTGAAGCTCCTGCCATAATACCTATTTTTTTATGTTTTTTACATTCTTCTATTTCTAATTCTTCTTTTGTTTCTATACAAATAGTATCTTTGCAATTTTTTAATGCTATTTCATATAATTTTCTTGTATTAGAGCTGTTCTTTCCTCCAATTATAATCATCTTGTCAACTTTTTTTGCAATTTCTTCTGTTTCTTTTTGTCTTAATTCTGTTGCTTTACAAATCGTGTTTTTTATTACTAAATCTATATTTCTTGGTACTTCATTTTTTATTATTTCTTCTATGATAGAAAATTTTTCTATACTATATGTTGTTTGAGATATTACTAAGAGTTTTCTAATTCCTGTTTTTTCAAGCTTATTGAGTGCTTTAAAGCTATCCTCTTCTTTTTCTATTATATATGAGTTTTTGCCACAATAACTTATTGTTCCTATATTTTCCGGATGTGTTTTACTTCCGCACAAAAATACGAAATATCCTTTGTTCGAATATTCTTCTGCAATTTTATGAATTTTTAAAACATTAGGACATGTATAATCCACCAACTCTATATTATTTTGTTTTGCTTCTTCATAAACTTCTTTTGGAATACCATGTGCTCTTATTATTGTTTTGCCATCAGCATCATCTAGATTTTCAATAAAATTTATTCCCTGTTTTTCCAAGTTGCTTACTACTTGCCTATTATGTACTATCTCTCCTAAACAATATATTTTATTTTTACTTTCATTTTTTATCTCTTTTTCTGCACCTTCTATTGCTCTTTTTACTCCATAACAAAATCCAGCTGTTCTTCCAACAATTATGCTATCTTTTTTTTCTAATACATTATTCTCACACAGTTGCATTTGGGTTCCTCCTATTTTTTAGTCATTTCCAGTATTTCTTTTTTTAGTTCATCTACAATTCTGTCTTGTGGTATTTTTCTTATTACCTGTCCTTTTTTGAATAACAGTCCTTCATTTATTCCCCCTGCAATTCCTATATCCGAATTTTTTGCTTCTCCTGGTCCATTTACAGCACATCCCATAACTGCAACTGTTATATCAGAATCTACCGTTTGTAAAAAGTTTTCAACTTCTTTCGCTATTGGTATCAGGTTTATTTGAGTTCTACCACATGTTGGGCAAGCTACTAATGTTGGTGAATTTTTATATAGATTGCAGTCTTTTAAAATTTCTTTTGCAACTTTTATTTCTTTTACTGGGTCGTCAGAAAGTGACACTCTTAATGTATCACCAATGCCTTGTCTTAGTAATACTCCAAGTCCTATGCTTGATTTAATTGTTCCACTAAATTCAGTTCCTGATTCTGTAATTCCCAAATGCAATGGACACTTGAAAGTTTTGGCTGCTTCTTCATAAGCTTCTATACACAAATCCAAATTTGAAGCTTTTAATGATATTGCATAATCATAAAAATTTAGTTTTTCTAAAATTTCAACATGTCTTTTGGCACTTTCTACCATCCCTAATGCTGTTGGTTTTCCTCCATATTTTTCTAATAAATCTTTTTCCAAAGAACCTCCATTTACGCCTATTCTTATTGGAATTTTCTTTTCTTTGCATTTATCAACGACAGCTTTAACTCTATCTTCTGAACCTATATTACCAGGGTTTATTCTTACTTTATCTACTCCTGATTCTATTGCTTCTAAAGCTATTTTATAATCAAAATGGATGTCCGCTACTATTGGAATATGTATTTGTTTTTTTATTTCTTTTATTGCTTTTGCATCTTCTATATCTAAACATGCTACTCTAATAATTTCACATCCCGCTTTTTCTAATTCTAATATTTGTTTTACTGTTGCTTCTATATCTTTTGTTTTTGTATTGCACATTGATTGAATTACTACTTTGTTTTGTCCTCCTATTTGTACATTTCCTACCATAATTTTTCTTGTATTTTCTCTATTCATTCTTGTTTTTTCCTTTTCGTTTTTATTATTTAATCATATTTTTCAACAAATTTCAACAAAAAAATAGAAAGAATAATCTTTCTATTTTTTTGTTGCTATATAATATCCTACTCCTCTTTTTGTAATTAATATTTTTGGACTAGAAGTATCTTTTTCAATTTTTTCTCTTATTCTTCTTACAGTAACATCAACTGTTCTTATATCTCCATAATATTCATATCCCCAAACTTTTTCAAGTAATGTTTCTCTTGTTACTACTTGACCAGGTTGTGTTGCTAAGAATTTCAAAACTTCAAATTCTCTTAATGTTAGATCTATGACTTCTCCTCTAACTCTGACTTCAAATCTATCTAAGTCTAATTCTAAATCATTTACTTTTATAAGATTATCTTTTCTCATAACAACTTCATTTGCATCTGTTGTTCCTTTTGGCATATTAGATATTTCATTTTTTCTTAAATTTGCTTTTACTCTTGCCATTAATTCTCTTACGCTAAATGGTTTTGTTATATAATCATCTGCTCCCAATTCTAATCCAACAATTTTATCTATTTCAGCATCTTTTGCTGTAAGCATTAATATTGGGATGCTTAAATGATTTTTTACTCTTTTGCATACTGATAATCCATCTAATTTTGGCAACATTATATCTAACAACATTAAATCCGGTTTTTCTTCTAATGCTATATTTACTGCTGTTATTCCATCTGTTGCTTCTAATGTTTCATATCCTTCTTTTTTTAAATTATATACTAGTACATCTATTATTGACTGTTCATCATCCACAACTAATACTTTTTTTACTTCTTTTTCTATATTTTCTTCCACAAAAATTCCGCCTTTCTATAGCTTTATTTTTATATAGTCTATTTATATCACAATTTTTGGGAATATACAAGTATTTTTCACATTTTTATTTCTACATTATAAATACCATCACTTTGCAATCTTATCCCATTTTCAACTTTTTCTCCATTTAATAGAACTTCTTCAACACCTGAATTTTTACAATTAGGATTTTTCACAGTAATATTATAGAAGCTATTTTTCCACCTATATTTTATATTATATTCTTTCCATTCTTTAGGAATACAAGGCTCAATGCTCATAACTCCTTTTCTTATTTTTAACCCTAAAATATATTCTATACCTGCTTTGTAGTACCAACTAGAAGAGCCTGTATACCAGGTCCAACCACCACGTCCAGCCAAGTTGCCAGCTCCATAAATATCTGCTGGTATAACATAAGGTTCAACCTTGTATTTATTACTAGCTTCTTTTGTTCTTGTATGCTCGATTGGATTTATCATTCTATATGCCTCTGTTGCTTTATCTCCAAATCCGAGTAATGCTTCAGCTATTATTACCCAACAACTTGCATGTGTGTATTGTCCTCCATTTTCTCTTACTCCTGGTAAATAAGATTTTATATAACCTGGATTTAATTTTCCTTTTTCAAATGGCGGATCTAGCAATTTTATTATACCATTTTCTCTGTCTATTAGATGATTTTCAAGGCTTTCCATTGATATGAATTTTTTGTCATTATCACCTGCATTTGATATTATACTCCAACTTTGTGCAATACTATCTATCCTACACTCGTCATTTGCCATACTTCCAAGAGTATTTCCATCATCCATAAACGCTCTTTTAAACCATCGTCCATCCCATCCATTAGTATTTAATGATTTTTTTAATTGTTGCATTATTGATTCATATTTTTTAATAAGTGATTCTGTTTTTACTATCTCTGATTGAATATTTAGACTTGTATTCTGTATCTCTCTCATGATTTTTGTAAATCTGTCTAACACATTATATAAGAAAAATCCCAGCCATACACTTTCTCCTTTTCCTTTTGTTCCAACATTACTAAATCCATCATTCCAATCACCGCTTCCTATTTTAGGAAGACCATTTTCTCCAAAGTCTAAACTTTTTTCTATTGCTTTTATGCAATGCTCATATATGCTTCCTTCTTCTTTTGTAAAGTTAAATTTATCATACCTTTCATCTTCATCAACTTTTAATTTCTCGCCTTTTAAATATGGCGCTTTCTCTTCCAGTATCGAATAATCTCCTGTAAATTCAATATATTCGCAAGTCAAATATACTAACCACAACAAATCGTCTGAAAATTTTGTTCTTATTCCTTTTTCTGTTTCTTCATGCCACCAATGTTCTACATCACCTTCTATAAATTGATGCTTGCTGTGTTTTATAATTTGATTTCTAACGATTTCCGAATTTATATATTTTAATCCTAAAGTATCTTGTAATTGGTCTCTAAATCCATAAGCTCCTCCTGATTGGTAATATCCTGTTTTGCCTAACAATCTACTTTGTAATGTTTGATACATATCCCATCCATTTAAAATAATATTCATTGATTCTAATGGAGTACATACTTGTAATCTTCCTAATAGGCTTTTCCAATAATTTTTTACACTTTCTAATTCTTGTCTACAATTTTGAATCTTACTATATTTATAAGCCATATTTTTACTGTCTATAATTGATTCTTCTGCACCTAACATAAATATGATTTCTTTTTCTGATAGGCTTTCAAGTTCTACTTCTATTTCATACGCTATACATGGCTTACAGCCTAAACTATTTTCATAATTTAAATTAGGTTTTTTTATAGCATCAGGATTTGATAGATTTCCGTTTCCAAAAAAGAATTCCTTATTTCCAGTATAGCTTTTGATTTTTTCACTATTCGAAACATAAATGACATCATTTTTAAAATCACTATTATATAAATTTTGAGCACAAATTATATTATTATTTTTATCATAATTTAAATTTATATATCCGTAAGTTTTTACTTCATCTTCTCCTAAAACTGGTTTTATATAATATAGTATTTTCAGTTTTTTTCTATTCAAATTCATGTTTTTAAGTTTTAAAATTTGAATTTTTACACTATCTTCTTTAGGTACAAACACTTCTAATTCTTGTTCTATTCCATCACATTTATGAATATATTTTGTATATCCAAATCCATAAACAACATTATAATTTTTGTTGTCTGGCATAGGGTTTAGTCCAAGTGACCAAGCCCTTTTTGTTTCTATATCTTTTAAATAAATTATTTCCGATGGAATATCAAAATTAGGTTTGTTTTCCCAAGATGTTATTCTATTTAATCTACAATTCTTATACCATGTATAACCACCCATATTTTCAGTCACTAATGTTCCAAATTTTTTGTTTGCCATAATGTGTGACCATACTGTAGGAAGTTTATTTTCTTTATCTACTTTTATTAAATATTCTTTTCCATCTTCTGAAAATGCTCCATATTCATTATAATATTTTAAATTTTTTGTATTTTGTATTACATCTATATTATCAGTGTTTTCATTTTCTATTAATACATTTTCAATTTCATTTCCAACATCTTTATATTGTTCTAAATATTCTTCTTCCAAATCTTTTAGTGCATTTTCTAATCCGCCTTTACTACTATCAATAATAACTTTAGCTGTAAATTCTAATAATTCTAAATCATCTTTACTCATTTCGTTTTTAGAGAGTTCAAAAATTCCACCTCTTATATTTTTCAAATATGACATTTGGCTATTTAATATTATACCGTCTATTTCTTCTCCCACATAGTTTTCGTAACTATGTTTTTCTTCATCTAAAATTACAAGTTCTACTTCAATATTTTTAGTTCTAATAAATTCATAGGCTTTTAATAATTCTTGTACTACATAAGTCTCATTAATATTTTTTATCTTTACTAAAATTATTGGTAAATCACCAGAAATCCCATATTTCCAAAGCTGACTTTGCTCATATTTCCTTTTTGGTAATTTCTCCAAATTAATTTTTTTTGTTGGATTGCTAAATATTATATATGATAATATTTTTTGATAGTCTCTTATTTGGGTACCTTTTACTCTTAAATATCTACTTTGTGCTTCGTTTTTAGCCTTTGATACCTCAAATGCTTTTTGTATATTTTCTTCTATTTTATATTTCTTAATATTTTGGATTACTTTTTCTCTTTCTTCTCCCACGGAAATAATTAAATTTATATTTGCTTTTTGTCCTGGTATTACTTTAAGAGTCCTTTTTAATGCGACTACTGGTTCTGTAACAAGTCCTATTTTTTTAGAAAACGGATTTGAATTTTTTACCATTTGTGGTATTCCAATATTTCCTCTTCCGAATGAACTTTCCCTCATCAATTTCGTATTCTAAATCACCAATTATTTCATTATGTGTGGATAAATTCACACACATATATATTTCTTTTTCTCTTGTCTCTCTTTTTCTTCTATTTACAATTATACTGTTTGTTTCATTTTCGTAATTAAACATTAAAAATAAATTATTAAATGCAGGATGTGCATAGTCTTGTTCTTTTCTTGAAAGAACTGGTTCAAAAAATGCTGTTATTTCTAGTATCTCTTCTTCGTTTCCAACATTTTCTAATGTTGCCTGTCTTATTTCAACCGAATCGTATGGTGATATTATTGTTTCAATTTTTGTTTTTATATTATCATTTATCATCTCTTGTTCTATTTTGTCTGGCATAAAACTTATCTGGTATTTATCGTTTGCATTATAATTTGAACTCCATATTTTTTTTGATTTTATATTTTTTATATTGAAAAATATTCCTTGTGGATAATCATCTGTATTTTTGAATCTATTAATATATTCCCCATTGTAAATACTTACTCCCTCACCTTTTTGGTTCATTGCCACAGAATAATTTTCATTACTAATTACATTACCTCTAATTAATTTTTCATCGATTTTCTTATATGTGTCTTTTATATAATCCTCATAATCAACATATTTTAGTTTTTCAACTTTTTCTTTATTTTCTTTTGTAATTATTGCAGTTTCTGGCATTCTTTCTTGTAACAATATATTCACTGCACTTATGTCTGGATTTTTCATAAATCTTTTTTGTAAAATATTATTATTGAATAAATTGTTTATTGATAACAATATTAATCCTTGGTGATGGGCCATATATGTTTTTACAATGCTTGATTTTTCTCCTTTTTCTAATCGTTCTGGTGTAAAATCTATTGATTCATAAAATCCATATTTCCCATTCATTCCATATTGTTCAAGTTTTTTCAAATTTTGATACACTTCTTTTGGATAATCTGTTATAGCTAACACACTCCCATACGGAGCTACCACCATTTCATCAGCTAACCCTCTTTTTAATCCAAGCCAAGGAATTCCAAATGCCTTATATTGATAATTTGAGTGCAAATCCTTTAAATTAAATGCTGCTTCTGATATTCCCCATGGTATTTGCAATTTTTTTGCATACTCTCTTTGACTCATAATCATAAATTTACATGACTCGTCTAAAAGACTTCCTTTATATTTTGGAATATTTATGTTTGGCATCAAATATTCAAACGAAGTGCCTGACCATGATATTAATCCTTTGTATTTTCCTAATGTGGTTAACGTTCTACTCAATGAATTCCAATGTTTTGCTGGCACATCTTTTTTTGCTATTGCTATTAAACTTGCCTGTCTTGCTTCTGAAGCTAATAAATCATAATACGAATTTGTTAATTTATTTTCTTCTATATTGAACCCAGTGGAAAAAATCTGCTGTTCTCTTAAATATAATTTTGAAAAGTCGGTATTCTTTATTAATCTATCAACTATTTCTACTAAATCCTCTCTTTTTTTCTCTTCTAACCATGTTTTTATAACATATAGATATCCAACAAAATTTCCACTATCAACTGTTGAAATGTATCTAGGAATTAAAGGCTCTTTTGTTTCTATATTATACCAATTATATAGATGTCCATTCCACTTTTGTAGACTATCAATTGTATAAATTATTTTTTCCAATATTTCTAAAGCTTTATCTAATTCTATATATCCTAAATCATTTGCAGAGATAACTGCCATCATTGATAATCCAATATTCGTTGAAGATGTTCTTTTTACTATTTTATTTTTTCTATCTTCTTGATAGTTGTCTGGCATTAAATAATTATTATCTTGATTTAAATATTGATTAAAAAAATCCCATGTTTTTTTTCCTATTTTCAAAACATATTCTTGCTCTTTTAAAGTTAATACTTCTTTTGCCTGTTTTTCTTTATATTCCTTACTTATACTATACATTATTAAAGGCGTTATAATCCATAAGACTCCAAGTATTATTGCCAAAACACTTCTATATTGAAAATAAATTATTAATGATATTATTCCTGTAAATACATTTATATACATATTTTTATAATATGACATTATATCTGTTTTTGCTGATTTTTCAGCTTCTTCTGATGTTGTCCATTCTAATAAATTATTATGTGTAACCATTAACCTGTAAATTGTTTTTCCAATTGCTTTTAATGATGAATATGCTTTATATGGCATGCATCCAACTGAAATAATTGTCCTTAAAAATATACCTTTTACTCCTGATATTTGGGGTGTAAATGTTTTTTGTTTTTCCTCTCCATCTTTTCTTGCAATTATATAATTAAAAAATTCTAATATATATGGTATTATCTCAATCAATATTAATATCCAGTTTATTGCAGTTACGTTAATATTCAAAAATATTCTTAATATATTTATATAAAATAATGCTAGTAATATAGATACTTCAAACAGACTTCTTCTTAAATTATCAAATATCTTATATTTTGATAATAAATTTAATGGGCTTTTATGACCTAGCCACCTTATTATCTGCCAGTCTCCCCTGATCCATCTTGTTAATCTATTCATAAAACTCATATATTTTGTTGGATATCCATCCATTAACATTACATCAGATACAAGACCACATCTTAAATAGCAGCCTTCTAATAAGTCATGACTTAATACTGTATTTTCTGGTATTCTATCTTTAAGAACTCTTGAAAATACTTTTAAATCATATATTCCTTTTCCTGTAAAAATTCCTTCTTTAAAATTATCTTGATATATGTCTGAAATAGCATTTGTATAGCTATCTATTCCTCCTGCTCCGGCAAAAATTTTTGTAAATAATGTTTTATAAATAATGTCTAGATTTATTCCTACTCTTGGTTGCATTATACCATAACCATCTACAACTATATTCTTTTGCTTATCTATTATTGGTGTGTTTAGGATATGTGCCATAGCTCCTACTAATTCCTGTGCTGAATTTAGTATCAGGTCAGTATCTGCATCTAATGTAATTATATATTTTATGCTTTTTAATACTTGTTTTGCTTCTTCATTTTCCATAACTTCTTGCATAGTATTAATTTTAAAAGGATTTGTTTGATGTAATATAAATTCATTAAATTGGTTTAGCAAACCTCTTTTTCGTTCCCAGCCTAAATAACTGTTTTCTTTTTCATTCCACAATCTTTCTCTATATATAAAACTAAATATTGGAAATCCTTTATTTGGATATTTCTTGTTTAATTTTTCTACTTGTTTTATTCCTTCTTTGCTCACCTCTTCATCAAACTTTTCTTTTTTCAGACTACTTTGTGAACAATCCCCCAATAATGCAAAATAGAGATTCTCTGACTTGTTTGCTATATAATATCTTTCCAAGTGTTCCATCATTTCTTCAACTTTTTCTTTGCTTTTTAAAATTGTTGGAACAACTACAAACGTTGAATTTTCCTTATTTATGCCATTTGAAAAATCCATTTTAGGGATTAACTTTGGTTTTACTGTTTTATTTAAAATATATTGCATTACTTGAATTATAACTTCGCTTGATGGTATCAAAAATAATATAAAACTCAATATTTGGATTTTATAATTTTGTATTCTTAAATTTAAAATATTACTTAATATGATTGATAATAATATACTAAAAATTATTACTGACAAAATATACATTTTTGTTTTATTCTTTTCATTTTCTTCCTTTTTTGCACTATATTCTAATTTATCATATAATTTATTTATTCCTCTATCAATTAAATAATATCCTATATGATTTTTTTTGCTTATTTCTTTTTCAGAGTTCTCCTCTGCTAATTCTAACATTTTTTTTGCAATGTATATTTCTGATATTTTTGTTTTTTTGCTTATTTCTTTTATTTTTCCTCTATAATAATCCTTTGTTTTATAATCCATCTTGCTATAAACTTGTGCTGGATCTTTTTTTAATATTTCTTCTACACCATTGATTTTTTCAAATATTTCTAAAAAGTTAATTCTTTGTATTTCTTTTATACTTGTTATGCTATTTCCCATTAGTACCTTGTTTACTGCTATCTCAAAATGTTCCTTTTTTATCACATCCGATACAGTTGTCCCTAGTTTTTCAACTACTTCTTCTAAAATATTCAAATATGCATTTGCTTTTTTTCCATATCTTTTTAAAATATATGACATATATTCTATAAATGAATATTTCGTATCCTGAAATAAATTTTCTTCAACTTTTTTAAAATTATTTTTATACTTTGATTGATTTTTATCCTTATTTTCTATTAATCTCTCTGCAATACTTTCAGCCTTATATTTTTGAATTTGACTGCTATAAATCTTGCTACAACATTCTGTAATATTTTCTATTATTGCAATTTGTAAAAATATTCCTATATTCCATATTTCATCCATGCTTAATGTTTTTTTATTTTGATAACTTTCTAGATAATCACTTAAGTTTTCCTTTTCTATCTTACCATCCGAATAGGCAACAATTTCGGAAGCTAATACATATATTCTAGCAAATCCTTTATACTCTCCATTTGCTATTCCAACAAAATTTATATATTTTTTTAATGGTAATTCTTTTTGAATTTGTTTTACTGTTTCTTCTATTATATAAAAATTATCAAGTAACCATTCTCCTGCTGGATGTATATTTATCCCTAATTTTAGATGTTCATTTAATAAATTGTATACTTCTTTTATTTTCTTAAAGTTCTCCATTAATACCGGTACTGGATATGTGTCTTTTTGTGTTTTTGATGTAATACTATGGCTCGAAGCTATCTTTTCTAAGTGTTTTTGTAATTGTATTTTTTCTAACATCGTGCCTGTTATTTTTAGTTTCTTATTTTCTTTCAAAAAAATTCCACTCCTTGCAAATACGTTTTACACATATTGTTTGCAAAAACTGAAATTTTATACAACAAAGGAAAAAGACGCTAACTGCGTCTTCTTCTTTCATGCAAGCATCTACTTAAGTATGTAATACCTTCTTGTGCAAGCCAAGATCCAGCAAATGCCAATATGAACATCAATCCATATAATGGGTACCTTAACAAGTGATTTCCTGGTAGAAAAGTACCTGAAAAGTACATAAAGATTATAAATGCAATTCCTCCTAAAGTAATTGCTGAACCAAGGATAATATAAATCCATGCTCGCATAATTTTTTTTCTGTTTTCCCGTAATGTTTTCATAATTAAAATGTCCTTTCTTCTGATGGCTATATAACTAGCCATGTTTATTTGCTACTAGCTACTTATATTATAGCACTTTTTAATAAAAAATGCAAAATATAGCAATTTTTGACTTTTCTTTACATATTATATAATAATCAAACATTATGTTTGAAAAGATATGGAAAGGATGTATGTATTATGGAAATGGATGGTAAAAAACCTTGTTGTCCTATATTAGATGTTGATGGTGTTATTTCAGGTGGAAAACAATTCGATTTAGATATTACTTTACCAGAAGATAATAGAGATGTTATATATGGTATTATAAAAGATTGTTTCAAAGAGCCTGTACGTGATGCTGTTGTTAAGTTAACTGAAATCGTATATGATTGTGGTAAAGAGGAAAGAAGACCTATTGGTCACACTTTTACAGATAAAGAAGGAGAATTTGTTTTTGGTCCTCTTTGTCCTGACAGACACTATGCAATACAAATTTGGGCAAATGCTACAAAGAAAATAAAAATATGTAGTAAATGTCATCATGAAGGAAAATGCTTAAAAGGTGATAAACACGAAAAATGTGATTGTTTTATAGATGATGAAAAACATTGTGATAGAGAAGAAACTTCTGAAAAATAGTTAAATTCATCTTAAAAAGTTGTCAAAAAGGAGCATCCCTTTTGACAACTTTTTTATATTATTCCCATTTTTTTAGCAAATTGTTTTCCTTTTTTTATCATCTTTTTTTTATTCATCATATTTGAATCGTTGTACATCATAATTAAGCCTGTAGTAACTAATCCACCTATTATTAGACCCTTTGTAAATTTCATATTTATCAATCCTTTCTATTTTTTAGTTATTATTTCTAATTTTGTTTTTTTTATTCTCTTTTACAATGGTATATATTTCATGAATAGCAATTACTGCCAAAAAAATTCCGAAAAATTTTCTTAGAGTTTTTACATCAGTGTGAATTGATAAATTTGCTCCTATAATTGCTCCCAGTATTCCAAATATTGATATTATTGTAGCTGATTTTAAATCAATATTTTTATTTTTTATATTTACTATTATTGCTACAATAGATGTTGGTATAAAAAATATTAAATTAGTAGCTTGAGCTATATGTTGTTCAAGACCACATAAAAATGTTAATAAAAATATTAAAATAGTTCCTCCACCCATTCCTGTTCCACTTACTATTCCAGAAATGAGTCCTATTAATATTTCTCTCATCTATTATTCCTTTCTTTTATTCTCTCTTATTGTTCTAAACATACTTTCTGCAATATTTGTCACACATCTATCACATTTAAGCATTTGGCTTATTATTAATATTCTAAGATTTTCATCTTCTATATTATCTGCTAAATCTAAAAACTTTTGTAGTTCAAATAAATATTGAGAATTTTTATTTTTCCAATTATTTTCTTCGATTATATTTTTATTCATTATTACCTTCCTTCTAAAAATCGACTATTATATTATTATAATTTTTGACATTTTTTTAATTTTTCTTCATAAAAAAGCTATTTTATTTTATAAACTTATATTATATATTTATTTAAGTATCATTTTTATTGATACATATATTAAAAATATAGTAAATGCAATTTTTAATATTTTTTCTGGTAATTTCTTTAGCAGTTTTGCACCAATATACCCTCCTATTGCTCCTCCTATGCCACATAAAATTGCTGTTTTCCAATCAATAAAGTTCCCCTTATAATAGAAGAAACTGCTTGTTATAACCATCGGCAATATGCAAAATACTGATGTTCCTCTTGCTTTTTGTGACTCCATGTCCAACATATACATGAATCCAGGAACTAATATTAATCCTCCTCCAGTTGAAAAGAATCCGGCTTACCAGTCCTGCTAAAAATCCAATTATTATTTGTTTAATATATTTTTTTAACATAAAAAAACCTACTTTTATAGTAGGTTTTCCATTTTTTTATATTTTAATCAATATTTTCATCTTTTATATAATATTTTGTTCCTAACATTTTGTCAGGTAAATATTGTTGTTCTACCCAATGTCCTGGGAAGTCATGTGGATATAAGTATCCTTCGTGATATCCTAGTTTTTTCATTTCTTCTATTGGTGCATTTCTTATATGCATTGGAATTGTTCCAGTATCTTTATTGGCAACATCTTCTAGTGCTTTGTTTATTGCCATATAACTTGCGTTTGATTTTTTTGATGTTGCTACATATATTGCCGCTTCTGAAAGTAATATTCTAGCTTCTGGCATTCCGATAGAATGCACTGCTTGCATTGCAGCATTTGCAACCACTAATGCATTTGGATTTGCCATTCCCACATCTTCTGAAGCGCATATAGCAATCCTTCTTGCTAAAAACATTGGATCTTCTCCTCCATTTAATGCTCTGGCTAAATAAAATACAGCTGCATCAGGATCTGATCCCCTCATAGATTTTATAAATGCACTGATATTGTCGTAATGCGTGTCTCCATTCTTATCAAATATAGCTTTTCGGCTTTGGACACAATTTTTTATTACATTGTCTGTTATATGAATGTAGCCATCGCTTTCCATATTTGTTGTTAATACTGCAATTTCTAATCCATTTAGTGCTGTTCTAACATCTCCATTTGATATACTTGCTAATTTTCTTAATGTTTCATCTTCTATTTTTATATTATACTCACCTAGGGCATCTTTTCTATTGATTGCATTTTTCAATATTGTATAAATATTATCCTCAGTTAATGGTTCTAGTTTTATAACCATTGATCTTGATATTAAAGCTTTATTTACTTCGAAATATGGATTTTCTGTCGTTGCTCCTATTAAAATTATTAAACCATTCTCAACATAAGGAAGTAAAGCATCTTGTTGCAATTTATTAAATCTATGTATTTCATCTATAAATAAAATACTTTTTCCTATTGGGTTTATCATATAATTTTTAGTTTCTTCTATTACTTTCTTTATATCTGATACTCCGGCTGTAACGGCGTTTATTTTATAAAATTTGTATTTGGTTGTTTCGCTTATTACTTTTGCAAGTGATGTTTTTCCACATCCCGGAGGCCCAAACAATATAATACTAGATAATCTATCCGCTTTTATTGTTCTATATAATATTTTATCTTTTCCTAATACATGTTCTTGCCCTACATATTCTTCTAATGTTTTTGGTCTCATTCTATATGCTAGTGGTTCATTACTATTCATTATTTCTTCTCCTTAGAGCAGATCAAAATTTGTTTTTTTGCTCCTTTTTATTTTCCTAAGATTGACAATCCTTTTCTTATTAATTCTTCTGTTGTCATATTTTCTTTTACTAATTTATCAAATGCTTTTTCAATTTCCTTTTTATTATATCCTAGTACTTGAAGTGCTGCCATTGCTTCGTTAATTTTTTCTTCATTCTCTATCTTCTCTTCAAGTTTTGTTTTTATTGAATTTGGTTCTTTTGAAGCCTTGGTTAATTCTTGAATTTGTTGTTCTTTTTTCATTTTATCCTTTAGTTCTAGAATTATTCTTTGTGCTGATTTTGCTCCTATTCCTGGTATCTGAGTTAGCATTTTTACATCTTCAGATATTATTGCTAATGCAAATTCCGTTGGTTCACATACATCAAGCATTGTTATTGCTGTTTTAGCTCCTATTCCGCTTACAGATATTAATAACTCAAACATTCTTAATTCCTCTAATGTGTTAAATCCAAATATACTTATGTCATCTTCTCTAACTTTATAGTAAGTGTGGACTTTAACCGTGTCTCCAATATTCCCTAATTTTTCTATTCCTGAATCTGACATGAATATCTTATATCCAAGTCCTCCTACATCAATTACAATGTATCCTGTCATTTTCATATCTAGTATCCCTTTTATATATGCTAACATAATATCCTCCTTTATATATCATAAAAATATGTTGCTTCTAAGTCAGCTTCATGCATTAATAATGCTAAAGGATATTTTTTATATGCTGCACCTATTGTGTTATATAATTCTTTTGGTTCTGTATATCCCATGTGCCAACGAATTGCATATTTTTCTTCTGGTGTTAATTTTATATATTCTGTTATCATCATTACTGATTTTTCTCCATGTCCATAAGGTATTGTATCTTCTATAGTATAGTAAGGCACTTTTTCCCATACTCCTAATGCATTTTTTGCATTTCTATAATCTATTTTATAGAAGTTTGCTTTGCATAAATCATGTAATAATGGCACTATTATTAATGTCTCTGGATTTACTTCTATTGGTTCTATGTTTGTTTCTACTTTGTGTTTTAATATTTCATATACTTTCATGCTATGCTCTACAAGTCCTCCCTCATAGTCTCCATGAAATCTAGTACTTGCTGGTGCTTTAAAGAAGTCTGTTTTTTCTATAAATTCTATTAAATCTTCTATTCCTTCTCTTTTTACTTGTCTTAATAATTTTAAAAATTGTTCCTTCATTTTTCCCTACTTCCTTATTTTTTCTCATTATATATTTTTGCTTATTATATAAATATAAGCAAAAAATGTCAATAGAGTTTTGCAAATTTTTGTTTGTTTTAATTTTGAAGATTTGGACATTTTGACATATTAATATATTTTATTGTATAATATATGCAAACATAAAGAAAGGTTTAAAAAAATGAAATTTATAAGAAAATTAGTTGTTTCATTAATTATATTAATTATTATAATTTGTTCAATTTTATTTTTGATTGGTCATTCATATTATTCAAAAGCTTTAAAAGAAAAACCACTAATCACGAGAATTGATGAAATTACAAGTAAAGAAAAATTTGTAAAGTTTCAGGATATGTCATCTTATTATAGAAATGCTGTAATAAGTGTTGAAGACCATAGATTTTATGACCACGGACCTGTTGATTTTATTGCAATTGCAAGAGCTATTTTTACAAATATAAAAAATGGTGAACTTCAAGAAGGTGGAAGTACAATAACTCAACAAGTTGCAAAAAACGTAGTTTTTAACCAAGAAGCAACTTGGATTAGAAAAATTGCTGAAATTTTTGCAGCCTATGATTTGGAAAAGAATTATACTAAAAATGAGATATTTGAAATATATGTAAATACTTCATATTTTGGAGATGGTTATTATGGTATATATGAAGCAAGTTACGGATATTATAATAAATCTCCAAAAGATTTAAATTTGGACGAGTCTTCTATGCTTGCTGGTGTACCAAATGCTCCATCAGTTTATGCACCTACCGTTAATCCAGATTTGGCAAAAAAGCGACAATATCATGTTATAAATACAATGCTTGAATATGGTTATATAACTAAAGATGAAGCTTTATCAATTAAATAATGTATTTTAAGTTACTATCTTTTAATTAAAAGTAGTAACTTTTTTTCTTCCTCATATATATTATTATGGGGGGTTTTTAATGAAAATTGTATTTATCAAAAAAAATAATTTTTTATATTTATTTTTTATTATTTTAATTATTCTATTGATTATTACAAGTGTCTTTTTTATGAGATTTTCACCATCTTTTGCTGTAGAATTAACTAAGGACTCTTTCTTTAATATAGATATATCATCATCTCTAAATGATATCTCAAAGTCAAATGAAAAAAAAGCATATCTCACATTTGATGATGGTCCAACAACTAAAGCAACAGGTAAAATTCTTGATATATTAAAAGAAGAAAATGTTAAAGCTACTTTTTTTGTTGTTGGTAAACATGTAAAGGAAAATCCTGAACTTGTAAAAAGAGAATATGATGAGGGGCACTTTATTGCTAATCATGGTTATAACCATAATAACAAACTATTATATAAAGATATGATGAGCTTTAAAAATGAAATTGTTGCCACTGATTCAGAAATCTCAAAGGCCATTGGAATTGATAATTATTGCTCACATATTTTTAGATTTCCAAATGGTTATATGTCACATATATATACCAGTGAAAAAAAAGAAGCTCTTACCGTTTTGCATGATTTGGATTATGTATATGTTGATTGGAATTGTTTAAATAAAGATTCCGAAAAAAAATATTCTAATGCTCAATTACTTAATAATTTGAAGAAAACTGCTAAAAATAAAGGCACTTTAATTATTCTGATGCATGATACTGCTGATGTTAATAAAACTTATAACGTTCTTAAAGATTCAATAGATTATTTAAAATCACAAGGATATGAGTTTAGAAATTTTTATGATTTCGTAAACCTTTAGTTTGTTGTAATTTAATTTTGAGTTTGTTATCGTTTTTTTGCTTCGTGCTTTTCCAATTGGTTAATTTTCTTTATTTTTTATAACTTTGGTAAATATTATAGAACTTATTGGTTATAGTTCTATAATATTTGATATAGGAGGTTTCTATGGACTTTAATATAGAAAAATTTAGTTATAGGTTAACTGTTTTATTAGATGAAAATAACATGACTCAAACTCAATTAGCCAAAAAAATTGGCACATCAAATGTAACAATTTGTAGATATTTGACTTGTGAAAGAATACCACGTCTTGATGTTGTTACCAAAATCGCTTCTGTATTTCATGTTTCTTTGGATTATTTACTTGGTTTATCTGATGATAAGAACATTCAAATCTCTGACAAGAATTCTGATTTGAATATTGCAATATCAATAGGAAAACTATATTCTTTAGATAGCAATTCTCATTTATCCAAAGCACAAATTGAATTAATAAAAAAATTATTATTGGCTAATAAAGATTTTATACTTTCAGCATAAAAAGTTGTCAAAAAGGGAAGTCCCTTATGACAACTTTATTCTTTCTAATGCTTTTGCTAATTGATCTGGACAAGATGTTCCTCTCATTCCACAAGGTATTCCTTTTAATCTTTTTATAGCTTCCTCAATTTTCATTCCTTCAACTAACCTTGATACCCCAACTGTGTTGCCTGCACATCCGTCCTTCAATTGTTACTTTTTTTATTATATCTCCATCTGTTTCTATTATCATTTCATAAGAGCAAACGCCCTCTGGTTTATATCTATATTCCATTTTTTGTCTTCCTTCTATTTTTATTCTTTTTCATTTATATCTAACTTAATATGTACATCTTTTAATTGTTGCTCTGAAACAACTGATGGTGCTCTCATAAGAAGGTCTCTTGCTCTCTTATTTTTTGGAAAAGCAATAACTTCTCTTATATTTTGTGAATCTTCTATCAACATTACCATTCTATCAACCCCAGGAGCTGCACCTGCATGTGGAGGTGTTCCATATTGGAATGCATTATATAATGCTCCAAATCTATTTTTCACATCATCTTCTTTATATCCTGCAATTTCAAATGCTTTTACCATTATCTCTGGATTATGATTTCTTACTGCACCTGATGCCATTTCATATCCATTACATACTAAGTCATATTGATATGCTAATATATCTAATGGATCTTGTTTTTCTAATGCTTCCATTCCACCTTGTGGCATTGAAAATGGATTATGGTTAAAGTCTATTGTTCCTTCATCTGATAATTCATACATTGGAAAATCTACTATCCAGCAAAATCTATATACGTCTTTTTCTAATAGTTCTAATCTCTTTCCTAATTCTATTCTTATAAGTCCTGCTATTTTTTGTGCTGTTTTAAATTCGTCTGCTATGAAGAAAACACTTGAATTCTTAGCCATTCCAAATTCATTTTCCAATTGATTCTTTATATCTTCTGATATAAATTTTGCAATTCCGCCTGTAATTTCTCCATTTTCTTCATATTTAGTCCAAGCCAAACCTTTTGCTCCTACATCTTCTGATGTTGCATACTCTGTCATCTTATCAAAGAATTTTCTTCCTTGTTCTGCACCATTTGGTACTACTATTGCTTTTATTGTTTTTCCTTCAAATGCTTTAAAATCAGAATTTTCAAAACACTTTGTTACATCTTGAATTATTAAAGGATTTCTTAAATCTGGTTTATCAATTCCGTATTTTTCCATTGCTTCTCTATATGGAATTTTTACAAAAGGACCCTCGTCAACTTTCCAATTTGTAAATTTTTTAAATGTATAAGGTACAACTTCCTCAATTACATTAAATACATCCTCTTGTGTACTAAATGCCATCTCAAAATCTAATTGATAAAATTCTCCTGGTGCTCTATCAGCTCTTGGATCTTCATCTCTAAAACATGGTGCTATTTGAAAATATTTATCAAATCCAGCTACCATTAATAATTGTTTAAATTGCTGAGGTGCTTGTGGTAGTGCATAAAATTCACCCGGATTTAATCTACTTGGTACTAAATAGTCCCTTGCTCCTTCTGGTGATGAATTTGCCAATATTGGTGTTTGAATTTCTGCAAATCCTAATTCATCCATTTTGTCTCTTAATGTTTTTAGAATTTTTGAACGAAGTAAAATATTATTATGTAATTTTTCGTTTCTTAAATCTAAAAATCTATATTCTAATCTTAAATCTTCTCTTACTTCTTGTTCTGTATTTATTTCAAATGGAAGTACATTTTTGCATTTTCCTAAAATTTCTATTTTATTTGCTATTACTTCAATTTCTCCTGTTGGAATTTTTGTGTTTTTGTTACTTCTTTCCACAACTTTTCCAGAAATGTGGATACAACTTTCTGTTGTTAATTCTTTTGTTTGTTTTTGCAAATCTTCATCATTTATTACTATTTGTGTAATTCCAAATTGATCTCTTAAATCAATGAATACCATTGCTCCTAAATCTCTTATTTTTTGTATCCATCCAGCTAATTCTACATCTTCATCAATGTTTGATATATTTAGTTCTCCACATGTTTTTGTTCTGTACATTATTATTCCTCCAATTTTAACTTATGTAATATAATATCACATTTTGCTAAATATTACAATATATTTAAGATTTAAGTTTAGTTTTTTGCAAAAATAAATTATTTTAAACATCACTTAATAAACCCATACAAAATAGGCTTTTTCAACATTATGTAAATAATATCTCTACAATAAGCACAGCTGTCCATCATACTCTTTGGTTTTTCTTATATCTTCACCTTCTTTTATTCCACATCTTGTCTTTATTAATATGTTATATATTCCTCTTGCTAGTCGATAAAACCATAGTTATACATTTGTTTTGAACATTCTAAACAGCAAATTAAACCTGTATATTTAGACATAAAATGAACCCTCCTTATTAAACTTTTTTGTCTAATAAGGAGGGTTCACTTCACAATTGAAAATGGCTCTTTATTAAATTTGTTTTTATCTAAATCCTCCACCAGAAGAACCACCAGAAGAACTACCACCACTACTATAGCTGCTTCCACCACCACCGCTATCACGGTTACTTCCGCTATATGAGTGAGAATATTGTCTGGTAGCTTTTCGAGCTCTCCTTCTAGCTTCTCTTTCTGTACGCCTTTCATATCTTAAAGTTTCTCTTGCTAAAGCAGACACCATACCGGCTGATAAAGTTTTGGTATAAAGACTCGTATTTTCAACATTAATTTTTGAAATCTCTTTAAAATCAGGATACAACTTGCTAAATTGTTCTTCAACTTTATCTGCTATTCCTAGTAGTTGAGCAAATACAAGATAATCTTCTAATAGGTGTACTTGCACATTTTCTCTGTCTGGAATTAAACTATAATCTAGTAAGAATTTTTTTAATCCTAAAAGTTTTAAAGCAGATTCTCTTACAGAACTATCAACATATTTAGTAATAATAGTTTTAGTTTTCCATAATTTCTTTGATGTTGTTATATCTTCTAAAATAAGTCTCTTTTGTTGTAATTTTATTGACATATCATTTATTAACATATCAAACCATCTATTCATAGTATGATGATTTGACCTACACCATTTTTCAAATTCTTTTGCTTCTAAAATATTGTTATCTCCACTAGCATGTTTAAGTATTCTCATTAAATACTTTTCTGTTTCATTCTTTGCCATAAATTCTGGAGTATCTACATCTTTAAAAGTTATAGCATAGGCATTATCTTTTAAATTAAATAAACCACCTCTAGTTTTTGAAAGTTCTATATATCCTTCTTTTATCCATTTTAATAAAATTGCTCCAACCAAGCCATTTTTACAATCATCTTCTTTTAGAATTTTATATTTTATCATAATCCAATAAGCATAATATAAATCACCATCACATGGTATATCTCTAAAATATGTTACTTCATTATTTTTAATTTTTGGTCCTAAATCTAATGGTCTATATTCTATATTATCTTTATTACTGTTGTATTTTTTTCTTCTAAAAGTTCTAAATACCATAATAAAAATTATAAAAACAAGGTAAGGACCATATACAGGTAAAAGAAATCTGAACTTAAGCCAACCATCAAAAGAATCATCAGGAACTGTACTCATAGCAGAATCATATATATCATCAAACGAGTGGCTTGATGTATTTGTGGTATTAAATAAATTACTTTCAAATCTAACTAAACCTACCATATATTGAGAAGATGATAAATTTCCACCAGAATCTAAAACAATTTTCCCATCAACAAAATTAATAGTTCCATCATTTCCAAATGCCCATATTTTTGCGTTATCTAATGAAAACTTATGATTTGAATGTATTGTAATTTTTGCATTTGATACTTTTTGATCTAGGTTTATAAAATTAAAATATATTCCCTGTGTATCTGTATATTGAGTTATAAAATTACTAATATTATATTTTAGTGTATATGTATTATTACCATAATTGGAAATCCCCCAACATAATTCTACACCATTTGAAACAGTATGTAATCCACATTTGTATGCTTTAGAATTAAAACTAGCACTTGTATTCCAAGAAGATAGATTTTGATATGTACTTCCTGTTTGGTCTGCAACACTAAAGTTTGAGATTTTAGAATTCCCCATTTTTGTATATGGTTTGAACCCTTCTGTTCCTTGAGTTAAATTAGCGTTCCATACTTCTGTAACAGTTGCATTTCCGCTATTGTCTATATAAACATCCATATCTATACTTTTAATAGAATTTGCACTAACTTGACTTATCAGAACAAAAAACATCATAATAAAAGTGCAAAACATAATTTTAATTAATATTTTTTTATTTAATTTTAACATTTTCCCCCCCTTATCGCTATATTACATTATTTGTTATAAATAGTCAATGATAAATAAATTTAAGTTTAGTTTTTTTGCAGAAAGAAATTATTGATTTTAATATTCTTACTCTAAAATTTTCAAAGTTATATTCCTGCTTTTTAAACTTGAAATATTCTTCAATTCTCCATCTATCTAAATAACATCTTGCTGTCTTTATTACATCTTCTTTACTTTTTATTTGTATATTACTTGCTAACATCATTGGTGTTTCTCCTAATCCATATACTAATACTAAATTAATCCATTTCTTATTGGCGGTAATCTGTACTTTTATTACACTAGCATAACATTATTTTTCATCTATTGATGAAGATATCTCATTTGATAAATTATAACTTAATCTATCTATTGTATAAGCCTTTTTGTTTTTTTATCTAATGCTCCTGCAATACTTAATAATAAGATATCTTTTGATTTTGAAATTCCATAAATCATATCCATCACAAATTTTGATTTTGGTTTGCTTGTACCTTCAGAAATTTTTTTAGAAAAACCTCCATTTTTTGTTTAGTGTATTTTTTTAATTCAACTTAATTATACTAAAACAATGGCGCTTTTTCTTTATTTTCACATAAATTTCATAATTTTGTGGATAACGTTTCGGAATATTTTCAAAAAACCGAAACTTAAAATTTAAGATACTTGAATAAAAAAAACATTTCTGTTACAATACTTTTAGAATATTTTTAAAGGAAGAGGTTTAAAATGTCAAAAGAAGTTTTTGATTTTTATGATAGAACAAGTTTAAAATCTTATAACTTAGATAAAACGATGCAATACCAATTAAATATTTTAGGAAGTTTGGATGTATTCACAAGACAACATTCTGAAAATGTTGCCAGTCTTGTTTGTAGAATATGTCAATATTTACACTGTTCAAAGGATTTTACCGAATATTGTACAATTTGTGCTTATTTACATGACATAGGAAAACAATTTATACCAGCTAGTATTTTACAAAAGCAATCAGCACTAACTGATGAAGAATTTGAAATTATGAAAACACATACAACTTTGGGTTATAAAATTTGTATGAATGATTTAAAGTTAAGACCTTTTGCAGCTGGGCCAATTTATCATCACGAGGCATTAAATGGTTCAGGGTATCCTCAACGGATTAACAAAAGATGACATTCCTTATGAAGCGCAAATCATTCGTGTTGCTGACGAATATGATGCAATTGTTAGTAAAAGACAATATAAATCTCACGTTGATATTATAGACACTCTTAGAATTATAATAGATGAAACAAAACCTGAAGATAATTCTAATGATAATATTAAGATTCCTACATTAGGGAAAAATAATCCTATCATTGTTAAAGCATTAATAAAAGTAATTATTGATGACACTGAATATGAAATATCTTGTATTATGGATTACTTAAAGGATTTAAAATCCGAAATCAAAAGACTCGAAGAAGTCGAAAAATATGATAAAAAAAGACTTTCTTCTAGTACTGATGATAAGAAAAATTATTATTTAGAAGGTATGAAGTATTTACTTACTGGACAAGAAACCATTGATAATTATGCCGAAATATTGAATTCTTATAGAAATATTGTTAAAACAAAATCTGAACATATTGATAAATTATTCGAAGTGGTTAAAACCATTAAAAAAATGAAATTCTAATTATTCGTGCTTGATAATAGTAATATTTTTGAAGATTTGGCATATACTATAAAATAAAAATGTTTATTTTATAATAACAAATTTGCCAAATTTTCAAAATATAGGTTTAAAATAGATATGTCACAAATACATTGAAAATAAAATATTGAAAAGAGAGCACAAAAATGATATT
>CAKPGC010000009.1 GCA_934154445.1 uncultured Clostridia bacterium
CATATATGTAGCCACAAAGAATAATATTTAAAATAATGCAAGTTTTGTAAAAAGGGAGTAAGAAATGAACGTAGGATTTATATCACTAGGATGTAGCAAAAATTTAATAGATACAGAAGTAGCAATTGGGATGTTTAAAAAGAACAATTATAAAATAGTAAATAATCCAGAAGAAGCAGATATTTTAGTAATAAATACCTGTGGATTCATTGAGTCTGCAAAAGAAGAAGCTATTAATACTATTTTAGAAATGGCTGAATATAAAAAGAAAAGATGTAAATATTTGATAGCAATGGGATGCCTTGTTCAAAGATATTATGATGATTTGGTAAAACTATTACCTGAAGTAGACTTGTTTATAAAAATAGATGAATATAACAAATTATGGGATAAAATAGAAAACCTAGTTAAAAGAGATATTGTAGAAAAATCAAAGACAAAAACAAGTAAAAAAATATCCGAAATTGAGCCACTTCCAATGCCAAAGTATAATGAGTTTATGGAAAGAATTGTAACAACAGGAAAGAATTATGCATATCTAAAAATAGGTGAAGGATGTAGCAATAAATGTACATATTGTGCTATTCCGTATATAAGAGGTCCATTTGTTAGCAGAGAAATGGACGAGATATTAAATGAAGCTAAAATGCTTGCCAAAAAAGGAATAAAAGAATTAATAGTTATTGCACAAGATACAACAAAATATGGTGTTGATATTTATGGTGAAAGCAAATTAGCTGAATTATTAGAAAAATTAAGCAAGATAGATGGAATTGAATGGATTAGATTTTTATATTCTTATCCAGAAGGAATTACAGACGAATTGATAAAAACAGTTGCAAATAATAGCAAAATAGCAAAATATTTTGATATTCCAATTCAACATATATCAAATTCAATATTAAAGAAAATGAATAGAAGAACTAGCAAAGAAAACATCACAGGTATAATAGAAAAAATAAGAAAACAAATACCAGATGTTACATTAAGAACAAGTTTAATAGTTGGTTTCCCAGGAGAAACAAATGAAAATTTTGAAGAACTTTTGGGATTTGTTAAAACTACAAAATTTGATAAATTGGGAGTATTCAAATATTCAAAAGAAGAGGGAACACCAGCTGCAAGACTTCCAGAACAAATACATGGAAACACTAAAAAAGCAAGATATAACAAAATAATGGCAGAACAACAAACAATCTCAAAACAAGTCTTAGAAAATAAAGTTGGAAAAACTTATAAAGTTTTAGTTGAAGATATGTCTTTTGATGGTAAATATTTTGTTGGTAGAACAATGAAAGATGTTCCGGAGGAAGATGGTTTGGTATACATAGAAAATGATGGTTCTTTTGATGTTAATGAGATTTTGAATAAATTTGTTAATTGCAAAATAACTGATGTTACTAATTATGATTTAAAAGGAAAAATAGTAAAATAAAAAAGCGGATATAATTCCGCTTTTTTATGGATTTACATTCAAAGTTTTATTATTAGAGTAAATTACCATTCCAGGCTTAGAACCAGAAGGCTTTTTAACATATTTGACTTCACAATAATCAACAGGAACATTAGAAGAATTTTTTGCCTTACTATGTTGAGCAGCAATTCTAGCAACTTCAACTAAAACATTATCATTTGGAAAAGGCAAATTATTATCAATTTTCAAAATAGTATGGCTTCCATGAAAATCTTTAGTATGAAACCAAATATCTGACTTGTTTGCATATTTCAAAGTTAAATAATCATTTTCTTTATTATTTCTACCAACCAAAACAGTATAACCATCAATGGTATATTTTAGAGGGTTAAAAGAAACAGTTTTGTTTTTAGTAAATTTAGATTTTTTTATTTTGCTTTTCTTAGAAGTGTTTAGTTCTTTTTTATCTTTAAAAATATCATTTTCAGAAATTTCATCGAAAATTGCACCAACCTCTTCAATTGTAGAACAATTTTCTAATTCATAAACAACACTTTCTATGTAATCAAGTTCTTTTAAGGTATCTTCTTTTTGTTTAGAAACAATAGCTAAAGCATTTTTTAACTTAGAATATTTTTTGAAAAATCTTTTTGCATTTATACTAGGTAAAAAACGTTTATCAAGCTTAATAGTTATTTTATTATTATTATCATAATAATTTTCCAACTCTATTTCAGATAAATTTCTATTAGGAATTCTATATAAGTTAGCAGTTATAAGTTCTCCAAAAATCCTATACTTTTCCATATCATCACAATCATGTAATTTTTCGTTTATATTATACAATCTTTTGTTATATTTTTTTAATGTATCTAAAATCAATTTTAATAATGTATTTCTATAATTTTTAAAAGTTTCCAAAGTCTCTTTTTTATAGTAAAAATCATCTATAAAATAATTTAGAGAAAAAGAAGTATTAGATTTGTTAGAAACTAAAAAATAATCTTTAACAACTCCATCTTTATCTTTAATTTCTTCAAAAGATAAATTATCAGTTCCAATATTATCAATTATATTATTGATATAATTAAAAATACTTTCAAGATTTGTATTGTCTAATTTTGAAATTTCTAGTTTTTTAATTATGGAACAAATAAAATTTTTAGATATTCCATTAAAAGTGCTTGAAATTTGAGTAGGAAGATTGTTAATGTCAGGTGCGTCTAAGTGTTTTCTAAAATCTTCGAAATTTTTTAAATCAAAAAAACTAGATTTATTTGAAGAAGGAAAACTATATTTTGTATGTGGTAATATATCTCTATAATTTTCATCAATTTCTTTTATATGTCTCAAACTATCAATTATTATATTTGTATCATCTAATAAGATTATATTACTATGTTTTCCCATTAGTTCAATTACTAATTTTTTTGATATAATATCATCTAATTCATTAAAGCCTTCAAATTCTATAATAACAAGTCTTTCTAAATCGAATGTTATAAAGTTTTTCACTTTAAGCCCAATTAAGTTCTTTCGTAATAGCATGCAAAAATTGGGTGCAATATTTGGATTGGGCTTTGAGTTTGTCGTTAGGTTTATTCTACAATTTTGCGCATCAATACAAATGTCAATAGCATAATTTTTTTTATTCAAATATAAACCTAGTAATAATTCATTTTTATTAGGTTGAAAAATTTTATCAATCCTTGCTCCACATAAATCAACAAGTTCTGTTGATATTGCTTTTGTTACAATTCCATCAAATGCCATATATAATCTCATTCCTTTTTTATTTTTTATATAATATAGCATAAAACAGCCTAATATTCAAATATAAATTGACATTTCCCTAAAAATATAATAAAATAATAACGTTACAAAATTTTAATCCTATTTTTCATCTTTAGGATAGCAACTTATAGTTAAATTATTATTTAATAGGAGGGATGTATCATTATGAAGTTATATTTCTTTTACATCATTATCGCTGCAATATTATTTATTTCCTCATTTTATTATCACGTTATACAAGAGGAAAGAAGTAAAGGAACAGGAAGGCTGATACATCATGTAGTGCAAGTCATTTTCTTTGTTGCAAATATAGTATGTTTAATATTGGCAATTAAGAGCTCAGTTAAACTTAATAATATTGCAATAACGATTATAATGTATGCATTTTACATTATTCCAATTGTAATTTATATAATGCATTTTTTGTGCTATATACGAAAAAAAGATAGTATAGATACAACATTGGGATGGTCGTTATATGTTCTATTTTTTTTAATAATAGGTTTATTTAGCAAATGACATGTACAACAGGAATTAAAATCCTAAAAAAACCATATCTATTTTATAGATATGGTTTTTAAAATATATAAAAATTCTTGATTTTTAACAATTAATATAGTAAAATGATTATGAAAAAAAGAGAGGGGTAAAATAATGAAAAATACAAGAAAAATCCTTTATGTATTAATACTTGCAATAACTTTTTTATTGATAGGTACGGTTAAATCAAAGGCAAGCACATTAGAACTAAATAATTTGGACTTTAACGTACAAATAAATAGCGATGGAAGTATGGATGTAACAGAAATTTGGGACATATATATAAGTCAGACAAATACACTTTATAAATCATTCAAAACAGACTCTAGCAAATATTCAGGAATAACGAATGTTACAGTAAAAGAAATAACAGATGGACAGAATACTGATTTTATACATAATCAAAATTGGGAATATCATGTAGAAAAAGATCATTATTATGGTACAAATAATGAAGATGGAGATTTTGAAATAGGTTGGGGTGTAGGACTAGACAATAGTAGAGGAACAAGAAAATATGTAATATCCTATACTGTAAAAGATGCAATTACAAAATATAATGATTATGCAGAACTTTACTGGCAATTTGTAGGAGAAGATTTCAAAATTCCTGCGGAGAAAATAACAGGAAACATATATCTACCAGCAAATGTATCAAGCAAAGATGAGATAAAAGTATGGGGACATACAGAAGATTTAAATGGAACCATATATGCAACAGAGTTAAATAAAATAGAGTTTGAACTAAATGATTTTTCAGGTGGTAAATATGT
Organism: uncultured Clostridia bacterium; assembly: GCA_934154445.1. Classification (GTDB taxonomy): domain Bacteria; phylum Bacillota; class Clostridia; order TANB77; family CAG-508; genus CAG-269. The sequence goes on from CAKPGC010000009.1 coordinate 4,522, forward strand.
AGAAATAAGGACACTGTTCCCTACAGAATTAATAACAGATTCAGGAAGAACAAAGAATATAGAAATTTTAAAAACAGCTATTGGCGAAGAAACAAAGTGGGCAGATGAAGCAAATGCAAGAAGAGAAAGACAGGAATGGCTTGACAATAATATGCCAATAATATTAGTTGTTTGTTGTATTTTAATAAATGTTATATTAATTATTATCTATGGTAAAAAAACAATAAAATATTTCAAAAAACTTAAAGAATTAAAAAAATATGAGCCAACAACAAAATTAAAATATTTTAGAGAAATGCCTTATGAAAATTCAACACCAGGTGAAGCTATAAAAACTATTAAGTTAAATATGGAATCATTCACAGCAACGAACTTTGGAAAAGTTTTTTCAGCAATTATGCTAGATTTGGCACTAAAAGGATATTTAGAAATAAAACAAGAAAAAAATGAAAAAGAAAAAGACATAATAAATATATATATACTAAAACAAGTAGATGATAGTTTGAAATCTGACGAATCTCACATAATGACATTTATAAATAATGCATCAAAAGGAAGACAAGTAATAACACTAAAAGCACTAGAAAAATATATAGAAAGCAATACAACTAAAACTGAAAATCTATTAACAGAAACATATAATGCTGTTAATGATCAACTTATTAATGAACAAATTATTGATTCAGAAAGCCAAAAAGAATATAAAAAATACAAAGGAAGCCAGATTGGTTACATTGTAGCAACTATATTTTTAATTATAAGCAATGCTTTTGTAGCATTTATTATACCAATGTTTATATTTATAATTGATGCAATTTTATGCAGCAAAATTGCAAAAAAAACAAATGTGCTTACACAAAAAGGTGTTGATATACAAGAACAATGGAAAGGCTTAATAAAATATATGGAAGACTTTTCAATGTTAGATAGAAGAGAGGTTCCAGAACTAGTTATATGGGAAAAATATTTAGTATATGCAACAGTATTTGGAATAGCAGATAAAGTTATAAAACAATTAAAAATTGTATATCCAAACTTTGAGGAAGTAACAAATGGAATAAATACATACACATATATGAATATAATGATGAATACAAACTTCAGCTCAACTTTTTCAAAAGCAATAAGTACATCAGTAGCATCATCAACATATTCATCAGGATCTGGCTCTGGAGGAGGATTCTCAGGTGGAGGCGGATTTGGCCGGAGGCCGGAGGCGGCGGTGGCCGGTAGATAAAAAACTGCCTAAAGATGTCAAAAAGGGACGCCCCTTTTTGACAAATATAATAATAATATATAAAAAATAAAAAATAAAAACTTACCCCCAAAATGGCGTCCATTATGGGCAAGTTTGGAGAGGAAAAAAATGGCAAAACCAATAGTAGCAATAATAGGAAAACCAAATGTAGGAAAGTCAACGTTTTTTAATTATTTGGCAGGTAGTAGAATATCAATTGTTCAAGATACACCGGGAGTTACAAGGGATAGAATTTATGCAGAAACCAATTGGCGTGGTAGAAATTTTACACTTGTTGATACAGGTGGAATTGAACCTGATTCAGACGATATAATCTTATCTCAAATGAGAGAACAAGCTAATTTAGCAATTACAATGGCTGATGTAATTATATTTTTAACAGATATAAGACAAGGGGTAACAGCAGCAGACAGAGAAATTGCTTTAATGCTAAAAAAATCAGGGAAGCCAATAGTACTTGTATGTAATAAGGCTGATAATTATGATAAAGATAGTCAAGAAGCTTACGAATTTTATAATTTAGGAATAGGTGAACCACACCCAATATCAGCCACAAATGCATTAGGAATAGGGGATGTATTAGATTGCATATATGAGCATTTCCCTGAAAAAGATAGTTCAGAAGATGATGAGGAAATAATTAAAGTCGCAGTAATAGGAAAGCCAAATGTAGGAAAGTCATCATTAATAAATAAAATATTAGGAGAAAAAAGAACCATAGTAAGTAATATTGCAGGAACAACAAGAGATGCAATAGATTCTCCTTTTGAAAATGAACATGGAAAATATCTTTTAATTGATACAGCTGGTATTAGAAAACATAGTAAAATAAATGAGAGTATAGAAAAATATAGTGTTCAAAGAAGTTTGCTTGCAGTAGAAAGAGCGGATGTATGCCTAATGATGATAGATGCAAATGATGGTGTAACAGACCAAGATGCAAAAATTGCTGGTGAAGCTCATGAAGCTGGAAAAGGTGTTATTATAGTTGTAAATAAATGGGACGAGTATGAAAAAACAACAGGTACATTAGAAAAATATAAAAAAGAGGTTTATGAAAAATTATCATATTTATCTTATGCACCAATTATATTTATATCAGCAAAAACAGGACAAAGAGTAGACAAATTATTTGATATGATAAATAATGTTGCCAAACAAAATTCTCTAAGAGTTTCAACATCAGTATTAAATCAAGTAATAAATGAAGCAATAGCAATAGTTCAACCACCAACAGATAAGGGAAAAAGATTAAAGATATATTATGGTACACAAGCATCAACAAAACCACCAACATTTATTATTTTTGTAAATAATAAAGAACTATTTCATTTTTCGTATCAAAGATATTTAGTAAATCAAATAAGAAAAGAATTTGGATTAGAGGGTACACCAGTAAGAATTATAGCAAGAGAAAAAAATGAAAAGGATATCCAATAGGGATGTTTCTTTTGTATAAAGGAGGAATCGAAATGTTAGCTTATATTATCATAGCAATAATTGCATATTTAATAGGGAGTGTAAACTTTTCTATTATAATTAGTAAAAAAATGGCAGGATTTGACGTAAGAGAAAAAGGAAGTGGAAATGCTGGAACAACAAACATGTTACGTTCTGTAGGGAAAAAAGCAGCAGCAATCACATTAGTATGCGATATTTTAAAAGGAGTAATTTCTATATGTATAGCAATTATTATAGGAAATATTGCAAAAAATCTAGACAGGGAGTTACTTTTACAGATTGCAGGTATAGCAGTTGTTATTGGACATACCTTCCCAGTATTCTTTGGATTTAAAGGCGGAAAAGGTGTTGCAACATCCTTAGGAGTATTACTTATGAGCAATTGGCAAATAGGGCTAATTTGCTTAGTATTTGCATTAGTTTTAATGGCATTAACAAGAATGGTATCTTTAGGATCTTGTGGAGCAGCAGTTTTATTTCCAGTTTTAACGTTATTTATTAATGAACATTATACAGTATTAACTGAAGGAAAAAATGGAAATGTTTATTTTATATATAGCGTAATTTTAGCAATAATTGTTCTATATAATCATAGAGAAAACATAAAAAGAATTTTAAGTGGAACTGAAAATAAGCTAAGTTTTAGTAAAAAATAAAGTACAAAGGAGTAACAAAATGAAAAAAATAGCAATAATAGGAAGCGGTAGCTGGGGCGTTGCATTAGCTGTGCATTTGGCAAGTATTGGCAACACTGTAAATATATGGTCTTTTATGGAAGAGGAAAGAGATATAATAAACAATGAAAAAAGATGTAAGTTTTTGCCGGGATTAGAATTACCAGAGAATATATATTGTTCAACTGATTTTGAAGAGGTAATAAAAGATGCAGAATTTATTTTACATGTTACACCATCAAAATTTACTAGAAGTACATTTAAACAATATAAACAATACGTTGGAAACAAACCAATTATTATATGTGGAAAGGGATTCGAAAAAGAAACACTTGAAACATTAGATGAAGTTATTTTGGAAGAAATGCCAGAAGCAAAAGTCGGAGTCTTGTCAGGACCAAGCCATGCAGAAGAAGTTTCAGTAGCAATACCAACAGCATTAGTAATTGCATCTAAACATCAAAATATATTAAAAAAAGTTCAAGATACATTTATGTCAGAAAAAATGAGGATATATACATCAAATGATGTTAAAGGTGTAGAATTAGGTGGAGCACTAAAAAATATAATAGCATTTTGTGCAGGAGTAGCTGCTGGAATAGGACTAGGAGATAATAGCTTTGCAGCATTAATAACAAGGGGATTGAAAGAAATTTCAAGACTTGGAGTAGAACTAGGAGGAAAAGAAGAAACATTCTATGGATTAAGCGGACTTGGAGACCTAATAGTAACCTGTTTGAGTGAACATAGTAGAAATAGAAAAGCAGGATATTTAATAGGACAAGGAATGCCACTTGAAGAAACTAAAAAAGAAGTTGGCATGGTAATAGAAAGTATTGACAATATTGAAGTAGCTTATGAACTTGGAAAATTGCACAATATAGAAATGCCTATTGTGGAGACAGTATATAAAGTACTTTATGAAAAATTAGATCCAAAAGAAGCAGTTAAAAGCCTTATGACAAGAGACAAAAAAATGGAATAATATGAATAAAATATAGAAATTTATGAAATAATACTTATAACAAAAATTGGTCAAAATCAACAATTATTTTGACTTGAAATTGTAGGAGGAATATATATGGAATTTTTTGATAAATTAGGAAAAAAAGCAAGTGAAGCATACAAAGTAACAGCAGATAAAACAGGAAAATTAGCCAGAGAAGCTAAACTTAGAATGAAAATGGGAGAACTAAAATCTGAAATTAATAATATATATGAAGAAATTGGCAAAAAAATTTATGAAAACCATGTAAGAGAAGAAAAAGAGGATATATCTAAAGATGTAGAAGAACAATGTACAAAAATAGATTGCTTAAGTGATGAAATAGAATCAATTCTAAAAGAATGTTTAGAATTAAAAGATAAAAGACAATGCTCAAATTGTTATGCGGAATTAGATAAAGATGTAAAATTTTGTCCAAAATGCGGAGCTAAACAAGATAATGAAGAAAAATCAAACTTAGAAAAAACTGTTGCAGTAGAATCAGATGTTGATGAAAATCATGATGAAACTGTAGAACATATCGAAGAGGAAGATGAATAAAAAATAGGGATTAAAGATAAAAACTTTAATCCCTAATTTTTTTATATTAATATGGATATCTTTCATATAGATATCTAATTAAACTATCAGCATTATCATTTGTTACATGAATATAAACACCTTTATCCAAAGAAACCCACATCATTATTTTAAAGTCTTCAAAATTATCTATAAAAGCACCAATTATTTCAGTAATTTCAATTGGATTTTCATATTTATGCTCCCAACTTAAAACATTATTCATATTAAAAGAAGAATTATAAAATGAACTTAAAAAATTTTCTAAATCCTTAGAACTTTCACTATATAAATTAACAGAAACCATAACTATCTCCCATTTTATGTAATTACTATTATTATAGTGATAATTCAAAAAAATATACCTAAAAATAAATTGGGAATAGTTTGTATAAATTTGATAATAATAAATAATAAATAAATTTGTAAATGGAGGGCATATTTTGGAAAAATATAAAAAAATTGCATATATAACTTTAATATTAATTATTTTCATAACTGGATTTTTTATTTATAAAGTTTTTGGTAAAAATAACTCAAATGATAATTTAAATGAAAAAACACTTGAAGAAGTCAAACAATTAGAAAGCAAATTTCAAAATTTATTTAATCAATTAAATAATATAAGTTTTGAAAATTTTAAAATTTCATCTACAGAAATAAAAGAACAAGAATCACAAAGTGAATCCTCAAGTTCATCTGAAAATTCAAGCAGCAATAACAGTAGTAAAGAAAAAAGTTCTGAAAAAAAAGACAATTCAACAAGCAAACAAGATAACAAACAATATAAATTAGAAGAAGTAGGAATACTAACAAATCAAGAAGAAATTAATTGGGAACAAATAAAAAAAGATGTAGAAAAAATATATACTTCTTTATACTCAACAACACTTGATTTATATCAGACATCTGTAAATCAACAAGATATTGTGAATTTTAATAAAGAATATGATAATCTAACAAAAGTAGTTAAAGAGGAAAATAAAGATGCGACTTTAATTGAATTAGTAAAATTATATGATTATATACCAAAATTTATAGAAAATTGCACAGATGATGAGAAAGAAAAAATAGTAATAAAAACAAAAAATGATTTATTTAAAGCATACAGCATTTTAGATAAAGAAAATTGGAATGAAATTTCAGACAATGTAAACAATTCAACACAAGAATTTACAAAACTTGTTACAAATATTAATACAAAAGAAATTGGAAAACAATATAATATAAATAAAATATATGTAATAATAAATGAATTACAAAATGCAATAACTTTAAAGGATAAAGATATTTTTTTAATAAAATATAAAAATTTACTAGAAGAATTACAAAATATATGATATAATTTCAAATAGAGTAAATTGAATAGTCGCTGGTAGATTTTCGAAAGAAACTACGAGAGGAAAGTCCGGGCTCCATAGAGCAATGATGCTAGATAACGTCTAGTGGGGGTAACCCTAAGGAAAGTGCAACAGAAAATAACCGCCTATTTTTATAGGTAAGGGTGAAAAGGTGAGGCAAGAGCTCACCGCTTTTATGGTGACATAGAAGGCTGTGTAAACCCCATCTGGAGCAACACCTAGATAAGAAGATTAAGCCTGCTCGGCACCTTCTTGAATTGCGTGGCTTGAGATATATAGCAATATATATCCTAGATAAATGACTATTTTAAATGACAGAACCCGGCTTACAGATTTACTCTTCTAATTTTTTTAATTCTAGTGGTAAGTCACCACAAAAACTCATAAACTCTTTTGTAATAGGATGTATAAATTGCAATTTATAGCAATGCAAAGCTTGTCTACTAATCAAATCAGAAAAAGAACCATATAAAGAATCACCAATTAAAGGGTGAGAAATTGCAGATAAATGTACTCTAATTTGATGTGTTCTTCCTGTTTCCAAAATACATCTTACCAAGCTATAATTATTAAATTCTTTTAAAACATTATAATGTGTAATGGAAGGTTTACCATTTTTGGAAATACATCTTTCAATAATACTATTATCTTTTCTGCCAATAGGTAAATCTATAGTACCAGATTTGTTTTCAAATAATCCTTCACAAAAAGCAAGATATTCTTTTTTAAATATGTTATTTTTCATTTCAGAAATAAGACATTCTTGAATATATTCACATTTAGCGAAAATGACTAATCCAGAAGTGTTTAAATCAAGTCTATTTACAGGCCTGACTTTTTTATTTAATTCAATTGAATCAAAATAAAATCTAACTCCATTACATAATGAATCATAATAGTGCAAAATAGAAGGATGAGTTGCAACACCAGCAGGTTTATTGACAATTAACATCCAATTATCTTCAAAAACAATATTTAAATCCATTTTTGTAGGAACAATATTAGAATTTTCTTCATCATAATCAAAATTAACTATTAACTCATCTCCAAAATTAGGATAAGTCCTTGTGTCACAAGCACATCCGTTTAATAATACTTTTTCTTTCTTTATTAGCTTAAAAAGTAGTCTTGAGGATATATTTAATTCGTTTTGTAAAATCTGATTTATATTTAATTCATTATTTTTTACAATATATTTTAGATGCATAAAAACTCCTTTAAATTTAATAATATAATTTTATCATTTACCAATAAAAAATACAAATTTTACCTTTACTTTTTTTAAAAATATGTATATAATTTCTTTGGTGAAAAAAATGAGAATAAGATATAAAAAATGGGCAAGACCAGAATTGGAAGCTAGCAAATTTTATGTAGATAATCCAGAAGAATTCAAGGGAAGATGGAAAGAACATTTTGAAAATTCAAATAATCCTATACATTTAGAGTTAGGGTGTGGAAAAGGGCAATTTATAGCCAATTTAGCATCAAGCAATTTAGATGTAAATTATATTGCAATAGATTTAGTAGATGCAATGTTAGGTCTAGCAAAAAGAAATGTAGAGCAAATATATCAAGAAAAGAAAATAGATCCAAACAACATTATTCTAACAAGATTTGACATAGAAAGAATATTAATGATTTTAAATGAGCAAGATAATATAAAAAGAATATACATAAATTTCTGCAATCCATGGCCAAAAGGAAAACACAGAAAAAAAAGATTAACACATACAAGACAACTTGAAAAATATAGACATTTTCTGGCTGAAAATGGAGAAATATATTTCAAAACAGATGATGATGATTTATTTAATTCAAGTCTAGGATACTTTTACGATAGCGGATTTGAAATAATAGAAAAAACTTATGATTTGCATAATGAACCAATATTTGAAAATAATATAGAAACAGAGCATGAGAAAATGTTTTCAGAACAAGGAATAAAAATAAAAGCATTAATAGCAAAAAAAATTCCAATAAAAGATGAAAAAAACATTAAAGAAGGTGGAAAAGAATAATGGAAGATCCTTGCGTAACAGAAATGAAAGCAAATAAAGATAATAGGGAATATGTTTTACAAGCAGTAAAAGATAAAGGAAAGCTTTTAGAATTTGCAATACCAGAATTTCAAGATGACGAGGAAATTGTCAAAGAAGCTTTAAAACAAGATGGTGAAGCAATGGAATTTGTTTCAGATAGACTAAAAGATAATAAAGAAATAATTTTACTTGCAATAAATGGTGCACCATGGACAGCATGTTATGCATCTGAAAGGCTAAGAGCAGATAAGGATGTTATAATGGCAAGTGTAAAAAAATATGGACAAACCCTTTATTATGCAAGTGAAAAACTAAGAGATGATAAAGAAGTGGTTAAAGCATCTGTCGAAAATAAAGGTTTAATTGTAAAATATGCAAGTTTAAGATTAAGAAGCGATAAAGAGATTGCAGAAATTGCTATAAAGCAAGACAAAAGAGCTTATATGTTTTTAAGTAAAGAACTTAAAGAGGATGAAGAAATAAAAAGTCTTCTAGGATAAACTTTAAACGAGAGGAAGGAATTAAAAATGGTAAAAAAAGTTGCGATATTAGCAAATGGAGGAGATGTTGCAGGATTCAATGCAGTAATAAGAGGAATTGTGAAAACTGCGGAAAACAGTGGAGTTGAATGCTATGGCTTTTTAGATGGATATAATGGACTATTAAAAAACGAATATGAAAAATTAAGTACAGCAGAAAACGGAAATGCAGAAGGAATATTACCCAAAGGAGGGTCAATAATTGGTTCATCAACAAATGCAAATGTATTTAATTACAAAGTTATAGATGAAAATGGAAATGTAGAATATAAAGACTTATCAGATATATGTGTAGATAACATAAAGAAAGATGAATTTGATTGTATTTTTACACTAGGAGGAGATGGAACACAGAAATCAGCGAGAGATTTTGCAACAAAAGGAGTAAATGTAATAGGTGTACCAAAAACAATAGATAATGATGTTGCCTGTACAGAAATAACATTTGGATATAACACAGCAGTATCAGTTGCTATGGAAGCTATAGATAGACTTCATACAACAGGAGAGACACATCATAGAATAATGATTTTAGAAGTAATGGGAAGATATGCAGGATGGATAGCATTAGAATCAGCAATTGCTGGTGGAGCTGATGTTGCATTGATTCCAGAAATACCTTATGATATTAACAGAGTTGTAGAAAAAATAAAAAATAGACAAAAAAGAGGAAAAAACTTTAGTATAGTAGTTGTAGCCGAAGGTGCCAAACCAAAAGATGGAGATATAGTTATAGAAAAAACAAGAGACAATGGAAAAGGAGTAGATAATACTAAGCTCGGAGGAATTGGAAATGTTGTTGCAAAACAATTACAAGAATTAACAGGGCTTGAAGCTAGAAATACAACATTAGGTTATATGCAAAGAGGAGGAACACCAACAGCTTTTGATAGAGTATTATCAACTAAATATGGTACTGCAGCCATGAGATTAGCGATAGAAGAGAAATTTGGAAATTTAGTTGTTATAAAAAATGGAAAAATAGACTATGCATCTTTAGAAGATGTCGTAGGACAAAATAAAGAAATCGGAGCTGTTTCTGGAAATACAGCTCAAAGTAATCAGAGAAAAGTTACAATGGATGATGATTTAGTTAAAACAGCAAGAAGTGTTGGAATTAATTTAGGAGATTAGAGGAGGAAAATAAAATGAATAAAAAGAAAATAATTTTAATTGCAATAATCGCAATAATAGTTATTGCTATAATTATAGGAGCTATTGTTCTAGTTAATAATCAAACAAAAAATAATCAAGGTGAAACAACACAGATATCAAAACTATATGAACAAATATCAAATGTAAAAGAAATGACATTTTCTCAAACGATAGATAATAATAACAAAATAGTAACTGCAATCAAAAACAATAATGGTTATAAAGAAGTTACAGCAAATGGAAAAACAAGAAAATATATAGTAAAAGATAATAATACGTATTATTTGGACGAAACAGAAAAAATATATTACACGTATCAAAATAATGATACAATATTAACTGAAATTAAAGAAAAATTTGAAACATTAAAAGATGTTACTCAAATATCAAAAGGTAAAGAAAGAATAAATGGAAAAAGTTATAAATATGAAGAAATTTCGAATTGTCAAGATTTTTTGTTTAATAATGAATTATCAGTTAATAATCTAGAATATGCAAAAACAAGATTATATTTTGATAATGATAATTTAGTATATATAAAAACCATAGTAGGAGACAATGAAGAAATTATAAAAATTGATATATCTTATAATGTAAATAATGATTACTTTAACATTCCAAAAGATTATTCTGATGGAAGTCAAGTATAAATTTAAACAAAGGAGGAATTTAAAATGGCAATAAAATTTGTCTTAAATGAAACATCTTATTTTGGAGGAAATGCTAGAGAGACTCTAGTAGAAGAAATTAAAAAGAGAGGATTTAAAAAAGTATTTCTTGTAAGTGATAAGTCACTAGTAGAAGCAGGAGTAACAAGCAAAGTAGAAAAGATACTAAATGATGCTAAAATTAAATATACTTTATATGATGAAATAAAACCTAATCCTACAATAAAAAATGTAACAGATGGTGTAGAAGCTTGCAAAGCATCTAAAGCTGATGTAATTGTTGCAGTTGGAGGAGGTTCAAGTATAGACACATCAAAAGGAATTTCAATTGTAATGACTAACCCTGATAGAGCAGATATAAAATCTTTAAACGGATTATCAAACACAGTAAATAGAGGAATGCCAGTAATAGCACTTCCTACTACTGCAGGAACGGCAGCTGAAGTTACAATAAATTATGTAATAACTGATGAAGATAGAAAAATAAAAATGGTTTGCGTAGATCCAAATGATATTCCAATTGTTGCAATAGTTGATTCTGAATTAATGGCATCTATGCCTAAATCACTTGCAGCAGCTACAGGAATGGATGCATTAACACATGCTGTTGAAGGATATATAACAAAAGCACACAATGAAATATCAGACATGTTCCATATTAAGGCTATAAAAATGATATTTAAATATTTACCAGCAGCTGTAAATGATAAAGATACTGAAGCAATTGATAAAATGGGCATGGCTCAATACATTGCTGGAATGGGATTTAGTAATGTTGGATTAGGAATAGTACATTCAATGGCACACCAATTAGGAGCTGTTTATGATACACCACACGGAATTGCAAATGCTATGTTATTACCAACTGTAATGAGATTTAATGGAGAAGACCCTGCAACAGCACAAAGATTTAGAGAAATCTTATGTGAAATAGGAAGACCAGATGCAGCACATCTAAATGATCAAGATGTAATCAACACATTTGTATGGATGATTAGTGAACTTTCTAAGGCAGTTGGAATTACTCAAACAATAAAAGATTATGGAGCAAAAGAAGAGGATTTTGAAATGCTTGCTGAAAAAGCAATGGAGGACCCTTGCAAGCCTGGAAATCCAAGGGAAGTTACAAAAGAAGATTTTATTGAGTTATATAGAAAAGCTATGTAAAATCTGAAAAAAATAAAATAGTCAAATGTTTCTTTACATCTGACCAGAAAAGTTATATAATATATATTGCAACTTGAAACATGTTATAATATTAAGGAGGAAAGTACAACATGGAAAGACAAACACGGAGTGAACGAATTTATAATGATTTATTAAACTTTAAGGATAATAATTCACAAACATCAAGACAAATGACCTTGTATAAAGGAGAAGTTGCTAAAGCAAAGAGATACATTTGTGAAATGAATGTACCAATACAAATAACTTCTATAAAAGAAATAAAAAAAGGAGAAGTGCTTGTAAAATTCGAAAAAATATTATAACAATAAAGGATTGCTTATTAGCAATCCTTTATAACAATTTTTCTAATTCTTTGATTTTATCTCTGATTTCAGCCGCTTTTTCAAATTCCATTGAAGCAGCAAATTTTAACATTTCATCAGTTAATTCCGAAATAGTATTTCTAATATCGTCACTATTTTCCATTTTAAATTCAATACCGATATCTTCTTGCTTTGTAATACTAATATTATCTCTAATAGATTTTTTAATAGTTTTAGGTGTAATTCCGTGTTCAATATTGTATTGCTGTTGAATGCTACGTCTTCTATTAGTTTCAGAAATTGCTTTTTCCATAGATTCTGTAAGTTCATCTGCATACATAATAACCGTTCCATCTGTATTTCTTGCAGCACGTCCAATTGTTTGAATTAAAGAGCGCTCTGAACGTAAAAAACCTTCTTTGTCAGCATCAAGTATTGCAACAAGTGAAACTTCTGGTATATCTAAACCTTCTCTTAATAAATTAATACCAACTAAAACATCAAACTCACCTAAACGAAGATTTCTTATAATTTCCATTCTTTCTAAAGCCTTTATATCAGAATGCATATAATTCACCTTAATATCTAGACTCTGTAAATATGAAGTTAAGTCTTCAGCCATTTTTTTAGTTAGTGTTGTAACTAAAACTCTTTCATGTTTTTCAACTCTAATTCTAATTTGCTCTATTAAATCATCAATTTGATTAGTAACAGGTTTAACCTCAATTTTTGGATCCAAGAGACCAGTAGGTCTGATAATTTGCTCAACAACATTTTCTTTAGAATGTTCTTTTTCATAATCAGCAGGTGTTGCACTAACAAATATCACTTGATTGATTCTCTGCTCGAATTCTTCAAATTTTAAAGGTCTATTATCATAAGCAGAAGGCAATCTAAATCCATAATTAACCAAAGAATCTTTACGCGAACGATCTCCGTTATACATTGCTCTAACTTGTGGAATTGTGGCATGAGACTCATCAATTAATAAAAGATAGTCTTTAGGCAAATAATCAAATAATGTAAAAGGAGGTGAGCCGGCAGGCCTTCCACTTATATGTCTTGAGTAGTTTTCGATTCCTTGGCAAAATCCCGTTTCTTTCATCATTTCCATATCGAAGTTTGTTCTCTCATCAATTCTTTGGGCCTCAATCAATTTATTATTTTCTTTAAAATATCTAATTCGTTCCTGTAATTCATCATTAATAGTAACAAGGGCACGTTCCATTTTATCTGGAGTAGTTACATAGTGAGAATTAGGAAAAATCATAACATGATTTCTTTCAGCTATAGGCTTCCCAGTTAATGGGTTGATTTCTTGAATTTTTTCAATTTCATCACCCCAAAATTCTACACGAATAGATGATTCACTTTGGTCTGATGGATAAATTTCTAATATATCACCTTTTGCACGAAAAGTTCCTCTTTTAAAATCTATTTCGTTTCGAGAATACTGCATACTTACTAATTTTTTCATAATTTCGTCTCTAGATTTTTTCATTCCAGGTCTTAAAGAAACTATAAGATGCTCATAATCAATAGGATCTCCTAAACCATAAATACATGAAACAGAAGCTACTATTATAACATCTCTTGTTTCAAATAATGATGCAGTTGCAGAATGACGAAGTTTATCAATTTCATCATTTATGGATGCATCTTTTTCTATATATGTATCAGAAGAAGGAATATAGCTTTCAGGTTGGTAGTAATCATAATAGCTAACAAAATACTCAACATTATTTTCAGGAAAAAACTCTTTAAATTCTGAATATAATTGTCCTGCAAGAGTTTTATTATGAGCCAAAACCAATGTTGGCTTCTGAACTTTATTAATTATGTTTGCCATTGTAAATGTTTTTCCAGAACCTGTTACTCCAAGTAAAGTTTGAAACTTTTTGCCTTGCTCTATTCCTTTTGATAGATATTCTATTGCTTGTGGTTGATCACCAGTTGGTTTGTATTCTGAATGTAATTTAAACATTTTAACCCCCAATATAATAATTATCATTGTACTTTAAAGTATATCATATAGAAAGGATGTTTGCAATACTTAAAAATAATTAGTTCTAAAATAAAATATAAAGCATATAATATAAAAAAATAAATGCAAGGAGAAAAAGAAAAAATGCAGTTTATTAAATATTGTATGCTTTTTTTTGTGTTCTTATGTGCAACACTAATTGGTAAATATATAGCTCAAAAATATAAATACAGATTAGAAGAACTTTTAGAAATGAAAAATGCATTAAATATATTTGAGTCAAAAATAAAATTTACTTATGAACCAATACCTGAAATATTTGAAGAAATATCAAAAAATACAAACTATAATATATCAAAATTATTTAAGCAATCTGTTTTAAACATGAAAAATGAAACTGCATCTGTATCATGGGAAAAGTCAATAGAAGATTTTTCTGGCAACTTAAATAAAGAGGACAAGCAAGCCATAAAAACACTTTCTAAATTATTGCGGAACAACTGACATTGAAGGTCAATTAAGTCAAATCGAAATAACAAAAAGTTTTTTAGAAGAGCAAATTAGACAAGCACAAGAAGAAAAAAATAAAAATGAAAAACTATATAAAAAATTAGGGATGACAATAGGGATTGCAATTGTCATTATACTAATCTAAAATATAAAAATTTAACTTGCCAAAATGGGGTGAACCTATTTGGCAGAAAGGGTGAAATCTTATGAGTATAGATTTATTATTTAAAATTGCGGCCATTGGAATATTAGTTGCAGTATTATACCAAGTTTTAGTAAGAGCCGGAAGAGAAGATCAGGCAATGATGACAACTCTTGCTGGATTAGTTATAGTTTTAACAATGGTTATAAAAGAAATAAGTGGATTATTTGATACAGTAAGAACATTATTTAATTTATAATTTTTTTGTTCTACCATCAAAATAAATACCAATGTTTTTAAGTGTAATAAAGAAAAATGGAGAATATAGTAAGATGGAGATAATAAAGATAATTGGAATTGCGTTAATAGCATTAATTATTATAATAATGTTGAAACAGTATAGACCTGAATATGCAATATTTATAAGTATTCTAACAGGAATTTTGATTTTATTTTTAGTAATGGATAGATTAACAGGAATAATAAATCTGATAGAATCAATTCAAAATAAATTTTCTATAAATACTCAGTTTATAGCTTTATTAATCAAAATTACTGGGATTGCTTTTCTTTCAGAATTTGCAGTAAGTATTTGTAAGGATTCTGGAGAAGCGGCAATTGCAAGTAAAATAGAACTTGGAAGCAAAATAATTATAATATCAATGTCTATACCTATAATTTCTAGCTTACTAGAAATTATATTAAAAATTTTACCATAAAAATGGGGGAAAGAAAATGTGAATATACAAAAGAGGATTATATTTGTATCGATTTTAATGTTATCTATAATATTAAAATTAACCACTTCTTATTGCGCCAATACAAATGAGAATACCATAGAAAGTCAACAGGAAAGTTTTGGAGTAAGCTCATTTATTGAAAATTCAAAAAAATATACTGGAGAGTTTTTTGAAAACATAGATATAAATGAAATTTTAAATTCAGCAATAAAAGGCAATATAGATAATTCAACTATATACAAGAAAATATTAAACCTTTTGGGCACAGAAGTTAAAAGTGGTTTAAAAAGTTTAATAAGCATTTTGGTTATTATAATAATACATAGCATATTAAAATCCATAAGTGAAAGTTTGGAAAATGATAATATATCAAAATTAATATATTATGTCCAGTATATCGCAATAGTAACAGTTGTCATGAATAATTTTTCTGACATAATAAATTTAATAAAAGATACTAATCAAAATTTAGTAGGATTCATGAACTCATTAATACCAATTTTAGTATCCTTAATGCTATATACAGGAAGTATAGCAACTACAAGTATATTGGAGCCAATAATATTGTTTATGATAAATTTTATTGGAAATTTAGTACAAGACATATTAATACCAATAATACTAATAATTACATCAATAAGTATAATATCAAAGATATCTGATAAGGTACAAATAGAAAAAATATCAAAATTTTTAAAGTCAAGTACAATATGGTTCTTAGGTCTAGTATTAACAATATTTGTTGGAGTAGTCTCGTTAGAGGGAACATTATCAAGTTCTGTTGATGGTATAACTGCTAAAACAGCAAAGACACTTGTAAGCTCAGCAGTACCAGTTGTTGGTAAAATTTTAGGAGATGTTGTTGATAGTGTATTAGGATGTGGATTGATTTTAAAAAACGCAGTGGGATTTGTAGGAGTAATAATTATTGTTGGTATATGTATATTGCCAATTTTAAAATTATCAGTTCTAACATTTTCCTATAAACTAGTAGCAAGCATAAGTGAAGTAATTGCCGATAGTAAAATTGTAAAGTTATTAGATGAAATATCAGACATTTTCAAAATTTTGCTTGCAATTTTAGTTTCAATATCCTTCATGGTTATTATTGGAACAACTTTATTAGTAAAAATGTCAAATACAGGAATGATGTTTAGATAAATTATAGAAAACTTGTCAAAAAGGTAGACCCTTTTTTAACAAGTTTAAGGAGAAAATATGATAGCTTTTTTAAGTTCATGGGTAAAAAATCTAGCTCTAGCCTTAATTATAGTTTCAATTCTAGAAATGATTCTTCCTAATAATAAGACAAAAAAATATGTAAAAATGATTATGGGATTATATATTCTATTTAGTATAATATCACCATTTATAGAAAATAGTACAAAACTTAATTTTGATAATCTTGATTTAAATCAATACATTGAAGAAACACAAACCAAAACAAATAAAGTAGATGAAGTAAACCAAACATCTATGGACAATAGATTAAATCAACTATATAACGAAGAACTTGAGAAAGATATTAAACAAAAAATCGAAGAAAAAGGTTATGAAGTAGAAAAGTGTAAAGTTACTGCACATATATCGCAAGATGATAGTGGGATAGAAAAGATAATTCTAAAAATAAATGGAAAAATAAACGAAAAAGATGAGGAAAATACAACAGATACAGTAGAAAATAAAATTATTACAGAAATTCAGAAAATTCAAAAAGTAGATATCAATGTTTCTAAAAAAGATGAAAATGAAAAAAAAGAAGAAACATCAAATATAACAAAAACAGACATTAAAATAATAAAAAATTTTTTAATAAATGAGTATGGGGTGAGTGAACAATGTTTAAGGATAAGTTAAAAGCAATAATAAATAAAAATGAAAGTGAAAATCAAGGTAACAATAAAAAGAAAATAGAGAATCTGGTATTTTTAGTAATAACTTTAATAATTACAATTGTAATTATTAATTATGTATGGAATGGAAATAAGAATTCCAACAAAACAATAACAAACTCTGCAGGAAAACAATTAGCATATACGCAAGGTAATCAAAATACAAATCAAAATGTAACAAATAGTAGTAATTTAGAAGAGAGGTTAGAAGATATACTTAAAAATATTAGTGGTGTCGGTAATGTAAAGGTTTTTATAAATTACTCTGAATCTAGTGAGACTGTTGCAATGTATAATGAAAACTCAAAGACAAGTGTAACAGAAGAGACTGACACATCTGGTGGAGTGAGAAAAGTTGAAACAACAGATTCACAAAAAGAAATAGTATATCAAGAAGATAATGGAGATAAGGTTCCAATAATCCAAAAAACTGTGGAACCAAAAATTGAAGGAGCAATTATTACAGCTAAGGGTGCATCAAATATAAATATAAAAACAAGTATAATTCAAGCAGTAGAAGCTGCTACAGGGCTTGCAACACACAAGATTCAAGTGTTTGAAATGTCACAATAATAAATTTGAATAGAAAATTAAAAGAAAGGAAATGTAAATATGAAATTATTAAAGAAAAATCAAGTATTGATTTATGTTATAACATTAATGTTAGTTGTTGCAGGATACTTAAATTACACAACAACAAATGATTTGAATTCTACCATTCAAACAAGTGGGAGTGAAGAAGAATTAATTGAAATGTCAAATATTGGAGATGCACAATTAGTTAGCAGTAATGTTGTTAGTGAAGAAAATTTTATTCAAACAAATTCAAATAGTATAAACAATGTATCAAATTATTTTTCAACTTCAAAATTAGAAAGGGATACAATGTATTCTCAAATGTTAGAAACTTACGAGAATATTCTAAACAGCAATAATTCTTTAGAAACACAAAAACAGTCTGCAACTGAAGAAATAACTAAAATTAACAACATAAAGAATAGTATCATGATTTGTGAAAATTTAATCAAAACCAAAGGTTTTAATGATGTTGTAATCTTTGTGAACGGAGAAAGCATTAGTATTATAGTTGAAGATGAACAACTGAATTCAGAAGAGGTGGCTCAAATTCAAAATATAATTTCTAGGGAGATGAATGCAAAGGTTGAAAATATACATATTTCATGCAAATAATTATAAAATACTTATTTTAAAAAGTATAACTTTTCTAAAAAGGGTTGTGCTTTTTTTTATTTAAATATATAATACATGTTGGAAAAAGTACAGAAGGGAGAAATACATCAAAAATGGATTTTATAGAAAAAATAAAAAACAGAGCAAGACAAGAAATAAAGACAATAGTACTTCCAGAAGCAGAAGATATAAGAGTATTAAAGGCAACTGAGATGGCGATAAAAGAAAAATATGCAAATATAATCTTAGTAGGTAACAAAGAAAAAATATTAAATATTGCTAAAACTAATAGCATAAGTATTGAAGGCGCAGAAATAATTGATCCAAGCATATCAGAAAAAAAAGAAGAATATACAAATTTGCTTTATGAACTAAGAAAGCATAAAGGCATGACATTTGAACAAGCAAAAGAAACGCTAAAAGATCCAGTATATTTTGGAATGCTAATGGTAAAAGACGAAAATACAAAGGCAGATGGATTAGTTTCAGGTGCAATACATTCAACAGCCGATACATTAAGACCAGCACTTCAAATATTAAAAACAGCTCCTAATACAAAATTAGTTTCAGCATTTTTTGTTATGGTAGTACCTGACTGCAAATATGGTTCAAACGGAACATTTATATTTGGAGATTCAGGATTAAATGTAAATCCTAATCCAGAAGAACTATCAGAAATAGCAATATCATCAAGTAAAAGTTTTAAAAAATTAGTTGGTGATGAACCAAAAGTTGCAATGCTTTCATACTCTACTTATGGAAGTGCAAAATCAGAATTAACAGAAAAAGTGATTGAAGCAACAAAACTATTAAAAGAAAAAGAACCAGAGTTAAAAGCAGATGGAGAATTGCAATTGGATGCAGCAATTGTACCAGAAATTGCAAAGACTAAAGCAAAAGGAAGCACAATAGCAGGAGAAGCCAATGTCTTAATATTTCCAGATCTAGACTCAGGAAATATAGGATATAAATTAGTACAAAGACTTGCAAAAGCTGAAGCTTATGGACCACTTTGTCAAGGAATATCTAAACCAGTTAATGATTTATCAAGAGGATGTAGTTATCAGGACATTGCTGGTGTCATTGCAATAACAGCGGTTCAAGCACAAAATAAATAAATTTCTCATATTATTTAAAAGAAAAGAGGGGAAAATATATGAAAATTTTAGTATTAAACTCAGGAAGTTCATCGCTAAAATATCAAGTAATTGATATGGATACAGAAAAGATGCTAGTAAAGGGATATTTTGAGAGAATAGGACAACAAAACTCTTTTTTAACACATAAAGTTAATGGAATAAAACACAAATTTGAAAAATATGTAGAGAATCATGAACAAGCATTAGAATTTGTTTTTACAAGATTAACTAATGAACATTATGGAGTAATAAATAGTCTAGATGAGTTAGGTGGAATAGGACATAGAGTTGTTCAGGGAGGAGAAAAATATTCACAACCAGTATTAATTACAGATGATGTAATTAAAGAAATAAAAAAATGCAGTGATTTAGCACCCTTACATAATCCTGCGGCAATTTTAGGAATAGAAGCGTGTGAAAAGATAGCACCACAAATACCAATGGTTGCGGTATTTGATACAGCATTTCATCAGTCGATTCCAAAAGAAAGATATATCTATCCAATACCTTATGAATATTATAAAAAGTATGGAATCAGAAAATATGGAGCACATGGAACATCACATGAATATGTGGCATATAGAGTTGCAGAAATGATGGGAAAAGATATTAAAACTTTAAAGATAGTAAATTGCCATTTAGGACAAGGAGCAAGTGTATGTGCAATACAAAATGGTAAATCTGTAGAAACAAGCATGGGACTTACACCACTTGGAGGAATACCAATGGGAACAAGAAGTGGAGATTTAGATCCATCAGTTGTAACATATTTAATGAAAAAGGAAAATCTAACACCACAAGAAATGGAAGATATATTAAACAAAAAATCTGGAGTTTATGGTATGTCAAGAGGAGTATCAGTGGACTTTAGAGATATTGAAAATGAAGCATTAGCAGGTGGTACACATGCACAAATGGCTTTAGATATATACCATTATCTAACAGCATCTTATGTAGCAAAATGTGCAGTAGCTATGGGTGGAATTGATGTACTTACATTTACAGCAGGAGTCGGAGAAAAAGGACCATTATCAAGGAAGGCTATATGTAATCAATTAGAATTCTTTGGAGTAAAAATTGATGAAGAAAAAAATAAAATAAGAGGCGAGGAAGTTGAAATTTCAGCGGAAGATTCAAAAGTTAAAGTTTATGTGGTTCCAACAAACGAGGAATTAATGATTGCAAGAGAAACAAAAAATATTGTAAATAGAATTTAAAGGAGAGTAATATAAAATGAAAATATTAGTATTAAATTGTGGTAGTTCATCACTAAAATATCAATTAATAAATATGGAGACAGAAGAAGTAATGGCTTCTGGAAAATATGAAAGAATAGGAGAAGCAGAAGCTTTTATAACACATAAAGTAAATGGACAAAAAATAGAAATAAAAAATCCAGCATACAATCACTCAGAAGCAATAGACTTTACATTAAAACAATTTACAAATCCAGAATATAAAGTAATAGATAGCTTGGATGAAATAAATGCAATAGGACACAGATTGGTTCATGGTGGAGAAAAAATTGCGGAATCTGTTGTAATTGATGATAATGTTGTAAGAGTTTTAGAAGAATATACAGACCTAGCACCTTTACACAATCCAGCTTGTATATTAGGAATAAAGGCATGTCAAGAAGTTATGCCTGGAAAACCAATGGTAGGAGTATTTGATACAGCATTCCATCAAACAATGCCAAAAGACAAGTTTATTTACTCAATACCTTATGAATATTATAAAAAATACGGAGTAAGAAAATATGGATTCCATGGAACTTCACACATGTTTGTATCACAAAGACTTGCTGAAATTGAAAACAAACCACTAGAAGGTACAAAAATTGTAACATGTCATTTAGGACAAGGTTCAAGTATATGTGCTATAAAGAACGGAAAATCAGTAGATACAAGTATGGGATTAACACCACTTGGTGGACTTCCAATGGTTACAAGAAGTGGAGATTTAGATCCATCAGTTGTAACATATATAATGAAAAAAGAAAACTTAACACCTGCACAAATGGAAGATTTACTAAATAAAAAATCAGGGCTTTCTGGTATGTCAGGATTAGTTCCAGATTTCAGAGAAATAGAAATTGCTTCAAATGAAGGACAACCTGATGCTAGAATAGCAGTTGAAAACTTTAATTACACAATTGCAAGTTATGTTGCAAAATATGCAGTTGCAATGAACGGTGTTGACTACATTATATTCACAGGTGGAATTGGTGAAAATCAAATTAATATCCGTAAAGGAATATGCGAAAAACTAGAATTTATGGGTGTTAAATTAGATGTTGACGCTAATAATATGAGAGGGGAAGAAAAAGTTATTTCTACTCCAGATTCAAAAATTAAAGTTTATGTTATTCCTACAAATGAGGAATTAATGATAGCTAAAGAAACTTTGAGATTAGTGAAATAATAAGCAAAAAGGTAGATATAAGAATTGCCATTATATCTACTTTTATTGTTACATCCTTAATAATCAATAATTTTCTAAAAAGTATTGATTAATATATAAAAAAAGTATAAAATACAAATGGCATCCAAAAGAGACAAAAGATGCTAAAAAATAATATTAAAGGGGAAATAAAAATGATAGATTTTAATGTACCACCTTATGTTGGAAAAGAAAAAGAATATATAAGTAAAGCGATAGAAAATAAGAAAATATGTGGAGATGGAGAATTTACAAAGAAATGTAATAAATGGTTAGAAGATAAAACAGGATCACATGTATTACTTACAACATCTTGTAGTAGTTCATTGGATATGTCTGCAATATTAGCAAATATAGAACCAGGTGATGAAGTAATAATGCCAGCATTTACATTTGTGTCAACAGCAGACGCATTTGCATTAAGAGGAGCAAAAATAGTATTTGTAGATATTAGACCAGATACGATGAATATTGACGAAAAATTAATAGAAGATGCAATAACAGACAAAACAAAAGCAATAGTACCAGTGCACTATGCAGGGGTAGCTTGCGAAATGGATACAATTATGGATATTGCTAAAAGACATAATTTATTAGTAATAGAAGATGCGGCTCAAGGAGTCATGAGTGAATATAAAGGAAAAGCTCTTGGAACAATTGGCGATTATGGATGTTATAGTTTCCACGAAACTAAAAATTACAGTATGGGTGAAGGTGGAGCATTAGTTATCAAAGACTATAACAATTATGAAAGAGCTGAAATAGTTAGAGAAAAGGGAACAGATCGTAGTAGATTTTTCAGAGGACAAGTTGATAAATATACTTGGGTTGAAGCAGGTTCATCATTTTTACCAAGTGATATAAATGCAGCATATTTATATGCTCAATTAGAAGAGGCAGACAAAATAAATAACAACAGATTAAATAGTTGGAATTTATATTATGAAAATTTAAAAGATGTTAAAGAAATAGAACTTCCTTATATTCCAAAAGAATGTAAACACAATGCACACATGTTTTATATTAAAACAAAAGATATGAAAGAAAGAACAGAATTAATAAAATTCTTAAAAGAAAATGAAATTGCATCAGTATTTCATTATATTCCATTACATACAGCTCCTGCTGGAATAAAATATGGAAGATTTAATGGAGAAGATAAATATACAACAAAAGAAAGCGAAAGATTATTAAGACTTCCAATGTATTATGGATTAGAAGAAGAAGATGTATTAAAAGTTTGTACAAAGATAAAGGAATTCTATAATAAATAGTCTTAAAAAAGGGGAAATTAAAATAATGAAAGAAAAATTAGTAATAATTGGTGCAAATGATTTTCAAAATCAATTAATTCTAAAAGCAAAATCATTAGGATATGAAACTCATGTATTTGCATGGCAAGATGGTTCAATAGGAGAAAGAACAGCAGATTACTTTTATCCAATTAGTATAGTAGAAAAAGAACAAATATTAGAAAAATGTAAAGAAATAAAGCCAGTTGGAGTATGCTCTATAGCATCAGATTTAGCTACAATTACTGTTAATTATGTAGCAGAAAACTTAGGACTTCCAAGTAATCCAACATCAATAACATTACAATGTACAAATAAATTTGAAATGCGTAAAAAAATGAAAGAAAATGGGGTAAAGACACCAACGTTTATTAAAGTAAATGATAATCCGGAAACATGGAAAACAGAAGAAATGAAATTCCCTGTTATAGTAAAACCAACAGACAGATCAGGAAGTAGAGGAATTACAAAAGTATATAATAAAGATGAATTAGAAAAAGCAGTAAAATATGCAACAAAAGATTCTTTTGAAAAAAGTGCAATTATAGAAGAATATATTGATGGAGATGAATACAGTTGTGAATGTATTACATCTAATGGAAAACACCATTTTTTGGCATTTACTAAAAAATATACAACAGGTGCTCCAAACTTTATAGAAACAGGACATTGCGAACCTTCAGATATAAAAGAAGAATATCAAGAACAAATAAAAGACAATATTTTTAAGGCATTAACAGCTCTTGGAATACAAAATAGTGCAAGCCATACAGAATTTAAAATAAATAAAAATGGTGAGTTTGGCATTATAGAAATTGGAGCTAGAATGGGTGGAGATTGTATTGGTTCTGATTTAGTTCAAATATCTACAGGATATGATTTTATAAAAATGGTAATAGATGTTGCATGTGGTAAAGAACTTGACTTCAATAAAGTTGTTAAACCACAAAAAGCACATATCAAATTTATATTTAGTGAAGAAGATTTAGAAGAAATGAATAAGTTTAAAGAAGAACATCCTGAAAAAATATATAGAATAAGCGAGATGGAACTTGAAAATTTGGGAAAAACAGTAGACAGTTCAAGTAGAATTGGATATTATATATATACTGAATAATAATGTATGGGAGAAATCAGAATGGAAAAGGAAAAAATAATTGTATTAGGTTCAGCTGGAAATTTAGGAATGTATTTTATGGATCATTTAATGAAAAATTTGGATACAGAAAAATATGAAATGATTGCAACAGGAACAAAGGATGAATATCCATTTGAATTTTATAATGGAAAATATGTCAAATTAGACATTACAAATGTTGAAGATTTTGAAAATTTGCCAAAAGAAAATGTACATGCAATTGTTGATTTTGCGGGAGTTTTACCAGCATATTTATCAAAAGATGATCCCAATAAATATATTGATGTTAATATAAAAGGAACGCTAAATGTATTGGAATATGCAAGAAAAGTAAAAACTGATAGAATTATATATACACAAACATGGGCAGATTTAAATGGGTATTTAAAAGAAAAGAAACCTTTAAAACCAGATTTGTTAAGAAAACCAATACATACAGGGGACCATGCAATTTATACTGTTACAAAATGTGCGGCTGTTGAATTAATTGAATGTTATCATCAAATGTATGGAATTAAGAATTTTATATTTAGATTACCTAACATATATATGTACTCACAAGAAATGTATTATTATGTTGATGGAGAAAAAAAATATATATCTTATAGATATATGATTCAAAGAGCAATAAATGGACAAGATATTGAATTATGGGGAAATCCAGATTTAGGCAAAGATATTATATATGTAAAAGACTTGTGCCAAATGATTTTTAAATCATTATTTGTTGATAGAGACACAGGAACATATAATGCAGGAACAGGAATAAAAACATCTATGAGAGAACAAATAGAAGGAATGATTAAAGTATTCTCATCAAAAGAAAATCCTTCAAAAATCATAGAACGTCCTGAAAAAAAAGACTGTGATGATTTTGTAATGGATATAACAAATATTAAAGAAGAATTAGGATATGAACCTCAATATAATTATATTGAGTACTTAAAAGATTACAAAAAAGAGATGAAATTACAGAGATTTACTAAGAAATAAAGGGGACTAAAATGGAAGAAAATAAAAAAATAAGTTTTTTAATACCATGTTATGGAAGCGAAAAAACAGTAGGAATTGTTATAAAAGAAATAGATGAAATTGTTAGTAAAAATGATAAATATGACTATGAAATAATTGCAATAAATGATCATTCACCAGATAATGTATGGAATATATTAAAAGAAATTGCACAAACAAATAAAAAAGTAAAGCTTATAAATTTAGCCAAGAACATGAATAGACCAGGAGCTTTAATGGCAGGAATGTCAAAAGCCAAAGGTGACTATATTGTCTTAATGGATGATGATGGACAATGCCCAATGGAAAATTTATGGAAATTAATAAAACCACTAGAAGAAGGACACGATGTAGCAATTGCAAAATATCCATCATATAAACAAAGTTTATTTAAAAGTTTTGGAACAATTGTAAATAGAAAAATGACGGAAATTATAATGGATAAACCAAAAGACATGGCTTTTACAAATTTTTCAGCAATGAAAAGATATATTGTTGAAGAAATTACAAAATACAAAAATCCATATCCATATTTAACAGGGCTTTTATTAAGAACAACAAGTGATATAGTAAATGTTCAAATGGAAGAAAGAGAAAGAATAACAGGAAGTACAAATTTTACTTTCAAAAAAATGTTAAATTTATGGATAAATGGTTTCACAGCATTTTCAATAAAACCATTAAGAATATCAACAATAATTGGATTTATAACAGCAGCTATAGGATTTATTTATGGAATTTATGTTATTATACATAAATTATTTATACATACTGCAATAGCTCAAGGATATAGTTCTATTATGGCTGTAATGCTATTTATTGGTGGAATTATTATGATGATGCTTGGAATGATAGGGGAATATATAGGAAGAATATACATAAGCATAAATAATTCTCCTCAATATGTGATAAAAGAAACTGTAAATTTTAAAAATAAACAAGGAGAAAAAAATGAAGAAAATAAATAAATATATATACTTGCATTTACTAATATTTTTCTTTTCATTTTGTGGAGTATTTTCTAAGTTAGCAGCAAGTTACGACTTTTTGTCATTGCAATTTTTCTTATTTTATGGAATATCTATACTAATATTAGGAATATATGCGATATTATGGCAACAAATATTAAAAAAATTCTCACTTACAACAGCATTTTTTAATAAAGCAGTAACAATTATATGGGGAATGCTATGGGGAGCATTATTTTTTAAAGAAGTAATCACTTGGAATATGATAGTTGGAACTATAGTGGTTCTAGTAGGTATTGGATTGGTGGTGAATGATTATGAATAAAGTTTTAATATTTTCAGGAATATATGTTTTAGGAGTAATCATTTCAGCATTTGCACAAATATTATTAAAAAAATCAGCAGATGTAGAAAGAAAAAGCAAATTAAAAGAATACTTAAATTTTAAAACAATATTTGCTTATGGAATATTTTTCGGTGCAACATTATGCTCTGTTATAGCATATAAATATGTACCATTATCTATGGGACCAATTTTAGGAACTACAGAGTATGTTTTTGTAGCATTACTTAGTTATTTACTATTAAAAGAAAAAATAGGAAAGAAAAAATTAATAGGACTAATAGTGATAATATTTGGAGTTCTAATATTTTCAATATAAAGGGGAATAAACATGGAAAAAGAAAATAAAACACACAAGCTAAATAAAAAAACAATAATAAAAATACTGTTTGTATTATATATACTTGTTTTATGTACAACTTGGGCACTAACGATGGGATATAATAATGCACCAGATGAAGCAATGAAATATGACGTTTGCAAATATTTGGTGAAACATAAAACATTACCAGATGGTGGAGACCCAGAAATAAGAGAAGCAAACTGGGGAATATCTTATGCATTTACGCCAATATTATCATATATTTTTTCAGCTGTATGTATGGCAATTACATCCATTTTTACAGATGGACAATTTAAAATATTTGTATCAACTAGAATTGTAAGTATAATATGCATCTGTGGATATGCATTTATGAATATTAAAATATCAGAAAAACTATTTAATGGAATATTTAAATGGCTATATGTAGTATTGGTAACATTATTACCACAAGTTGTATTTTTAGGATCATACCTAAATAATGATTCATTGGCACTATTTTCGATTTCAATTATAGTATATTCTTGGCTTTTGGGAATTGAAAAAGATTGGAATTGGAAATCATGCATAATCTTATCAATAGGAATAGGAATATGCTCTTTATCATATTATAATGCTTATGGATATATATTATGTAGTGCAATCATATATTGTTTAAGTAATTGGATAAAGAAAATAGATTTTAAAACATTTCTAAAAAAAGGATTTGCAATCGTTGGAATTGTATTTATAATTGCAGGTTGGTGGTTTATTAGAAATTTTATAATATATGATGGAGATATATTAGGGCTAACGATTTCAAGAGAATATGGAGAAATGTATGCTGTTGATGGACTTAAACCATCACAAAGATCAACACCAAATAATCTAAAAATGCCATTAAATACGATGTTATTTGAGAAAAAATGGTTAAAAACATCAATACTTAGTTTTATAGGATTATTTGGTAATATGAATGTAAAAATGTCAAATATTATATATAAATTATATGAATCAGTATTTATATTTGGTTTTATAGGATTAATATTTGATAAAGTATACAAATTAATAAAGAATATAGTTAATAAAATAAAAAATAAAAAGAAATCAGAGAATATAGATAAAATAAATAATAAAAAAGAAAGAAAAGAAAAGGCATTATTCAATATAATAATGTTAATATGTATGATAATTCCTGTACTATTAACTTTATATTATTCATATTTCAACGATTTTCAACCTCAAGGACGATATGCAATGCCAATGATAATTCCTTTAATGTATTTTGTTACTAAAGGAATTGAAGAGATATTCAATTTAATTATTAAAAATAAAAAAGCACAAAATATAATAGTTGGAATTGGTATTACATTATGGGCATTAGCACCAATTTATATATATTTTGAATATATAAGAAAATTTTTATTATTTGTAAAATAATATAAAAAAATATGATATAAAAGTATTAAACAAATTAAATGTTTAATACTTTTTTTAAAATAATGCAACAAAATCAAATGTATAAAAAATCTAATATATGTACAAAAAATAAAAGTGGAGGAAAAAAGTGGAAGAACTAGTAAAAAGAGCAAAAAACAATGATGAAAAAGCCTTTGATGAGTTAATTGAATTAATTAAGAATGAACTATATTTAATAGCAAAAACCAAGCTGAAGAGCGACGATGACATAGCAGATGCTATTCAAGAAACAATATTAAAATGTTATCAAAATATACATAAACTTAGAGATATAAAACTATTTAAAACATGGACAATAAGAATTCTTATAAATGAGTGTAATAAAATCTACAGGAAAAAAGAAAAATATAAAATTTCGATAGAGGATAATGAGATAGAGAAATATATAAAATCGGAAGAAAATTATGATGAAAATATAGAGTTTAGTATATTAATAAGAAAACTTGAAACAGAGGAAAAATTGATATTAACATTATATTATTATTCAGGTTATACAACAAAAGAAATAAGCCAAATATTAAGAAAAAATGAAAATACAATAAGAAGTAAAATGTCTAGAGCAAAAGATAAACTAAAAAAACAATTAATCTGATATTTAAAAATTATTTATACAGCAATAAAGCAAAGTGAAAGGAGAAAAATAATGGAAAATATAGAAAATATATTAAAAAAAGCAAGTGCTGGAAATGTTGAAATTCCACCTAAAATAGAATACAGAATAAAATACACTTTAAATCACAAGAACAAAAAAAGATTGAAAAACTATTTAAAAAAGGCTATAACAGCATTTGCTTCTTTATTTATAGTATTTATTGGAAGCGTATCTGTATATGCTACAATTGGAGGAACAATTTCTGGCAAGCCAATAATTGAATGGTTAGGATCAAACTTTAATACAGAATATGAAAATTATAAAACAGAAGTAAGCGGAGAAAAAATTTCGTATGGGAAAACATCATTAGAATTATTATCTAAATTATATGATGATGGAATGATTCTTCTTGAATTTGATGTAAAAGTAAGTCAAGAAGATATGGATAAATTTAAATTAGATGATGATGAGAATTTTAAAGGATTATATTTAACATTTAATGGGGCATCGAATAATTGGATTGTAACAATTGATAACAAGGAATATGGTATAAAAACCAGGTCAGCACAAACTTGTGAAAAAATATCAGATAATGAATATAAAATTTACTTTATGTATTTTTTAACAGATAGAGAATTAAAAGACAAAACGAATTTTAATATAAATATACTTTATACTTATATTACTGGACTTGCACAAAAAACAGGAGAAGACTTTGAATATGAAGTATTTTCACCTATATATGTAGATGGAAAAATGGATATAAACTTTTCTAAAACAGAACTTGAAGAAAATACAAATACTTTTGTGCCAAATTGTGAACAATTTAAATACAAAAATATGACTAAAACTGTAGAAAGAATTGCTATAACTCCGATGCAGATTATTTTAAAAATATCAAGTAAAAGATCAAATTTAAGCTATGCAAATATCTCATCTACTACAGACAAGAATTATATTGGACTAATGAATTACAAAGCTTATGATCAGAATGGAAAAGAATTAGGTATAAAAGATTATGAAATTACACAAAAAATTACCTATTCTAATGGAAAAAGTGAAGAATGGGGAATAGGAGACATAGGAACATATAAAAACTTTAAAGATGCAGAATTGGAATTAACAGAATATATGATAATTGAAAAGAAACAAAATGTAGATAATATAACAATTGTTCCAAGTGTAGAAAATCTTGATGAAAATTGTGAAATAAAATATAAAGAATTGGACAAATGGATTATAAATTTAAAAGAAAACTAATAATCAAATATTAAAAAGGTATTGATTAAAAGCATAAAAAAGTGTAAAATATTTTTAGAATAGAAAGTTGTCAAAAAGGATACCTTTTTTGACAGAAAAGAGATAAAAAATGGAAGAAAAAGTAGATATTTTATTAACAACATATAATACTAAAATAGAATACTTGAAAATGCAAATAGATAGCATCTTAGGGCAAACATATAAAAATTTTACACTAATAATATCAGATGATTGTTCACCAAATAAAGAAGTAGTAGAAGTCTTAAAAAAATATAGTAATCAAGATAATAGAATAGAATTATATTTACAAGAAAAAAATTTAGGATACACAAAAAATTTTGAGTTTGTATTAACAAAATCTACTGCAGATTATATTGCTTTTAGTGATCATGATGATATATGGTATCCAAATAAAATAGAAAAGAGTTTAAAAACATTAAAAGAAAAAGATGTAGATTTGGTTTATTGTGATGCCAAGCAGATAGATGAGAACGGAAACATTCTTCAAGAAAGTTATCTAAGATATAAAAATATGCCTATAATTAATAAGAATTATCATAAAGACATTTTACCATTTTCAAGACATATTGCAATTGGATGTAGTCAGTTCTTTACAAAAAAAGTAAAAGAACTAATGTTACCATTTACACAAAATACAATTGCACATGATTGGCATTCACTTTATATTGCAAATAGACTCAAAGGAATTTATTGTATAGAAAAACCTTTATTTGAATATAGACTTCATGGGAACAATGCATTTGGAGGAAGAAACTTTAAACAAAATGTAAAACTATGGAAAGAAAAAGAAGGCAAAGGGTATAAATCATACTTAAAGTATAGACACCATGCAATTACAGAAACATATTTAGCTGGTGTATTGATGTGCAAGGATTATAGTAACAAGTTGCAAAATAATAAATTGGAGAAAGAAGAAAATGATGTAATAAGTTACTTTATGAATGCGCAAAAGCATAAAATAATTTATCTGCCAATCCATAAATATTTTAAATATTTATATTTTAAAGGTATTAAAAAAAGAGCAATAAAAGAAATCATGCTTTTACACTTTCCTTTAATAAGCTACTTTATTTT
Source organism: uncultured Clostridia bacterium (assembly GCA_934154445.1). Classification (GTDB taxonomy): domain Bacteria; phylum Bacillota; class Clostridia; order TANB77; family CAG-508; genus CAG-269. The sequence goes on from CAKPGC010000009.1 coordinate 36,253, forward strand.
TTCTATAACGTAAAATTTTAAAGTAAATGAAACTTTTTTTAATAAGACTTGTTTATAATTATTGAATAATAATAGGGAGGATAACTAATGAAAATTTTTAAAAATGAGATATTGTCAAAAATATGCTTAAGCCTAATGTTGATGAGTGCACTTATATTAGGATGTGTAGGAAAACAATATGGAGCTGAAGCAAAAGAACAAACAAACGTAAAAAAAATAGGTGTTATGTATAATACACACATACAAGATGAAGGATGGGAAAATGACTTTTCTAAGAAAAATGGACAAATGTCAGGAACATCAGGAAAATCTTTAAGACTTGAAGCAATAAAAATCAAACTTGATAATCCAGAAAATGTATCAATTAAATATCAAACCCACGTACAAGATATTGGGTGGCAGGACTGGAAAAAAGATGGAGAAATATCAGGAACATCAGGAAAATCTTTAAGGCTTGAAGGAATTAAAATAAAACTAGAAAACACAGAAAAATATAGTGTTATGTATAGAGTGCACGTACAAGACATAGGATGGCAAGATTGGAAATCTGATGGAGAATTGGCAGGAACTACAGGTTTAAGTTTAAGATTAGAAGCAATAGAAATTAAAATAGTAGACAAAATAGAAAAAGGAAAATTAAATGTTGAAACAAAATTACAAAATACATATTATACAGATACAACAACAATTAATATTTCTGGATGGAAAATGGCTAATGTAAGTGACACAAAAATCAAAGCTACAATGGACGGAAATGTAATTGAGAACATAAAATATATTCAAAGACAAGATGTTATAAACTCAGAACAAAATTATGGAACGATAAAAGAAAACCCAAATCCAGGTTTTAATTTTAGCATAGATTTAGAAAAACTTTCAGAAGCTGAACATACATTAAAAATAGATTTAATAACATCAAATGGAAAAATATTAGATACTTATAATAAGAAGATAAAAATAGATAGACAAATACATGTACAATATCAAGGACATGTTGAGGATATAGGTTGGCAAGATATAAAAATAGATGGAGGACTTTCAGGAACTGAAGGAAAATCTTTAAGAATTGAAGCACTTAAAATTAACACAATCAATTTACCTAAAGGAGTAACAATAAAATATCAGGCACATGTTCAAGATATAGGATGGCAAAATTGGAAAAATGAAGGTGAAATTGCTGGAACATCAGGAAGAGGTTTAAGAGTTGAGGCAATAAGAATTCAATTAAATGGAACAGAAGACTATTCTATAATGTATAGAATGCATGTACAAGACATAGGATGGCAAGATTGGTGTTATGACGGAGAAACAGCTGGAACACAAGGAATGCTAAAGCGAACTGAAGCAATAGAAATTAAAATAGTTCCAAAAATAAAAGAAACAAAAATTGAAATTTCATTAGAAAACCCTGCAAGTCAAATACCAGCGACAAACCAAAAAATTAGTGGATGGATAATGGCAAATATTTCAAATGTTGATTTAAGAATTTTAGTAGATGACAAAGAAATTGAAACAACAAAATTAACAAGAACAGAAAGACAAGATATAATAAATTCAAAAAAAGGATTTGGAAATGAAAGTATTTATAATAAAACACCAGGATTTGAACTTTATGTAGATTTTTCAAAATATAATTTAGGAACACATAATATAACAGTACAAGCTGTTCAAAAAGATACAGTACTAAAAGAAATTAAAAAATCAATTACACTAAAAACAAACATATATCACAGCAAGGGTGCTTATGGAATATCAGGACTAAAAGTTGCAGGAGATAGTAGAGGATGCGATTTACCATATTACCAATATGGTAGTGGACCTAATGTATTTTATGCAACATTTGCAATACATGGATTTGAAGACTTATGGTCAAAAGATGGACAAGAATTAGTAACAATTGCTAATAATTTTTATCAAAAGTTGCTAGAATCAAATGACTATAGTATAGCCGATAAATGGACAATATATATTTTCCCAGGTGTAAATCAGGATGGATTAAAATATGGATATACACATAATGGACCAGGTAGAACAACATTATTTAGCGAAGTTCCTTCACGCAAAGGAATTGATATGAATAGATGTTGGCAGGTTGGAAACACATACCAAAAATATACTGATTCAAGAAACTATAATGGAACGACAGGATTTCAAGCTTATGAAGCAAGATATTTAAGAGATTTTCTAATAAGTCGTAAATCAAAAAATGGAAAAACAGTCTTGGTTGATCTACATGGTTGGACACAACAATTAATAGGAGATAGTGAAATATGTTCATATTATAGAAATCAATTTCCAGAAAATGATGGTTCTGCAATTGGAAGATATGGAACAGGATATCTAGTAAATTGGGCAAGAAGCACTTTAGGAGCAAGATCAGCATTAATTGAATTACCAAATGAAGGAGTCAACGGACATCAATCAGTCATAAACAAAAACTTCTCAGGCAGATATATACAAGCAACATTAGATATGTTAAAAAATATATAAATTAAAAAAGAGCTTTATATTGCAAGGAAGGAATGATATATATATGACAAAAAATAAAAAAATAGCAATATTTGTAATTTCAATATTATTAATAATATTAATAATAACTATATTGTTTTTGCAATATAACAAAAATAAAAACAAAGATAATGAAATAAAAAACGAGATATTTGAAGAAATAGACAAGAATCAGGTATCGTATCAAGAAAATGTTACAATAGATGAGTTGAAAAATGAAATAGGGGCAACAGGAAATACAGATATTTATGAAATTCAACAAGAATATGATGGAAGAAATATTATAACGGTAAAAGCCAACATGAAGTATAAAGTAGCATTTGCAGGTATGATAAAAAAAACAGCACCTAAAACAGAAGAACTAGATGAAATATTAAACAAAAATCATCCAAAAGAAAATGGTATTTGGGTTGAGGAACAAAGTAGAAATAAAATATTAGAAATTTTTAATAATGATATGGTTAAATCTAAATATATAATTGATAATGAAGGATATTTGAAAATTGAAGAAAAGAATAATCAAAACAATATTGATAAAAAGATAGAGAAAATTATTAATGGGAATAAACAATATATCTTAGATTTGTCAAGTGTTTGCTATATAGTAGATGAAATTACTGGAGAGATATTAGATTATAATTTTGAAAATATGGATAAATATCAGATTTATGAATATTTTGAAGATGAGAATAAAATGATTATTTTTATTACTCAAAATAAATATAATTTATTGAGCAATACAGAAATATTTGAAAGTCTTATAAATGCATTTTAAAAATAAAAATGAAAGAGTATTAAAAATGTACTCTTTCATTTTTTTGTATTTAATTTATTAAGTACTCTTTTGTGAAATAATATATTAATAAAGGAGCATTACTATGTTCTAATAATTTACTTATAATCTCTTCGCGTTTTTTAAAATAATTATATTTAATAATAAGAAGTTGTTTTTTATTAAAAAAGCAATCTAGTAATAATATATTATTTACATTAAAACTTATATTTTTACGATTTAAATATTCACATGTAAAAAGTTTACATGAAATACATTTTGTATTACAGGTTTTGCAATCAAGATGATTACATACATGTATATTTTTTATAAATGTTGGATCCCAAAATTTGGAATATTCAAAAGAATAACAACAACCCATTGTTGAATGAGACGAATATCCATTTCTATTTGCTATACAAGAATTATTTTTAAAATCGCAAAAGTTATTTTCAGAAAATTCACAGTCAAGATATTCGCATACTTTATCATAAATATATTCATATTTTTCAACAATATTATCTTTAGAAATAATTTCGAATGAAGATAAAATGTCAGAAACATATTTAGAAGAAGTATCGTCTTTAATCACAACGAAATTTATGCCATTATTTGAAAATGTTTTGTTGATTTTAATATTAGAGACTTTTAATAAATCTTTTAGTATAATAAGGTTATTTATTACTTTTTTCATATATTTATAATTATTGCTTAATCTTATTATTACCAAAATGTTATTTTTTATATATGAAAAAATCTCTTTATTGATTTTTGAATGGCTAAGCAATCTATTATTTCTTTTAATATTAGGCTTTTTAGAAGTTATTAAAATTAAATTATTAAAATTTTTATTTAAAAACATATCATACACAGGATCATTTACATTAAAATCATCAACAAAATACAATACAGATGTATTAGTATTAACAATATTCTTAATTAATTTAATATTTGAATCATTAAATATTATATAATTATTTTTCTTATCATAAAACTCGTTTAAAATCTTTAAATTTTTCAAATTATCACCTTAAAGACAATATAACAAAATAACCAAATAAATTCAATATGTATACACCTTTTTTTCTTGACAAAAAGCCATATTATATATAAAATATAAAGAGAATTTTCATGAAAATATAGGAGAAAAAAATGGAATTTATAAAATCAATAATAAAAAATAAAAAACTAATATGGCAACTAGGAAAAAATGACTTTAAAAATAGATTTGCAAGCACAAGTTTAGGAGCAATATGGGGCTTTTTGCAACCATTTGTATTTATGATAACTTATGCGATAGTATTTCAATTTATATTAAGAACAGGAAGTGCAGGAGATTACCCTTATGCTGTATGGTTTTTTCCGGGAATGGCACTATGGCAATGGATTAATGACAGTGTAATGTCAGCAAGTAATTCAATAAGAACATACAGCTATCTAGTAAAAAAAGTAGTATTTCCAGTAGATATAATACCTACAATATCAATAGTTGCATCAAGCTTTGTAGGATTATTCTTAATTGTAATAGCAGTAGTATTATGCTTAGTATATAGATTTATACCAAATATATTATTATTAATATATGTAATATTTGCAACATATTGTTTTATATTAGCACTTACAAGATTAACATCTGCAATAACCACAGTTGTGCCGGACTTTTCAAATTTACTTGGAATATTAATGCAACTATTTTTCTGGTTTACACCTGTTATATGGGATTTATCAATGCTGGCTGAACACCCAGTAATATTAAAAATAATGCAATGTACACCATTTACATATTTAGTTACAGCATTTAGAGAAGTTTTTATAGATAAAAGTATAGTTTTTGCAGATAATGGACTATATACAATAGCTTTCTGGACAATAACAATAATTTTGTTTATATGGGGAAATTCAGTATTTAAGAGAACTAAGAAGGACTTTGCGGATGTTTTATAAAAAGGAGAAAAATAAATGAGTGAAAAAGAACAAAACAATATTGTTATAGAAATAAATGATTTAGTTAAAAAATATAAAATGTACAATAGAAAACAAGACAGGCTTATAGAAACAATATTTCCAAAACTTAATAAACACACAGATTTTACAGCTATAAATCATTTGAATTTAGAAATAAAAAAAGGCGAAGTCGTAGGGCTTTTAGGAAAAAATGGAGCCGGTAAATCTACATTATTGAAAATTGTTACAGGTGTAGTTATACCAACATCAGGAGAACTAAAAATAAAAGGTAAAATAAGTTCATTATTAGAGCTTGGAGCAGCCTTTAATATGGATTTAACAGGAGAAGAAAACATTTATCAACATGGACAAGTTATGGGACTTACAAATCAAGAAATTGAAGCTACAAAACAAGATATAATAGATTTTGCCGATATTGGAGAACACTTATATCAACCAGTAAAAACATATTCTTCAGGTATGTTTGCAAGACTTGCATTTGCATGTGCAATAAATGTAGATCCAGATATATTAATAGTTGATGAAGTTCTTTCTGTAGGTGATATGGCATTCCAATTAAAATGTTTTAAAAAATTCGAAGAATTCAAAGCTAAAGGAAAGACGATTCTTTTTGTAACACACAATGTAGGAGATGTTTTGAGGAATTGTACAAGAACCATAATTCTTGAAAATGGAACTAAAACATTCGATGGAGATGTAAAAGAAGGAGTAGAGTTATACAAGAAAATAATAACAGGAAACTCCCCAAAAGAAAAACAACAAGAAGAAAGTCAAAATAAAAAAGAAATAAAAAAAGATGAGAATACTTGGAAATCACATTTTAATGAAAATCCAAATTTAATTGAATATGGAAATATGGACGCAGAAGTAATAGATTATGGAATTTTTGACAAGGATGATAAATACCTAACAGTTATAAATAACGAAAAAGAAGTAGTATTAAAATCAAAAATAAAATTTAATAAAAATGTAGACAATCCTATATTTACTATGACAGTTAAGAACTTTAACGGAATAGAAGTTGCTGGAACTAATACAATGATAGAAAAAATTTATCCAGGTCAATTTAAAAAAGGTGATGTCGTAGAAGTAAAATTTATACAAAAACTTCCTTTGGCACCTAATAAATATACACTTTCATTCAGTTGTACACATATAAATGCGAAAGGTGAATTAGAGGTCTTAAATAGAAAGTATGAAGCTTTACTAATAGAAATTATGGCTAATAAAAATTGTGTAGGAATTGTAAATTTGGATACTAAGATTGAAATTAAGAGGGTTTAAAAATGAAAAAAAGAATTTCTATATTTTTAATAATTATAATACTTATTATTTTAATGGTATTTGGAGTCACAAAAATAAATAAAGGAAAAATAAAATTAACTCAATTATCTTCACATTCAAAAGATCGAATGATGGGCTATATAGTAAGGACACAAAACGGAAAAACAATAGTAATAGATGGTGGAATGAGCAAAGATGCAGATAATTTAAAAGAATTTTTAAATAAATATAATAATCATATAGATTATTGGTTTATAACACATCCACATATAGACCATGCAGGAGCATTTATAAATATAATAGACAATGATAATAACATCAAAATAGATAATATATATTATTCTGCAAATGATTTAGATTGGTATAAAGAATATGCTGGTGCTAGAGCAAGTGAGGTAGAAGATTTTTATAGAGCATTAGAAAGTGCCAAAATTAAACAGGTGGAAAAACAACCACAAATAGGTGACGTTATAAAAATCGACAATGTAAAGATAGAAATTCTTGGAATAAATAATCCAGAAATAACAACAAATCCTATCAATAATTCAAGTATGGTATTTAAATTAAAAGTAAATAATAAATCAATATTATTTTTAGGCGATACAGGAGAAGAAAGTTCAGATAAACTAGTAAAAGAATACGGCAAAAAACTAAAAAGCGATATAGTTCAAGTAGCACATCATGGACAGCAAGGTGCAACAGAAGAATTATATAAACTTGTAGATCCTGAAATCTGTTTATGGCCAACAGAAGAATGGCTATGGGACAATGATGGAGGCAAAGGATATAATACAGGAACATTTAAAACCCTAGAAACAAGGGCGTGGATGGAAAAATTAAACGTTAAAAAGAATTATGTAGCTAAAGATGGAGATATTACAATAGAAATAGAATAAAGAGGTAAATTTATGGATGAAACAATAGATATATTACTCGCAACTTATAATGGTGATAAATATTTAAAAGAACAAATCGAAAGTATTTTAAATCAAACTTATTCCAACATAAAACTAATAATATCAGATGATTGTTCAACAGACAAAACAAGAGAAATCATAAAAGAATATGAAAAAAAAGATAGCAGAGTAAAAGGTTACTTCAATGAAAAAAACTTAGGATATGTAAAAAACTTTGAATTCTTACTTACAAAAGTGGAAAATGAAATATATATGCTATCAGACCAGGATGATGTATGGCTACCAACTAAAATAGAACACACATATAAAAAATTAAAAGAAACAGATGCAGACATGGTATTTACAGATTTAGAAGTTGTAAATGAAAAATTAGAAACAATATACCCATCATTTAATGATTTTATGTTACTCTCAAGAAAAATAAAAAAATATTTGCATAGCTATAGACTACAATATTTATATAATTGTGTAACAGGTTGTACACTAATGTCAAAAAAGAAATTTATTGAAATGATATTGCCAATACCAACAGAATCAAAATATGCAATTCATGATACTTGGATAGCATGTACGATTGCAAACAATGGTAAAATGGAGTATTTAGATGAAAAAACAATAAAATATAGGCAACACGGTAATAATCAGGTTGGAACAGATAAAATATCACATAAATTTTCAAAACTACAGCAGGTTAGAGATTTATTCATTGAAGTAAAATTGGGATTATTTAAAACTTATGTAGAAAATGATAGGATATTTAGCGATGAATTAAAAGAAAAAAATAAAAAAGCATTAAATTATTTTGAAATGATAAAAGATAAAAAACACATTAACCTAAGACAATGGAATGTATTTCATGATTTATATAAAACAGAAACATTAAGTTATTATCTATTAAATTTCTTTATTATGAACTTACCAGGAATATCAAAGGGATTATTTGCTATTAGATATGGTATTTTAAAAATATTAGGAAAAAGGTAATATTCAAGCCTTAAGAAAGGAGTGAATTTTATATGAAATTCACAGATTGGTATGAATTAGAAAAAGATGCCAAAGTTCTTATTGTTGAAAAAAATATTGAAACAATAGAACAATATAAAAAAGATAAATATGATTATATTTATTTAAATGGAATTTTAGAAAATGCAAATAATTTTTTTAAAACCACTAATCCTTATTTAGATTTACTTAGCTTTTTTAAAGAATTATTGACTGAAAAAGGTACATTATTTATAGCTATTAATAATGCTAAAGGAGTCCAATATATTGTAGGAAAGAAAAGTGAACATTGTGAGAAAATATATGACTCATTAAAAAATCAATTTAACAATGGGAAACTTTTTACTAAAAAAGAGTTAGAAAGTATAATATCAATTTTAGGGTTTGAAAATAAAAAAGTGTACTATCCATTACCTAATTATGAAAAACCAAATGTTATTTTTACAGATAATTATTTACCAGATAATAGCAATAGTAAATTAAATTACAATGTTATATATAATGAAGAAAGCCTAATAGTTCAAAGTGAAATAGATCTTTTAAAAGTAATGATAAGTGAAAATAAATTTACTGAGTTCACAAATTCATATATAATAGAACTTTCAAATAAACCAATAAAGAATAATTATAAATATTATAGTTTTAACAATATGAGAAAAGATAAGTATTCTTTAATATTAAAAATGAATGATGAATATGCAATCAAGATTCCACAAACAGAAAAAGCAAAACAACATATTATAAATATTAATAGTATTGCAAATAAATTAAGAGAAAAAGATTTTAATATAGCAGAAGAAGAACAGCAAGATATAGTAAAAAGTAAACTAATAGAATATCCACAATTTGATGAATATATAATTTCATTAATTGATGAAAACAAGTTTAATGAAGTTTATCAAACAATAGATAATTGGTATAATTATATCCAAAGTAAATTAAAGCCAGATGAGAACGGCTTTGTGAAAGATGGATTTATAGATATGGTTTTCGAAAACACATTTTATAATCAAACTGAAAATGAATTTATATTTTTTGACCAAGAATGGTATAAGGAAAATATACCAATAAAATTTATAATATATAGAGCAATAAAAAATTTATATGCACACAATCCAAAAATTAGAAATTTTATTTCTGAAGAAGAAATGTTAAACAGATATAATATCAAAGTTGATGAGTATCAAATCCAAGAAGAACAAATGCAAGAAGAAGTAATAGATACGAAAAAAAGAGAATTTTATTCAAAACAGTATGAGTATATGATAAGCTCAGAAGAATTAAAACAAATAGTAAAAGATGTAAAAAAACTAGATAAAGATAACATAGAATTAGTAAAAGGTGTAGAATCATTAAGAAATCAAATAAAAGAGAAAGAAGATATCATAAAACAACTTGAGCAAGAAAAAGTTAGTAAAAAAATTTTAAGAAAAATAAAACAAAAAATTATAAAAAAAGGATAGAAAAATGCTAAAAAAAATAATGTTAAAAATATACAAAAAAATATTTAAATATACCCCACAAGAAAAATTTGACTTAGAAGAAAATCAAAATTATCAAAAATGGATAGAAAAATATGAACCTAAATATAATGAACTAGAAAAACAAAGAGAAACAAAATTTGAATATAATCCTAAAATTAGTATTGTAGTTCCAATGTATAATACACCAGAAAAATATTTTAAGGAATTATTAGAATCAATAACTGAACAAACTTATGAAAATTGGGAATTATGCTTAGCAGATGGAAGTCCTAAAAGAGCAGAATATTTAGAAGATTTAATACAACCATTAGGAGATAAAATAAAATATAAACTTCTAAGTGAAAATAAAGGAATATCAGGAAATTCAAACGAAGCATTAAAATTAGTAACAGGTGATTTTATAGCACTACTAGACCACGATGACATAATACCTAAATTTGCATTATATGAAATAGTAAAAACCATTAATGAGAATCCAGATGTTGATTTCATATATACAGATGAAGACAAAATATTAGAAGAAAATAAAAAAAGAATTTCACCTCATTTTAAACAGGATTATGCACTAGATACATTAAGGAGTTATAATTATATTTGTCATTTCAGTATATTTAAAAAAGAACTTATGGACAAGCTTGGCGGATTTAATAGTGAATTTGATGGAAGTCAAGATTATGATTTGATCCTAAGAGCCACAGAACAGGCAAAACAAATAGTTCATATACCTAAAATCTTATACAATTGGAGAATTAGTAGTACATCAGTTGCATCAGGAGCAGCAGCAAAACCGTATGCTTATGAGGCAGCCAAAAGAGCAATATTAGCAAGTATAGAAAGACATGGAATACAAGGTGCCAAAGTAGAAGATTCAAGAATAATTGGTTTATATAAAGTAACATATCCAGTAAAAGGTGAACCTAAAATATCAATTATAATACCAAATAAAGACCATAAAAAAGACCTAAAAAGATGTATAAAATCAATATTAAAATCAACATACAAAAATTATGAAATAATAATAGTTGAAAACAATAGTAAAGAAAAAAATATATTTAAATATTATAAAAAATTAGAAAAAAATCCAAACATCAAAATAGAAAAATGTGAGATGTCAATATTTAACTATTCAAAATTAAATAATTATGGAGCAAGCAAAGCAAGTGGAGAATATTTTGTATTTTTAAATAATGATACAAAAATAATAACAAATAATTGGTTAGAAACAATTATAAGTAATTGCCAAAGGGAAGAAATAGGAGCAATAGGTGCAAAATTAATATACAAAAATAAAATGATTCAACACGCAGGAGTTGTGTTAAATTTAACTGGAACAGCAGGGCATGTAAATTGGAATGAAAAAGAAAATAATCCAGGATATTTTGGAAGAATAATGATACAACAAAATGTAAGTGCTGTTACAGGGGCATTACTTGGCGTATCAAAAAAAGTCTTTGAAGAAGTAAAAGGATTTGATGAAACATTTCCAATATCATACAATGACGTGGACTTTTGTTTAAAAATACAAGATACAGGGAAATTGATAACATATAACCCTTACATTGTGGCATATCATTATGAATCACAATCAAGAGGATATGAGGATACAGAAGAAAAACAGAAAAGATTAAAAAAGGAAGAAAGTAAATTAAAGAAAAAATGGAAGAAATATTTTGATGTTACAGATAAATATTATAGTCCTAATTTAAGAACTGATGTACCTAATATGAGAATAAAGTTTAATTAGATAATTTTGTTTTTATGTTTACGCGGTATTTCAAAACAATATATTATTGAAATATAAATAAAATATTTAGGTAAAATTAGAAAACGAAAGGAATTAACAATGAAATTTGATATAGTAATAGTAACATATAATTCAAAAAAATGGATGAAAAATTGCATAGATAGTATAGAAAAACAAACAAATTTTAACTTAAAAGACATTAATCTATACATTGTAGACAATGGATCAAAAGACGGAACACAAGACTATATAACAGAACGTAGCCAAAACACAAACTTAGGTAAAATAGAACTTGTAGTAACAGGCAAAAATCTAGGGTTTGGAAAAGCAAATAACTATGGATTTGAAAAAGGAAATTCAGAATTTGTTTTTTTCTTAAATCCTGATACAGAATTAATGAAAGATACTATGTATGAATTAAAAGAAACAATTAAAAATTCATCAAATGATTTTGGAATGTGGGAATGTAGGCAAAAACCTTATGAACATCCAAAAATGTATAATATTTTAACAGGAGAAACAACATGGGCTTCTGGAGCATGTTTCGTAGCCAGAAGAGAAGTACTTAAAAAAGTTGGTGGATTTGACAAAAACATTTTTATGTATGCAGAAGATGTTGATTTAAGTTGGAATGTTAGATTACATGGATATAAAATAAAATATGTTCCAAAAGCCGTGGTTGTTCACTATTGCTATAAAGAAGCAGGAGAAGTAAAACCTGTACAATATTATAATAGTATAATAAACAATCTAAACTTAAGAAGAAAATATGGATCTTTACGACAAAGATTAGCATGGTATAAGCACTTTTATAGAGTGCTAAAAGGTTCAACACCATTTAGATATGCAAAAAGAAATTTAGTAAAGCAATATTTTAAAAACTTAAAATATACAACATATTATACAGGTTGGAGAAATAAACCAGAAAACAAAGAATATTTTTCAAAATTTGAACCAAAATTTGTATATTTTGATTATGAGTATGTAAGACAAGGAGATTTTGAGCCAATAGAAACAAAGTTGGAAAATGAACCTTTAGTTTCAGTTATTGTTAGAACTTGTGGAAGACCAAATGTCTTAAGAGAAACTCTTATATCTCTAAGAAATCAAACTTACAAAAACATAGAAGTTGTAATAGTTGAAGATGGAGAAAACAAATCTGAGAAAATGATTAAAGAAGAATTTTCAGATTTAAATATTGTATATAAAGCAACAGGTGAAAAACAGGGAAGATGTAAAGTTGGAAATTTGGGAATGAAATTATCAAGTGGAAAATATTTAAACTTCTTAGATGATGATGATTTATTCTTTGCTGATCATGTTGAAACTTTAGTACAAGCATTAGAAAAACATAACAAATACAAAATAGCATATTCAACATCATTTGAAACAAAAATAGAAGTGAAATCAAGAGAACCAAAGTATGAGTACATTGAGGAATCAAGAGTTCTTGTTCATAATAGACCATTTTCTAGAATCAGGCTTATAGACATAAACTTATTCCCAATTCAGGCAGTTATGTTTGAAAAAAGTGTATACGAAAAGTTTGGAGGTTTTGATTTAGAGTTAGATAATTTGGAAGATTGGGAAATGTGGCAAAGATATTCTACTGAAAATGCATATCTATATGTACCAAAAACAACATCTTTGTATAGAGTACCTGCAAAACAAGAGAATTATAAAGAAAGACAAAAAGAATTAAACTCATATTATGAGAAAGCTAAAGAAAAGATTAATTCTAGAAACATAATAATAAAACCAGAAGAATTATTAGAAGAAATTAAAAATATATAACAGGAGATAATATAATGGAAAAAGTTAAAAACATTTTTAAATACAAGTGCAACAATAAACTATATATTTTTTTTAAATACATTGCCACAACAATTTTTGCTTTAACAATTTTTTGGGATAGCCTTATAAAATTAAACACTAATAAAATACATGGAACATTAAAAGATATATATTTTACAAATATCAATTTTAAAAACATTATGATTGGCATAATTTCATGGGTAATTACATTCACTATATTAACTATTATTGAATTGTTAGTATCAAGAATTGAAAAAAATTATTATATAAAAAATGAAAACAAACCTAAGAAAAAAAGAGTATTTTTTTTGGTGTTCGCAATTATAATTTTATTATGGATGCCTTATATATTAACTTACTTCCCAGGTGGAATATTTGCAGACACAAAAGCTAGTATATTACAATGTATACATTTAATGGAATATGATAATGCAAATCCTATAGTATATACATTACTAATAAAAGTTTTCTTGAAAATTGGAGATTTATGTAATTCGCCACAAATAGGAATAAATGCATTTGGAATATTTCAAATAACTGTTATGGCTGCTGTATTGGCATACTTTGTGTATTGGTTATATAAAAAGAATTTTTCATATTTTATTTTAGCAATAATTACATTATTTTTTGGTATATTTAAATTGTTTCCATTATATGCATTGTCAATATGGAAAGACACACCATTTTGTTTAGTACTTTTCTTGTACATTATAAATATAGCAGAAATTGTTACTAAAAAAGGGAAAAATCTTAATGAAATAAAAGAATTAATTATATATTCATTGCTAATGATTGCAGTGTCATTCTTAAGAAATAATGGATTCTATGTTATTATTGCAACAACTTTTGTAGTATTTGTTGTATATAGAAGAAATAAAATATTAAAATTTGGAATTACAGCACTTATAACAATTATTCTTATTTATGCTGTTAAGGGACCATTATTCACAACATTGGGATTAAATAAATCTTCTGGTAGTTGGAATTCTGTAATGTTAAATCAAATATTTTATGTAAGTGTAACGGACGGAAATATGACTGAAGAAGAAAGTGAATTTATAAATACAATGTGTGATAGAAACAAATTAAAAGAAGTTTATACACCGTTGCTATTTGATACATTGACACCTTTACCTGAGTTTAATTATAACTTTATAGTAACACACAACAAAGAGATAAAAAAAATATGGATCAAATTATTGATAAAAAACCCAAAGGCGTATTTAGAAGCATATTCATTAAATACATTAGGCTTCTGGGACACTACTAAAGCTTTCAAAGATGCATATACATCTCATACCAACTGGAAAAAAACAGAAGATATTATAAATGTTAAACAAACAGATTATATAAAAGAATGGACAGGAACATCAATAAAAGACTATATTGATGTAAAGATAAGATATAGCTCTGCAATTTTTATTTTTTTAATATTATTTTCTATGTTATATACAATTCAAAATAAAAGATATAAAAATTTAATAATTTATTTACCTGCCATATTTGTGTGGGGAACAATTATGTTAGCTACTCCAATTGCTTTTAGTATGAGATATGTATATATATTAGTTTTAATGGTTCCTTTTGATTTTATAATACCATTTCTTAAAGAAAATGAACAATACAAAGAAGATAGATTAACATTAGGAGAAGGAGAAAATAAAAATGAAAATATTGATGATAGTTCCAGCATATAACGAAGAAGAAAATATACTAAATACATGTCAAAAAATAAAAGAATTTAGCAAAGAATTAGATTATATAGTAATAAATGATGGGTCTAAAGATAATACATTAAAAATATTACAAGAAAATAATTTAAATCATATTAATTTAATAAATAATTTAGGAATAGGTGGAGCTGTACAAACAGGATATAAATATGCATTTGAGAATAATTATGATATAGCCATTCAGTTTGATGGAGATGGACAACATGATATAAATTTTGTAAAAAAAATATGTGAGCCTTTAGAAAATGGACAAGCTGATATGTGTATAGGAACAAGATATCTAGATAAAACATCAAGTGAATTTCAGTCAACATTTATGAGAAGACTAGGCTCAAGTATAATATCACTTTTTATAAAAATATGTTGCCATAAAAAAATAACAGATCCTACATCAGGATTTAGAGCGGTAAATAAAAAAGTAATAGAAGAATTTGCAAAAGAATATCCAAAAGAATATCCTGAACCAGAGTCAACAGTATCTTTGCTTGTAAATGGATACAAAATAAAAGAAGTTCCTGTAAGCATGAACGAAAGGATAGGTGGAACTTCTTCAATAAGATTATGGAAATCTGTTGACTATATGGTAAAAGTAGTATTAGCAATAATTATAGACAGTATTAGCTTTAGAAAAAAAGGAGGTAAAAAATAATGCAAAAACAATTAGCAATAGCATTAGTATGCATAATATTAATTTATATATTTTTTATCTTAAAAGCAGTAAAAAGAAAAAATATGAGAATTGGATATCTAATATTTTGGATGGTAACAGCTGTAGCACTAATAATATCAATATTGATACCTGATTTAATAGATAAAATTACAAAAATAATTGGATTTGAATTACCTATAAACATGATATTCAGTGTAGCAATATTTATAATTTTATATTTAATATTTGATTTGATGGCTTTAATATCAAAAGAAGAACATAAAACAACAATGCTAATACAAGAAATATCAATATTAAAAAAGAGAGTAGAAGAATTAGAAAATAATAAAAAGGAATAGTAAAAATGAAAGAATTTAAAAATCATACATTTGTTGTTTGTGCATATAAAGAATCACCATATTTAGAAGATTGTATAAAATCTGTATTAAATCAAAAAGTAAAAAGTAATGTGATAATGTCAACATCAACTCCGAATGAATATATAAAAAATATGGCAGAAAAATATAATATAGATTTATATGTTAACAATGGAGAAAAAGGAATAGGACAAGACTGGAATTTTGGAATTTCTAATGTAAAAACAGATTATGTAACAATTGCACATCAAGACGATATATATAAAGAAAATTATCTTGAAGAAATAGTTAATAATATAAATAAAGGAATAGATTTTGTTATTGCATTTACAGATTATAGAGAAGTAAAAAATGGACAGGAGATACCATTAACAAGAAACCTAAAAATAAAAAAAATATTATTATTTCCTTTAAGAAAATTTAGAAAATCAAAATTTATAAAGAGAAGGATTTTATCATTAGGAGCAGCAATATGTTGTCCAAGTGTTACAATAAATACAAAAATTGCAGGCAAAACGCCATATAAAACTGAACTTAAATGTGATTTGGATTGGGATACTTGGGATAAAATGACTCAATATAATGAAAACTTTTTATATATACCAAAAGAACTAATGCAACACAGAATTCATGAAGAATCAGAAACTTCAAATTTAATTGAAAATAATGTTAGATTAGAAGAAGATCTACTAATGCTCAAAAGATACTGGCCTTCACCAATTGCAAAATTTATTATGAGATTTTATAAAAAGGCTGTAGATACAAATAAAATGTAATGGAGATTTAAATGAAAGAAAATATACAATTTAGAAAAAATTTTATATGGAATATATTAGGAACAGGATTTAATGCATTTAATTCACTATTTTTTATGATAGCAGTTACGCGTATAAATGGAGTAGATAATGCAGGAATATTTACAATTGCATTTTCAACAGCATGTATAATCTATATTGTAGGTGTATATGCAGGTAGAATTTATCAAGTAACAGAACCTGACAAAAGTATAACAGATAAAGAATACATAATAAATAGAATAATAACAACTGTTTCAATGCTAATATTAGTAATATTATTTAGTGTTATAAGAGGATACGATATTTTTAAATCAACAGTATTCTTATTATTAACAACATATAAAGCATTAGAAGCATTTAGTGATGTAATATATGGAATATTACAAAAAAATGAAAAACTTGATATTGCGGGAAAATCTTTATTTTTTAAATCACTAATTTCTGTAATAGCATTTGTAGCAATTGATGCAATTACAAAAAATATGATAATATCAATAATATCAATAATCTTAGTAAGTGTACTAATACTTATATTTTATGATTTAAAAAATGGAATTAAATATATAGATTTAAAATTACCAGTAAAAAAAGAAAACATAATAAAAATATTCAAAGCGGGATTTTTTACATTTGCAATTTCATTTTTAGGAATGTATGTATTAAATGCACCAAAATATGCAATAGATAGCTATTTAGAAAATAATTATCAAACAATATTTGGAATTATTGTAATGCCAGCAACTGTTATAGGGCTAGTTGCACAATTTTTAATACATCCATATTTGAACCAAATAGTTGCATTATATGAAGAAAAAAATTTAAAAGGACTAAACAAATTAGCATTAAAACTAATTATGTATATTTTGGGAGTTGGAGTTATATCATCAATTTTAGCGTATTTCTTAGGAACACAAGTATTAGGATTAATCTATGGATTAGATTTAAGTGCATATAGATTAGGATTACTTATAATTATAATAGCATCTACATTATATACAATAGGGGTAATATATTCTTCTATTTTAACAACAGTAAGAGAAACATTTTCACAATTTATTATTTATATTGTAATGTCTATTTTTGCATATATTGTAGCAAATACTTGTACAAAAGCAGGACAAATTAATGGAGCAGTAATATCATATTTATTAATTATGGCAATGCAATTTTTAATATATACAATATATACAAACATTAAAATAAAAGTAATATTTAAGCAAGGAGAAAAATAAATGAAAAAAGTAACATTAATAGTTCCAGTATATAATTCAGAAAAATATGTAGGAAAATGTTTAGACAGTATATTAAACCAGACATATACGAATTTTGAAATATTAGTTGTAAATGATGGTTCAAAAGATAATTCTCAAAAAGTTATAGAAGAATATCAAAATAAATATCCAGATAAGATTATAGCAATTAATCAAGAAAATAAGGGTGTTTCTAAAACAAGGAATGAAAGTATAAAAAAAGCCAGTGGCGATTATATAATGTTTATAGATAATGACGATTTTTTAGATAGTGATTATATAGAAACATTTGTTACAGAAGCGGAAAAAGGTGATTATGATGTTGTACTTGGAGGATATAGAAGACCAAACGAAAACGGAAAAATAATAAAAGAAATGAAACTAGAAGAAACAGAATGGGCAAAACTTATGATAATGGCTCCATGGGCTAAAATATATAAAAAGCAATATTTAATTGATAATAATATAGAATTTTTAAGTGTTAATTTAGGCGAAGATATATATTTTAATTTAAAAGCAATGTTGGTTAGTAATAAAATAAAAATAATACCATACATAGGATATAATTGGTTCTTTAATACTTCAAGTGTATCAAATACAACTCAAAAAAACATAACACAATTGCAAGTATATGAATTATTAAATAGTTGCTATGATATGGTAAAAGACGAGGGACTACTTGAAGAAAATTATAATATTATAAAAACACATTTTACAAGATATATAGTTTGGTTAATTTCTTTCTCAACTAAAAAATTAGATTACAAAACCATAAGCGAAGAATATGACAAGCTATTTAATTGGCTTGAAGAAAAATTTCCAGATTATAAAAAGAACAAAATGATTAGTTATACAAAACCTGATGGAGAATTATTAAGTATTAGATTTCTAATGAAAACCTTTTTAATTTTTCATAATGCTCATTTAGGAAAATTATTGGTATATTTATACAGCAAAATTTAAAATAAAAATATTGACTATGAAGATGAAAAAATATACAATTAACTTATAAGGAATTGTTAGAAAGGAGTTAAAAACTATGAAATTTAAATTATTAGCTCTTAATATTATATTGATAATATTTATCAATATATTTTCAGGAATATGGTATAACATAAAGGCAGTAGAAATTCAAAATACTGTAGAAGAAAATATAGAGAAAAATTCTATTCAAAATGACATAAATGAAATTGATAACAATATATTATCAAATAATGTGATCGAGAATGAAACTATAACAGATAATATAATTGAAAAAAATAATGTCGCAGAAAACAATACAATAGATAACGAAATATCAACAAATATAGAAGCAGAAAAAGAACCAATAGACAACACAGAAAATGAAAATATAACTAATGAAGATGAAAATTCAATATCACTATTTTCAACTAATAAAAGCAACAAGCCAGAGGTTACATACAGAACACATGTAGAAAATATAGGCTGGCAAAACTATGTAAAAGAAGGCGAGATAGCAGGGACATCTGGTAAGAGTTATAGGCTAGAAGGAATTAATATAAAATTACAAGGCTCATATTCGGATTTAAATATAAAATATCAAGTACATATACAAAATATAGGCTGGCAAGATTGGAAAACTAACGGAGAAATGGCTGGAACTGAAGGAAGAAGCTATAGGTTAGAAGGAATTAAAATAAGATTAGAATCATCTGATGAATATTCAATTATGTATAGAGTACATGTACAAAATATAGGATGGCAAGATTGGAAAACAGATGGAGAAATGGCTGGAACTGAAGGACAATCTTTAAGATTAGAAGCAATTCAAATTAAAATTGTTCCAAAAGTAAAAAAAGGAAGAATAACTATAGAAACAGGAGCAAATGGTTCTATATATTACAGTCCTACATCTGTAAAAGTATCTGGATGGAAAATGTCAAATGTTTCTAATACTAAATTAAAAGTTTATATAGATAATAGTTCAACATATATTGATGATAAACAAATAACATACAAAAAAAGGAATGATATTCTTACATCAATAATTGGATATGGAACAGAAATTGAAAATCCAAATCCTGGTTTCGAATTTTGGATTAATACAACAAATATGTCTAATGGCACTCACAAAATAAAAATTGCATTGTGTACATCAAATAATGAAGTCATACAAGAAACAACAACACAAATAAACATTGATAGGAATTTACATGTTCAATATAGATCACATGTACAAAATATGGGATGGCAAGGATATATAATGGATGGGGAAGTATCTGGTACATCAGGAAAATCATATAGAGTTGAAGCAATGAATATAAATTTAATTAATGCACCATCAAATGCTAAAATTACATATTGTACACATGTAGAAAATATAGGATGGCAAAACTGGAAATCAAATGGAGAAATGGCAGGTACATCAGGACAATCATTAAGAATAGAAGCAATTAAGATAAAACTGGAAAATATGGATGATTACACAGTGGAATATCAAGTTCATATACAAGATAAGGGTTGGAGCTCTTGGTATATAGACGGTGAAACAGCAGGAACAGTTGGACAAGGCAAAAGAATTGAAGCAATAAGAATAAGAATTGTACCACATTATAAAAGAAATTATAAAGGTATAGATGTAAGTCAATATAACGGAAATATAAATTGGGGATTTGTTAAAAGAGAAAAATTGGATTTTGCATATATAAGAGTAGGATACAGAGGATATGGACAAGCTGGTAATTTTGCTGAAGATATAATGTTTAAAAGAAATATTGAAGCTGCAAAAGCTGCTGAAATTCCTGTTGGTGTATACTTTGTTACCCAAGCTATAACAGATTCAGAGGCAATTGAAGAGGCAAATTGGGTATTGCAAAAAATTAAAACTTATGATATAGAATATCCAATTGCAATTGATGTAGAAGAAGCAGGCGTTGCTGCTGGTGATGTTCCAAGAACTCAGAATCTAGATATTGATACACGTACACATCTAGTAAAATTATTCTGTCAGACAATACAAAATGCAGGTTATACACCTATTGTCTACACTAATGTGAATTGGGCTTCAAACAAGCTTAATATGTCAGAATTATCTAAATATGATACATGGATTGCACATTATAAATATGATGTAACATCAAAACCAGATTATAATGGAACATATTCAATATGGCAATATTCTGACAAAGGAAATATAAATGGAATATTAGGCAATGTCGACTTGAATATAAGTTACAGAAATTATAAATGAAGGGAAAACTAAATGGAAAAAATAAAAGAACTATATATAAAGTATAAGGAAGTAATAAATTATTTAATATTTGGAGTACTAACTACTGTTATTTCTTTGATAGTATATTATGTAACAGTATTTACATTTTTAAACCCGGATAATGCTGTACAGCTACAAATTGCAAACATTTTATCCTGGATAGCAGGTGTAACATTTGCTTATGTTACCAATAGAAAATATGTGTTTGAAAGCAAAGAAAAAAACAAAGTAAAAGAAGCAAGTAAATTTGTTTTAGCAAGAGTAACAACACTTATAATGGATATGTTAATAATGTGGTTAGGAGTAACAATACTACACCTAAATGATAAAATAATTAAACTGATATCCCAAGTAGTAATAATAGTTTCAAATTACATATTTAGTAAATTATTTGTATTCAAAAATAAAAAATAAAATTCATAATTAAAAAAAGTGAAAGGATATATTGTAAAATGGAAAAAAAGAAAGTAACATTAGTAATACCAATGTATTATGAAGAAAAGGTAGCAAATGAATGCTATAAAAGAGTAAAAGAAAATTTAGAAAAATTAGAAAATTATGATCATGAAATAATATTTGTAAATGATGGTAGCAAAGACAAAACATTGGAAATACTAACAGAAATTGCACAAAAAGACAGAAATGTTAAAGTAATTTCATTTTCAAGAAATTTTGGTCATCAAGCCGCAGTAACAGCAGGACTTCAATATGTAACAGGTGACGCAATAATAATAATGGATGCCGATCTTCAAGATCCACCAGAATTAATACCAGACATGTTAAAATCATGGGAAGAAGGAAATGAAGTAATATATGGCAAAAGAAAGTCAAGAGAAGGTGAAAGTGCATTCAAATTATTTACTGCCAAAATGTTTTATAGAACCTTAAATGCTTTATCAGATGTGGAAATTCCAAAAGATACGGGTGATTTTAGATTAGTAGACAGAAAAGTAGTAGATACAATAAATTCTTTGCCAGAACACAACAAATTTCTTAGAGGACTATTTAGTTGGGTAGGATATAAACAAGCTCCATTTGAATATGAAAGAAAAGAAAGATTTGCAGGAGAAACAAAATACCCATTAAAGAAAATGCTAAAATTAGCTTCTGATGGCATTATAAGCTTTTCTACAAAACCATTAAAATTAGTTGGAGCATTAGGAATAATTTCAATTGTAACATCAATTATATTATTAATTTATTCTTTAGTATCTTATGCATGTAAGCTAAATAATTTATCTGCAGGTTGGACTTCTATAATGGTTGCTATAACCTTCTTTGCCGGTGTGCAACTATTATCAATCTGGATAATGTCAGAATATATAGGTAGAATTTATGATGAAACAAAGCAAAGACCTCAATATATAATTGACAAAAAAATTAATTTATAGAAAATCAAAAGAAAAATAAGAATGAGGAAAAAATGAAAAATAAAGAAAAAGGGAAATTAGAAGCAATTACTATAATAAATTTAATATTTATGATTGGACAAAATATTTAAAAAGTACAAGAAAGACTTGTACTTTTTTTTATTTAATGGTATTATATTAAAGGATCTTGTAAAAATAAAAGTGAAAGAGGGCAAAAAAATGAAAATATTAATAACAGGTGCAAATGGAATGCTTGCAAAAGAAGTAAGAGAAAAATTTTCAAAAGGAAACGAACTTACAATAACAGATGTTGCTGAATTAGATATAACAGATGAAAAAGCAGTATTTGATTTTATAAACAATTTAAAACCTGATTATATTATAAATTGTGCAGCATTTACAGCAGTTGACAAAGCTGAAGAATGCTATGATTTAGCTGATAAAATAAACGGAGATGGACCAACAAATCTTGCAAAGGCAGCAAAAGCTGTAGGAGCTAAATTAGTACATATTTCGACAGACTATGTATTTGGAGGAGATTTAGATATATCAAAAGACTATAAAGAAGATGATGAAAAAAATCCTGTTACAGTATATGGAAAAACAAAATTACATGGTGAAGAAGGAATAGAAAAAAATATGGAAGACTACTACATATTTAGAACAGCATGGTTATATGGAATTGGAGGAAATAACTTTGTAAAAACAATGACAAAATTAGGTTCAACAAGAGACGAAATAAATGTAGTATCAGACCAACATGGAAGTCCAACTTATGCAAAAGATTTAACAGAAATAATATATCAAGCGATTGATAAAAAAATACCTTATGGAGTATATAATGCAACAAACAATGGATACACAACATGGTATGAATTCACAAAAGAAATATTAAAAGAACAAGGAATTGAATGTAAAGTAAACCCTGTAACAACAGATGAATACATTGAAATGATGAAAGTTACACAAGCCAAAAGACCATTCAATTCACAAATGTCAAAAGAAAAACTTGCAAAAGTAGGAATTAATGTTCCAGAATGGAAAGATGGACTAAAAAGATATTTAGAAGAAGAAAAAAATTGTCAATAGGAAAGCTAAGTTTTTGACAAACTTAAGGGAGGAAGAAAAATGAAAAATAGAAAAGGAATAATTTTAGCAGGAGGAAGTGGAACAAGATTATATCCACTAACACATGCAATCTCAAAACAAATAATGCCAGTATATGATAAACCAATGATATATTACCCATTATCAGTTTTAATGGAAGCAGGAATTAGAGAAGTATTAATTATCACAACACCAAGAGATTTAGAAACATTTAAAGCTCTTTTAGGAGATGGTTCACAATGGGGAATGAAATTTGAATATAAAATTCAAGAAAAACCAAACGGACTTGCAGAAGCATTTATAATTGGTGAAGACTTTATTGGAGAAGATAATGTTGCAATGATTTTAGGTGACAATATGTTTTATGGATCTCATCTGTCAGAAATGTTAAGAAAAGCAAATGAAAGAGAAAATGAATCAACAATATTTGGATACCAAGTAAAAGATCCAAGAGCTTATGGAGTAGTTGAAATCGATGAAAATGGTAAAGCTATATCAATTGAAGAAAAACCAGAAAATCCAAAATCAAATTATGCTGTACCAGGATTATATTTCTATACAAATGATGTTATAGAAATTGCTAAAAATGTTAAACCATCAGCAAGAGGAGAATTAGAAATAACAACAGTAAATGAAGAATACATGAAAATGAATAAGTTATATGTTGAAACATTTGGAAGAGGAATGACATGGTTTGATACAGGAACACATGATGCATTACTAGAAACCGCAAGTTTTGTTCAAACAATAGAAAAAAGACAAGGAATGCAAGTATGTTGCCCTGAAGAAATTGCTTATCAAAATAAATGGATTTCAGCAGAACAATTATCTAAATTAGCAGATAAATATATGAAAACAGATTACGGAAAATATTTAAAAGCTTTGATTAAATAATATTTAATATTATAAATAAAAAGGAGTTTAATATGGGAAAATTTAAAAGAATAGATACGTCAATAGACGGTGTATGTATAATAGAACCAACAGTTTTTGGAGACAACAGAGGTTATTTCATGGAAACATATAGTAAAACAGATTTTGAAGAATTAGGATTAAACTATAATTTTGTACAAGATAATCAATCAAAATCAAAAAAAGGAGTTTTAAGAGGACTACATTTTCAAAAAGAAAATACACAAGCTAAATTAGTTAGATGTATAAAAGGAGAAGTATTTGATGTTGCAGTTGACTTAAGACCAGGAAGTAAAAGCTATGGAAAATGGGAAGGTGTTATACTAACAGAAGAAAATAAAAAAATGTTTATGATACCAAAAGGATTTGCACATGGATTTTTAGTATTATCAGATGAAGCAGAATTTGCTTACAAATGTGATGACGTATATAATCATGAAGCTGAAGGTGGATTAAAATGGAATGATCCAGATGTAGCAATTGACTGGCCAATGGGAAAATTAAAAGTCGAAGATTTGTTAACATCAGAAAAAGATGGAAAATGGCCATCACTTAAAAAATTAAAAGAAACAGATTTATTTAAAAATTTATAATATTAAGAAAGAGGTATTTAAAATGAGTAAAAATGTATTAGTAACAGGAGCAGCAGGATTTATAGGAGCAAACTTTGCAGAATATTTTGTAAATAAACATCCTGA
>CAKPGC010000010.1 GCA_934154445.1 uncultured Clostridia bacterium
CAAAACAAATTATTCAGTAGCTAGAGTAGAAACTTATACTAAAACAAGTATAACTAAAGCTGAAAGACACAACGAAATAAAAAATAAATCCATACTTCCACCATCCTTTCGCTTGGATGATTTTAATATTGTTTTTAGGCAACAAAAAAATCAACCAGATTTTATTTTCTGATTGATTTTTGTATCAATTCTGTTCAATTTAGTTCGAACAGAAACGTCATTGGTGCAGATGGCCGGAATCGAACCGGCACGGTTTATTCAACCGCAGGATTTTAAGTCCTGTGCGTCTACCAGTTCCGCCACATCTGCATTTGTTATTTGAACTGGTTATCTTAACGACAATTGATATTATAATATTAAGAGAAAAATTTGTCAATACATTTTCAAAAAAAACTATGTTTTTTTTGAAATTATTTATAACATACTATTAATTCTCATAATATAAAGCCGCAAGGCTTAAAATCTTGCGACATATAAGATTATATCATTAAATCTATGTATTATGCATTTGTTTTATTATCTTCATCAAACGGAATAAATTTATTAACAATACTTTGTTGTTCAACTCCTTCTGCTCTAAAAGTCATAAAAGAAGTATTAATTTTATTCTCAATTTGTTCCTCTATTTCCTCTTGATTAGCATGTTCTGCTAAAACAAGTTCACTAACTAATATTTGTTTTGCATTATTTAGCATCTTCTTTTCACCTGTAGAAAGTCCTTTTTCTTTTTGTTTAAAGCTTAAATTTCTAACTACATCGGCTACCTCGTATATATCTCCACTTTTCATTTTATCCATGTTGTCTCTATATCTTTTATTCCAATTTTTTTCCATTTCAGTTTCATCTTCACTAAGTACTTTAAAAACTTTTTCTGCTGATTGTTTATCTATTATGTTTCTAACACCTACTTCTTCTGCCTTAGCTGTTGGTATCATTACTTTTACATTACTTGGCATTTTTAAGATGTAATATGATTGTTTCTCACCTAAAATATCTTTTTCTTCTATTGAATCTATTGTCCCTGCTCCATGCATTGGGTATACTATTTTGTCTCCTACATTGAACATGTAAGCCAACTCCCTTCTTTGTGTTTTTTCAGCAAAAAAATATTATAAAGTTAAGTCAATATGAGATAACTTTATTGGATTTTTTAACCATATTTATTATACTACAAAAAAAATAAAAAGTCAAAGCTTTTATTTTGACTTTTTATGTAATTTTGGCTAAAAAGCCTGATATTTCAAGTTAAATTTTTTTTGTTATTTTTTGTAATTAGATCGGTCATTTTATTTTGATGTTGAACCAAATCCTCCTACTCTTTCTCCTTCTGCTTTATCATTATCTGATATAAAGTATTTTTGAAAAACACCTTGTCCAATTGCTTCACCTTTTTTTATTGTTATATCTTCATCTTTTATATTATAAAAAGCAAACATTATATGTCCATCATTGTCTGGATTTCCATAATAGTCTTTATCTATTACTCCTACACTATTTGATAATATTAATCCTTTTTTCTTTGGATTAGAACTTCTATTATATAGCATTAATACTTCATCATCTTGCATATATGCTTTTATTCCAGTCTTTACTAATGTTGGTGCCATTCCTTTTTTAAAACTTGGGATTATTGTATCTTCTGCAGCTTCTATATCATATCCTGCTGAATATTTTGTTTTTCTAATTGGTAAATTTATACCTTCATTTTCAAATCCTTTTGCTATTTCAAATCCTCTTATTTTTTCCATGTTATTTTTCCTCCCTTTAAACTTATTTCATGCCTTTTTTCTGTTACATTTTCACATACTCATTTTAAAATGTCAAGTATTATTTAATTAAATTTCTTTAATATAATTAATTTGTATAATGAGATTACAATATTCTATTCAATCAAAAAAGATATTCTGTATTTTATTACAAAATATCTTTGATTTTATATTATGCTCTTGCCTCAACAATAAGCTTAATTCCTGTTCTATCTTCTCCTTCTACTTCCACTTCTGCAAAAGCTGGTATGCATACCAAATCAACTCCTGATGGTGCTACAAATCCTCTTGCTATTGCTACTGCTTTTACAGCTTGATTTAATGCTCCTGCTCCTATTGCTTGCATTTCTGCTTTGTTTGATTCTTTTACTAATCCAGCTATTGCTCCTGCTACTGAATTAGGGTTTGATTTTGATGAAATTTTTAAAATTTCCATTTTCTTTTGCCTCCTAATTATAATTTATTTTTGTTGCAACTTTTTATGATGATATTTTATAACTTCTGGAAAAAAATGTAAATAGTTTTTTGGAAATTTTTTCAAGTTTTCATCGCAATAAAAATTATATTTCGACATCAATAACAGTCATATTATTGTATATATATTCTTTTTATATTATTAACCCTTAATGTCTTATCATCTATTTCAAATATAACTCCATTAAGTATGCATTCTCCTTCTGCAATTTTATATTTTTCTGGAAGTGTAGTTTCAAATCTTTTTATTGAAGCTTTTATATCCATTCCAATTACAGAATATTTTGGTCCTGTCATTCCTATATCAGTTATATATCCTGTACCATTAGGTAATATTTTTTCATCAGCTGTTTGTACATGTGTATGTGTACCAAATAAAGCAGTAACTTTTCCATCTAAAAAATATCCTAATGCTATTTTTTCTGCTGTTGCCTCTGCGTGAAAATCAACAAATATCATGTCCACTTGATTTTGAATTTTTTCTATTATTTTTTTTGCTTTTAAAAATGGATTTTCAGTTAATATGTTAATATCAACTCTACCAATTAGATTTATAACAGCAATCTTTTTATTTTTACATTGATATATATTATATCCTTTTCCAACAACACCTTCTGGGTAGTTTGCTGGTCTAATTATTTTTGGATTGTCTATAAATTTAAATATATCTTTTTTCCCCCAAGTATGGTTTCCCATAGTTACTACATCTACACCTTGTGATATTATATCATTAAAATTTTTTTCTGTTATTCCCATTCCCTCTGCTGAATTTTCTCCATTTACTATTGTAAAATCTATGTTTTCTTTTTCTTTTATTCCTTTTAATCTTAATTTTAGCTCATTAATTCCTGCTGATCCAACAATATCACCAACTGCTAAAACTTTCATACTTTTTCACTTCTTTCTCTTATATTTTAACCTTATATATAATACTATATTTTAAAAAATTTAGCAAGTTTGCATTAAGATAGAACTAAAAAAAGTTGTGACATTTAAATCACAACTTTTTTATTTTTATCTTGCATAGTCAACAATTCTTGTTTCTCTTATAACATTAACTTTTATTTGACCTGGATAATCCATTTCGTTTTCAACTTTTTTAGCTACATCCCTAGCCAAAATAGTCATTTGGTCATCATTAATTTTATCAGGTTTTACTAATATTCTAACTTCACGACCAGCTTGAATTGCAAATGATTTTTCAACTCCATCAAATGAATCTGCTATTTCTTCAAGATTTTGTAATCTTTTAATATATGCTTCTAGCGTTTCTCTTCTAGCTCCTGGTCTTGATGCACTTATTGCATCAGCTGCTTGAATTAATACAGCTTCTAATGTTTGTGGTTCCACATCCTCATGGTGTGCTTCAACAGCATTTATAACTAATGGATTTTCTTTATACTTTTTAAGTATTTCTACACCGATTTCTACGTGTGTTCCTTCCATGTCATGATCTAATGCTTTTCCAATATCGTGTAATAATCCAGCTCTTCTTGCAAGTTTCGCATCCAATCCTAATTCTTCAGCCATTATTCTAGCTAAATTAGATACTTCTATTGAATGATTTAATACATTTTGTCCATAGCTTGTCCTGTATTTTAATTTTCCTATTAATTTTACAATATCAGGATGCAATCCTATTACACCTGTTTCTAGAACAGCTCTTTCTCCTTCTTCTTTTATTGTTTCTTCTAATTCTTGTTTTGCTTTTTCTACAACTTCTTCTATTTTGGCTGGATGTATTCTTCCATCCTCTATTAATTTTTCTAGAGCAATTTTTGCAACTTCTCTTCTTAATGGGTCAAATCCTGATAGAACCACTGCTTCAGGTGTATCATCTATTATTAGGTCTACTCCAGTTAATGTTTCTAAAGCTTTTATATTTCTACCTTCTCTACCTATAATTCTTCCCTTCATTTCATCACTTGGAAGTGCTACTATAGATACTGTAGTTTCTTGTGAATGGTCTGCTGCACATTTTTGTACTGCATAGGTTAATAATTCTTTTGCAGCTTTATTAGTTTCTTCTTTAGCTTTTTGATTTGCTTCTCTTATTATAGCAGCTTTTTCAGCTGTTATATCTTTTTCAACTTCTTTTAACAATCTAGATTTTGCTTCTTCTCTTGTTAAAGATGCTATTTTTTGAAGTTCTTGAATTTCTTGTTCATATAATTTTTGAATTTCTTCTTTTTGTCCTTCTACTTCTTTTAATCTTAACTCTAAATCTTCTTCTTTTTTCTCAAAATTTTCTGAACGTCTTTCCAAATTTTCTTCTTTTTGAATAAGTCTTGTTTCTTGTCTTTGTACTTCGCCTCTTCTTTCTTTAATCTCTTGATCTAATTCGTTTCTACTGTTTACAATTTCTTCTTTTGCCTCAATTATTTTAGCCTTTTTTAAATTTTCTGCTTCAATTTTTGCCATATTTAATATTTTTTTAGATTCTTCTTCAGCACTATTTATTTTAGATTCTGCAATTTTTTTTCTGTATGCTATTCCTAATAGTACTCCTATTGCAAGTGAGATTAAGACAGCGGCGATAATGATTCCTATATTCATGAATCAACACCTCTTTCTTATTAAATTTTCAATGTTCGAATCAAATATATATATTTTATTTTTATTAATATATTTTTTTCTTACCTATTATATTTTATCTTTATTATTGTAAACTGTCAAGGGATTTTTAATAATTTGTAACAATAACTTCAATAGTTCCACATTCATCAGTTCTAAAAATTTGAGCTCCTATTTTTTCTAATCTTTCTAATATTTTTTCTTTTGGATGTCCATAATCGTTATCTTTCCCAACAGAAATTATAGCATATTTAGGTTTTACTTGATTCAAAAAGCTTTGTGATGTACTTGTTGTTGAGCCATGATGTGCTACTTTTAATATATCTGTCTGAGGCCAGTTAATTGTCTTTTCATTTTCTGTTTCTGCATCTCCTGTAAACAAAAAGCTTGTCCCATTAAAATTCAGCCTTATAATATTTGAAGATAAATTTAAGTTTTCTTTATTCAATATTGAATCTGTCATTACTTCAAATTCTGCATTACCTATTTTAAACTTATCACCTTTATTAAATGAACTTATCTTTTTATTTTTATTTTGAATTGCTTGTAATACATCTTTATATGATTTTGTATTTGTTTGAATTTTAGGCAAATATATTTTGTCAACATCAAGATTATTTATAACGTTATCCATTCCTCCTATATGATCTTCATGTGGATGTGTACCTATAACATAATCTAATTTATTTATTCCTTTTGATTTAATAAATTCTACTACATTATCGCCATCTTCATTATTGCCTGCATCTATAAGTACTGATTGATTTTGATTTAATATAAGAATACTATCTGCTTGTCCCACATCTATATAATAAACATATAAATTATCCTTATCATCTACGTCGCCTGTACCTATTATTATCTTTTTGGTTCCGTTCACTGCTCTCTTGTATTTCTGATGCTAGTTCATTTTTTTCAGTAACATTTGCAGTTGTATTTAATATATAATTTTTTATTTCTTGATTTTGACTTATTAATGCTAGTAGTATTAATATTATTATTGATAATATACTATTTATAAATCTTCTGCTTTTTTTCATTATCATCTTTTGTTTCTCCTTCTTTTGTTTTTTTATTTATTCCCATAAATCCTTGTATTTTTCTTTTATTTCTTTTTCTACTATTTTTGTTTTTTCTTCATCTAGAAAATATTTATCATTAATGCATTTTATAATACTTCCCTCTTTAGCATTTTGCGGTATTTTTTCTTTTTTTACATTCTTTGTTTTTCCAGTTTTACTATTTTCTATTACTGCCATATTTTCTTCAAATCTATCTATTGTGTACTCTTCTATAGCATCTAATTTGTTTGCTAATTCTATTTCTTCATTATCTATTCCATCAATTTTATTATTTTTTTCTTTTTGTTTACTTATTGTTTTTTCTATTGACTTTCCTATATTTTCTAAAAAATTAAAGTTCACTTCTTCACATCCTTTTATTTTACACCATATTTAAAATATATTTTATCACCAATATATTATATTATTTTTTTCTTTTTTTCAATATACAATATAATTGGTCTTCTAGTCAAATCAAGAATGTTAGTTGATAGATTTAAACTGACAGATATATGGAAAGATGGCGCTGTAGAAAAGACAATTGAATATGCTATGCTTACTAATGAAATATACAAAGGCTGGTCTGGAATGAAAGCATCTGAATATAAAAAATTAATTGAAGATAAGAAATCTAAAAAGAAGAAATAATTTGCAAAAATAATTGTTATAATTTAATTTCTATGATAAAATTTTAAATGATAATAATATGTTATGGAGGAATTCTAATGCCTAAAATGAAAGATAACATTAAAAAAATTTTTAACCGAATATTTAGAAGAAATAATTTTCCTATGCTTGCAAATGTTTCTAAACAAAATTATGATGAATATCATACTACTTATGATACATTATCAAAAATATTTGGAGAATTAGATGATATTGATGCCTACCTTGTAGGTGGCATTTCTTCTGCAATTCAAACTAATCAAGATTTGTATAGACAAAATAGTGACATAGACATTATGTGTAAAGAAGAAGATTTGCCTAAGATAATAAAAAAATTACAAGAAATCGGATACAGTATAGAAGATAAAAGAGGAATAAAAACTAATAATATTATAGATGTAAATGGAAATTTTAAAGCTGGATGTCATGATATAAATACAAGTATAAAGAATAGTAATTTATTAGGTGTCGGATTATTTGTTTATAAAATAAATAACAATGAAGTAACAACATATAACTATGCCTTTGATGAAAGAATTGGAAGATTTGTTGGTACAGAAAAAGTAATACCTAAAGAATTATTTGATATGATATATGATAATACACCAGTTGACTATAAAGGTATTAAATTAAAAACTCAATCAAAAGAATATACTTATATGTCTAAAAGCAGAGGAACAAGAGAGAAAGATAAATTAGATGCTTCAATTATTGAACCTACATTAGATGAAAAATCAATGGAAAAAATATCTAAAATCAGAGAATTAGAAGCTAGAACAAAGGAATATAAGCTTGTATTTGACAAAGATGGAAAAATTGAGTCAAGACATAGAAAACCTTCACTTGAAGATAAAGTTAACTCCTTTTTAACTTCTTTATATATAAGTAATTCAACAAAAACACCAGAGCAAATAGTAAATGACGTATTACAAAGTGATCAGTATAGCAAAGTAATTATTGAGCATCCTGAAATTAATTCATTAATAAACGAATGGCAAGAAAAAAATAAACATTATACAATTTTATGCGATACACAAAGTCAGGGAATTGGTATGAAGGCTAGACAATCTAAAAGTAAAGATGAAGAATTAGAGTTCATTGCAATGAAAATAAAAGATGATAGTGTTAGAAATATAAATCAAAAAACTGGAATAAATGATAGAGATATATCAAGTATTGAAAGATAAGTATTATGCAAATATAAATTTTAGTGGATTGGTATCTTTTAATATCAAGCTACCAAAACACCAACAAAATAAGGAAGAACCAAATAAGAACAATTTTGTCCTTATTTAAGTTCTCCCTTCTTGTCTCTTTTATTTTAAATATATATTTGGGTCTACTTGAACACAATCTTTTAGTATCTCAAAATGAAGATGTGCTTCATCTGCAATTTCAAATGCTGCTGTATTACCCACTGTTCCAAGAGATTGCCCTTTTTCTACCTTTTCGCCTTCAACTACAAACTCTGAAGTTAATAAATTTGAATAAACTGTTTGGAAACCATTTGCGTGTTCAATTATAATTGTAAGTCCATACCTAGGATCATTTTTTATTGTTTTTACTGTTCCAGCTTCTGATGCTTTTACCACAGTAGTCTTATCTGCTTTTATATCAATTCCTGTATGAATTGTCCACTCTTGCAAAGTTTCTGAATATATTAAATTTTCAACTGCAAAGTCTCTAACAATATCACCTTCCACTGGTTTTTCAAAATTCAATTCTACATTATTTTCTTCTACTTTGCTATTATTTTGAATTGTTGTATTAGTAGAATTTACTTTACTTGTATTCAGAATATTAGAATTCGTGTTTGTATTAGTTGAATTGATAGTATTAGTTGTGCTATTTGAAATAACATTATTCTCTTTCATATCTTTTTCCGCTTCGTTTACACTCTTTCCAATTTCTGTACTAGCACTTTCTGTGTTTTCTGAAGAATTTGTATTATTTAAAATACCAGATATTTGTTCACTTGTTAATGTTCCATCCTTAACTTCATCATTTAGTTTTTTGCTATATATTAAAAGTGCAAATACTATTATTGCTAAAATAGCAATTCCAATTCCTGAGTATTTTATAATTTTCATATTTAACTCATCATCCTGATTGTTTTTATTTCTTATATTTCTTCTCATAAAATCCTCCTTAAAAATTTATTTATATTACAATTATTTCCGGATTTTAAAGAAATATACATTTATAACAAATATAAAATTAAATTATAATTCATTCACATACTTAATTTCTACTCCAGTATAAAAATGTTTTACAATTTCTTCAGCTGTTTTTCCTTGCTTTGCCATTGCATCTGCTCCTGTTTGACTCATTCCAACACCATGTCCATAACCTTTTACAGAAAATTTTATGATATTATCTTCTCTTATTATTTCAAAATTTGTGGATTTTAACCCAAGTAATGTTCTTGCTTCAACACCTGAAAGTTCATGATTTCCCATTTTAACAGTTTTGACTCTATTACTTTGAGTATATTCTAATATTTTAATATCATCGTTATTCGAAAAATCTATTGATATATCATTATATTTATCTTTCAATTTACTTATTAATTCTTCTTGTGTATAAACAACTTCCGATAAATATTGTGTATAAGAATCTTCACCTGATGTTTCTACACTTTGTAAATATGGGTAACCAGTTCCTCCCCATACATTTACTGGAATTTCCGTAATTCCACCACTATTTGAATGAAAAAAGGCATTTATAGGTTTATTGTCATAAGTTATAATTTGTCCTTTTGTGCCATTTACGCAATCACATATTTTTTGCCAATTACTTTCTCTTTCACTTTGTTCCCATCTCTCAAGTCTATTTTCTTTAGATATCCATGCTTGGCAACATGTAGAATCATCACATATATCTGCATTTTCATGTTTTTTATTTAATATCTTGTACACAGTATATGTTCTGGCAACTATTGCTTGTGCTTTTAACGCCTCTTTTTCATAACTTGCCGGCATTTCAGCAGATATAACATTACATAAATAGTCATCTAAGTTTACTTGTTCTATTTCATTTGTTTTTTTATGTAGTAATGTGATTGTTCCATATTTACTATATTCATATTTCTGTTCTTCTTTTTCATTAGTTTTGTTTTCTATATTTGTAGGTATTTCTGTATTTGTATCTGTCTGTGATACTGTAGAAATAGTTCTCCTTGTCAATATTGCAGGTATAACAAAACAAATTATAATAAAAGATAATACATAAATTAAGGTTTTTTTCAATATTTTTTCCTCCTCATGCTATTGTTAACTTTGTCTTCATATTATTCAATATTTTCCTTTCTATTCTAGACACCTGAACTTGACTTATTCCAAGTATTTTAGCGACTTCCGTTTGAGTTTTTTCTTTAAAGAATCTAAGCAAAATTATCTCTTTATCTCTATCTTCTAATTCATTTATTAATTGTTTAACAACCATTTTATTTGTAATAATTTCCTCTTCATTTTTTCCAGTTGATAATTTATCAAATATAGTTAATTTTTTTCCATCCTTGTTTTCAGAACAAGACGACTCCTCTATTGATTCTATTGCATTTGTTGATTCAATTGCAATTATTACATCTTCTTTTTCAACTTTTAGTTCTTTACATATTTCCTCAATTGAAATTTCTCTTCCATACTTTATTAAATAGTGTTTTCTTAATTCATTTATTTTTATGTTTAATTCTTTTATACTTCTACTAACCTTAATTGGTCCATCATCTCTTATAAATCTTTTTATCTCTCCTAATATGTATGGTACAGCATAAGTTGACAATTTCACTTCAAAATTTATATCAAATCTTTTTATTGATTTTATAAATCCCATGCATCCTATTTGATATAAATCTTCAACTTCATATCCTCTGTTCATAAATCTTTTTACTATACTCCAAATAAGTCCATTATTTTCTCTAATAAGTCTGTCCATTTCAAACTTATCTCCGCTGTTGTGCCTTTTTTATTGAATTTATATAGTTTTCATACATTTGTACACTACTCCTACTTATTCTTTTGTTAAACTATCTAAGATTTCCTCTTCATGTTCTTCCTGTTTTTTTATTGTTTTTACAAGAGTTACTTTAGTTCCAAGTCCAACTATTGACTCCACTTTCATACTATCCATAAAACTCTCCATTATTGTAAAACCCATTCCAGATCTTTCTAAATTAGGTTTAGTTGTATATAGTGGCTCTTTTGCAATATCAACATTTTCTATTCCCTTACCATTATCAGATATTTGAATTATTATTTGATTTTCTATTAACTGTGCTTTTATTTTTATAATTCCTTGTTTATTTTCATACGCATGTATTATGCAATTTGTAACAGCTTCTGATACAGCTGTTTTTATGTCTGCTAATTCTTCTATCGTTGGGTCTAATTGAGATGCAAATGCCGCAACTGTTATTCTTGCAAATGCCTCATTACTTCCTTTACTTACAAATTCTAATTTCATTTCGTTTTCAATTTGTTCTTTCATAGCTTCTCCTCCTAAATTTCAGTAACAGGTATTAATTTTAATATCCCGCTCATTTCAAATATTTTTTTTACATTTTGTGTTAAGTTTGCTACTTCTAATTTTCCACCAAGCATATTTGTAAATTTATATCTTCCAATTATTAGACCTATTCCACTGCTGTCCATGAAAGTAACACTATTAAAATCAAATATAACTTTTCTAGGCATATATCTTTCAATTTCATAATCTGCTTTCCTCCTTATCTTTTGTACATTACAATCATCAATTTCATCTGTAATTTTAAAAACTAATAGTTTGTCCTTTTCATAAAATTTTGATTCCATTTTTTGTCCTCCGTTCTTTATAGTTTTCTTATGTATTATAATTCTTTTTCCAATATTTTCCAATAGCAAAAAAATAGAAGTTTTGTCGATTTTATAGAAATTTTCGACAAAAAAAAGAACCTCAAATAATTGAAGTTCTTTATGAGAGTTTTAATATGCTAATACTGGTGGAATAATTTCTTTTCCAGTTTTATCAACAAAACCTTCTTTGTAATTAAGTCTTACTCGTGCATAACCGTTTTCAAAATTAAACACTTTATCGTATTTGATGGGTACTATTTCTTTTCCCGTTTCATTAATGACACCTTCTTTTCCATCCAATCCTACTCGTGCATAACCATTTTCAAAATCGTACACTTTATCGTATATAATTGGTACTATTTCTTTTCCTGTCTCATCAATAAAACCTTCTTTTCCATCCAATCCTACTCGTGCATAACCATCTTTAAAATTAAACACCTTATCGTATTTGATTGGTACTATTTCTTTTCCTGTTTCATTAATGAAACCTTCTTTCCCATCCAATATTACCCGTGCAAAACCATTCTTAAATTCACACACCATATTGTAGTTTAGTATAGTCTCCTTTCCGTCTTCTGTGCATAAAATATACCGTTTTACTTCTTTGAGTCTTGACATAATAATCTCTCCTTTGAATATAATTTTTACAAAGTTTATTATACTCTCCTTTTGTCTTTATGTCAATTATAAGTCATCTGAAGAATTTTCACTATTCTCATTAGAATTTCTTTTTTGCATTTCTTTCAGAATTTTTTCAGTCTCTTCCTTTTTGTTATTTACTATTCTATTCATCATATTATTGGTTCTTTCAATTAAATCCGGTACATAATCTAGTAATTTATCAATACTTGAAGAGTGATTTACTGGCATTAGTTTAACATTATTAGATTGTATAACCAAAAAAGCAACTGGATTTATAGTCACTCCTGCTCCAGAACCACCTCCAAATGGCAATCTGTATTGAATCTGTTCATCTTTGTCCACTTTTTTGTATTCGTCAATTGTTTCACCTTTAAATTCACTTCCTCCAGCTGCAAATCCAAATGATACTTTTGATATTGGTATAATAACAATATTATTTGCTGTTTTTATAGGTTCTCCTATTATAGTATTTACATCTATCATATCTTGGATACTATTCATAGCCGTAGTCATAAGCCCTTCTATTGGATGTTCGCTCATTTTTATCACCTTTCCTTTTCTTATTTATGATACATATTGTATTTATAATATGTATCATTTTTATTTGAAATATACCTGAAAATTCTACATTTATTAAATTTTGATTAATATATATAGGTTGTATAGAAAATACTTGCTTATCATTGTATTTTTTTATTTTTTTGCTTAGAAATATTGCTATAAATGTACTAATAACTGGTATTATGAATGCCGTAATTGCTGCATCCTCTGTTCCTAATAGAATATTTAATCTCATTTCTTTTATTTCTATTTTGATACTTTTTATTTCTTTTATATTTATATTATTTTTATTTTTCATAATTTTCATTTTTTGCTTGTTTATAGACTTTTTAATTTTTTCATTTGTTAATACTTTTTTAACCTTCTCATTTGTTATTTTAAATTTAAAAATAGGTATAAAGTTAAATATATATATAATTATTTCAACTTTATACTTGTCATTTAATTTTTCCTTATTTTGTGAATTAAATTCGAAATCTTCAAACTTAAATTTTATTCTTATTGTTATTATCATTAGTATTATTAAAAATACAAAAAGAAAAACCAATATATCACCTTCTTTTTTAGTAATATTATTAGTTTTTCCTCTTTTTTACTATTTAAACTTTATACTATTTTTTCTTTTCCTCAACTACTATATCTCCAAATACTTCCTCTTGGCTAGTTTCAACTTTGTTTCTTCTTGACATTTCAAGAAGCCCACTAAAAGCAGTTACTACTTCTTGTTTTTCTTTTTTATTAATTGAAAACAATTTATTAAAAATAAATTTCTTTTGCTTTGTCAAAACCTTATACATTTCCCTTACTTTTTCAGCAACAGTATATTTATCAACTAATGCTATCTTTTCAATATTTTTTGCATTTTGATTTATTTTTACGCTATTTCTTTCTACTAGCAATCTGTATATTTCTGGTATTTTTTCAGGTTCATAGTCCTTTTCTAATTTTTGTTTTGGAAGTTCTATTTCTTCTTGTTTTTTATAAAATCTATTTGCGAATATAGCATAATTTTCTTTAAATACTTTGCTTATCTCTTTAAATTTCTTATATTCTATTATTCTTCTTATTAACTCTTCTTCAGTTATTTCCTCTTCTTCCTCTTCTTGTTTTGGTAACAACTTTTTAGATTTTAAATATAATAATGTTGAAGCCATAACAACAAATTCACTTGCTATTTCTAGATTCATTTCTTCCATTGTATTCAAGAATTCTATGTATTGATCTGTAATACCACTTAAATTAACGTCATATATATTCATTTTGTTTTTATCTATTAAATAACACAATAAGTCCAATGGTCCTTCAAAATTATCTATTTTAATTGAATATTTTTTTGTTTCTAGTGTTAATATTGACATTTTTTCTCCTCGTTATTCTTCTATGGCCTTATTTATATTTTCTAGTTTGTATCCTTTTTTTAATAAATATTGTTTTATTTCATCTTGGTCCATTGAAGTAGATTTTTTGTATATTATATTTGAAGCTGATTTTATTTCATATTCTTCTAACTCTTCTTTGTTATCATAAATATAATCTTCAATATCATTTTTATTCAAGCCTTTTGATAAGAGTTTGTATTTTAGTTCCTTTATTGATAAATTTTTTAATATAATAAAGTTATTTACTGTTTTTATGATATATTCCTTATCATTTATATATTTAGCTTGTTTTAGATATTCTATTATATCTTCCAATAAGTTTTCATCCATTGTTCCAGAAAACTTCGTTCTTATTTCATTTTCACTTCTCTTTTTGTATAATATATATTTCAATACTTTTGTTTTTTCTTTATCAAATTCTTCTATTGTATACATTTATTTCTTCCTATCTTTTATATAATTATTTATAACAAAAAACATAGATAAATTATGCTTGTATTCTAACATAATCCTCTATGTTTTTCAAGTAATTTTTTATTATTCACCCAAAACTATTATTCTTCGTCTTCAAATTCTCCATCTTCATCAACTTCAGGTAATTCTTCTCCTAAGCTTTCTTGAAATGCTTTAGCAAAATTTGCTCTTACTTTTTTCTCAACATCTTCTAATATGCTTGGATTATCTTGTAGATATTTTTTAACATTTTCTCTACCTTGTCCAATTCTTTCTCCGTTATAACTAAACCAAGATCCACTTTTTTCTATTATATCCATATTAACAGCCATGTCTAAAATATTTCCTGCTTTAGAAATTCCTTCACCATATACAATATCAAATTCTGCTTCTCTAAATGGTGGTGCAACTTTATTTTTAATAACCTTTACTCTTACTCTATTTCCTTTAACCTCTCCATCTTGTTTAATATTTTCTATTTTTCTGATGTCTAATCTTACTGATGCATAGAATTTTAATGCTCTACCACCTGTTGTTGTTTCTGGATTTCCAAACATTACTCCTATTTTTTCTCTTAATTGATTTATGAATATTAACACTGTTTTCGTTTTATTTATTGCTCCAGCAAGTTTTCTTAATGCTTGTGACATTAATCTTGCTTGAAGTCCCATGTGTGAATCTCCCATGTCTCCATCAATTTCTGCTTTTGGGACTAATGCTGCAACAGAGTCTACTACTATTACATCTAACGCTCCACTTCTTATTAAACTTTCTGTTATTTCAAGAGCTTGTTCTCCTGTATCTGGTTGTGATACTATTAAATTATCTATATCTACTCCCAATTTTTTTGCATATACTGGGTCTAGTGCATGTTCTGCATCTATGAAAGCTGCTTCTCCACCCATTTTTTGTGCTTCTGCAACTACATGTAGTGCAAGTGTTGTCTTACCAGATGACTCTGGACCAAATACTTCTATAATTCTTCCTCTAGGAACACCTCCTATACCTAAAGCCATATCTAAGCTTAATGCTCCTGTTGGAATTGCTTCTATTTCCATTGCTTTAAATTCTCCAAGTTTCATTACTGATCCTTTTCCAAATTGTTTTTCTATTTGACTCATTGCAGCCTCTAATGCTTTTTTCTTTTCTATATTTTCTGCCATTGTTTTTCCTCCTTAATTATTGAACTTTTGTTTGATAAATACTTTATATCATTAAACATTTGTTTTTGTCAATACTTTTTTTTATTTTTTATAATTTTATTTAATTTTAAAAAAACTATTTATGCCAGCCTTCAATATTATAAAATTGATAAAACCAATTTGGTTCTACTGTTCCAGCTAAATTTTGGCTATATGCCACTGTATATTTATTATTGTATAAACTTACATAAGGCATTTCGGTCTTATATATCTCACCTAATCTTTTATAATCTTGTTTAATTTTTTCTTCATCTTTTAAATTTTTCAATTCGTTCATTATATTAGTAACTTCTTCATTTGAATAATTTGATAGATTATTTTCTCCAAAGAATGTTGTTAAATCAGGACTTATAGATAAATTCATACTACATAAAATCATATCATAATTTTTGTTGTTTAAATAATTCTGATACTGTGCATCAGATGCTTTTATTAAATTTATTCTAAATCCTTGATTTTCTAATTGTTGTTTTATATTCTCTGCCACAGACACTCTACTTGTATCGCTTAGTTTTACTATTAAATTCAATGATATTCTTTGTGTTTTGTAATTTTCTGTTTTTTGCCAATATTTGTATTTATAACTCCATCCATCATCAATTAGTATTTGCTTTGCTTGTTCTACATTATAACCTAAACTTGAATCTTGCTCATTATATATCCAACTTCCATAATCTAATGGAAAACTTGAAGTATAATAGTTATCTCCATAAACACTTGAAACAATATTTGATTTATCTATTGAATAACATATTGCTTTTCTCACACTTGTTTGTGC
Source organism: uncultured Clostridia bacterium (assembly GCA_934154445.1). Lineage (GTDB taxonomy): Bacteria > Bacillota > Clostridia > TANB77 > CAG-508 > CAG-269. Next base: position 16,389 of record CAKPGC010000010.1, read on the forward strand.
CAATATTGAATTTTGAGTGTTAAACGCAATAAAGTCATGTTCTCTACCTTTCATCTCTTTTGAAAAATATCCTATTGTTCCTATATATTCTTTTAGATTACTATTTTGAGTACTAATTAAATCAATATTTCCAATTTTAAATGAGTTGTATAATTCACCTACACTTGAATATATTGATATAGTTATCTTACTAAGTTTTAAATTATTTGCATCTGGGTAATATTCATTCTTAGTTAAAATAAGTGCAGAATCTTGTACTTCACTAACCTTGTACATTCCTGTTCCAACAGGTACAATATCTGCATTAAATTCTTTATCACTATAATATTTACTTGATAATATAGGAAATGTTAAGTTATATTCAAAAAAAGGTACCTCTTGACTCAATATAATTCTTACAGTTGTATCATCTACAACTTCTACAGTTGTTACATATTGTACATTAGAAGAATATATTGTATCAGAATCCTTTAATCTGTCTATTGTAAATTTTATATCCTCCGCTGTAAATTTATTTCCATCCGACCATCTTTTATTATCTTGTAATTTCACTATATAAGTTGTTTCATTTTGTTTTGCCCACTCTTTTGCCAAACACGTTTTTATTTTATAGTCTGACGTTAGTGTCATTAAAGGTTCAAATATTATTTTTGATATATCTTGAACATTTTTATTTTTACTTAATATTGGATTTATACTATCAAATGATGCTACTCCTAATTTTATTTCTGTTATTTCTTCTTCAGTCTCCTCTTTTGTTTCATATACTTGTGCTTCTTTTTTTTGCTCATCCGTTTTTATTTTTACTATTGCAAATACCATAATTAACACTGCAAATATTATGAAAATATATTTAAAGTAGTTTGATTTCATAATCCACCTCTATCTCTGCTACATATAATACATTATTTTTTTTGTTTTTTCAATGTTTTTTTATAAAATTTTAATGGTATGAAAGTTCTTTCTTTCATACCATCTTCTTATATAAATAATTTAACAACGTTATATACAAATATCATACCAATTATTTAATATTCCTTTACTTATATTTAAATTTCCATATCCCTTTCCAATCTTTCTATTCTGTTTTTTCTCTCCATGACAATCACTTCCACCTGACATAAGTAAATTATTTTCGTTACAATATTTTTCTAAAACTTTTACTTGTTCTTCTGAAAAGCTTGAATGATATACTTCTATTCCATCAATAATATTATTTTTATTTAATTTATCTAAAAAACCAATTGTGTCTTCTAAATGATATTTGAAAACATGTGCTACAAAAAGTTTTCCACCTGCAGTTCTTACTGCATCAGCAACTGTATTAGCTTTTGGATAGTGAATACTAAAATCTACAAATACCGGAAATTTTTTATTTGTCACACATGAATTATAAAATACATCTATATCTTCCCATTCTTCTTTTTTAAAATATTTCTTGTTTTCTTCGTGTTTTTTTATTTCCGGAAAAATAATATCTATTGGCCATCCCTTATGTTCTTCATATTCTAAATTTCCAATTTTTATATTGTTTTTCTTACAACTTTCTATCATATAATTAAATTCTTTTTTTAAATTTGGTTTTTTATTCTCATAATTACTAAATATAAAACTATTTAATTTTTTATAATCAAAATTATATGCTAATAGATGAAACATTACACCATCAAATACAGTACTAAATTCCACACCTGTTATTATATTTCCTTTAAATATTTCTTTAATATTTATTTTTTCTAGTTCTTTATAACTACTGATTGTATCATGGTCTGTTATAGATAATACTTCAATATTTGCCTTTTCAGCTTCTTCTAATAACTTTTTTAGATTCCATGTTCCATCCGAATAATTTGTATGTGTATGTAAATCTATCATTTGTATCCTCCTATTATATTTCTAATTCATCTCTTGTCTTATTTCTTTTGCATATTGTATTATAATTTACCATTAAAAGCAATAATACACTTATTTTTTTCATATTATATAAATAATTTAATAACATTATATACAAGTGTTGTACACATACAAAGTACAATTCCACAAGTTGTAGGAATTATAAAAGCAAGCCCAGTCCATTTCCAACTTCCAGTCTCCTTTTTTATAGTCAAAAGTGTTGTAGTACATGGGAAATGTAGTATTGTAAACAATATAACATTCATTGCAGTAAGCATAGTCCATCCATTTTGAATTAAAACTTGCCCTATTTGTGTAGTATCTTCTATATTTACTAACGCTCCTCCTTTTAAATAACTCATTAAAATTATAGGTAAAACAATTTCATTTGCAGGCATTCCTAAAATAAAAGCTGTCAAAATATACCCGTCCAGTCCCATAAGTTTTGCAAATGGATTCAAGAAATTTGCAACTAACGAAAGTAAACTTTCGCCATTAATACCAACATTAGCTAAAATCCAAATTACAAGTCCTGCAGGAGCTGCAACAGATATTGCTCTTCCTAATACAAATAATGTTCTATCAAATATTGAACGCACCAATATTTTTCCGAATTGTGGTTTTCTATATGGTGGTAATTCTAATACCATTGATGATGGTATTCCTTTTAATATTGTACTTGATAATATTTTTGATATTATCAAAGTTAAAATTATTCCAAGTATTATAGCAACTATTACTGTAACTGTAGATAATATTGATGATAAAAAGCCATTACTTCCTGCATACGCTCCTGCTATAAATATTGTTGCAATAGATATTAAAAACGGAAACCTTCCATTACATGGAACCAAATTATTGGTTAATATTGCAATTAATCTTTCTCTTGGAGAATCAATTATTCTACATCCCGTAACACCGCAGCTATTGCATCCAAACCCCATACACATGGTAATCATTTGCTTTCCACTACAACATGCTTTTTTAAAAAAGCCATCCATATTAAATGCAATTCTTGGTAAATATCCCAAATCTTCTAATATTGTAAACAATGGGAAAAATATTGCCATTGGTGGAAGCATTACTGCTATAATCCATGTTAAAGTTTGATATACACCATTTATTAACATATTAGAAAGCCATTCTGGAGAGTTTATATATTTTGCAAAAGTTATAAGTTTGCCTTGTATCCAATTAAACATATTAAATAACATTTGAGATGGATAATTTGCTCCAACTATTGTAATCCAAAATATGATTCCTAAAAACAAAATCATTATTGGGATTCCGTATCTTCTGGATGTCAAAATTTTATCTATTTTTCTATCTCTTGAACTATAATCTTTATTTTCGAATGTACATACTTCTTTTGAAATATTTTCTGCTTTCTTCATGATGTCTGCTACAACTTTATCTTTAAAATTATTTACTGTAATATTTTCTTTTTTCAGTTGTTGTTTTACCCCAGATAGACAATCTTGGATATCTTTGTTATCCAATTCTATATTTAAATTATTTTTTATTGAATTTAAGATTTTTTCCTCACCATCAATTAACTTAATAGAAATCCATTTATATAATTTTCCTAATTCTCTTTCATTTTCACTTAATGCATTAGTTGATCTACATCCTATCTGTATACACTGATTACAAGTTTCTGCTAATTTTTCTTCTAACACACTAATATTTTCCTCAATTTTTGAATCATACTCCACCTCATTAGGCCTTGGTACAATTTCTCCAACACATACTTTATATATTGTATCTTTTAATTTTTCTAATGTATGTTTATCTCTTGCTATTGTACCTACGACAGGAACTCCTAATAATAGTTCTAGCTTTTTTAGATTAATTTTTATTTTTTTCTTTTTAGCTTCATCCAATAAGTTGACACAAACAATAATATTATCTGTTATTTCCATTATTTGAAATACCAAATTTAAATTTCTTTCTAAGCATGTACCATCAACTACAATTACTGTTACATTTGGATTTCCAAAACATATATAGTCTCTTGCAATTTCTTCTTCTTCTGAATTTGACATTATAGAATATGTACCCGGTATATCCACCAATTCAAACATACTGTCTTTTATTACTAGTTTTCCAGTTGCATTTGCTACTGTTTTTCCTGTCCAATTTCCTGTGTGTTGATGCATTCCTGTTAAACTATTAAATATTGTTGACTTTCCCACATTTGGATTTCCTGCCAATGCCACTGTATATGTGTTTTGCACAAAATCACCACCTTAAATTTTATTATTACAATATATGTTTTTCATTTAAGATAATGACATAAAAATAGCCCTTTATTATTAAACTCTTTGGTCTAATAATAAGGAGCTATATTATTATATGATATTTTTTATTCAACATATTTCAAATTTTCTATCATATCAATTTTCTTTAAGGCAAAATATGTTGCAATGTTTACAATAACAGTAAACACCACAGTAATTATAACTGCATATACATAACTAATCGGATTAATAGTCTTACTAAATCTTAATATATTAATCTCACAAGTTCCCATTATATAATAATTCAAGAAATATCCTCCAATTAGTCCTAAAATTATTCCAATCACCGTTAAAATAACAGTTTCCCTTGTTACATATTTATATACTTCTTTATCATAAAAGCCTAAAACTTTGATTGTTGCAAGTTCTCGAATTCTTTCACTTATATTTACATTTGATAAATTATATAATACAACAAAAGCTAATAAACCTGCTGATACAATTAACACCACAACAACATAATTCAACAAGCTCATCATATCATCGATTTGTTCTACCATTGATGATATATTACTAACTGATGCAACCTCATTTTGATTCATTATTTCAGTTGCTAACTCATCTTGCTCTTCAGAGGTTAAGTTATTATTTTTTGTTAGCAATACATTAGCAGTATAATCTTTTTTATAAATGTTTTCATAAGTTTGTTTTGACATATATACATAGTGTGATACATAATTTTCAACAATGTTTGAAATTTTTATTTGAACTTCTTTTTCATCTGCATCTTTTAAAATTATTGTATCTCCACTTTTTACTTCTAACAGTTGTGCTGCTTTATCTGTTAAACATATCTCATTTTCTTTTAAGCTGATTTTTTCTTTTTTCTTAACATCTTTTATATTAATTATTCCATCTAATTCATTTTCATCACTTGGAACAATTATTTGAACATCTTTCGAATTCTTTCCGTTTATTACTGTTCCTGATGTCATATATACTTTGACTATTTTTGTTATTTTTTCTTCTTTATTTAAATTAGAAATAAATTCTTGTCTTTGTATTTCTTCTAAACTATCTTTTAGACTTATTTGCATATCATATTGAAATACATTTTCATATTGATTTGGTACTATTTTTTTCACAGAATCTTTTACTCCAAATCCTGTAAGAATCAATGCTGTACATCCTAAAATTCCTATTATTGTCATATAGAATCTTTTTTTATATCTAAATAAATTTCTGACCGTAACTTTTTGGCTAAAATTTAGATGCTTCCATATAAATGGTATTCTTTCTAAAAAAACTCTGTTTCCCATCTTAGGAGCTTTTGGTCTCATTAAATTTGCTGGTGTGTTTATCAACTCTTTTAATATTGTATATATTGTTGCACCTATTATACAAACACTAATAAAAATCAATCCCATTCCACCATACTTTAAATTAAAGCTAATAGAAATATCAGGTAATTGATACATCATTCCATACATCATCCAAATGATTTTTGGCAAAATCACAAAACCTACACACATTCCAAAAATTGCTCCTACCACACACGCCAAACTTGCATAAATAACATATTTACTTGTAATTTGTAATTTATTATATCCTAGTGCTTTCAAAGTTCCTATTTGCATACGTTGTTCTTCAACCATTCTAGTCATTGATGTTAACGATATAAGTGTTGCAACTATAAAAAACACAATAGGGAAAACTCTTCCTATATTAGCAATACTTTTTGTATCTTGTATAAAACCCACATATCCAACATTTGAATTTCTATCTAATATATACCATGTTGGATTTTCTATTTTCAATATTTTTTCTTTTGCATCTATTAATTCTTTTTCTGAATCCGCAATTTTCTGTTCAAATTCTTGCTTATTATTATTTAGTTCTTCTTCGCCTTTTGCTAATTCTTGTTTTGATTTTTCTAATTCTTGTTTTGCAGTTTCAATTTTTATATATGTTAATTTTTTAGTTTGATTAAATTGAGACTCCTTTTTTGTCAATTCATTTTTTGCGGTTCGTATTTGATTTTTCCCATTTTCTATCTCTTGTTTTCCGGCAGTTATACCATTTTCTATTTGAGCAATTCCCTCTTCTATTGTTTGCCTATTTTGTTTTAATTTTGTAATTTGTTCATCTAACAACTTTTTTTGCATTTCATAAATCTGCTTTTGATCTTCTGAAAGTGTTGTATCTTTCAGTAATTCTGCAATAGCATTATATTGTATTTGCACCTGTTGTAATCCATTATCTACCTGATTTAAGTTTATTTGTAATTCTTGTCTTTGTTTTTCTAATTCTTCAAAAGATTTACTAGCTTCTTGTTCTTTTTCCAACAGTTTTTTCTCATTTGCATCTATTTGTAATTTATAATTATTTATTTCTGTTTGGGCATTTGCAAACTCAACATCAGCTTTTTTCTTATTTTTATTTATCTCGTTTTCTGCATTTTGTATTTGGCTTTTTCCATTTTTTATTTCTTTTTCCGCTTCTTCTATTTTCTGTTGTGCTTCTATTTTCTTTGTATTCAATTCATTTTCCGCATCTATAACTTTTTTATTTGCTATATCCACAAGCTGATTACGTCTTGCCTGTTCTCTTTCAGCTTTTATTTCTTCAATATTATTTTTTACTTTATTTACATGCTCTTCATACTCATCACTTGAAGTTGTATATTTTTTAGCATCCTTTACTTGCACATATATACTCGTATAAATATCTTTTGCACTTATATTTTCTTGTGGTATGTATATATAGTAATTCACTTTTCCAGAACCTAATTTACTAGTTCCTCTGTCTCTTGAAATATATAATGGACTTTTTACAACACCAACTATCTTCATTTCGTCTTGCTTTAAATATGAAATTTCTTCTCCGTCATCTTTTTTAGTATTTCCTATTTCTACCTGAACTTTATCTCCTATTTGTTTATTATTAAATGTTAGAAAAGATTTTTCAACTACACATTCATCCTCTGCTTGTGGTAAATTTCCTTCCAATAATATTGGTTGATTTAATTTGCCAATAGTTATAAATTTTGTAACTATTTCTTTGTTATTTATTTCTATTTTTCCATCAGTTTCATAACTTCCCTGAACATTTTCAACATCTTCAATTTTTGATATTTCATTTAAATCTTCCTCAGTCAATCCCAAAGTTGATATAATTTGAATATCAAATACATTTTGCTCATCATAATATTTATCAATCGTATCTACCATATCTGGTGAAGTTGCCCTTATCCCAGCAAAGAACCCAACCCCTAAGAATGCCATTAACATGATAGATATAAATCTTTTATATGTATTTTTTATTTCTTTAACACTATCTTTTAATAAAGCTTTTTTCATTTTTTATATCCTTTCTAAAAAATACCTGCATTACCATTCTATATTCTCAACTGGTATTGGATTCTTATTTATTTCAACACTTTCTGCAGTTCCATTTTTAAAATGAATTACTTTATCAGCCATTGGTGCTATTGATGTATTATGTGTAATTATTAATACAGTCATATTTTCTTTTCTGCATGTATCTTGCAACAATTTTAATATTTGCTTTCCAGTTTTATAATCTAATGCACCCGTTGGCTCATCACACAATAAAAGTTTAGGATTTTTTGCTATAGCCCTTGCAATTGCAATTCTTTGTTGCTCTCCTCCTGATAATTGTGATGGAAAATTATTCATTCTATCTTTTAATCCAACTTTTTTAATTACTTCTACTGGATCTAATGAATCTTTACAAATTTGCGTTGCCAATTCAACATTTTCTTTAGCTGTCAAATTTTGTACTAAATTATAAAATTGGAATACAAATCCTATATCCTCTCTCCTATATTTAATTAATTCTTTTCCTTTTAACTTTGTAATATTTTTTCCATCTATTAATGCATCCCCTGATGTTGCTGTGTCCATCCCTCCTAATATATTTAGTGTTGTTGTTTTTCCTGCTCCTGATGGTCCAACAATAACTACTAACTCTCCCTTTTCTATTTGAAAACTTGTATTATTTAGGGCTTTTATGGTTATTTCTCCCATCTTATAATCTTTATTTATATTTTTAAATTCTATATATGACATCTTTTTATACCTCCTTTTCTACTTAAAAGCACCCCTGCAAATCTTTTAAATGCAAGGGTGTATCACTTTTATTATAATTCAAAAATGTTTGCTTTTAATATTATTTTTGAAATTTTAGTTTTCTCACTTAAAGGAACTTCCCAAACACTTCCGATAATCGACCTTCCCTTTATATATTCTTGCTTAGGCTCTCCTAAAATTTTATATAATTGTTTTTCTAATTCGATTTTATTTGTATAAATCGATAATAATTTTTCACTATACAATACATTAATTGTTGTTTCTGTTTCTGCCTTATTTATTTCTTTATATATTTTCTTCATAAATTATTCCTTAAAACTTTTTTATTTTTATCTTTAAACTTTCATCTTCTGTATTGTTTTTTATAAGATATCACATTTTTCATTTAATTTCAAATGTTTTTTATAAGCTTTCTTTTTATTTCATCAGTAGAATTTAATTTTAAAACTTCTTCTGATAGTTTTTTACAGTCATAGAAGTCTAATTCTCTAATTAATTTTCTTACTTGTAAAATCTTATTTGCATTCATAGAAAATTCATCTAATCCTAATCCTATTAACAAGGGAACAAATGAAATGTCTCCTGCTGCTTCTCCACACATTCCACACAAAATATTATTTTTATGTGCACCATCAATAGCGAATTTAATAAGTTTAATTACAGCAGGATGAAAATGAGTATATAAATTTGCAACTTTTTCATTTCCTCTTTCAACAGCAACTGTATATTGAATTAAATCATTTGTTCCTATACTAAAAAAGTCACATTCTTTTGCTAGTTCTTCTGCCATTAATGCTGTTGATGGAATTTCAATCATAATTCCAACTTTTATATTTTCGTTAAATTGTATCTTTTTTCTTTTCAATTCATCTTTTACTTCTTCAATTATTTTTTTTGACTTTCTTAATTCCTCAATAGAAGAAATCATTGGTAACATAATAGATAAATTACCATATACACTTGCTCTTAGTATTGCTCTTAATTGAACTTTAAACAAATTCGTATTATCTAAGAAAATTCTAATTGCTCTATACCCAAGAAAAGGATTATCCTCTTTTTGAAGTTTCATATATTTTAAATTTTTATCTCCTCCAATGTCTAATGTTCTAATAACTATTTTTTTACTTCCCATTTTTTCTGCTACCTTTTTATATGCCTCAAATTGTTCATCTTCTGTTGGGAAATCATTGGAATTCATGTAGAGAAATTCACTTCTAAATAATCCAACACCTTCTGCCGTATTATTAATCACAATTTCAATATCCTGTGGGCCTCCAATATTAGCTAATAGTTCAACATGATGTCCATCTTTGGTAGATGATATTTCATTTTTATATGTCTCTAATTTTTCTTTTTCTTCTCTTAGATTTTCTTTTATTATTTCAAATCTTTCTAGTTCTTCTTTTGATGGATTTACAAAAATTTCACCAGTTCCTCCATTTATAGCAAGAGTATCATTTTCATTTATTTGTTTTGTAATCTGTTTAATTCCAACTATAGCAGGAATTTTATATGTTCTTGCCATAATAGCTGTATGAGAATTTATTCCGCCTATCTCAGTAATAATTCCAGCTATATTTTTTAAATTTATTTTGGCTGTATCAGATGTTGTTAATTCATCTGTAACAAGAATCGTATTAGGTAATAATTGTGATAAATTAATCTCCTTTTTATTCAATATTTTATATAATATTTTTTTCTTCATATCTGCTATATCAGCACTTCGTGCAGCCATATAAGGATCATCCATTTCCTCAAAAGTCTGTATTATTTTATTAAAACCAAGTTCTGTTGAATAGGCTGCACTATATTTTTCTTGTTCTATTATTTTAATAGTTTCTTGGACTAACATTGGATCTTGTAATATCATTAAATATGCTTTCATTATGTCTTTTTCTGTTCCTGATAATTTATCTATCAATTCTTTAATTTCTAACTCAACATCATGAAACGCTTGATAAAACTTTTCTTTTTCTTGTTGTACATTTTTAATCTTAATTTTTTCAAGTTCTATTTCTTCTTTTTTTAATATTACAGCTTTTCCTAGCCCAATACCTTCAGAAACTCCTTTTCCATTTAGCATATAATATCCTTCTTTCTATATTAACATTATTCCAGATTATACTTAAAAAATTCTCTTAATTCTTCCATTGCTTGATTTTCATCTTCCCCATCACATAAAATTTGTAATTTTGTTTTTGATTTTATTCCAGCAGACATAATCATAAGAGGAGATTTAGCATTAATTATTTTTTCATTTGCAATTAAATTTATATTGCACTTATATTTCATTGATATTTTAGCAATTTCCGTTGCCGGTCTAGCATGAAGTCCAGTCTCATTTTCAATCACATAAAACTCTTTTACCATAATTATTTTAATCCTTTCTATTCCCAAACATTTTTCTTTAACACAGCCATAATTCCCATAGCTACAAAAGAGCCAACGACTAATGCCAATACATACCAAGGCCAATTTCCAATTAAAGGTAACACAAAAATTCCTCCATGTGGTGCCATTAAAGTACAGTTAAATGCCATAGATAATGCACCTGAAACTGCTGATCCAACAACACAAGCTGATAATACACGAATCGGATCTGATGAAGCAAATGGTATTGCACCCTCAGAAATAAATGATAATCCCATAACATAATTTAATAATCCTGCTTGTCTCTCTTTTTGTGGCAATTTTTTAGGAAAAAACGTAGCTAATAAAGCTATAGCAATTGGAGCAACCATACCTCCAATCATAACTGCGGCCATAATTTCATAATGTCCTTCTGCCAACATTCCTGTTCCAAAAGTATAAGCTGCCTTGTTAACTGGTCCACCAAGGTCCACTGACATCATTCCCGCTAATATGGCTCCTAATATTATTTTATTTACATTATTCAGAGAAAAAAGAAAATTATTTAATCCAGTATTTATTACTGCTACAAATGGATTAATTAATAACATTATAATTCCTATTAATAATATACCCGCAACTGGATAGATTAAAATTGTCCTTATTCCTTCCAGACTTTTTGGCATAAAATTAAATAATTTTTTTAGAAATATAACAACATATCCACCTATAAATCCTGCAAGTAATGCACCTAAAAATCCTGAACTTACTAGTATTTCATCTGGATTGCTAAGTGATGAAAATGTTGTTCCTGCTTTAGCAATCGCTCCACCAACAAATCCTACAACAAGTCCTGGTCTATCTCCTATGCTCATTGCAATATAACCAGCTAGAATTAAGAGCATAAAATCAAAAGCCATACCTCCAATAGTTTTAAAAAAAGCAGCAATAGGTGTATTCATACCAAAGTTTGAAGGGTTTATCGAATAATCATCTAACAAAAAAGATATTGCAATTAAAATTCCTCCACCTACGACAAATGGTAAAATATGTGTAACACCATTCATTAGATGTTTATATATGCCATTTTTTTGTTTATCACTTTTATTTTTTATTCCATCTTCTTCTTTTGCATAATAAATTGGTATTTCAGTTTCTGACTTCAATGCCTTTTCAATTAATTCTTTGGGTTTGCGAATACCATCTGTAACACCAGTTCTAAGTACTCTTTTTCCATTAAATCTTGATAAATCAACATTAACATCTGATGCTACAATAATAACTTTTGCTTTTTTTATTTCCTCTTCTGTAAGTATATTTTGTGCCCCTGACTGTCCTTGTGTTTCTATTTTTATCGGATGTCCTAACTCATTTCCCATCTTTTCCAAAGCTTCGGCCGCCATATAAGTATGTGCTATTCCCGTTGGACAAGAAGTAATTCCTAATAATTCATAACTTTTATTTTCTTCTTTTTCTTCATCAATTTTTTCATTTTCAGCTTGATCTATTATTTTTAAAAACTCATCTTTAGATTTTGCATTTATTAATCTTATTCTAAACTTTTCATCCATCAGCAACGTTGATAGTCGACTTAAAACTTCTAAATGAATATTTTCTTTATTATTAGGTGCTGCAATTAAAAATAATAGTTTAACTGGTTTTCCATCTAAAGACTCAAAATCAACTCCATTAGGTATTACCATTGCAACAAGTCCAGGGGCTGACACACTATCTCCTTTTCCATGAGGTATAGCTATTTCTTCTCCGATTCCTGTAGATCCATTATTTTCTCTTTTTATTACCAATTCTAAGTAATTTTCTTTGTCTTTAATATTTCCGTTTTTGCTCATTAATTCTACTGCTTTTTTCAATATTTCCTCTTTACTTGAAGCCTCTACATTTAAATCAATAGTATCTTTCTTTAATAAATCTGTAATTTTCATAAGTTCCTCCTTTATCTTTTAATATAAAATAATTCTTGTGGCTACTAAAGTTTATTTAGATATTATAATTATGACTTACTTAGAATTTCAAAAAAATGTAAAATTTCTTCTTTACTTGCTAAAAAGGTTGAAGTTGCGGTAGCAGTTCCCGCAGCCATGCCCATTTCAAGTGCTTTTTTATAATTATTAAATTTTTGATACCCTGCTATAAAACCTGCAACCATTGAATCTCCAGCTCCAACTGTATTAAGTACTTTTTCTTTTTTTGATATATTCATTGTATATATACAACCATTTTCATCTAAAAGAATTGCACCATTGCCTCCCCTGGACACCAATACATTTTTAGCCCCTGTTATTTGAAGCTCTTTTGCATATTTAATTACTTGTTTTCCGACTAGAAATTTTAACATTAAAAATTTCTGCTAACTCTTCTTGGTTTGGTTTTATTAAAAAAGGGTTATATTGCAGTGTTTTTAATAATAAATCCCCTGTTGTATCAACAATGATTTTGACATCTTTTTTTCCTAATTTTTTGCAAATATTTTGGTAAATATCACTTTCTATTCCTTTTGGTACGCTTCCAGATAATACCAATATATCTCCATCTTCTATGTTTTCAATTTTTTCGTATAATGATTCAATATAATTTTGTTTAATAAACGGACCATTACTATTTATTGCTGTTTCTCTTCCAGATTCTACTATTTTTACATTAATTCTTGAGACACCATTTTTTATTTTTATAAAATCCGTTTTTATTCCATTTATCTTTAAGTTTTTTTCAATCTCTTCTCCTACAAATCCTGCTACAAATCCAAGTGCTGTTGATTCGATATTTAGTATTTTTAAGACGATAGACACGTTTATTCCCTTTCCACCTGCCAAAATATGTTCTTTTTCACTTCTATTTATTTTTCCCTTTTTCAATTCTTTTATTTTTATTGTATAATCCAGTGCTGGATTAAACGTTATTGTGTATATCAATTTTTTCTCCTTTTCTATAAGTCTTATTTTAAATATTTCCAAAAAAAAGAAGAATATTCATTTCTGAATATTCTTGGGTTATTTTTTATTTAATTTAATAAAATTTATGTTGGTACCGATGGTGGGACTCGAACCCACATGGTTTCCCGCACGATTTTGAGTCGTGTGCGTCTACCAATTCCGCCACATCGGCATTTATAAATTAAAATACTTAATTATATTAACACATTTATAAAAAAAAGTCTAGTAAATATTTAAAATTTGTAGTTATTAAAATTTATATATTTTAATAACTACAAATTCTATCATTGTTGTATGTCATCTAAATAAACAATTTCATACTCAAATACATTAACATTTTTTATATTAAATTGAGAAAAATCATCATCTTTATCCTCAAAATTTGCCATTTTAAAAGATTTTTTCTTTAATAAATTCAAATGTAATTTAGATATATCTACAATCATTTTTGTTGATAAATCCATTCCGATTGGCAATGTTTTATTTTTATTATCATAAAAAATAATATTAGTAAATCCAACACCTTTTGTTCCTTCTTTTACATTTAATTTATATAAATTAATTTTATCCCCATCAAATTTAATTGCTTCTTTCATCTCATCTTCAGGATTTATATTAAATACATTTATTTCTTTTTGATTTAATTCTCTACCATCTAACGCTTTATAAACAGGTAAACTTTCAGGAATAATTCCTTTTGATACAGCTTTTGCTATTCCTTGTAGTATTGCTTGTAGATTTAATTTATATCCTATTTGTTTTGTATTTCTATTTATATCTAAGATTTGAAATTTGTCTTTTGGTAATTCTCTATGACTCTTATTATTTATTTTTTTTAATCTTGCACTAGTTTCTATAATATTTCCAAAAATATCATATTCTTCTTCATCTAATGTTTTTTGTTCTTTTTCTTCTAACTTTAATTCTTTTAAATTCTTCTCTATATCGTCAAGCAAAAAGTCATTGTTCTTAATTTTGTTTAATATATTTATCAGATTTGTGGTTGCAATATATATGCAATCCGTATCTTCTTTATTTAAATTAGTTCTTTGAATTTTATCTAATTTTTCGCCAAACATTTCTAAATCTTCTTCATAATTAAATGTCTTTTCTATTTTCTTTATTACATTTATCTCTTCTTGTTCTCCTTCAGGTAAAACATCTATCTCGTCTTTATTGCTGTATCTCCAAAATTCAAATATACTTTTTTTATGGCTATCTATTTCTTCAATATATTTGGTTGCATTTTCAATTTTTTTAGCCATATTTTTTGTTTTTAATTTTAATGCATTAATATCCATTAAAAGATTCTTCATTTTCGTTTCCAATTCTTCTAATTCTTTATAGCTTGTTATTAATTCTTCTAATGTATATATTTTTTTAATTGGTATCTTTTTCTTTTCTTTATTTGCTTCGGTTTTATCAACTTTAGTTTGAATTTCAACATCAATTTCTTGTTCATTACTGTTTTTAGATATATTCTTATTATTTTTTTTACTATATTTAAAATAATATTTAAATTTTCCAAAAAAAGATTTTTTACATTCTAAAAATGTTGATATTTGTTTTTCTTTTGCTAAATACTCTATTTCTTGTGTTGCTGCTAATTCTTGAAGTTGTTTTAATCTTTTTGTATATTTTCTTATATTGCTTTTTAATTCTTTTCTTCTTTTTAGACCTTCCTTATATTGTTCTCTTATAAATTCTATCATATATTCGTATTCAATTTTTTTATCATCCAAATAAAATTCTAAGTTTCCATTTTTATTTATATTTGTATCAAAATTGTAAAAATTAGGAAGTTCTGTTTGTAGTATAAATAATGCTTTTAGCAATTTATAAAACTTATTTGCTTCGTCTTCTGACTTTAATTCAACTTTGTAAAATGTTCTTATTTTTTCATATACGTTTGTTTCACCTATAATTTGAATTGATAAATTATTTTTCTTATCATATACCTCATATATTAATGGCCAATCTTTTGTAAATAGCCATAAATAATTTTCTATATCTTCAAATTCTGATTTTTTTAAATATTTATTTGAATATCCCACACCACTTATTGGTACAAAAATCTTTCCTGTTTTTTTATTTTCTATTTGTTTTTTTAACAAAAAGAAAAACGTTGAATAATCAGTATCTTCAGTTGGAACTATCATAAAATATTTATCAGTGTTTTCTGAATAATATATTTGCCATAAGTAATTTCCATTAAATTTAACTCTGAACGGAATGTTTTTATTTAAATTTGCCTGCTCTTTTTCTATTTGCTTTATTCCTTCAATATCAACATTTTTTAACATATTTAAAAAAGTAGTATATTTAAGAATATTTTCCTCTTTTTCTTTATCTAAATATTCGCATAAAGGTCTTGCCTTTTTGTATTTTTCGCCTAATTCATCTAGTCGATTTGTTGGCGATAATAGTATTTGTATATCTTTTATATCTATATATCTGTATTGTTTATACTGCTTTTCATCATAAAATCTTGGTACTCTATACTCTAATGGCTTATATTTTTTTAGTTTTTCTGGTACATTATCTAAATCTAGTCCTAAATATTCAAGTTTATCTGATATTCCTTCTACTACTTCTTTCTTTTTTCTAGGCAATGTAACAATCTCCCTTCATTATTTTAACTACTTTATAATACTATAAAAATTATCAAATTCATATCCTTGTTGTCTTAAATATTCGATAACTTTAGGTAGGAATTCCACCGTAACCCTTTTAGCTTGAGAATCATGCATTAATATTACTAAACTGTTTTTTCCACTTGTTGTTTTTTGTAAATTATTCATTAAGTATTCTTCTGAAGGATTAACTTTTTCTGAATCACCTGTTAGTGAGTTCCAATCTATATATAAAACATTATTTTGTTCAAGTAAAGATATTGCTTCTTTCTTTATTTGTGCATATTTTCCACCAACTGACCCTCCCGGAAATCTGAATAAATGAGAATTATATTCAGGAACATTTATTGTACTTGCTACAATTTGATTACAATGGTTATATTCATTTAATATTTCATCTGTTGATTTATAAATACTTGAATATCTATGTGAATATCCATGATTTGCAATAAAATGTCCCTCATTATATATTCTATTTGTCGTCTCAGGAAAAACTTCTACTTGACTTCCTAATACAAAAAAAGTAGCTTTTATATTATTCTCTTTTAATATATTTAGTATATCAATAGTGTTATTTGATGGACCATCATCAAATGTTAAAAAAGCTCTCTTTGTATCACTATGATATATATTTTTAATTTTTTCCTTTCCCTCATCTGTCAATTGAGGAATTCTAGATTTTTTTTCTTCTTGTTCTTGTTTTTTTAATTCTTCCTGTTCTTTTTGATATGCAATAATTTGTTCCTCATATCTTTTAGATTGTTTTACTCTCAATGATGTATCAACAATATAATAGATTACCAACATCAAAGTTATAACAGTTATAATACTTACCATTATATTGAAAATCACTCTTTTTTTATCCACATATTTCTTCATACTATAAATATTATAGCCTTGATATTGTTCCCTATTAAAAAAAATCCCCATATATTAAACCTTCTTTTATTTTATCTATTTTTTCATTGTTTGTTTTATATATTCAATTTCTTCTTCTGCATTTAATCTCATAAATATTGGTTCACCTTTTTCAATTACTTTTGTATTTTTAATTTTGTCATAATCTTTTAGGCTCTCCCAAGTTTTTAAAGATTCGTCTGTAATTCCGATTTGTCTTAATATATTTTCAGATGTTTCGTCCATAAATGGTTTTATCAATATTGCTATTTTTCTCAAATTTTCTATTAAATGATACATTGCTGATTTTAATTTTTCTGTATCTTCTTCTTTTGCTAGTTGCCACGGCATTGTTTCATCAATGTATTTATTTGTTCTTGATACCAAATTCCAAATTTCTTGTAATGAACTTGCTATTTCAAAGTTTTCAAATAATTTTTCAAATTTTTCTATTTGTTCTGTACAATTTTTTTCTAATTCTGAATCAACTTCATTTGGAGTTCCATTATATTCTGGTACTTGTCCTTCAAAGTATTTGTTAACCATTGATACTGTTCTGTTTAATAAATTACTTAAATCATTACATAAATCGAAATTATATCTTTCAACAAACTCTTCTGGTGTAAAAAGTCCATCTTGTGATGTTGGCATTTCTCTTAATAGAAAATATTTTGTTGCATCTAAGCCATATCTATCTATTAAATCCTCTGGATAAATTACGTTTCCTTTTGATTTACTCATTTTCCCGTCTTTCATTGTTATCCAGTTATGAACAAATATTGTTTTTGGTAATGGTAAATCTAACGCCATCAAGAAAATTGGCCAATATATCAAATGGAATCTTGCAATATCTTTTCCTACAACATGAACATCTGCAGGCCAGAATTTTTTGAATAGTGTTTCATCATCTGACATATATCCTAATGCAGTAATGTAATTCGTTAAAGCATCTAGCCATACATATACTACATGTTTTGGGTCTTTTAATACTTTAATTCCCCAATCAAATGATGTTCTTGTTACGCATAAATCTTCTAGTCCTGGTTTTATAAAATTGTTTATCATTTCTTGTTTTCTATATTCTGGTTTGACAAAATCCGGATGTTCGTCATAATATTTTAAAAGTCTATCCGCATATTTTTTCATATTGAAGAAGTATGCTTCTTCTTTCATTGGAACTACTTCTCTTCCGCAATCTGGACATTTTCCATCAACTAATTGTGTTTCTGTAAAAAATGTTTCACAAGGTACACAGTAAAGACCTTGATACTCACCTTTATAAATATCTCCTTGTTCCATAAATTTGTCAAATATTTTTTGAACTACTTTTTCATGTCTTTCGTCTGTTGTTCTTATGAAATCATCATATTGTATGTCCATTTTTGCCCATAATTCTTTTGCTAATTCCGCCATTTTATCTACATATTGTTGTGGCGTTTCTCCTGCTTCTTTTGCTTTTATTTCTATTTTTTGTCCATGTTCGTCTGTTCCTGTTAACATGTAACATTCTTTTCCTTTTAATTTATTGTATCTTTTTAGTGCATCTACTACTACTGTTGAGTATGCTGTTCCTATATGGAATTTTCCGCTTGGATAGTATATTGGTGTTGTTACATAAAATGTTTCTTTCATTTTACCTCTTCCTTCCTTTTAGTTTTTGCTGTTTAAATTTTATGTTTTGGCTAAAACCTTTTTCTCTTATTTTTTCCTACTTATGTTATCACATTTTTGATGGTTTGTCTATAAATATATTTAATTCTCTTTTTTTATTCAATTCTTATATATCTATTGTAGCCTCCATTTTGTTATGGTATAATCTACTAAAATTATTTTTGTAATATATACTCAATATAATCACAATTTTGAAGGGACTGATAAAAATGAAAAACTTTTTCATAATCTTAGCAATGAAAATACTAAATTTAATACTAAAAATATGTCATAAAAACGGAGGAAACTTTCTTGGAAAAATTGCATTTGACTGGAATCCAGAAATATTCAAATATTTTAAAGTCAACTGTCCAGTAATCGCAGTATCTGCTACAAATGGAAAAACAATGACAAATAACTGTATAGGTTATACTTTAAAAACAGCTGGATACAAGGTAATAAGTAATGTTGAAGGAAACAACATGGAAACTGGTATTCTTTCAACCATTTTAAAAAGTTGTACTTTAACCGGAAAAATCAAAGCAGATTACTTGGTTTTTGAAATTGACGAAAGCTATATTCCTGTTGTATTTAAGGATTTCAGATTAGACACACTAGTAATTCTAAATTTCTTCCGTGATCAACTAGATAGAAATGGTGAAGTTGAATCTTTAATCTTAAGAATAAATGAATTTTTAAAAACTTATAATGGAAATTTAATTTTAAATAATGATGACCCAAATGTTGCAAGACTTGGACAAGCAAATCCAAATAATAAAAATGTTTATTATTTTAGTGTTGATAAATACAAATTTGCAACAGAACAAATTAAAGAAGCCGGAGAAGGTAAGTTCTGTCCATTCTGCAAAACTAGACTAGAATATGAGTATTATCAATATTCACATGTTGGAAAGTTTAAATGTCCAAATTGTAATTTTGGTGATAATAAAATTTATAAATTAGCAACAAATGTAGATTTAAAAAATAGATGTTTTGATATTGACGGAAACACTTACAAAATAAATGGAAATAGCATTTATTTAATTTACAACTATACTGCTGTATATTCAGTTTGCAGTTTATACAAGATTTCAAATGATACTGTAAAAAAAGCATTTTCAACATTTGCTTTAAACAATGGACGTTTGGAAGAAATTAAAATAAATAACATTCAAACTATAATAAATTTAGCCAAAAATCCAACTGGAAGTAATGTTAGCTTACGTATTTTAAATGAAGATGATTCAGAAAAAGAATTACTATTTGTTTTAAATGATAACATAGCCGATGGATTTGATGTTTCTTGGATTTGGGATATTAATTTTAATAATTTAAATAATGTTTCTAGAATTGTGACTTCAGGAACTCGTGCTTATGATATAGCAATAAGAATAAAAACCAGTGGATTTCCAGCTGAAAAAATCGAACCATATTTGAGTTTGGAAGATGCTGTTATAGCTTTATATAAAACTGATGTTAAAAAATATGTTATTGCTAATTATACATCTCTACAACCTACTAGACATGAGTTGAGAAAATTTAATGAGATGAATAAAAATAATAATATTACTGATATTAAGACAAGTAATATTTCTAATGTTGAAAATACTGAATTGGACACAAAAGATAACGTCAAAGTCATTGATAATTTACAATTTCAAAACAATGAAGAAAAATCAATAAAAATTTTATATTTATACCCTGATATGTTAGAACTTTATGGCGATTATGGAAATATACAAGTTTTAAAATATAGAATTGAATCTCGTGGATACAAAGCAATTATAGATAGATATTCAATTGGTGATACTGCTCCAGACTTTAATAATTATGACATTGTTTTCGCTGGTGGTGGTGCTGATAATGAACAAAGTATTTTAGCTGAAGATTTGGTAAAATATAAAGATAATATAAAAGATGCTGTTGAAAATGGTGTATTCTTTCTACTTATCTGTGGTGCTTATCAATTATTTGGTAAATACTACAAAGGTGTTGAAGGTAACATTATTCCAGGACTTGAAGTTTTTGATTACTACACTGTTGCTAACCCTGATAGAAAGAAAAGATGCATTGGAAATATTGTTATAGAAACTAAAGTAGGTAATGTTATTGGTTTCGAAAATCATGGTGGTCAAACTTTTGATATTTCTAATTCCTTCGGTAATGTTTTGTTTGGAAATGGTAACAAATTTGGTGATTCAGAAGAAGGCTTCTTTAAAAATAACGTTATTGCAACTTATTTACATGGTCCACTTCTTTCTAAAAATCCTGAACTTTGCGATTATATTATCAAATATTGCTTGGATAGAAAATATAATGAAGTTGTTACATTAGCGCCTTTAAATGATAAATTTGAGAATTTATGTAGAGAACAATTATTAAATAGATTTTTAGAAAAATAAAAATATCCTTAAGTAATAAATAAAACCTCGATTTAAAATCGAGGTTTTATTTGGTGTTACATTATAACTTCCACATTTTCCAATTCAATTGTAGGCAAACTAGTTATCAGATTATTTTTGGCATAAATTACGGAATAAAATCCATCTAAAAGGAATCCATTTCTATCTACTATAATTGGCTTAGGAATATGTCCATACTCTAAATAAAAGCTTTCAATTTTCTTGTATTTAGTTGTTTTTGTACAATCTCCTAACCGTACTTCAACTATAATAGATGAAATTTCTCTCTTGGAAATCCATTCTCTGGGAATCTCAAAGTCATACCACTTTTTTATAAACTCTTTGTATTCCTTCAAATCTTTCCAGAAAGCTTTGTGTTTTCCAACTCTCTTGAGTTCCAAATATTTTTCATATTGCACTTTTGTCATATCAGATTTTTTATTATTACATTCCTGACATGATGGCAATAAGTTGTTAGTAATAGTTGGTCCTCCCATATCTTGTGGATAAATATGATCCATAGTCATTTTTCTGTCCTTAAATGTTTTGTTGCAATATTTACATATATGCTTTCCTCCATGGATTTTATAAGTTAGTTGATAAACTACATACCGATATGATGCTTCCTTTTGAATTTTCAATATTCCGTTTTCAATATATGCTTTATTTTTCTGTCTTTCATCTCCTATAGAAAATTCCTCTGGTAAATCCATAATCATAGATACTACCTCCTTTGCTTTTTTCAAATTATATAAGCAAATATAAAAAATAGCAAGAAAATCTTACTATTTTTTATAATTTAAAATTTACTATTTAAATTTATTTTCTATCTATATTGTTCTTCTTTTACTATTTTTCCAGTCTTAAGACTCTCTTTAACATCCAAAATTTTTTGATTAGAAGATCCTCTAAATTGCAATTTTAAATCCTTTTTATCTTCTTCAAATTTCCCATCAACAATTACATCTATATATTTTAGTAGTTCTTTAGTAGTTTCACTATTTTTAGCCATTGTTCCCATAACATCTTTTTCGAAATCGAAACCAGTATAGCACCATATATTTTTGTTTGGAAACTTTTCTTTAACTTTTTTCACTAATGGCAAAAGTCCTTCTTGATTTTTTGGTTCTAATGGTTCTCCACCTAAAAGTGAAAGTCCTTCAATATAATCGTGATTCATAAAATTAATTATTTTTTCTTCTTCTTTCTCAGTAAATTTATTGCCATAATTAAAATCCCATGCACATTGATTAAAACATCCTTTACAGTGATGATTACATCCGCTAACAAATAAAGAAACTCTAACTCCTTCTCCATTGGCTACATCAATTTTTTTTATATCAGCATAATTCATAATATCCCCCTAAACCTTCGTCTGAAATTATAAATGTAAAACTCTTTGTTTTATTTCTTTTGTTTTTCCTGCATTCCAGAAATTTTCTCCTAAATATCCACATGTACGTCTAACAACATTCATCTTACTATGATCTTTGTTTCCACAGTTTGGGCATTCCCATTCATTATCATCATTTATAATAATCTCACCATCAAATCCGCAAACATGGCAATAATCTGATTTAGTATTAAATTCTGCATATTGAATATTATCATAAATAAATTTAACAGCTGTTTCTAATGCTGGTATATTATGTTGCATATTTGGTATTTCAACATAAGATATTGCTCCTCCTGTAGATAAATTTTGGAATTCACTCTCAAATGTAAGCTTATCAAATGCATCTATTTTTTCTCTAACATCTACATGGTATGAATTTGTGTAATATCCTTTATCTGTTACATCCTTTATCGTTCCATACTTTTCTTTATCTATTCTTGCAAATTTATAACACAAACTCTCTGCTGGTGTTCCATATAAAGCAAATCCGATATTTGTTTCTTTTTTCCATTTAGCTGCTGTTTCATTTAAATGTTTCATTACTTTAAGAGCAAAATCATGTCCTTCTGGAGTTGTATGAGATACGCCTTTCATCAATTTTGTCATTTCATATATTCCTATATATCCTAATGACATTGTTGAATATCCATTATATAATAATTTATCTATTTTTTCACCTTTTGCTAATCTGGATATTGCACCATATTGCCAATGTATTGGACTAATATCAGATTTTGTTCCTAGTAAAGCATAATGCCTACACATTAAAGCTTCTTTACAAAGTTCAAGTCTTTCATCTAATAATTTCCAGAATGCATCTTCATCACCATCTGCAATTATTGCAATTTGTGGTAAATTAATACTAACAACACCTTGGTTGAATCTTCCTTCAAATTTATAATTGCCTTTTTCATCTTTCCATGGTGATAAGAAACTTCTACATCCCATTGGACTAAATACATTTCCTTCATAATTTTCTCTCATTTTCTTTGCTGATATGTAGTCAGGATACATTCTTTTTGCAGAACATTTAACAGCCAATTTTGTTAAATAATCATATTTTCCACCTTTCAAGCAATTATGTTCATCTAAAACGTATACCAATTTAGGAAAAGCTGGTGTTACATATACTCCTACCTCATTTTTTATTCCCTCATACCTTTGTCTTAAAATTTCTTCAATTATCATTGCATTTTCTTTAATATAAGGATCATCTTCTTCCAAATGTAAAAATAAAGTTACAAATGGTGATTGCCCATTAGTTGTCATTAATGTATTTATTTGATACTGAATTGTTTGAACACCTGCTTTTAATTCAGCTTTTAATCTATCTTGTACCAATTCTTCTAAAATTTGATTTGATAATTTTCCCTTATATTTTTTATCTAATTCGTCTTTAAATTTATCATAGCTTTTTCTTAAATATTTTCCTAAGTGTTTCATATCAACAGATTGTCCACCATATTGGTTACTTGCAACTGCTGCAATTATTTGTGTTGTCACTGTACATGCTACTTGAAAGCTTTTAGGACTCTCTATTAATTTTCCATTCATTACTGTACCATTATCTAACATATCTTCTATATTAATTAAACAACAATTAAATATTGGTTGTACAAAATAATCAGCATCGTGAAAATGCAAAATTCCATCTTGATGTGCTTTTACTATTTTTTCAGGCAATAACAATCTATTTGTTAAATCTCTTGAAACTTCTCCTGCTATGTAATCCCTTTGAGTTGAAGCTAGCATAGTATTTTTATTAGAATTCTCTTCTGCTAACTCTTTATTTTCATTTCTTATTAATCCTAAAATTGATTGATCTGTTGTATTTGCTTTTCTAACTAATGCTCTTGTATATCTATATACTATATATTTTTTCGCTAATTCATATTTTCCTATATCCATCAATTTTTCTTCTATTATATCTTGAACATCTTCTACAAGCATTCTTTTTTTGCCAAAATCTTCTATATATTCAATTATATTTTTTATTTCTTCTTTAGTAGCTTTTTCTTTTCCCTTTACCTCTTGATTTGCTTTTTCAATTGCTATTGAGATTTTTTGTCTATCATAATCTACAACTCTTCCATCCCTTTTAATGATTTTCATTTTTGCATTTCCTCCTTTATTTCTTTCAACATATAATGTACGATTGTGTTTATTATATATCAACAAAATCTATTTTCCGTTGCAAAAGCAACATTTTTCAAAAATTTTTTTCTATGTTCTTTTTGGTTGCTTATCTCTAAAGTTTGACGTTTTATTACATTTTTATTACATTTTTTTAGTTGCATTTGCAACCTTTTTGTTGTATAATACAAAAAATCAAATTCGGAGGAATTTATTATGGATTCTAAATTAGATACAGAAAAATTTTTAAAAGACTTTTCTTCTATCTGTAAAAATGCTCAAAAAAAATCTTTTAAAAAAAATCAAACAATAACAACATATATTCAAAAGAGGAATCAAATTTGTATCTTAATTGATGGAGAGGCTGATTTGGTTAGATACGACTCAAATGGAGGTAAATCAATCATAGAGCATTTTACTAAAAATGATATTTTTGGGGAAGCCTTTTACATAGTTACAATAAACAATGAACTTTCAGTTGAAGCAAAAAAAAATTGTGAAATTCTATTTTTTATTTATGATAACATCCATCAAAAATGTAGAAATAACTGTAAATTTCATCAATCTTTATCAGAAAACTTTTCTAATTTAATATTGAATAAAGTTACTGATTTAAATACTAGAGTTGAAATCTTAACTAAACGTTCTATTCGTGAAAAATTACGTGGATATTTTAACATTTTATCTACTAGAAATTTAAGTAAAACTTTTTTGTTACCATTTTCTTTAACTGATTTAGCTGATTACTTAAGTGTTGATAGAAGTGCTATGATGAGAGAATTAAAGTCTCTAAAAGATGAAGGATTTATTAAAAAAAATGGAAATAAAATTACTCTTTTATATTAATAATAACACCTTTAAAAATTTTCTTAAAATACAAAAAAGTTCAAACAAAATATTTCTGTTTGAACTTTTTTATATTTTACTTTATTTTTCTATTTTCTTAATTGACTCAACAATATTATCAATATAGCTTTCTGTTTCATCTCCAGTTTTCATATTCTTAATTTTTATAACATTTGATTTAACCTCATCCTCACCAACGACTATAACATAAGGTATTTCAAGTTTATCTGCATATTTCATTTTTGCTTTTAATTTTTTATCATTTAAGAAAATTTCTGTATTAATTCCATTTTTTCTTAAATCATTTGCAATTTTTATTGGAACATTCAAATCTTCCAACATTGGAACTATTAATATCTCTGAAACAGATTTTTTATTGGCATTTATTAAATTTAATTCATTTAATTTATAAAACAATCTTGTTAATCCTATAGATATTCCAACCCCCGGTAATTTTTTATCAGTATAATTTTCTGCTAAATTCTCATATCTACCACCAGAACATACACTTCCAATTTCTCTATATTCATTTAAAAATGTTTCATAAACTGTTCCTGTGTAATAATCAAGTCCTCTAGCAATAGTTAAATCTACCTTAAAATTACTATCTGGAATACCAAATAATCTAACATATTTTACAACTTCTGTAAGTTCTGTAAGTCCTGTTTTGAATGCTTCATTTTCAATATTTAAATTCTGTAATTTTTGAAGTTTTTCATCAGTTGTCCCATCTAGCTCAATAAACTCAAGTATTTTGTTTATTGATTCTGTTGGTACTTTTATTTTTTCTAACTCTTCTATTACTGCTTCTTTTCCTATTTTTTCTATTTTGTCAATTATTCTAAGAATTTCCGCACTATTTTCTTTTTGATTTAAACTTTCAAATAATCCATTTAGTAGTTTTCTATTATTTATTTTTATTGTAAATTTATCAAAACCAAGTTCTTTAAATATATTGTAAATAACACTTGGTAATTCTGCATCATTTCTTACACTTAGTTCTCCATCGCCAATTATATCTATATCACATTGATAAAATTCACGATATCTACCTTTTTGCATTTTTTCTCCACGATATACTTTTCCTATTTGGTATCTTCTAAATGGAAAGCTCAAATTTCCATAGTTTTTGGCTACATATTTTGCAAGAGGAACTGTTAGATCAAATCTCATTGAAATATCTGTATCACCTCTATCAAATCTATAAATTTGTTTTTCTGTTTCTCCACCAGCTTTTGCAAGTAATACTTCTGATAACTCTAATATTGGTGTATCTAATGGTAAAAATCCAAATTTTTGGTATGTCTTTTCTATTTTTTCTTTTATTTGTTCAAATAGTATTTGTTCATTTGGCATTAACTCCATAAATCCTGCTAATGTTCTTGGTTCTGTTTTTTTCATATTTTTCATCTCCATTTATTCTATTTAATATAATAGGGAATAGATGTCTATTCCCTATATTTATTGCAAATTTCTTAGTCTAATCTAATCTGTCCATCTCCATTTAGTAATTTAAAGTTTACATATACGTGTCCTAAATATTCATGTATTCCATCAATACTTTTACACCAATACACTTGTGTTTTGCTCATTAAGATTATCAGATTACTATCTTCTAGATAAACCATCTCTCCAATAGTTTTTCCCTGTATATCCCGTACTGTTATTATATCCTTTTCATGTTCCACATAATAACCTTTCTTTTTAAGCTGTGCTAACTCTTCTTTGCTAAAATCAATGTTAAACATAAAGTGTCCTCCTTTAAATCTTTGCAATATTAGTATAAATTGTTACTACATAAATCATTATATCATTTTTATTTGAGTTTTTCAATTTTTTTATATAATTTTTACCACATTTTCGGTTTTAACTCAAGATATATTGGCTTTTCATCTTTTAACATTGTTGCTTTTCCATGCCCTGGATAAATAAAAGTGTCATCTGGCAATACCAATATTTTATTTATAATAGAGTCCATTATATTTTGTAAGCTTGATGTTGGTAAGTCAGTTCTTCCCCATGTTCCTGCAAAAATTGTATCACCTGAAAATAAACATTTTTCTTTTTCACAATAAAGTGAAGTACTTCCTGCTGTATGTCCAGGTGTATGAATTACTCTAAATTCCAAATTGCCTAAATGTATTAAATCATTATCATCAATTCTAGAATCCGCCTCAAGTTCTATTTCTGGTAATCCTATGTATTCAGATAAATTTATATTAACATCATTTAATCCTTTTGCATCTATTCTATGAATTAGAATCTTTCCTCCACAACGATTCTTTAGTTCTGTTACTCCTCCAATGTGGTCTCCATGACAATGTGTTAAATAAATATATTTTAAATTTCCCTTAAATATATTCTTTATTAAGTCTTCTATTTTATCAACATCACCTGCCGGATCTATTACCATTATTTCTTTGCTTTCTTCATCAAATATTACATAGCAATTGGTTTTATCTCCTATCCATGTTTGTATCTTTAGTTCTTTTAATATCATCATATTCTCCTTTTATTTCTCAAATATTCTCAATCTTAGGAATATTATCTTCTTACTTCATATACACTATCAACTTTTTTGATAGTTCTTATTACTTTATTTAATTCCTCAATGTTTTCCACTTCAATATTAAGATCGATTATTGCAATTCTTTCCTTTGTAGTTTTTGTGTTGACTCCCATCAGTTTAGCTTTAGTATCTTTTACCTGATTTAATATGTCTACTAATAATCCATTTCTATCATTTGCTAAAACTTCTATGTTTACATTATAATTTTCTTTTGCTTCTTCATACCATTTGACATCTATTATTCTATTTTCTTCTGTTAATAGATCTTTTACATTTATACAATCTTTTCTATGTACTGATACTCCTCTTCCTTTTGTAATATATCCTATTATTTCATCTCCAGGAAGTGGATTACAACATTTTGACAATTTTACTAAGCAATTGTCTATTCCTTTTACTACAATTCCAGAGCTTGATGGTTTTTGCTTTCTTTCTTTTTGTTTATTTAATTGTTCTAATTTTTCTTCAACATTTTCTTCCTCATGCTCTTTTCTGTATTCTTGTAATATTCTTGCTATTATTTTTACTGCCGAATTTGCTCCAAATCCAACCGCTGCATACATTTCTTCCATATTTTTGTACTTATATCTATCTAACATTGGTTCAATATATTCTGTTTTTAATAAATCTGTACGAGCAATTCCTATTCTTTTTATCTCTTTTTCTATTAATTCTTTTCCTTTTTCTATATTTTCTGCTCTTTCTTCTTTTTTGAACCAACCATTAATTTTATTTTTTGCTTTTGTACTCTTTACAAATTTAAGCCAGTCTCTGCTTGGACCTTTTGAATTATCAGATGTTATTACTTCTACAATATCTCCACTCTTTAATGTTGTAATTATTGGCATCATTTTACTATTAATTTTACATCCTGTCATTTTATTTCCAATTTCTTCATGAATACTATATGCAAAATCAATTGGCGTAGCTCCTCTTGGTAAAACCTTTATAGCGCCCTTTGGAGTAAACACATACACTTCATCTTCAAAAAGTTCAGTTTTTAAAGTTTCCAAAAATTCTTGCGGATCTTGCATATCTTTTTGCCATTCTAATGATTCTCTAAGCCATGCTAATTTATCTTCTTCAACTTTAACTGCTTGTTTTCTTCCAAAATAACTGGCTTCCTTGTATGCCCAATGTGCTGCTATTCCATATTCAGCTATTCTATGCATGTCCCATGTACGTATTTGAACTTCAAATGGAGTTCCTTTGTCTCCTAGTAGTGTTGTATGAATTGATTGGTACATATTTGGTTTTGGAACAGCTATATAATCCTTAAATCTCCCCGGCATAGGACTATACATTTCATGTACAACTCCAAGAGCAGAATAACAATCTTTTACGGAATTTACCAATATACGTAATGCAAATAAATCATATATTTGATCTAAAGTTTTATTGTCCCTTTGCATTTTTTTATAAATACTATATAAATGTTTTGCTCTTCCTGTCACTTCAGCATCTATATGTTGTTTTTTTAGTTGAACTCGTATATCACCCATTATTTTTTCTATAAATTTTAGTCTTTCTTCTCTTTTTTTGTTTATTCCTTCAACTAATTCATGATACTCTTCAGGATACAGATATTTAAATGATAAGTCCTCTAACTCCCATTTCATAGAATATAAACCCAAACGATTTGCAAGTGGTGCATATATCTCCATTGTTTCTTTTGCATTTGCAATTTGTCTATCTCTTTTTAAAAACTTTAATGTTCTCATATTATGAAGTCTATCAGCAAGTTTTATTATTATCACTCTAATATCTTTTCCCATTGCTAAAAACATTTTTCTGTAATCTTCCACCTGTTGTTCTTCAACAGTTGAAAACTGCATTGTCCCAAGTTTTGTAACCCCTGCAACCATATCTGCAATTTCTTCACCAAAATCTCTTCTCAAATCCTTGTCTGTTGCATCAGTATCTTCAACAACGTCATGTAAAAGTGCTGCGCATATTGTTGCTTCATCCAAACCAACACCTGCCAATATATATGCAACATTTAAAGGGTGTATTATGTATGGTTCACCTGAACGTCTCTTTTGATCACCATGATGTTCTACTGCATAATTATATGCCTTCATTATCTGCTTACTATCCACCCTTTTAGTTGTTTCTTTCTTTTTGGCTATTACATCTTGTATTGTTATTTCATTATTATTTTCTTGCATTTTGTTTCACCTCATCATTTCTGTCAAAAAGTGGTGTTCCTTTTGACAACCTTTATATTGATTTACTTACATCTTTTAAATTTATCTGTAAATTATCAACGCCATTAAAACTATTAATCTCCAAAGTTCCAACTACATCAATTTTTTCACCAATTTTATATTCATTTGCTAAATATCCTAAATTAAACCCAATAGCATTTATAATTGTATTTCCATCTTTTAAAGTCATCTTAATATGTTTTCCTTCTGATAATGATCTTATTGAATCTATTTTTAAATTTTTAAGTACAAATATAGGAGTTTTATTTCCTTCTCCAAATGGTTCTAATTGTTTTAAACTCTCAACAATTTCTTTATTAATTTCATTCAAATTAATTTTAGCATCTATATTTATTATTGGTATTATTTCGTCTATCTTGGCATCTTTAGCAATCTTTTCGAATTCATTCTTAAAGTCTTCAAATTTATCTCTTTTTATTGTAATTCCTATTGCCATACTATGACCACCAAATTTTTCTATTGTGTCTTGACATTTCATTAATGCATCATGTAAATCAAAACCTGGTATACTCCTTCCAGATCCTTTTGCTATATCATCTTCATAACACAATAAAATGCTCGGTTTAAAATATAGGTCTGTAATTTTAGAAGATACTATTCCAATTACACCATGATGCCAATTTTCACCGGCGATTATTATTGTGTTTTTTTCGTTTAATTTATCTCTTTCTATTTGTTTTATAGCATCTTCATAAATTGCCTTTTCTTTTTCTTGCCTTAATGTATTGTAATAGTTCAATTTTTTAGTTAATTCATTTACTTCATATATATCTTTTGATAAAAATAATTTTAGAGCCTCATCTGCATGTCCCATTCTTCCACAAGCATTTATTCTTGGTGCGACTCCAAATGAAATTGCTGTTGAATCTATATTTTTATATCCTGATGAAATTAATAAAGATTTTAATCCCATGTTCTTTGTTTGTTGAACCAACATCAACCCTAGCTTTGCTATAACTCTATTTTCACCTACTAATGGTACTATGTCTGATATCGTTCCAACACAGACAATATCCAAATATTTTAAATATTCTTTTTCTTCTAATCCAAGTTTTATTCCCAATGCTTGAATTAATTTAAATACTACTCCAACCCCTGCTAAATCTCTACAAGGATATTGATTATCTTTTCTCTTTGCATCCACAACAGCAATGGCATCAGGAAGTTTATCTCCTACTTCATGATGATCTGTTACTATGGTTTCTAATCCTAATGAATTTGCATATTCAATTTCATCTATTCCGGAAATACCACAATCTACTGTTATCATTAAATCGTATTTATTTTTTACTATTTCGTCTATTGCTGGTTTATTAAGTCCATATCCTTCTTGTAGTCTATTGGGAATATAGCTATCAACACTTATTCCTCTATTTTCTAAAAAACTTTTTAATACTGTTATACTTGTAATTCCATCTACATCGTAATCGCCATAAATTATTATCTTTTCTTGATTATTTATAGCATTTATTATTCTGTCTACCGCTTTTTCCATGTCTGGCATCAAAAATGGGTCATGAAAATTTTTTCTTGTTGGTCTTAAAAACATTTCTATATCTTCTTCTTTAATTTTTCTATTTATCAATATAGCTGATAACATTTTATTCAAATTAAATTTTTGTGATATTCTATTTATTTCTAATTCATCTATTTCATACACTTGCCATTTTTTATTCATACATTTCTCCTTTTTTACTTTTGGTATATTGTATAACATTTTTTGCTATTTTAAAAGTATTTTTTATAAATTAAAACAAAAAAAGAAGGATTCAAGACTACCTCTTAAAATCCCTCTTTTATTTTAAATTTGCTTTGCAAAAATAATTGTTCTTTGATCATTACTTGCATCTGTACAAGTTGATAATGTTAACTCTGCTAAACCATTTGTATCTCTACTATAAAATGATGTATCTGTTGAAGATGTTTCAAATTTATTATAAACTTCATAAGTTATAGATTTTCCTCTAAAATCTGTTACATAAATTTTAGCACCATTAGATAATTTTTTTAGATTTGAAAAAAATGTTCCATTTCTATAATTATGACCTATTATTACTGTATTTCCAGGTAAGTTTAAGTTATCACCACTTGGATATAAAACAACTAATGCTTTTTCCAATGCTGGTCCTGTTACTTCTTCAACAATTGGATATTCTAAGTTTATTGCAGGTATTCTCATAGTTCCTGCTACTGTAAATCCACCATAAGTTTTTTTAGGGGATGTTCCATTTGTTCCAGATGTTGTATTACTTATAGGTGTCTCAACAGTATTATCTAATGTAACATTTTCTGTCTCGTTCCCTATAACATTTTGTTCTCCTGTACTAATATTTCCTTGATAATCTTCCACAAAATCAGAAGCTTGTTTTGTTGTATTAATCTTTTTTATATAATCAAATGCTAGAAATCCTAATAGTAAGACTATTGCTACTATTACTATAACTAATACCACTGTTAATAATTTACTATATTTACTCTCAAACATATCTTTTACCTCCGTACATATTTACTATACTTTTATTATAGCATATTTGATTACATTTTACAATTTTTTAAACAAAATTTATACTATTTTATCTCCAAATTTTGCTCCAGCCAATACATGAAAGTGTAAATGCATTACTTCTTGACCAGCATCCTTTCCACAATTTACTATTACTCTATATCCATTTTCTTTAAATCCTTGTTTTTCTGCTATATTATTTATAACGCCATAAATTTTTCCAATTATTGCTTCATCTTCTTTTTCTATGTGTGCTAAAGATGTTATATGTTTTTTTGGGATAACTAATATGTGAATAGGAGCTGCTGGATTTATATCATTAAATGCTAATATTTCTTCGTCTTCATATACCTTATTTGAAGGTATTTCACCTTTTATTATTTTACAAAATAAACAATCATCCATTTTTAATCCTCCTTTTATTTTTCTAAAACAGCCTTTATTCTTCTAATACCTGCTGAACATGCTTCCTCTTTTTTTATTTTAAACGTTCCAAGTTCGCTTGTGTTTTTAACATGAGGTCCACCACATAACTCTTTTGAAACATTTCCTATTGTATATACTGTAACAGTATCTGGATATTTCTCAATAAACATGCATTCAGCTCCTGACTTAACAGCATCTTCTTTTTTCATTTCTTCCACTGTTACTGGTAATGCATCTTTTATCCATTGATTTACTAAATCTTCTGTTTTTTGTTTTTCTTCATCCGTCATTTTGTGATCACAGTTAAAATCGAATCTCATTCTCTCTGTTGTTATATTTGAACCTTTTTGGTGTGTATCAGGTCCTAATACAACTTTAAGTGCTGCATTTAAAAGATGTGTTGCTGTATGATATGCAATCGTTATATCATTTTGTTCTGCTAATCCACCTTTAAATTTTTGCTCAGATCCTGCTCTTGATTTTTCTTGATGTACTTTAAATAATTCATCAAATTTTTTCATATCTACTGCAATTTCATTTTCTTGGGCTAATTCTTTTGTTACTTCTGGTGGAAATCCATAAGTATCGTATAATTTAAATACAACTTGTCCATCTATTATATCTTTTCCTTGTTGTTTTGCTTTATTTAATTCTTTCTGAAATTCTTTTTCTCCGTGTTCTAGAGTTTTTACAAATTTATTTTTTTCTTCTATTATTACTGATTTTATAATTTCGCCATTAGCTTCTAATTCAGGATACATTTCTTTTAAGTTTTCAACATTTATATCTATCAATGTTGATATTTCATCCAAATTTATTTGCAATTTATTTATGTGTCTAACCATTCTACGTATTAATCTTCTTAAAACATATCCTCTGTCCACATTGCTTGGTCTGCCACCATCAGCTATTATCATCATACTTGAGCGCAAATGTTCTGCTACTATTCTTCTGCTTTCTATTATATCTTCTTTTTGTAATTCAACTAATTTGTCCATTACTGGTTTGAATAGCTCTGTATCAAAAGGAGTTTCTTTACCTTGTAATAAGAAAGTTATTCTTTCTAATCCCATTCCTGTATCAACATTTTTTTGTGATAACTTTGTATAGTTTCCATCTTTATCTTTAAAGTATTCCATAAAAACATTATTCCAAATTTCAACATACTTACCACAATCACATGAAGGCTGACAATCTGGTCCACATGCTGGTTTTCCTGTATCATAAAACATCTCTGTGTCTGGTCCGCATGGTCCTTCTTCACCTGCTATCCACCAATTATCATCTTTACCATAAAAATAAATATGCCCATCTAATATTCCTGCTTTTTTCCAACATTCTGCTGCTACATCGTCTCTTGGGCAATCTTTATCACCTGCAAATACTGTTACTGATAATTTTTCCACTGGTATTTGTAATTCTTTTGTCAAAAAATCAAAGCTCATTTGAATAGATTCTTTTTTAAAATAGTCTCCTAATGACCAGTTTCCTAACATTTCAAAATATGTTAGATGTCTATTATCTCCAACCTCATCTATATCATTTGTTCTTACACATTTTTGATAATCTGTTAATCTTGTTCCTAGCGGATGTTTTTCACCTAATAAATATGGCACTAATGGTTGCATTCCTGCTGTATTAAATAATACTGATGGATCATTTTCTGGTATTAATGGTGCTGATGGAATTACACTATGTCCATGTTCTTTAAAAAAATTTAGGTATTTATTTCTTATTTCTATTGCTTTCATTTTTCACTTCTCCCCATTTTTTTATTATCATTTTAAATTTTATCTGTTAAATCTTATGTTTAAAATTATACTTCATTTTTAAGGAAAAATCAAGAATTAACTTGTCTTTTTATATTTTTTTTAGTATAATTTTTTTATGAAAAAATTAGTTGTTAATAAAAAATATGATGGAAAAAAATTAAATAAGTTTTTGCTAGATAATGTTCCTAATTTATCATATAGCCTTTTTTGCAATACGCTTAGAAAAAAAGATATTAAAATAAATGGAAAACGTATAAACAAGGACATATCTGTTTTTGATGGCGATGAAGTTTTATTATATATTTCAGATAAAATATTAGATAACAGTTTTTCTAATACAATAGATATAGTGTATGAGGATACTAATATTTTAATTATAAACAAAACTACAAATATTGAAGTTACTGGAGCTAATTCTTTAACCGATTTAGTCCATAAATATTATAAAGATTCACCATTTAAACCTATGCCATGTCATAGACTTGATAGAAACACTAGCGGATTGATTTTATATGCTAAAAATGAAGAATCTTTAAAGATTCTATTAGAAAAATTCAAAAAACATGAAATTGAAAAACACTATCTAGCTCTAGTTTATGGTATTCCTAACGTTAATTTTAAAAGATGTGAAGCTTACTTGTTTAAAGATAGTAAAAAATCAATAGTTTATATTTCAGATATTCCAAAAAAGGGATATTCTAAAATTATCACTTCTTTTACAGTTCTAGAAAAAAGACATGATGGTTCTTCTCTTCTAGATGTATTAATTGAAACTGGGAAAACCCATCAAATTCGTGCTCATTTAGCTTATTTAGGATATCCTATAATTGGTGATGGTAAATATGGAAAAAATGAAATAAATAGGCAATTTGGAAAAAAGTCACAGTCTCTTTGTAGCTATATTTTGAAATTTAATTTTAATTCCGAATCCGGTATATTAAACTATTTAAATGGTATGTCTTTTTCTTTAGACTTAAATAATTGCTGTTTTTAAAGATTTCTTTGTTGATTATTTTTTATTTGTGTTGTATAATATTTATATAACATGCGGGTATAGTTTAGTGGTAGAATCCCATGCTTCCGACCTGGTTGCGCGAGTTCGATTCTCGCTACCCGCTCCATAATGCGTTTTCGTCGAACCACTTGAAAGTATTGCAACAAGTAAGTTTAAAGAAAACAAAAAAGTGAATATCATTTCACAATATATAAGTCGATTTAGTCGGCTTATTTTTTGCTTTTTGGAAATAAAAGTAAATAATAGCCTCAAAATATTGAAAAAAGGAGGTTTTTGTGATATGATATCTACAGTTAAAAGAGAAATAGCAATAGAAAAAGAATTACGTTCTAAGATTGAATGGGCTTGCACTTTTAGTAATTGTGAACCAAAGATAAGGAATGGTAATTTGAGAATGGTTAAAAAAACTAATATTGCTTATGTAGAGCCACATAGGGTTGTTATTAAAGATAAGATATATTTATTCTTTAATGAACACGAATATTTTTACATAGGTAATTTAGCAAATAAATACCCACTCTCAAAATTAAGAGATTTTATCAGTGGTAACTAATACTAAAGGTTTTCTTTTTATCAGCAAGTATAACAAGTAAATAATAAGATTAATTTTAAGTGTTAGTTAGCAAAGGCTTTCTGGCACTTTTTTGTATTTTTAGGAGGTTCAAATGGAGAATTTAAGTACACCATTTTCAGAAGAAAAGAAAATTGCAGGTATTTATATTAGAGTAAGTACCGAAGATCAAGCAAGGGAAGGTTTTAGTTTAGGAGAACAAGAAGAAAAATTAAAACAATTATGCAAATACAAAGGATTTGAGATATTTAAAGTTTATAAAGATGCAGGAATTTCTGCTAAAGATATGAAGAACAGACCAGCATTTCAAACAATGTTAGAAGATATGAAAAATGGGTTAATTAACTATATTGTTGCTTATAAATTAGATAGAGTAACTCGTTCAGTTCGTGATTTAGAAGTTTTAATTAGTACTCTTGAAAAATATCATTGCTATTTAATATGTGATAGAGATGATGTAAATACCTCAACTGCAAATGGTCGTTTCTTTGTTAGAATGTTAACAGTTCTATCACAATTAGAAATTGAAATAGTATCAGAAAGAACAAAATTCGGTTTAAATGGTGCAATTAAAGCTGGTCATATTCCTGGTAAATGTCCTTTTGGATATTATAGAGCTCAAGATAAAACTTTAAAAATAGATAATGCAACTAAAGATATTGTTGTTAGAATATTTGAAATGTATTTAGAGGGGAAAAGTTATCAAACTATTGCTAATATTTTAAATCAAGAAAAAGTTTTATATCCAGAAGTAAAGCATTGGATTGATTCCTCTATTAACAGGATTATAAATAATAAATTATATATGGGTGATTATGAAAGATACAAATATGATAATGATAGAGAAACAGAACTATTTATGGATGTTGTACCTCCTATTATAACAAGAGCTATGTGGGAAGAAGTTCAAAAACAAAAAGAAACAAATCAAAGAGCATATTGTAGAAATAGAGTTTATATATTCTTTCAAAAACTTGTATGCCCTACTTGTGGTCAAATAATGACTTGTAAAGGAACAGGTGGAAAGAAATCTAAATATATGTATTACTATTGTGATACTTGTAAGCTTTACTATAACGAAGATGAAATTGAGAATTGCTTAATTGATTATATTTTAGACTTAGTAGAATATGATTTTCATGTTAAAAAATACTTCTACCCTATACTTGCTGAAAAGAAAGATGATGAAAGTAAGAAAATTGACGAAGAAATAAAAAAATTACAACAACAGAAATATAGACTGAAAAAGGCTTATATGAATTGTATTCTTGAAATGGAGGATTTCTCAGAGGACTATAAACTAATCGAAGAAAAGTTATCAGTACTAGAAAATAAAAGAATTGATGCACTAGATTTTGATAAAGAAACTTATAATCCTCAACATCTAATGGCTCAAAGAGATATTGAAAGAGAAAAACTAACTGAACACGAAATATATAAAGATGTTTTATTAAAACTTTGGACTATGAAAAGTAAAGATGAAAAACAAAGTTTTATATCGAAGTTTATTGACACGGCTACACTAAAGAAAAATGATGATGGCAGTTTTGAAATCGAAAAAGTAAACTTTAGAAGTAGTTTTATTGAGCAGATAGACAAGCTATATGATAAAGGTATTGTAGATGTACCAACTATGATAGAACGAGATGGAAAACTTGAAGATGCCAAAGTTAGTGTAAATATGAATAAAAATCAACTAGAAGATTATCTAGGCACATTGAAAAAAGAATTAGATATAAACTATATGGATTTAGGAGAATATTACTTCCATGACGATAAGATTGACGAAAATTATGATACTAAAACAGAAGTTGCAAAAATTAGAAACAGAGCTATTGAGTTTAAATTAAAGAAAAATCAAAAAGTTATTAGACTTGTAGCAATGAAAGAATTTAAAAACTATATGGCAAGACCAGAGGGAAAGTTACGCTTGGGAGTTGTTACTCATACTACTTCAAAGAAGAATCATAAATAATTGTTGCAAAAATGCTCATGATATTTTCTCTACAACAATTAAATTAACGTGACACGTTTTGTTTTTACGAAGTAAAAATGAAAGTGGCGATAGTTAATTTGAATAAATTTTAGCTCTACGAGATAAAATTTATTGCCTCGCAGAGCCCCCGAGTTTTGATAGGATGTCAAAACTCATAGGGGGTTTAGGACTTATGGCAAAGCCAAAGTCCTGTGCTGCGAAGAAATTTCAAAGGAGGTGTTTTTATTGGAGCAAGAATTAGCATATTCATTTCACTTAGGTAGTGATAAAAATAAAAGTAAACTAGCAAAGAAAGTTGCAAAAGAGAATATATCTGGTACAACTTCTCTAGCAAATAATGCAATTCAAAATGCAAAAGATTTGTCAGATGTAAATAGACACAACTTAAGAGATTATGATAATCAAAGAGAACTTATTAGAACAATATATGGAACTGATGATATTGTAAATGATGTTAAGCAAGTATATTTAGATGAATTTGAAGAAGCTAGATTGGAATATAACAACAAGCAGACTCGTGAAGATAGAAAAATAAAAGATTACTTCAAAAAAGTATGTGATTCACAGAACGATATAGCTTGTGAAATTATAATAGAACTTGGAAATATGGATTTTTGGAATGATAAAACTGAAGAATATAGGTTAAAAATGATTGATGTATATAATGAGCAAGTAAAAGATTTAATTAAAATTGTACCAACTTTTAAAATAGCAAATGCTACAATACACTTTGATGAGACTTCTCCTCATATGCATATTGTAGGTGTTCCTATAGTAAAAAATTGTACTAGAGGAATGAAAAAGCAAGTTGGTAAAACGAAGTTATTTACAAAAGAAACTCTAACAGCAATACAAGATAAAATGAGAAATGCTTGTATAAAGTCTTTTAATAAGTTTTATGATATTGATAGCAGGCTCAAAACAAAGCAAAAAGGCAGAAATCAAGATATTAATGTTAAAGATATGGGAAATTATAGAGAAATAAAGAAACAACTAGAAAAACAAGAACAAAAACTTGCACAAGCGAATAATCAAACTAAAAAACTTGATAACACAAGTAAAGATATAAATGAAATATTAGATAATTTAAAACCTACTAAGCTAAACAAAAATAATATGGTTATTTCAAACGAGGATGTACAGAAAATAAAAAAATATACTGAAGATGTAAAAAATATCACTCAAACAGTTAGAAGTGTAAATGACTTAAATATAGCAATTAATGAATATGAACATTCTGCATTTGAAATATCACAGGAAAATCGTTCACTTAAATATCAGTTAGAACTAAAAGATAATGAAATAGACAATTTAAAAAGTGAATTATCTACTAAAGATAAGATTATTGGCAAATTACGAACTGAAAAGGAAAAATTGAAAGATGAAGTTAATAAATTTAAAGGATTTTGGCGTAGTTTAATTAAACACTTTCAAAACAAAATTGGATTTGATAAAGATGAACATTATAAATATGTTAGTACTGATTTATATAAAAATGGCATTTTTGATGACAACGATAACGAGATAGCAAATAATGTTAGAAGAAAAATAAAAACATTAGATGAAATAGCTAATTTAAAAGATAAAAAGAAAAATGATACAAGATTTTAATATGGAGGTAAATCGAATATAAAAAATGAAAAAGTTAATTATTTAATAGATATGATAAATGATATGGATTTAACAAATAAATTAAGACTTGCAATATGTATGAGTGATAGTATCTGTACTAATCTAAAATATGATAAACCTGAAATGTATAAATATTTTGATAGTTTATTAAAAGAGATTGACATAGAATATAGAACTACTTTAGTAAATTTTGCTAAGTATCATCTTATAATGTTTGCAATGGCTAAAATTATGGAGATGGAAAAAGAAGAACAAAATCAAGTTACATTTTATTTATTTAATTCTATAAATTCTAAAGTTTGCCAAGAAAATACTTAGATACAATATCTAAAAGTGCAAAATCGGTGCAGTTATAAACTACACCGATTGCTCGTATCACCTTTTTGCTCCGTACAATCTCACAGTTGAAACATGATAGCCATTGTCGAATGCAATAGATGTGAAACTGTCTTTGTGAAAATCATCCGCAGTTTGAGGGCTTTCAATGATTTCAAATGCTTTGACAAGAGGAAGATCATGTTCCTTAATCTGGGCAAGAACTTCGCCGACACTTGGTTTGAAAAAACCATAAAAATTCCAGCTGTGCAAGCAAACAAAATCTCTACCTTCCAAAACCTCAAGTTCGTCTTTACCTACTTCTTCTCTCACATCTTCTTCATAATCCCACAGATAGCTGATGTCACTAAGTTCTTCGAGAGTATATTCTCGAAAATAGTGCAATTTGCCATTCAATGTGATAACTGGCTTAATCTGTTTGTACCGTTTCATCATCTCCTCATCAGAGATTTTAGGAATTGATACTTCAAACATTGTGATTACCTCCTTAAATTTTCTTGGAGGTTAGAAACCTCCAAGTTGTTGACTTATTGGTTTCTAAAACAATACTGACATTTATATATTATCATATTTTACATAAAATTTCAACTTTTTTCTGAAAATTTCTTGAAACTTACTAAAAAATATGTTATAAATATACTGAGTGGTGCTCAAGAAACTTTCGAAGCCTTGAGTCATTTTTTATATTATTTGGAGGTATGATGAAAGAATACAAAAACAACGAAGAACTTATAGATTATCTTATATCTAAAAATGTAATTGTAAATGATAGAGAATTAGCTTTGAAGAATATAGAAAAATATTCTTATTATTCCATTATAAACGGGTATAAAGCTGTTTTTAAAGACGAAAATAGTAACTATAAAGAAAATACTTATTTTGAAGAAATATTTGCATTATATGAATTTGATAAAAATATAAAAGCTATATTCTTAAAATACACTTTAGAAATAGAAGTTATAATAAAATCGCTTGTGTCAAATACTTTAGCAGAAGAATATGGTGTTGAAGATTATTTAAAACTAGAAAATTTTGATGACAATGCTAACGAAGAATTAGTAAATGTTTTTATAGAAAAAATAGAAAAAGAAATTGATGATAATTATATTAAACATCCTGCTATTAAGCATTATAAAGATACTTATAATTTTGTTCCACCTTTTGTTTTAACTAAAATTTAAACTTTTGGAGCTATTAGTAGGTATTACAGTTTACTTAAGCAGAGTGATAGACAGAAAATAAGTAAATATTTTAAATTATCTGATAAATTATTAAGACAGATTTTAATAAATTTAACTATGGTAAGAAATATTTCTGCACATTCTGATAGATTATTTAATTATAGAAATAAATATGATATTAGTTTTAAGAATATTGAAAAAGGCTATAACAGAAAAGAGTATTTGTGTAATTTGTATATGATTATAAAATCTATGAAAGTATTACTTGATGAAGAAAAATACCAAGAATTTGAAAATTTGCTAAATAGAGAAATAGAAAAATTAAAAGAAAAGCTAATTGTTGTTGATATAAATGATATTTTAAGAATAATGGGTTATGATGTATAATACCATTGAAATTGAATAAAATAGTATAGAGTGGTGCTTAGAAAACTTTCGAAGCTCTAAGTCATTCATATAACCTAGAGTCATTATGTGATTCTAGGTGTTTTTATTATTTGAGACAAAAGTATTGATAAATTTAAAATCTTATGTTAAAGTAAAGACGATAAATCGAATTATATAAGAGAGCTTGAAATAGAGTATATAGATTTTTCGCATACCTGTTTCGTAATCGCTCCATTTGAAATCAACTTACGGACTTTAAATATAAGGTTAAATTAGGACAAACAAAAACTATCTTGCACACCAACTTACAAGTAGTAATACTTACTGAATACCAAGTTACATATCCTACTATTCTTACAATACTTGAATACAAAGTTAATGAAAGTTACTTATACAAGAAAAGGAGATTATTTATTACCAGATTTATATTTAGAAGAAGGCGAAAATTATGGAAGGCTTGGAAGATATGGAATATTAAGATTACACTTTATTGCACAAAACAAGCAAGCACTTTATGAGACATTATTGATGACAAATAAATTAACTCATCATCTTCTTTTAGTAAGTAGGTCTTGTGAAAATTATTATAAAGAACTAATGGAAAATTATATTAAGAATGATGAAAGACTGTCTAAAAAAAGCAAAGAATTAAATCCATTGGAATGGACAAAATTAATGAACAACTATAAAAATACAGCAGAAGAAATTGTCTTAAATGAATATGTTTTTATATAAATAATCTTTAAAAAAGAGGAAAAAATTATCA
>CAKPGC010000011.1 GCA_934154445.1 uncultured Clostridia bacterium
ACTTGTTACTCCTTCTGGAATTGTTATACTTGTTAAACTACTGCATCCATAAAATGCCTCATTTCCTATACTTGTTATATTGTTATTTATTATTACATTTTTTATCTTTTTTTTATTTTCACTACTATGCCAATCCGTTGTTGACTCATATAACCAAGATTTCATGCTACCACTTCCAGATATAGTTAAAGTTCCATCCTCTGAAAGTTCTGCAATTACACTTCCATCTTCTTTCGCTGAAACATCCCATGTATTTGTATTATTTTCTGCATATACTATATTCCAGTCTATATCAATTAATATTGGCATTAATATTTGAATTACCATTGTACATATTATCGTAAATGATATTAGCTTAATCTTTTTCATAACTTCCCCCATTTTTTAAATTATTTTTTATTATATATTGTCATATCTGTTATTATTTGTAAATAGCTTTTTGGAGGTTCAAAAAAACAGCCTCCTTATTGCTTTACGGAAGCTGTTTTTAGCTTATTTATTACATTTATATTAAATTTAAATTACATATTAGATTTTTGTAATTTCTACTCTCCAGCAAATATTTTTTCAAATTCTTCTGACTCAATTTTTTCTTTTTCAAGTAAAACTGCAGCAACTGCATGTAATTTATCAACATGTTCTGAAAGAATTTGTTTTGCTCTATTATATCCTTTATCAACAATTAATTTTGTTTCTTCATCTATAATGCCAGCTGTCTCTTCTGAATATTCTTTAGATTGAGCAAAATCTCTTCCAAGGAACACTTCACTCTGGTCAGAGCCAAGCATTAATGTACCTATTCTTTCACTCATACCGTATTTGGTAACCATACTTCTAGCAATTTTTGTTGCTCTTTCGATATCATTGCTTGCACCTGTTGAAATATCATTTAATATTAAAGCTTCTGCAACTCTACCACCTAATAGAGATACTATGTTTTCTTCCATTTCTGTTTTTGACATAAATGATTTGTCTTCAGTTGGTCTATACATTGTATATCCTCCAGCCATACCTCTTGGTACAATTGATATTTGGTGAACAGGATCTTGTGTTTCCAAATAGTGACTTACAACAGCATGCCCTGCCTCGTGATATGCAACTAATCTATTTTCTTTTTCACTTCTAACTCTTGTTTTCTTTTCAGGTCCCATAGTTACTTTAACCATAGCATCTTCTATTTCTTTCATTCCAATTTCATTTAAGTTTCTTCTCGCTGCTAATAATGCTGCTTCATTTAATACATTTTCTAAGTCAGCTCCTGCAAATCCTGAAGTATTCTTTGCTATAACTTTTAAATCAACATCATCAGCTAATCTTTTCTTTCTAGAATGAACTTCTAATATTTGCTCTCTAGCTTTAACATCAGGAGCTCCAACAACAATTTGTCTATCAAATCTTCCTGCTCTTAACAATGCTTTATCTAATACATCAGGTCTATTTGTAGCAGCCAACACGATAACACCTTCGTTATCAGAGAAACCATCCATTTCAACTAATAATTGATTTAATGTTTGTTCTCTTTCATCATGTCCTCCACCAAGTCCAGCACCTCTTTGGCGTCCAACAGCATCAATTTCATCTATAAATATAATACATGGTGCATTTTTCTTAGCTTGTTCAAATAAATCTCTAACTCTTGAAGCACCAACACCAACGAACATTTCAACAAAATCAGATCCACTTATAATAAAGAATGGTACACCTGCTTCACCAGCAACCGCTTTTGCTAAAAGTGTTTTACCTGTACCTGGTTGACCTACCAACAAAACTCCTTTTGGAATTCTAGCTCCCATATCTGTAAATTTTTTTGGATTTTTCAAAAATTCTACTATTTCTTGTAATTCCTCTTTTTCTTCATCAACACCCGCAACATCATCAAAAGTTATTTTATTTCTGTCAGCTGGTGTCATCATTCTAGCTTTACTTTTACCAAAAGACATTGATTTTCCAC
This sequence comes from uncultured Clostridia bacterium, assembly GCA_934154445.1. Taxonomy (GTDB): domain Bacteria; phylum Bacillota; class Clostridia; order TANB77; family CAG-508; genus CAG-269. Next base: position 1,952 of record CAKPGC010000011.1, read on the forward strand.
CATTTTGGCTATTTGCAGTTCCACCCATCATGAAGAACCAGAATATAAAAAAGATAATTAATATTCCAAATGGCGTTAATAAGCTTAATATTATTGAAAATACAGACGCTGAATTTTCTTCTAATGTAAATGAACCATTTTTTATGAAATCCTCTGTATAATTAATAAAGCTTTCCATATTAGGAATATTTACTTGTTTTTTAACTTTATCATCAGAAAGTTCAACTGTTGCAGAACTTCCATCTGCATCAATAACAATTGACTCTACTTTTCCTTCATTTATTTTTGTAATTAATTCTGAGTATTTTAATTTAGTATTTGTATTTGTCATTATAGATGACAATAATACTATAAATATTACTCCTATAATTAACCACATTGCTAATGTTTTAATTCCATTTTTCAAAATAATTCCTCCCTTTGCCCTCTCTTATTTAACTATAAAGTTTTATAACATATATACTTTTGTTTTTCAATAATTTTTTTATTACTTTTTTGTTACAAAAAAGCACCTTTTTTCTAAGCTTTACGGATACTCAATTATGCTAAATTCAAATTTATAAAATATATTTTATGATTTTTTACTAAAACTTTTATGTTTTTATTGGGAGTTAAATATTTATCACCGATATTTTTCTCACATAATTTTATTATATCTTCTATATGTATTTTTTCAATCCCTTTCGTTGTTCCTAAAAGTCTTGATATAGTATATAACAAAAGTCTTGATTTTATAACCTTTTCAAGTTTATTAAATTCCTTTAAGTCCATAATATATTCTTTTTCTTTTTCTTCTAAAATTAACTCCTTATACTTACTTTTGACTGTATTTTCTAAATATTCGTCTTCTTCTTTCACCAATTCTGATAACCTGTCCATTGTTTTAATTATATTAGGATTAAATTCATTCTTAATATATGGAATTACAACGTTTCTAATCTTATTTCTTGTATATATATTTTCAAAATTTGTTCTATCTATCCTTGGTTCAATATTGTTTTGTGCACAATATTCTTCTATTTCAGATCTTTCACATTCAATAAGAGGACGTATATATTTATTGTTTTTTATTGGTTCAATTCCTCTCAAACCTGTTGTTCCGCTACCTCTTAGTATATTCATAATCATAGTTTCGACTTTATCATTCTTATTATGAGCAATAGCAATTTTATTTGAATTTGTTTTTGCTAAAACTTCATCAAAAAAATCATATCTAGCATTCCTTCCAGCTTCCTCTGTTCCTATTTTATTATTATTAGCAACTTTTTGAACATCTATACTTTTTGAATAAAAAGGAACATTAATTCTTTTACAAAAGTCTTTGACAAATCTTTCATCATCTTTAGCTTCTTCTCTAATCAGATGATTTACATGTGCTACTATTATATCAAACTCTATATGTAATTTTTTGTCGTTTCTTATGTCATTTAAAATATTTAACATAGCAATAGAATCTGGACCTCCTGAAACTCCAAGAATAAGCCTATCTCCATTTTCTATTAAATTATATCTTTTTATAGTTTCTAAAACTTTTGTCAATAGGGACACCTCTTTTTGACAACTTTTATCCCTCATATTCTTATCTCCTTTTTATTTTAGTCTTTTTACAATACTTCTTACCGAAAATATATCAAACTTCAATATTTACATAATACAATACTATTTTTAAAAAGTCAATTATAAATAGAAAAGTTGTCAAAAAGGGACATGCCTTTTGACAACTAATCATCAAATCTTCTTTCTAAATTAACAAATTTAGTATAACTTCCAAGCCATCCAAGGTCAACAGTTCCAGTTGAACCTCCTCTGTGTTTAGCAATAATAACTTCAGCTATATTTTTCTTTTCACTATCTTCATTATAATAATCATCTCTGTATAAAAACATAACAATGTCAGCATCTTGTTCAATTGCTCCTGATTCACGCAAATCAGATAGCATTGGTCTATGATCTGGTCTTTGTTCTACTGCTCTTGATAACTGTGATAATGCTATAACTGGAACATTTAATTCTTTTGCTAAAATCTTTAAAGATCTACTTATTTCTGATATTTCTTGTTCACGACTACTATTACGTTTGTTACTTCCTTGTACCAATTGTAAATAATCTATTACAACTAGTCCAATATTTTTTTCTAGTTTTAATTTTCTGCATTTAGCTCTTATTTCCATAACAGATATTCCAGGTGTATCATCTATATATATTCCTGTCTCAGATAGCGGTCCTATTGCTTCAGCAAGTTTTCCCCAATCCTCATCTTCTAATTTTCCTGTTCTTACCTTGTTACTATCAACCATTGCTTCACTACATAATATTCTATTTACCATTTGTTCTTTTGACATTTCTAAACTAAATATTGCGACTGGTGTGTTTCCTCTTAATGCAGCGTTAGTCGCTATATTTAAAGCAAATGCTGATTTTCCCATAGCTGGTCTAGCAGCTATTAAGATAAGTTCTGAACCGTGTAAACCAGCCGTTCTATAATCTAAGTCTGCAAATCCTGTTGGAACACCAGTAATATGTTGTTTTCTATTATAAAGTTCTTCTAATTGTGTAAAACTTTCTACTAAAACATCTTTAATTGGAACATATCCCTTTTGGTTTTTATCTTGCATCAAATTAAAAATCTTTTTTTCTGCACCTTCCATTATATCTTCTACTTCTTCTGTTGGATCATAGCCTAATTCTATTATTTCATTTGCAGTTTTTATAAGATTTCTCAAAATTGATTTTTCTTCTACGATCTTAATATATTTGGTAGCATTTGCAGTAGTAGGGACTTTTTCAGGAAGATCCGCTAAATATTCAAAACCACCAACTTGTTCAAATTTTCCCATTGATTCCAATTCGGATTTAACAGTTATTAAATCTATTGGTTCAGCTCTATTATACAAATTTAACATAGCAGAATATATAATTCTATTATCTTCTCTATAAAAGTCTTCCTCTTTTAAAACCTCTATACTACTAGATACCGCTTCTTTATCTGTAAGCATACTTCCAATAACCGCTTGTTCTGCCTCAACATCATGTGGTGGTACTTTTCCTATATCCATTACTATTCCCCCATTTTATTCTGTAATTACATCTATTTTTACTTTTCCAATAACACCTTCAAATAATTTAATATCAACACTAAATGTTCCAAGTGTTTTTATTGTATCTTTTAAATCTATTTTCTTTTTATCAACTTTTATTTGATATTGTTTTTCTAAACTTTCAGCAATTTCTTTTGAAGAAACACCACCAAATATTTTTCCATTTGCTCCGGCTTTTACTTTTATTTTTAGTAATATCTTTGATAATTTATCCGCAATCTTTTGAGACTCTTCTTTTTCCTGTGATTTTTTAAATGCGTTTGAATCCTGTTTTGCTTTTAATTTACTCATATTTTCAGCATTTGCTTCTACCGCCAAATTCTTTGGAAATAAAAAGTTTCTTGCATATCCATCTGAAGCATTTATTACTTCATCTTTTTTTCCAACTCCTTTTATATCTGCTTTTAATATTACTTTCATTTAAATCGCATCCCTTCACTTATTGTAAATCTTAATATGTATAGTTTACACTATTTTTAATTTTTTTTCAACCAAACACTAGAAATTTTAAAAATTAGTAAATATGTAAGTTTTATAATAAAAAAAGAAATTGAAGTTCATTCCTCCAATTTCTAATTTTCTATCTCAGTAAAATATTCATTTATTCTTATAATTAATTCTTGTTTTGCTTCTTCCATTGTCATTCCTTCAACTTGAGCACCTGCTAATGTTATATGTCCGCCTCCGCCCAATTTTTCTAGAATAACTTGAACATTTATATCCCCAATAGAACGTCCACTTATACAGATTTTTTCTCCAGTATTTCCTAAAACAAATGATGCTGTAACATCACTTATAGTAAGTAATTCATCTGCAGCTTTAGCACATAATAAGCTAATGTCTTTAGATTTTTGATCATCACATATTGCTATTGCAATTGAATCATTAACAATTTCAGCTTTTTTAACAATTTCAGCAATCTTATTAAATGATTCTAAATCACTCTGGAACCATTTTTTTACTCTTATTATGTCCACACCACATTTACGTAAATAAGCGGCCGCTTCAAATGTCCTTACTCCTGTTTTGAATGTAAAGCTCTTTGTATCCATCATTATTCCAGCATATAAAGCTTCTGCTTCTATTTTCTTTAATTCCACATTTACTTCTGTATATTGTAATAGTTCTGTTACAAGTTCAGCCGCAGATGATGCGTATACTTCTTGGAATGTCAATGTTGCATTTTCTATATAATCAGCACTTCTTCTATGATGATCTATTATTACAATTTTATTTGCCTTTTTTAACACCTCTTCAGATTCAACATAATTGATTTTATGAGTATCCACAACTACTAGCAATGTGTCTTCATCAATATTTTCTTCCGCAACCTCTTTACTAATTAAAACATCCTCATATTCTGGTTCTTCTAATAAACTTTCTCTAAAATTTTGTAGTGTTGGTCTATCGCTTGTGATAATATAGGCATTTTTGTTTAAACTTTTTGCCAATCTATAAATTCCTATAGCTGAACCCATTGCGTCTATATCTGGATTAGCATGTCCCATAACCATTACTTTACTTGATTCTTTTATAAGATTTTCTAAAGCATGTGCAACAACTCTTGCTTTTACTTTAGTTCTTTTTTCTACTTCTTGTGCTCTTCCTCCAAAGAATTTATATATATCATTCTGTCTAATAACAGCTTGATCTCCACCTCTTCCAAGTACAATATCCATAGCTGTTTGCGCTGATTTATATTTGTCTTTATCTACTTCTCCTTCGTTAGAAATAGCAATACTTAGTGTAAATTGTACCTTTTGTTTAGGATCTAAATCTTTTATTTTATCTAGAATACTAAATTTATCATCTTTTATTTTATCTAAATATCTTTGTTCAAAAATATATACATATCTGTCTCTGTCTGATTTTATTAAAATCCCGTTTGTTTCATTTGTCCATTCATATATCTCTTTGTCTATCTCAGCTACATATTGTGCTTTTTCTTCGCTTTCAAGCATTTGCATATTTTCTTCATAATTATCTATCATGATAATTCCAACACAAGATTTAGAATCATTATATTCTTTTTGTAATTTTATATTTTCTGTTTCATCAATAAAATATAAAATCACCATATATTCTTCTTTATCATTTTTAGAATATCTTTTTGAATTAACAAATTTTCCAACTACTCTATACTGTCTCTTATTTACTTGAATATTCTTTAGTATTGATTTATCATTATTATCTTTTTTATTTTGAATTTCATCCTTCAGGTCAAATATTATATCGTTTACAAAAGTATTTATATCTATATCTTCAAATTCAGATGCAAATTTTGAACTTTTCCATACAACATTTCCATCTGTTTCTAATATTATAAGTGGAAATGGAGAATTAATTAAACTTGTTTTTGCAGCCGAATCCACTGTTAATGTTAAATCTTGTAATGTTTCTGATATTTCACTTTTTCTTTTGTTATTTGCAAAATATGTATATGCCATTATCAACACATACAATATTACAGATGGTATTATAAATCTTGTATTTTTCCAACATATTACTAATAATAAGATAAATATTATTACCAAATATATTTTAGTTCTTGATACTAGATTATCAAAAATTTTTTTATTACTTGTTTGCATAAATCTCTCCTTTTACCTATTATATTGTACTTCGAAATAAGGTTTTTGTCAAGAAAATAAAAAGGAGATCCAATTGGTTCTCCTTTTTAACATAAATTATTGTAGTGAAACAAGAATTTCTTTTGCCAAATTAACATCAGCAACGATTTCTTGCCTTCTGTCTACATACAACCCATCCAAGGAAATATTAGCCCTTTTGGTGTTTTTTACCATTTCCTCTAGTCTTGAATTGCAAAATCCAAAAACTTTCAGTCGCATTTCAGCATTTTCCTTTTTAATATAAGAATTATATAAAACCTTCAATTCACTAAACAGTGAATGATTTTCTCTATATACTCTTTCTATTATGTCGATATTAATGCTTTTTGTACTATTTGCTTTTTCTCTTGCAATTCTGCTAAATGAGTTCCGTCCTTTGTAGTTTGGTGAAAATGGTGTAGGTGTCATGTTATATGTCCTCCTTATGTGTTTTATTAATTAGCTACTTATATTATAACACATTTTGAGAATTAAATCAAATTTAAATTCTATTTAACACTTTTATTTCACTAGCGTCCTCTTTTCTAATTGCAATAATTGTACCTCTTACTTCAAATGCCCTAGGGTCTTTTGATGGACTTATTAATACTGGTGTAATCTTTGTTCCCTTTACCAATCCCATGTCCAAAAGTCTTCTTCTTGTATTTCCCTGACATTTTAATTCTTGTATAATTCCACTCTTATTTAATGGTAGTTGACTTAAATTTACTACTTCTATATTCATATACAGTCCTCCAAAATATATTATAATATATTATATTTTGTCGAATTATAAATGTTACGATTACTGTAATTTATGTTCTTCTCTATCATAAATCTCGGCATCTTGATTCATTTCTTGTTTTACATTTTCAACGATTTGTTCAATTGTAGTATTTTCATGATTACCTTGGATCTCTCTTATCAATTTGTCTCTAACTTCACCTTCTGTAAAAACATCTTTAATTCTTTCTTTGCCGTCATCTTCATAATTTAGTATGTCCTGTACATAATATTCTATATTAATATGTTCATGAGATGAAGTAGCTTTATCTCCATCAAAATCTCTTGCATCTTTTGGCTTACATCCATTTTCAGTATGTTCTTGTATTTCATTTTTTACAGCATCCTTATGTTCTGTCCCTTTATTTCTATTCATTATTTCTCGTGATTCTATTGGAATTTCTCTTGTTTGTGATGTTGATATTTGAATACCAACCATATCATCGGTTCCTTTTATTTTATCGTACAAAAACATATTAACTGTTCCCTGTTCATTTTCACATCCCACACGTGCTCCATTTGATTTTCTTGTATAAACAGATATATCTTTACTATCAATTGTAGCAGTTCCATCTGCTCTTATTTTAGTTTGATTTTTATTTTCCTTATTTCCAGAACTTTTATCAACCTCAAACTCATCATTTAAAACTCTAGCTCTTCCATCATTTGTTATACCAACCAATGAATATGTTGTAGTATTCTTTTTTGTTCCATCAGCAATTTCATCTACTTTATCCGAATAAATAACATATAATTTATCATATCCCTCTAAGTCTAACCTTTTTCCAAGGGATTCCTGTCCATCCACTTTTTTATTTAAATTAGTTTCTTGAATGCCGTTTACTTTTATATTATCAGCTTGCTTTTTTGATAAATCTTCTTCATCTTTGCCCTTTTTTTCTTCTTTTTCTTCTTTAAGTTCTTCTACTTCAAATTTATTCATTTTTTCTAACACATCTTGAGCTTCATTTTCTGAAATTTTTTCACCATAATATGCTGTTAATACTTCTGCCAATTCTTCAGTTTGTAATTTATTCATAGAATTATTTTCTATTTCCTGTTCTGATGTTTTAGCTAATAATTCATTTATTGCCTTAATTTTATCTGGTTCAGAATTTAAAATATTTTGATTATATACTAACTGATTATCGCCTAAAGTCCCACCGATACAATTATTTCCAAAATAGTAATTTTTTTGTTTTGTTACTCTTTCTCTTCCATTTTCATCAACTTCTATAATTTCTATATCTACTATGAAAACGTTTTGTGAAATATCTTTTCCATTAATTTTATCCTTAGTTGATGCTTCTCCAACTAATTTTATATCACTTATTTTTATATCTTTAGTTGCTGTCTTTATTTCTGCATATTTATTTTCCAGAGTATCTCTGAATTCTTCTTCTATTTTTAAAATTTCATTTTTATTCATACTATTTACTCCTTTAAAAACTAATTATTCAAACCAACAATTTTTATTTTCCAGTTAAAAATATTATATCATATTTTTTTATATTTTCAAACAATATCACTTTTCAAAAATATTTTATTAATTACATTTTCTTCTATTGACACATATAATATTATATATTAGAATAAATATTGAATACTTAGACAAAGGGTGTTTTGATTGGAAAATTTAATACAAAAAATTTATAGTGATAACGAGTTTATAAATATAATTAAAGATATATTAGAAAATGATACTGTTCAACTTATGAAAAAGTATCGTCAACATTATGAAACAAGCTGTTTTGACCACTGTTTAATAGCTTCTTATTTTTGTTACATATATTGCAAAAAATTTAATTTAGATTATGTATCATGTTCAAGAGCAGCAATGTTACATGATTTATTTTTGTATGATTGGAGAAAAAGAGAAAATGGTAGAAAAGGCCTTCATGCATTTACACATCCAAAAACCGCCTATGAAAACGCTTCAAAATTATTTACATTAAATGATAAAGAATGTGATATTATCCTAAAACACATGTGGCCTGTAACTTTAGCTCTACCAAAATACAAAGAAAGTTATATTTTAACTATTGTAGATAAATATTGCGCATTAAATGAAGCTTATCAAGAATTATATAACAGATTCTGCCAGAAAAAAATATTCAGATATGCTTATGTATTTTTATGCTTATTATTTATAAAAATATAAAAAAACTCACAAATTGTGAGTTTTTTTATTATTCTGCTTTGTTTTCTGTTGTTTCTTCAACTACAGTTTCTGTTGTTTCAACAGCAGGTGTTTCAACAACTTCTTCAACAGCTGGTTCTTCTACTAAATCTTCTTTAATAGTAATTTCTCTATTTTCAATTCTAGCTCCAACTTGTTCTTTAGTCTTAGCAGCTTTACCTACTCTATCTCTTAAATAGAATAATCTAGCACGTCTTGCTTTACCTACTCTAACTAGTTCAACTTTTTCAACTAATGGTGAATGAACTAAAAATGTTTTTTCAACACCAACACCATAAGATGTTTTTCTTACTGTAAATGATTGGTTAACTCCTCCACCTTGAACTTTAATTATAATTCCTTCGAAAACTTGGATTCTTTCTTTATTTCCTTCTTTTATTCTAACATGTACTTTTACTGTATTACCAACTTTTAATTCTGGTATTTTATTCTTAAGTTGTTCATGTTCTATTGATTTAATAATATCCATTTTAGAATTTACCTCCTTCTTTATTTTTGAGCGGTGCCTTTATCTGTATGGCACATCATTTTTTGTTTTTTATTTCTTCTAAAATTTTCTTATCTTCATTAGATAATTTTATTTGTTCTAAAAGGTCTGGCCTTTTATTTAAAGTTATTTCCAAACTTTGTTTTCTTCTCCATTTGTCAATATTTTCATGATGTCCTGAAAGTAAAACTTCTGGAACTTGTTGTCCTTCAAAAATTTCTGGTCTAGTATACTGTGGATATTCTAAAAGTCCTTGCGAAAATGATTCTTCTTTTGTAGAATCATCTTTCAATACACCTTCAACATATCTACTAACAGAATCTATTAATACCATTGCTGGAAGTTCTCCTCCTGTTAAAACATAATCACCTATTGAAATTTCTTCATCAACAATTTTGTCTATTACTCTCTGGTCAATTCCTTCATAATGACCACAAAGAAGAATTAAATGTTCTTGTTTTGATAATTCTTCAACCTTTTTTTGGTTTAATTTGTTTCCCTGTGGAGACATATATATAACTTTTGCTTTTTCATCTCTAACCGATTTATAAGCATCATATACTACATCTGGTTGCATAACCATTCCAGCTCCACCACCATAAGGAGTATCATCAACTTTTTTATGTTTGTTATTTGAAAAGTCTCTAATATTTATTAAATTAACATTTATTAGTTCTTTTTCTTTTGCTCTTCCAATAATGCTTTGATTTAAAACATCAAACATTTCCGGAAAAAGTGTTAAAACATCAAATTGCATCCTTTCCTCCTGTCTAAAGGGAATTATTCTTTTCGGACGTTTTTTGTCCTTCCGGAATCAATCTTTTAAATTAAACCCTTTAAAATGTGAACAATTATCTTTTTTTGTTCTAAATTGATTTCTTTAATCACATCAGATATTGCTGGCAATAATAATTGTTTTCCAAGTTCATCTTTTACAGCATATATATCACAACTTCCATTATTGAATATGTCATCTATTTTACCTAATAAACATCCTTCATCAGAGTAAACATTTAATCCTATTAAATCAACAATGTAATATGTACCATCATCTAATTCAGGTTCATCTTCTCTATTAATTTTTAAATAAGAGTTTCTAAGAAGCTCAGCTTCTTCTACTTTGTCTATTCCTTTAAATTTTATTAGTACTATATCTTTATGATATTTTACTTCTTCGATTTCATATTGCTTTTTGGTTTTGTTATTTTCAACATATACTTTTTTTAAATCATCAAATCTTTTAATATCATCAGTAAAAGGCTTAACTTTTACCATACCTTTTATTCCAAATGTATTAACTATTTGACCTATTTCTAAAAACTCTTGCATATCTATTTACCTCGATTAATCAATAAATTCTACAGAAACTTTTTTGTGTTCTTTAGCACCAATTGATTTAACAACTGTTCTTATAGATTTAGCAAGTCTTCCTTGTCTTCCTATTACTTTGCCCATATCATCATTTGCAACTTTTACCTCAAATACTATAGATTTTTCACCTTGAACTTCATTTACTTGAACAGCATCTTTATTATCTACAAGGTTCAATATTATAGTTTCTATAATTTCTTTCATGTTCTTTCACCTTTCACATTTGCTTTGCTACATTCATAAAAATTATTTTGCTGCATTTTCAATTAATTTTTTTACAGTATCTGTTGGTTTTGCACCGTTTTTTATCCATTGTGCAACTTTTTCTGAGTCTAAAACTACTGTTGATGGTTTTGTCATTGGATCATAAGTTCCAATTTTTTCAATTATTTTACCATCTCTTGGAGATTTAGAATCAGCTACTACGATATGATAGAAAGGAGCTTTTTTCTTTCCTTCTCTTTGTAATCTTATTTTTACCATTTCAGTTTCACCTCCTTGGAATCTAAAAATATTTCTCATAATCCTTTGTAGGAATTAAGAATTATTTTTTGAAATTTTATTTATATAAATTTAAAAAATTAATAACATTTTGAATTTAAATTAAACACAATTTAAATCTTAAAATTTTTTAAAGCATTTTCATCAATTCCATTCATCATCTTTTTCATTGTGCCTTTGCTCTTCATTTGTTTCATCATTTTTTGAGTCATTTCATAAGATTTAATAAATTTGTTTATGTCTTGTACAGTAGTACCACTTCCTTTTGCTATTCTTATTCTTCTACTTGCATTTAAAAGTTTTGTATTCTTTTTTTCTTTTTGTGTCATAGAACAAATAATAGCTTCTATTTTAACAAATTCTTTATCATCTATTTTTATGTCTTTGAATTGATTCATTCCAGGAATTAATTTTAATAATGATGAAAAAGAACCCATTTTTTTCATTTGTCTTATTTGAGCCAAATAATCATCTAAATCCAACTCGTTTTTTTTCATCTTTTTTTCTAATTTTTCTGCTTCTTCTAAATCAAATGCCTCTTCAGCTTTTTCTATAACCGCTAGAATATCTCCCATACCCAAAATTCTTGATGCCATTCTATCTGGATGAAATACTTCTATATCACTTAGTTTTTCACCTGTTGCTGCAAATTTAATAGGTCTTCCTGTAACTTTTTTAACAGAAAGTGCTGCACCACCTCTAGTATCACCATCTAATTTTGTTAATACTATTCCATCTATTCCAACCTTTTCATTAAAGGTTTCTGCAACATTTACAGCTTCTTGACCGGTCATAGAATCTACTACTAATAGTATTTCATGAGGTTTTACACTCTTTTTTACATTTTGTAATTCTTCCATTAGCTGTTCATCTATTTGTAGACGTCCCGCCGTATCTAGAATAATTACATCGTTTAATTTAGACATTGCCACATTTATTGCCTGTTTAGCAATATGTACAACATCTTTTGATTGTTCATTTGCATATACAGGAATATTTAGTTGACTTCCGAACTACTTGTAATTGTTTAATAGCCGCTGGTCTATAAACATCACATGCTACCAATAATGGCTTTTTTCCTTGTTTTCTAAATAGATTTGCAAGTTTTCCTGCAGTAGTAGTTTTACCAGAACCTTGTAATCCAACTAACATTATAATTGTTGGTGGATTTGGTGAAAAGTTAACTTTACTTTCAGTTCCTCCTAATAATTCTACTAACTCATCTTTTACTATTTTTATAACTTGTTGACCTGGTGTTAAAGATTTTAAAACGTCTTGTCCTAAGGCTTTTTCTTGAATGTTAGCTATAAACTCTTTTACAATTTTATAGTTAACATCTGCTTCCAATAATGCAAGTTTTACTTCTCTTAGCATCTCTTTTAAGTCTGAATCAGTAATTCTTGCTTTTCCTTTTAATTTTCTTGTTATTTCTTGCAATCTAGAAGATAATCCTTCAAAAGCCATTTAACTTCCTCCCTATACTAAACAATTTAATTCTCTTTTAACTGTTTCCAAGATATGTTCAACTTTTTTATCAGATGATGTTTTTTGTATTTTTGTTAATTCTGATAAAACTTTTTTTAATGTCTCCTCTTGATTTAACATCCTTTTCATAAACAACAACTTTTCTTCATATTCGAAAAGTTTTTTCTCTCCCTTCTTTATTATGTCTCTAACAGCTTGTCTTGTTATATTGTTATTTTCTGCAATTTCTGACAATGACAAGTCATTATTATAGTAGTCATTCAAGAATTCAAATTGTTTTTTAGTTAATAATTTACCATATAAATCACACAATATACTTATTTTAACGTTTTTATCCATAACAACTACCTTCTTTTTTGTAATGCTAATATACTTTACACTATTTTTGTGTATTTGTCAAGGGGTTTAGCCAAATTTTATTGATAAATAGAAAAATTCAAGTACAAAACTAATCTTCACTTATTTTTCTTTTTTGAACTTTATACGTAATTTTAGCAACAAAACTACTTGGCACAAAATGACTAAAGAAAATACCCAATTTTACATCCAATCCAGGTACAATATAGAATTTGCCTCTAAGTAATTTTTTTATTGCAAAATTAGCAACATTATAACTACTAGCTTCTCTAATATGAAACTTAACATTGGCAACTTTGTTAAAATTTGTATTTACTGGCCCCGGGCACAAAATACTAATTTGAACATTTGATTTTTCCTTTTTTAATTCTTCTCTTATAGATTCAGAAAGTCTTACTACATAAGCCTTTGTTGAATAATATGTTGCCATCAATGGACCAGGCATAAATCCAGCAATTGATGCAACATTTAAAATCTTACCACTGTTTTTTGCTTTCATATCAACTAAGTATAATTTGGTTAAAATATGATAAGCCACAATATTAGTTTTTATCATCATTAATTCTTTATTTAAATCTGTATGTGTAAAATTTCCACAATCACCAAAACCAGCATTATTGATTAAGATATCCACATCTTTTACACTTTTGTGCAAATCTTTGCAATTTTGTTCTATTGATAAATCCATTGATATTACTTGAACTTCTATATCATTTTCTTTTCGTAATTCTTCTGATAATTCATCCAATTTTTGTTTATCTCTTGCTACTAACACTAAATTATATCCTTTTTTAGCTAATATTCTAGCCATATCTCTTCCTATTCCAGAAGACGCTCCTGTTATTAATGCTTTCATAAATTTTTCCTCCGTTTTTTTATGATATTGTATCAAAAATGTCATGCTTAAACAATGAATTTCATAAAAGTATAAGGACAATAAAATGTATACATCCAACATTTTATTGTCCACTTTTATTAAATCCAATAATCTATTTTTTACTAAATTTATTTAAAACAATACCAACCTTATGAACTATTTCAGTAGAATACTTATTAGCAATATCCTTGCCAAAAGCCTTGCCACTAACTGTTAGGGCTGATACTAATGCACTTAAAACAAACTGAATATTAAATGGTAAATTTAGTTGTGTAGAAACCTTTATAGAAATTAATGCACTTATAGAACCACTTAATACCCCACAAATATCACCTATTACATCAGCGCATATATTAGCAACCTTTGGTGCGTTTTTTATTAATTTTATTGAGTCTTTAGACCCTTTCACTTTTTTAGTTGCTTTTGCATGGAATTCTTCTTCATTTGCAACAGTAACAGCAACACCAATTATATCAAAAACTATTCCCAAAAATATTACCAATGCCAGTATCAAAAATGCTGGTATCAAACTTAAATTAGATACGCCATTTGTTGATACATAAGCAAATATTATTGATAAAATAAATGTAATTATAAATGATTGTATAATCCATTTCATATTCGAGTGCTCTTTTTTATTTTCTTGATTTTTTTTCATTAATTAAATTATCCCTCTTTCTAAACTTTCCATATTATTTTATTATAAAACTTCTCTTTTATATAAAAGTTGTCAAAAAAGACCGTCCCTTTTGACAACTTTATATAATTTCTAAATTAAAATATAGATGGTAAAAACCTAAGTAAATTTTACGGTTTAGGTCTGGTTGAATTTCTCTATTTTCCACTTAACATTACTGTTAGAGTCGTTTCCGTTTAAGGAAAATAACTAAAGTTACATTTAGCCACCAGATCGCCACTTAAATCCGTACCTTAATCCCTAGATTTTCAAGCTTTTGATAAAGCAAACATTCTAGAAGTTTTCCTTGACATACTTTACACAAGTTTACTAGTCTATTTTGCAAGTGAAATTTCATAATCCAAAGTAAAAACATTTGGCCAAAACATTTAGTACTTCATTCAAAATTAATCCCAATACACTCACTCGAGACAGGCTACACTATGTATTTTGTGTCTTGGCACTCAACATAGGTTTAACTTAAATTTAAATTTAAGCCTCCGCGAAACCAGGGATCACATATATGCCATTATATACTACCCTAATTTCTTTACTCCCTGAATACACACAAAACTGGCATTTCGCGCGCAAGCAAGAAACTTCACCGATGTGCCCTTTAGTGGATTTTTAGCCCCACCCTCATAAACTCAAGTACGACTAGAATAATGCACCATCAATATATATTATACCAAATTTCTGAAAATATTCCACCCGGATTTTCGAGTTTTTAACTTTCCAATCTCAAAAAACCATAATAGTTTTATTGTTTTTTGATGGTTTTTCTCACTTTATCTATTTGAATCTCTCTTTTTCTTATATTTTTCCTATATAATCTATAATTTCATTTACGCAATCATCAAGTTTATTATTTTGAAACCTCTTTTTTATACCACTTTTATTTATATTTTCTTCAGAAAAATCCTGACTATCAGCAATAAATCTCCTACACAATTCTATATATTTAGGATTACTTTGTTCTCTTTCTCTTTTCAATGCTCTCTCTAGCCTAACTCCATCATCCACCTCAATATAAATAGGAATAATTTCAATATTTTTTTTGTTTTGAAAGTATTTTAATAATGCATTATAAGACTCCAATGTCCCTGTCATTAATAAATCTTTTTCTGATGAAAACTGATTATCCAATATGGTTGCATAAGTCCATGGTCCATAAACAGTATTATATGTTCTGGACTCTATTACTTTAGAATTTTCATTCTGAAAATATTGTTTCATTTCTTCATCTGTTAAATAATTATAATCAACTCCTTCTTTTTCGCCCGTCCTAATTGGTCTTGTTGTATATAAAACATAAGGTTTTACATCAATTTTCTCTTTCAATATTTTATAGATTGTATCCTTCCCTGCTGAACTCTTTCCCATTATATAAATTATTTTCATATTTCATTCTTCCTTATCTTTTTCTCGAAAAAATTATACTATTTAAATTTTAATTCGTCAATTAAATAAACTATTTTCCAATTTGATTTTTTATGTAGATTTTTACAACTTTTTGTAGTAAAATAATTATATAATTAAATCGAGGAGATAAAAAATGAAAAAATTTGAAAACTATGCAGCAACACCAAATAACCCAAATTGGAATTATATGATTTCAAGAGAACAACCATTATATAAAAGAAATTGTGACTTAAGAGATGATTTTCAAAGAGATTATACTAGAATTATACACAGCAATAGTTACAAACGATTAAAACATAAAACTCAAGTATTTTTTTCACCCGAAAATGACCATATTTGCACAAGAATAGAACATGTAACTCATGTGGAATCAATAAGTTATACGATTGCTAGATATTTTGGTCTAAACACCGATTTGACAAGAGCTATTTCTGTTGCACATGATTTAGGACATAGTCCTTTTGGGCATGAAGGTGAAAAAATTCTATCCGAAATAAGTAAAAAAGATTTAGGTAAAACATTTTGGCACGAAAAAAATGGTTTAGAATTTGTTGATTCTATTGAATTACTAGAAGATAACAATAAAAATATGCAAAACTTAAATCTAACTTATGCAGTAAGAGATGGTATAATTTCTCATTGTGGAGAAATTGATGAAAATTGTATACGTCCTAGAAAAGAATATATAAATTTAAATGATTACACATATCCAAACGAGTTTGCTCCATATACTTGGGAAGCTTGCGTTGTTAAAATATCTGACAAAATATCTTATATTTGTAGAGATATTGAAGATGCTATAACTTTAGGAATTTTAGATGAACACGTTAATGAATTATTTGAATTATTAAATATCACTTCAGAAAACGAACAAATAAATAATACCATAATAATAAATAATTTAATCCATGATTTATGTGAAAATTCATCACCAGAAAATGGCTTATGTTTTTCTAAAAAGGCTCTGGATTTAATGAACAATATTAAGGCTTTTAATTATAAAAATATTTATTCTGTTGAAAGACTTAAACCTTCAGTACGATATTTTAATCTTGTTATAAACGAAATTTATAATTTATTAAAATCATCTTATGATGGCTTAAATACTCTTGATAACCTAAGAAAACTAAGCAAAGCCTATCCAAAATTATGCGAAAGCTTTATAAGTTTTATTTACAATTATTACGATTTTGGAAACAGAGATTCTTTAAAATTAAAAAATAAAATATTATTTTCATTAGATAACGCAAAAGATTATTACCAGGCAATTATATACTATATTTCAGGGATGACAGATAACTTTGCTATTGAAATTTATAATGAGATAATACATTTTTAAATATCAAAATAAAGGAGAAATAAAATGGACAAAATTGCAATTATTTCAGATGTTCATGGTAACATCACAGCTTTGAATGCTGTATTAGAAGATATATATAAAAGAAATATAAATAGAATTTTCTGCTTAGGAGATAACATAACAAAATGTACACATCCAGACTTAGTAATTGACAAAATAAGACAAGTCTGTGAAGTAATTTTGATGGGAAATTGTGATTACACAATTTGTAAACCTTCATCAAAAGGAAAAAATTTTTGGACAAGAAATATCATCGGTGAAGAAAGAGCTGAATTTATTTCATCATTACCAATCTCTTATGAATTTTATATGAGTGGACACTTAATCAGATTATTTCATGCTTCACCTTATAAACTTGATGAAATATACAATCCAATGTTTTCTAACAAAAATTCTAAATATAGTAATTTAGAAATAGCAAATCCTGATAGACTTTTTGAAAATACTGAGTTTATTGGTAAAACCTATAATGATCCCATGCCAGATATCGTTGGATTCGGACATATTCATACTCCATTTTTAGTACGATATAAGAACAAAACAATATTCAACCCTGGAAGTGTGGGGATTCCAGTCGAAATGCACAATAATGACGAAAATGATAAAAATAACAAATTTTCTACTGTTGCATCATATATTATATTAGAAGGATATTATGGAAAAAAAGAATTAGACTCTATATCTTTTAACTCTGTAAGAATCCCTTACAACATACAAAAAGAAGTTGATGATTTAAAACTTTCAAATAAACCAGATAAAGAATCTATAATAAGAACTTTAACTTCAGCTATTTCAAATAATTTTTAAAGGAGTACCATTATGGATGATAAAATAAAAATTGCAAAAGAAATATTAAAAAGATATAACCAGGAACACTTATTATACTTTTATAATGAACTTTCTGAAGAAGAAAAAAGTAAATTGATAAATCAAATTTTAAATATAGACTTCGAAAAAATAATAAACTTATATAACAATTCAAAAAAGAATGAAGACATTTCTAAATTCAACATCTCACCATTGCCACATATTGAAAAAGATAAGTTAACACAAAAAGAATTGCTTTATTACACCAAAATCGGTGAAACTATTATAAAAGCCAATCAAATTGCAGTTGTAACAATGGCAGGTGGTCAGGGAACAAGACTAGGATATAAAGGTCCAAAAGGAACATATATGCTTAATTTGAAACCTATCAAAAAATCTCTATTTCAAATAATCGCCGAGGATATTATTGAAACAAATAATAAATATGAAGTAATAATCCCTTGGTTTATTATGACAAGCGAAGAAAATGATAAACAAACACAAGATTTTTTTAAAATTAATAACTTTTTTGGATACCCAAAAGAAAAAATTAAATTTTTTAAGCAAAACAAATTACCTTTAATTGATATAAATGGAAAACTTATCTTACAGGAACCATATTTAATCAAAGAAGCCTCTAATGGTAATGGTAACGTTTTTAAATCCATGGATAAATCAAACATTTTAGAAATCATGCACGGCTCAGGAATTAACTGGGTTTGCTTTGGAGGAATCGATAACATTCTACTTAAGAACATTGATCCGCTATTCTTAGGATTAACAATTGCAAGCAACATGGAGATAGGTTCAAAATCCATATTCAAAAAAGAAGCTTTAGAAAAAACAGCAGTCTATTGTAAGAAAAATAATAAACCATCAATATTAGATTATGACGATATAACATTAGAATTATCAGAAAGTAAAATCTCAGGAACAAATACATACCTTTACAGAGAAGCTAATATGTTATCTCATATAATGAATATTAATGCTATCGAAAAGATTAAAAACATCGAATTGAAATATCATAGAGCATTCAAGAAGAACGCTTTTGTTAACTCCGAAGGAGTTAAACAAGTCCCTGATAAACCTAACACTTTTAAATTTGAAAATTTTATTTTTGATGCCTTTTCATATTTTGATGATATGTTACTTTTAAGAGTTGATGAAAATGAAGAATTTGCTCCTATCAAGGACTTCACAGGAATTTATAATCCTGATACAGCTATTGAAAAATATAATAATTCTAAACATTAAAATAAAAAGAACCAGGTTATATACTTTTAAACTTGATTCTTTTTATTTTAAATCTATTATTCTTCATTATTTTTTTTACTTTACTTTTTTTCTGTTTCTAAGAACAGTTTCCCATCAACGATTTTTGTAACCATCATTGAAGACACATCATCACCAACAACATTTAAAACAGTTGCAGGTGCATCTATTATCGTTGCAATAATTGTTAAAATTGGTAAAGCTGCAACAGGATATCCCATCATGGTTATAATAAGCATTTCTGAAATTGTTCCCCCACCTATTGGGACTGCAGTTATTAATAAATTTGCAAGTAATGCAACTCCTAATACTCCCATAACATCACCAAATGCGGCTAAACTCGTTCCAAATAATCCTACTAAGAACATTATTTTGAAAACAGAACCTATTATAGAACCATCTTTATGAAAGCTTGTTCCCAATGGAATTGTTGTTTCTGCTATGTCACTTGGTACACCCATTTTTTTAGTTGATTCAATATTTACGGGTATACAAGCAGCACTTGAGCATGTTCCCATTGCTGTCACTGTTGCAGGAATAACGTTTTTCCAAAATGCTTTCACACCACTTTTTCCACCAGCCAAAAAAGCATATATTGTATATACTATAAAATAAAATGCGATTGAAACAATTAAATATACTACAAATGTTTTTAAATACCCAACAGCTATAGAAGTTCCAAAGCTTCCAACAAATGAAGCCATGTAACATCCAAGTCCTACTGGAGCATAATACATTATAATTTTAACTATATTCCCCATAACATCATTTGCTGATTCTAATACATTTCTGAATGGTTCTCCTTTTTCTCCTGACATATTAATTGCAATACCAACCATTATTGAAAATATTAACAAAGAAATTATATTGTCTTTTGAAAATAATTTAGAAAAATCATTCACTGTAAGTAACTTTACAGTTCTATCTGCAATTGTCATTTCTTCTGTTGTTTCTTCATCATCAACAGTTTCTTCTAGTGAAGCTTTTATTTTTTCACCATCTTCAGTATTTACTAATTTTACAAAGTATGTACTTGCAAAACCTAATAATACTGCAATAATAGATGTAATTAAAAAAACTCCTATTATAGATACAATAATTTTTCCTAATCTTTTAGGTTGTTTCATTTTTGAAATGGCTGTTGTTATGTTTAAAAAAATAAGTGGAACAATGATTACTAATAATAGATTTAAGAATATGTCCCCTAAAGGACTTAAAATAGTTGCTTTTTCTTTGAATACAATCCCTACGATTGAACCAACAATTATAGCAACTAAAAGAATAATTGTTGATTTGTAATTTGATAAAAATTTTTTCATAATACTACCCCTCTTTTCATAAAGAAAAAATCAAAATTTTTATTTTATGAATTTTTCTTTTTAAGGCAACTCGAAATATAATTATATTTCAAGGATTTGTTTTATTATATAATAAAAATATTCCAAATAGCAACTATTTAGAATATTTTTTTATTTTTACTTTTTAATTTTCTTAAATCCTTGAAAAAATCTGATAACATTTTTTCGCATTCTTCTTTTAAAACACCTTTTTCATATTCTACTTTATGATTAAAAGTATAGTCGTCTAATAAATTAAATACTGAACCAACTGCTCCTGTTTTTTCGTCACTTGTTCCTATATAAACCTTTTTGATTCTAGAGTTTATTAAAGCTCCTGCACACATTGAGCATGGTTCCAATGTTACATACATTTCACAATCTAATAATCTCCATGAATTTAATTTTTTACTTGCTTTTTGAATGGCTAAAATTTCAGCGTGCTTTGTTGTGTCAAACTTTGTTTCCTTCAAATTATGTGCTCTTGCAATGATTTTATCATCCTTAACAATTACTGCTCCAACTGGCACTTCTAATTTATTATAGGCCTTCTTAGCTTCTTTTAATGCTTCTCTCATAAATTTTTCTTTACTATCCATTTTTCGTCCTTCCTGTACAGAATTATATAATTAAACTCCAACAAAAATCAAGACTTTTATGATATTTTACTTCTCATAGCAAATTCTTTTAAGTACTGCATTTGTAGATTATCTTCTATAAACTTTTCTTCACAAGATTTGGATTTGTTAGATGCTATTAATAACATCCATAAGAATAAAACAAAACTGAATATAATAAAACTTGAAACAAATAAAACCATAAACACCTCTCTTTCTTTTTATATATTATTCCTTTAAGTCAAAAAATTACACCATTATTTACATAATATTATAATACTATATAGAATTTATGTCTTGAAAAAAATGTCGAAAACAAAAAAAAGACAATACATTTTATTGTATTGTCTCTTTATATTATTCAGTTACATCTGCTACTTCTTCAAGTTTTTTCTCTGTACTAATATGTGTATCTTGATATCTCTTCATACCAGTACCTGCTGGAATTAATTTACCAATTATAACATTTTCTTTTAATCCAACTAAGTCATCAACCTTACCTTTGATTGCAGCTTCAGTAAGAACTCTTGTTGTTTCTTGGAATGATGCTGCTGATAAGAAGCTATCTGTTGCAAGTGATGCTTTTGTAATACCAAGTAAAACTCTATGTCCTGTTGCTGGACGTTTGCCTTCAGCAATTGCTTCATTATTTTTATCTTCAAAGTCATACATGTCTACTAATGAACCAGGGAACATATCTGTATCTCCATTATCTTCAACTCTAACTTTCTTAAGCATTTGTCTTCCAATAACTTCAACGTGTTTATCATTGATATCAACACCTTGATTTCTATACACTTTTTGAACTTCAGATGTTAAGTATTCATAAACTCCTTCTGGTCCTTTTAATTCAAGTATTTCAGCTGGATTTATAGAACCTTCTATTAGTGGGTCTCCAACTTCAACCATATCTCCGTCTTTAACTTTCATTTTTGAACCAAATGGTATTGTATATGTTCTTGCATCATCTTTAGATGTAACAACAACTTCTTTTTTCTTCTTAGTCTCTTTGATTTTAACTTTACCAGCTATTTCAGAAATTATTGCAACTCCCTTAGGTTTTCTAGCTTCAAATAATTCTTCAACTCTTGGAAGACCTTGTGTAATATCTGCTACACCAGCAACACCACCAGAGTGGATAGTTCTCATTGTAAGCTGTGTACCAGGTTCACCAATTGATTGTGCAGCTATAATACCAACAGATTCTCCTATTGATACTAAATCTCTTCTTGCCAATCCCATACCATAACATTTTTGACATACACCATGTTTTGATCTACATGCTAGAACTGAACGTACTTCTAGTTTTTCAATTCCTGCATCTACTATTTTATTTGCTATTTCTTCTGTTATCATAGTATTTGTATCAACAATAAGTTCTTTAGTTTCTGGATTATATACATCTGCTACAACATATCTTCCTATAAGTCTTTCTTGCATTTTTTCAATTATTTGATTTCCATCTTTAATATCATAAACAATTAGTCCTTCATGAGTTCCACAATCATGTTCTCTAACTATAATATCTTGTGATACATCAACCAATCTTCTTGTTAAATATCCTGAGTCAGCTGTTCTTAAAGCTGTATCTGAAAGTCCCTTACGAGCACCGTGAGCAGAAATAAAGTATTCTAGAGCATCTAGGCCTTCTGCAAATGATGATTTAATAGGAATTTCGACTGCTTTACCTGTTGTACTAGCCATAAGTCCACGGATACCAGCAATTTGTCTTAATTGGTTCATATTACCTCTGGCTCCAGATTTAACCATCATATAAATTGGGTTTAAATCATCAAAGTTATCTTCCATTGCTTGACTGATTTTCTTTGTAGCATCTTCCCATACTTTAATTACTGAGTTATATCTTTCATCGTTTGTAATTAAACCTCTAGCATATTGTTTTCTTATAGTTGCAACTTGTTTGTCAGCTTCTTCTAATAATGCTTTTTTAGCTGCTGGCACTTTAACATCACTCATTGAGAATGTTATACCTGCTAATGTTGAATATTTAAATCCTAATGCTTTAACATAGTCAATTACTTCTGCTGATTCAACAACTCCATGTACACTAATTACTCTTTCAATTATTTGTCCCATGTTTTTCTTTACTACTGGGAAGTTAATTTCATATTGGAATGGATCTTCATTTCTATCAATAAATCCTAAATCTTGTGGTATACCTTGGTTAAAGATAATTCTACCAACACTAGTTTCGATTTTTTTAGATTTCATTTCTCCATCTATTTCTTTTGTTATTCTAACATATATTTTTGCATGCATACCTACATCATGATTTTCATAAGCCATTATAGCTTCTTCTGGATCTTTAAAGTATTTTCCTTCACCTTTTTCTCCATCCAAAGTCATTGTTAAATAATAACTTCCCAAAATCATATCTAGTCTAGGTACAGCTACTGGTTTACCATCTTGTGGTTTTAATAAGTTATTTGTTGCAAGCATTAAATATCTTGCCTCTGCTTGTGCTTCTGGTGATAATGGTAAGTGAACTGCCATTTGGTCTCCATCGAAGTCAGCATTAAATGCTTCACAAACTAATGGGTGAAGTTTAATTGCTCTACCTTCAACAAGTACTGGTTCAAATGCTTGAATACCAAGTCTGTGTAGTGTAGGAGCACGGTTTAACATTACTGGATGATCTTTTATAACATCTTCTAATATTTCCCATACTTCTGGTCTTAATCTTTCTACCATTCTTTTTGCATTTTTAATGTTTTGAGCTATTCCTCTACCAACTAGTTCTTTCATTACAAATGGTTTAAATAATTCAACAGCCATTTCCTTTGGAAGTCCACATTGATATATTTTAAGTTCTGGTCCAACAACTATAACTGAACGTCCAGAATAGTCAACTCTCTTACCTAATAAGTTTTGACGGAATCTACCTTGTTTTCCTTTTAACATATCAGATAATGATTTTAAAGGTCTATTTCCAGCACCTGTTACTGGTCTTCCTCTTCTGCTATTATCAATTAAAGCATCTACAGATTCTTGTAACATTCTCTTTTCGTTTCTTACAATTATTTCTGGAGCACCTAATTCTAATAATCTCTTTAATCTGTTATTTCTGTTTATAACTCTTCTATATAAATCATTTAAGTCAGATGTTGCAAATCTACCACCATCTAATTGAACCATTGGTCTTAATTCTGGTGGGATAACTGGTACAACTGACATTATCATCCATTCAGGTCTTGTATTAGAAAGTCTGAATGAATCAACAGTATCTAATCTTTTAACAAGTTTACTTTTCTTTTGCTCACTTGCACTTTCAAGTTCTTTTCTTATCTCTTTAGATAATTTATCTAAATCGACTTTTTCTAGTAATTCTTTTAAAGCTTCAGCTCCCATTTTAGCTTTAAATGAACCCCTACCGAATTTTTCTTCAGCTTCATGATATTCTTTTTCAGTTAAAACTTGGCAATTCATTAAATCTGTTGTTCCTTTATCAACAACAATATAAGAAGCAAAATATACAACTTTTTCTAGATTTCTTGGTGAAACGTCAAGAATTAATGCTATTCTACTTGGTATACCTTTAAAGTACCAAATATGAGCAACTGGAGCAGCAAGTTCAATATGTCCCATTCTTTCACGTCTTACTTTAGACTTAGTTACTTCAACACCACATCTATCACAAACAATTCCTTTATATCTTACTCTTTTATATTTACCACAATGACATTCCCAGTCTTTTGTTGGTCCAAATATTCTTTCACAGAAAAGACCATCTTTTTCTGGTTTTAATGTTCTATAATTTATAGTCTCAGGTTTTTTTACTTCACCTTTTGACCATTCTCTTATTTTCTCATCTGATGCAATTCCTATTTTTATTTTGTTAAAAATATCTAATTCGTCCACTATTTTTCCCCCTATAATTTTTTTTGGGTAATTGTAAAACAGTTCAAAACGCTATCCACTGCTGGTGCAATACCCTTCTGTCGGTTTTTAACTTTTTACAATTTATTAAATTAAATTTATTCAATAATATCATCATCATTGTCTAAGTTATCGTTAGCTAAATCATTATCAAAAATAGCATCATCGTCTTCATCATCTAAATCTCCGAAAAGTTCATCACTATCTTCAACTTCCTCTTCATCTAACAAAACGTCATCATCTACATCTTCACTATAACCGTCAGATAAATCTCCTTCAGCAACAACTTCTTCTTCAGCTAAATACTTCTTTTCTTTTTCAGGATCATATTCGATACCATCTTCAATATTTTCCTTTAATTCAAGCTCTTGATTATCTTCAGAATATAAACGAACATCTAATCCTAAAGATTGTAGTTCTTTTACAAGAACTTTAAAGCTTTCTGGAACACCTGGTTCAGGAATGTTCTCACCCTTAACAATTGCTTCATAAGTTTTTACTCTTCCAACAACGTCATCAGATTTAACTGTTAACATTTCTTGTAATGTATAAGCAGCACCATAAGCCTCTAATGCCCAAACTTCCATTTCTCCAAAACGTTGACCACCAAATTGTGCTTTACCTCCAAGTGGTTGTTGTGTAACTAATGAGTATGGTCCAGTTGAACGAGCATGTATTTTATCATCAACTAAATGGTGAAGTTTTAACATGTACATTACACCAACTGTAATTGGTTTATCAAATGGATCTCCTGTTCTACCATCATATAATATAGATTTACCATCTTCACTCATTCCAGCTTGTTTCAATAATTCTTCAACGTCTTCTTGTGTAGCACCATCAAATACTGGTGTTGATACGTGCCATCCTAAAGCTTTAGCAGCTCCACCCAAGTGAACTTCAAGTATTTGTCCTAAGTTCATACGAGATGGAAGTCCTAAAGGGTTAAGCAAGATGTCTATTGGTGTACCATCTGGTAAGAATGGCATATCTTCTTCTGGTAATACTCTTGAGATAACACCTTTGTTACCATGACGTCCAGCCATTTTATCACCAACT
Source organism: uncultured Clostridia bacterium (assembly GCA_934154445.1). Taxonomy (GTDB): domain Bacteria; phylum Bacillota; class Clostridia; order TANB77; family CAG-508; genus CAG-269. The sequence continues at coordinate 28,170 of CAKPGC010000011.1, forward strand.
GATATTTTTCTCTTTGTTGCTATGTAACATCTAATTATTTGGTTTACTCCAGGTCCTAATTCTTCAGAATTATCTCTTGTAAAGATTTTAACATCTACTATTGTTCCAGCTTCCCCATGAGGTACTCTTAATGATGTATCTCTAACTTCTCTAGCTTTTTCACCAAAGATTGCTCTTAATAGTCTTTCTTCTGCAGTTAATTCTGTTTCTCCTTTTGGAGTAACTTTACCAACCAAGATATCTCCTGGTCTAACCTCTGCACCAATTCTAATAATTCCATTTTCGTCTAGATCTTTTAGTACATCATCTCCAACATTTGGAATATCTCTTGTTATTTCTTCTGGTCCTAATTTTGTGTCACGACATTCACAATCATATTCTTCTATATGAATTGATGTAAACACATCTTCTTTAACTAATCTTTCATTTAAAAGAATAGCATCCTCGTAGTTGTAACCTTCCCATGTTGAGAAAGCAACTAAACAGTTTTTACCTAAAGACATTTCTCCATCTTTTGTTGATGGTCCATCGGCAATTGCGTCACCTTTTTTAACTATCTCGCCTTTTTTAACTATTGGTCTTTGGTTTATACATGTACCACCATTGGTTCTTTTGAACTTAAGTAATTTATGTACAACTGTTTTTCCATTATTATATTTAACTGTGATGGCATCACCTGTTACTTTTTCAATTACACCATCATCTTCCGCTAAAATCAATATTCCTGAGTCTTTTGCAGCTCTATATTCAATTCCTGTTGCAACTATAGGTCTTTCAGTAATCATTAATGGAACAGCTTGTCTTTGCATGTTTGCTCCCATTAAAGATCTTTTAGCATCATCATGCTCTAAGAATGGAATCATTGCAGCAGCTATAGAAACCAATTGTTTTGGTGAAACATCTATGTATTGAACTTTATCTTTGTCAACTTCTATAATTTCATTTCTATATCTAACTCTAATTCTATCGTTTATAAATTCGCCTTTATCATTCATTGGTTCAGATGCTTGAGCAATTATATAGTTATCTTCTACATCTGCACTCATATATTCAACTTCGTCTGTTGCTCTATGTGTTTGAGGATCTATTTTTCTATAAGGTGTTTCTATAAATCCATATTCATTTATTTTTGCAAATGATGAAAGTGCTGATATTAGTCCAATGTTTGGTCCTTCTGGTGATTCTATTGGGCACAATCTACCATAGTGTGTATAGTGAACGTCTCTTACCTCGAATCCAGCTCTTTCTCTTGTAAGACCTCCAGGTCCTAATGCAGAAATTCTTCTTTTATGTGTTAATTCTGAAAGTGGGTTAGTTTGGTCCATAAATTGTGATAATTGTGAACTTCCAAAGAATTCTCTTATTGATGAAGTTATTGGTTTTGTATTAATTAATGTTTGTGGTGTTACAACATCTAAATCTTGAATTGTCATTCTTTCTCTTACAACTCTTTCAAGTCTTGTTAAACCAATTCTAAATTGATTTTGTAATAATTCACCAACACATCTAATTCTACGATTAGATAAATGGTCTATATCATCAACAATTCCTACTCCATGTGCTAAGTTTAATAAGTAACTTACAGATGAAATCATATCTTCTGTTGTAATATGTTTTGGAATTAATTCATCTAGTCTTTTTTCAATTTCTTTTATTAAATCTTTCTCATCAGTATTTTCTATTATATTTTGTAATACTTGATAATTAACTTCTTCTTTGATATTTAAAGAACTTAAGTCAACTGTTGGTAAAGCCTGATGTATATCTACTGTTCCATTTCCTATAACTCTTACTGTTCTGTCTCCAACTGTTATATCTACAATATTTATTCCTGAGTTTTTGATATTTCTAGCAACTTCTTCTGTTATAACTTCTCCTGCTTGTACAAAAACTTCTCCTGTTTCATTATCAACTATATCTTTAGCCGATACTTTTCCAGCTATTCTTGTTGCTAAATCCAATTTTTGGTCAAATTTATATCTACCTACTCTTGCTAAATCATATCTTCTATTATCATAAAATAAACCATCAAATAAATTTCTTGCTGCATCAACTGTTGGAAGTTCCCCTGGTCTTAATTTTTTATAAATTTCAATTAATGCTTCTTCTTGAGTCTTAATTGTATCTTTTGAAATTGTTGCATTTAATAGTTCTTCATCTCCAAATAAATCTCTTATTTGGTCATCTGTAACAATTCCTATAGCTCTTAAAAGTGTTGTTACTGGAACTTTTCTCGTTCTATCAACACGCACATAGAAAATGTCATTTCCATCTGTTTCATATTCTAGCCATGCTCCTCTTAATGGCATAACTGTTGATGTGTATGTTTTCTTTCCTGTTTTTGTATCAAACTCTTCAGCATAATAGCATCCCGGAGAACGTACTAATTGGCTTACAACAACTCTTTCCGCACCATTTATTATAAATGTACCACTATCTGTCATAAGTGGGAAATCACCCAAATAAATTTCTTGTTCCTTAATTTCTCCTGTTTCACGGTTAATTAAACGAACTTTAACATGTAGTCTTGTTGAATATGTTGCATCTCTTTCTTTTGCTTCTTCGATTGAATACTTTGTCTTTTCTTCCATATAGTAATCAAAAAATTCAAGAACTAGATTTCCAGAATAATCTTCTATTGGTGATATATCTTTTAGTACTTCGCCTAATCCTTCTTTTATAAACCATTCATAAGAATCTTTTTGTACTTTAATTAGGTTTGGCATTTCGATAAAATCTCCAACTTTTGCGAAATCTTTTCTTGAAGCTTTTTCGTATTGAATGTCTCTAATTTTCAAAAAAATCACTCCTTAATAAAAAATATATTGGAAGCAGAGAATTTTATAAAATTTAAAATTTTATAATAAATATATTTGATTTTAAGAAAAGTCCTTCTTAGAATATAGTTACTTTTAATAATTAATTTAATTTGTCTGCTTTTCAATTTAAACTAATTATAATTTTACTATATTTAATTCCTCTTTTCTTAAACTTTAAAATATCTGAATTTATAATTGATCTATTCTTTTGAATTAAAATTTACTTGATATTAAATATTCGCATAAATTCAACTTATATGATACCACAAATTAATTACGGAAGTCAAGCTTTTAACGAATTTTTATGAAAAATTTTTTACATAAATTTTACTAGACATTTACATTTATTTATAGTAGAATATTTAAGACAAAATTTTTTAAGAAAGGAAAAACAATATGGCAGGTTTACCAATTATAGTAAAATATTTGTTAGTGTTTTTTATTAGTATGGTACCAATAGTTGAATTAAGAGGTGCTATACCAATTGCAGAAGGGTTAGGATTAGATATATTCATATATTACCCGGTAGCAATTATAGGAAATATGCTACCAGTTCCAATTATCTATCTATTTGCTAGAAAAGTTCTTGAATGGGGAAAAGATAAAAAAATCATTGGAAAATTTTTCAGTTGGTGTTTAGAAAAAGGTGAAAAAGGCGGAGAAAAATTGAAAAAAACAGCAGGAAATAAAGGTATCTTTTTTGCTCTACTTCTTTTCGTTGGTGTTCCACTTCCAGGCACTGGTGCATGGACAGGAACGTTAGCCGCTAGCTTTTTAAATTTAGACTTCAAAACCAGTATAATTGCTGTAGCCCTAGGTGTTCTATTAGCAGGTATTATAATGTCTTTAGGTAGCAAGTTGGTTGCAGTTTTAGGATGGCCTGGTTTAATTGCAATTATTGCTGTAATTTTAGTTATTATTGCAATATCAATATTTAAAACAAAAAATAAAAAATAAAATATCCCTCATTAAGGGATATTTTATTTTTTATTTGATTTCTTTTATTTCTTCCTCATCTTTAATTTTATTTCTATTATCTACAAAGTCTGTCAATACAGTTTTTATCACAACAGCAATAGGCACAGCTAAAAACATTCCAAGAATTCCAAAATATGCTCCTCCTATGGTAATAGAGAATAACACAAGTAATGGGCTAGTTTGTAATGAAGAACCTATTATTTTAGGATTAATTATATTTGCATCAATTTGTTGCAAAATTATAACAACTACTGCCATCAAAGCTGCCTTTCCTAAACCTCCAGTAATCAATGTTATAATGATTCCAAATGCCACAGCAACTATTGCTCCAATATATGGTATCATATTAAATAAACCAATTATAAATCCCAACAAAGGTGCATATTTTACTTTTAATATCAACATTGCAACAGTAGTTAAAATTCCCACAATTACTGCATCTAACAATTGACTAGTCACAAATGTAAAAAATACTTCATTTGCATTTGTAAAATATTTGTCAATAGCCTCATAAGTGTCTTTTTTAAATATTGCTCTTGAAAATCTTCTTAATGCTCTTACTATTGCACTTCTTTGCAATAAGATATATACTGACACCACAATTGATACAAATACATCAAAAATTCCAGAAAAAACATTTATAATATTTTTAATATATAAAATAATTTTTTCATTATTAATATTTAAAAACTGTTTTATATCAATATTAGTTAATTCCATCATTTTTTCTTTTAATATATCACTTTTTAATATTGAATCTTCTGGTAATTCGGCATATTTTTTAACTAACGTTTCATAATACCCCGGAATATTGCCAACTAACTCGACTACACTATCTATTAGTATTGGAAAAATGCAATTTATAATTATAACTAGAATTACAACAAATATTATATATGTAGTTATAACTGCTATTCCCCTTGATTTTTTAGATACAATTTTAATTTTCGATTTTTTTAGGGCATTTTCTATTTTTCTACATGGTATAAATAAGATATATGCTATTAATATTCCTATCAAAAATGGTTTTAATATTGTAAATAATGTTCCAAACCATGCTTGTACGCTTGAAAAATTATCTAACATTTTGTAAACAACAACAACTGTTATTGCAATTAGCAACCATGATATTCTCTTTTTCCACCCCTGCTTTATTTCTTCCATAATTCCTCCTTATAATTTTATATCCAATCCAACTGGGCAATGATCGCTTCCCATTATTTCTGGATATATTGTTGCATTTTCTATATTGTTTTTAATATCTTTTGATATAATAAAGTAATCTATTCTCCATCCAACGTTTTTTTCCCTCGCATGTCCCATATAAGACCACCAACTATATGCATTTTCTTTATCAGGATATAATAGTCTAAAAGTATCTATAAATCCTGCATTTAGTAATTCTGTCATTTTATTTCTTTCTTCATCGGTAAAACCTGCATTTCTTCTATTAGTTTTTGGATTCTTTAGATCTATTTCTTCGTGTGCAACATTTAAATCTCCACACATAATTACCGGTTTTGATTCATTTAGTTTTAATAAATATTTTCTTACTTCATCTTCCCAAACTTGTCTATATGCCAATCTTTCTAATTCTCTTTTAGAATTTGGAGTATATATATTTACCATGTAAAAGTTTTTAAACTCTAATGTTATAACTCTTCCTTCTTTATCATGTTCTTTTATTCCTATACCATAAATTACTTTTTCAGGTTTTATTTTTGTAAAAATAGCTGTTCCAGAATATCCTTTTTTCTCTGCACTATTCCAATAACTTGTATATCCATCAAATTCTAACTCAACTTGATTTGGTTGACATTTTGTTTCTTGAATACAGAATATATCTGCGTCAATTTCCTTAAAAAAATTCGCAAATCCTTTTACCAAACAAGCCCTTATTCCATTTACATTCCAAGATATTAGTTTCATTAAGTTGATCCTTTCATTTTAATTTTAAACAAAAAATCTTATTTTAATATAAACATATTGTACTACATTTATTTTAAAATAGCAATACAAAAAGACTCCCCCTTTTGGAGAGTCTCTTTTAACTTTCAAATCGTATATTATTCATTAACTACACTTACAGGTAAATATCTTACACCCCAAGCCAAAGCTTCTGCATGTGAATTTACATATAAGTCTATTTTGTTTCCTTGTATAGCTCCACCTCTGTCTTCAACAGTATAAATATGTCCATTTATATTTAACTTTGTTCCAAATGCAAATTTAGATGATGCCGCAACTGTTCTTCCTGCTGTTGCTTTTGTTCCCATTGCAGTAATACCATTTGTTTTACCACAACATTTAGCACATGAACAATATGCTGTAATTTTATAAATTTGTCCATTTACATTTGCTGATGCTGTTGTACTTGGTGTTGTTCTCGATGTTGTTCCAGCTCTTGATGTAGTAACTCTATTTACTTGTACTACTTTGTTTACTGGTTCTTTAATTATCTTCTCAGATAATTGTATTTTTTCAATTTCTACTTCATTTTGATATTTAATTTTATAAGTTACTTCTTTTAAACCATTTTTTCCTTGTTTAATAACTTTATTTGTTGTATCTGTACTTGTTCCTGCTGTATTTTTTGTTATTGTTTCATAAGGTATTTCAACTTGTTCTGTTACTATTTTTTCTGTAATTGGTGCATAATTATTTAATAATTCATCTAGAGTTGTTTGTATTCCTTCTTCAGAAACTTTAGCAACTTGAACTTCATTATAAGATTTATCAACTATTTTTATAACAGTTCCAGCTTTTACTTCTTCGCTAGAATCTGGTATTGTTTTCTGATTTTCATCTAAAACTATATTATTTTCATCTAAAATTTCACTAACTGTAGATTTAGCTGTTAAAACAGTTAATTCATACCCATTTTGTAGTACAATTTTAACATCTTTTAAATTTGTACTAACTGCCATAACACCTATTCCTGAAATCAATATTAATATTATACTAACACATACGATTTTCATAATAGAAATTGAAGCTCTTTCTTCATTTTTCATAAAATTTTAATACCTCCTTTTGGCATCACTTTCAATTATACTACTTTTTATTATATTTGTCAAATTTGTCCAAGCCCCAAGTTATAAGTGTTTCATTTATATTATATGTTGTAAGCATTGAAAATAGTACAAAAAATTTTTTTAAAATTTATAAAAGTATTGTTTAAAATCCAAATTTATGTTATTATCTAATCATAAAATGTATATAATAATAAAAAAGGAGGAACAAATTATGGGATGGATTATATTAATAGTCGTAGTATTAGTAATTATCGCTATAATTATATCAATGTATAACAGCTTAGTATCTTCAAGATTAAAAGTTGATAACGCATGGAGTCAAATTGATGTACAATTACAAAGAAGGTTTGATTTAATTCCAAATTTTGTTGAAACTGTAAAAGGATATGCAACACATGAATCAGAAACTTTCGAAAAAATAGCAAGTTTGAGAACAGCTTGGGCAAATGCTGGTACAGTTGCAGAAAAGGCAAACTTAGACAATCAACTTTCAGGAGCATTAAAAACAATAATGGCCGTTTCAGAAAACTATCCAGAATTAAAAGCCAACCAAAACTTTTCAGAATTATCTGAAGAATTAAGAAACACTGAAAATAAAATTTCTTTTTCTAGACAATTCTATAATGATTCAGTTACAATGTACAATGAAAAATTACAACTTTTCCCTTCAAACATAATCGCAAACATATTTAACTTTAAACCTCGTGACTTATTCAAAACAGATAATGATGAAGCTAGAAAAAATGTAAAAGTAGATTTCGGAAAAAATTCATAATATATTTTAAAAGGGGTTGTCAATAGGGACGCCCCTTTTTGACAAGAAAAGAGGAATATATGTTTAAATCAAGTAAAAAAAATAAATTTGAATCTGGAATAATAATTTCTATTTTTATTATTGTTATTACTCTAATCGTTTACTATATTTGTAACGCGTTAGAATTAGGTAGTTTATCAATTATAATTGCTTTAATCTTCTCAATAGGAAGTGCTTGGGCTTCTTATTATTATAGTGATAAGATTGTACTTGCATCTTGCAAAGCCAGACCAGCAACAAGAGAAGAAGATTTAAAGCTTGTTAATATATTAGATGCTTTAATGGTAACAGCAGGATTGCCAAAAAAACCAGATTTATATGTTGTAGAAGATAATCAGCCAAATGCTTTTGCTACTGGAAGAAATCCGGAACATGCCATAATATGTGTGACAACAGGATTATTACAAAAATTAGATTATTATGAACTAGAAGGAGTCATAGCACATGAAATGAGCCATATAAAAAATTATGACATTTTACTAAGCACTGTTGTTTCCGTATTTGTTGGTTTTATAGTAATGCTATCAGATATGTTTTCTAGAGCATTTTTCTGGGGAGGTGCAAAAGATAGAGATAGCGATAGTAAAGCAAATAGCTTTTTAATGTTACTTGGATTACTTTTTCTAGTATTATCTCCTATATTTGGTACTTTAATGCAACTTGCTCTTTCAAGAAGAAGAGAGTTTTTAGCAGATAGTACTGCTGTTGAATTTACACGTAATCCGGATGGTTTAATATCAGCATTACAAAAGCTTGAAAACGATCCAAATGAATTACAATCAGCAAATTCAGCCACAGCAAATATGTATATAATTAATCCATTTAAGAAAAATGGAGATAAAGGTAAAAATAAAACTTCTAGTATATGGTCAACTCACCCAAGTACAGAAGATAGAATAGAAGCTTTAAGAAATATAAAATAATAAAAGGAGCAAAAATAGAATTTATTTTCTATCTTCGCTCCTTTATTTAATTTTTACTCTTCCAAACCAAAACTTACGCCTAACGCATTATTAATTTCATTTATAATTTTTTCGTCTTCTATGTGTCCTATTTTCTCTTTTAATCTACTCTTATCTATTGTTCTAATTTGTTCTGTTAGTATTACAGAATCATTTTTTAATCCACATTTTTCCGAATCTATTTCTATATGTGTTGGCAATTTTGTTTTATGTGTTTGTGATGTTATAGCTGCCGCAATAACAGTTGGGCTATATTTGTTACCCAAATCATTTTGTATTATTAAAACTGGTCTTATTCCACCTTGTTCAGAACCTACAACAGGGCTTAAATCTGCATAATACATATCTCCTCTTTTTATTATCATATTCTTCACTCCTAATATTAGTATGTGTCAAGCTTGTATTTTTTTATATTAGTTTGTAAAGATAAATATTCTACAATATTATATTTCTTTTGTTATATCCAATAATCTAAATGCATATATTTTTTCATTTTCTAGTTTATTTATATTTATCTCATTATATATTATGTAGATTATTACATTTTGGTTAGTATCTTTTATTTCCATTCTTATTGGTTTGCCTGTTTCTTTTGATACATATAATTTTTCATATTTTTGATAATTATTTTCATTTTGTGCAGTTGTTTCCATTATTACTTGGTTATTTTCCTCTTTGAATTGTGAATTTGAGTTATTTTTGTAATTTTCTATAAAATTTATCAAATCCAAGTTATTTTTTGTTATATCCGAATAATTTTCTATTATTTTTGTTAAGCTTAATTTTGTATTCTCTATTTTTAAATTATTACCTTCTTTTATTATTCTAACTCCTTGTATATTACTTGGCTCAACAACTTCTTGTGTAATATTTTTATCATTTATGTATGTTTGTTTTATTTTATATTTGTTACTATTCTTATTACTTTTTACTTCAACATCTATTTCAGTTTCATAAGATTTAATGTTTAAAATATAATCTACAACTTCTTGACTAGTACTATTATTTCCAATTTTAAAAGTTTTAGCCGTTTTATTATTAATTTTTACAAAAATTATTATCAAAACCACCAATATTATTGTTAAAGCTATGATCATTTTTCCTTTGTTAACATTTTGTTTCTCTAATTTTTTTGCCATTTTAAAAAGCCTCCTAAAAATTATTCTTATTAATTTTTATTCGGCTTATTTTATTTTATGTTTTATTTAATAATTCTTGCTGTTCCCCAAACTTTATTTTTAATAATTGAAAAAATCCTCTACCATCTTAATTAGTACTTCTTTTTTCTCGATTTTATTTATTTCACTTCTAAACTCACTCGAATCCGGCATGTTTTTGGTATACCAAGCTAAGAATTTTCTCATTTCTCTAATAGCTGTCAATTCTTCTTTTTCTTGTAGTTCTAGCTCTATATGTTTTTTTATTACTCGTAATTTTTCTTTATTCGAGATTTCTGGAAGTTTTTCACCTGTTTCTAGGAAATGTTTTATTCTTTTAAAAATCCATGGATTTCCAAATGTTCCTCTACCTATCATTATTCCATCAACCCCTGTGTATTCAAACATTCTCAAGGCTGATTCTTCATCAATTATATCTCCATTTCCTATAACAGGAATTTTTACACTTGCTTTTACTTTCTTTATTATATCCAAATCAACTTTACCAGAATACATTTCTGTTCTAGTTCTTCCATGAATCGTTATTGCAGATACCCCTGCATTTTCTGCCATTTGTGCAAATTTCACTGCAACAATATTATTTAAGTCCCATCCTTTTCTAATTTTTAAAGTTACTGGTTTATCCGAATTTTTCACTACAGCTCTTACTACTTTCTCAGCTTTTACAATATCTAAAAGTAATTTACTACCATCACCATTTTTGACTACTTTAGGTGCCGGGCACCCCATATTTATATCTACAATATCTGCGAGTTTACTAACATATTTAGCTGCATACCCCATTGTTTCTTCATCGCTTCCAAATATCTGAATACTAATAGGTCTTTCTTCTCCTTGGGTATTCATTAACAATTTTGTTTTTGAGTCATCATAAAAAATAGCTTTACTACTAACCATTTCTGTACACACAAGTCCTGGTCCAAATTCTTTACATATTTTTCTAAAACTTATATCTGTTACCCCCGCCATTGGAGCTAATATTAAATTATTTTCTAATTCTACATTTCCAATCATTAATTTTTTTAAATACATCTATTTCTCCTTAAAATAGAGATTAAGAAATATTTTATCTATAATCTCTATTTTACAAATATGGTTTTTTGTCTTTTACTGCTAATATTTAATAAAATTCCGATTAACACATAACTTGTTATTAAAGAACTTCCTCCATAACTAACAAATAATAGTGGAACACCAGTTATTGGTAGTAACCCCATTACCATACCAATATTTTCTGTTATATGGAATAAAAATATACCTGCTATTCCTGATGCAATCAAAGCTCCTACACTGTCCTTTGCTGTTTTCGCCACATATAACGCTTTTGTTACTAAAAACGTATTAAGAACTATAATCGCACCGTGCTATTATAAATCCCATTTCTTCTCCTATTACTGAATATATAAAATCCGTTGTTTTGGGATATAAATATCCCAACTGTGTTTGATTTCCCTTTAGCAATCCCATTCCAGTTAGTCCTCCTGCTCCTATTGCTAATTTTGATTGTATTATATTATATCCGCTTCCACGTGGATCAGACTCGGGATTTAAAAATATATCTATTCTTTTTTTGGCATGTTCAGGTAGTACAAAATTATATAATATTGGAATTGATATACCAACAATAATCAATGCACCAATTATATATTTTTTATCAATACCTGCAGTAAATAACATCATGAAAAGAGCCACACAGAATGCCATTGCTGTACCGTAATCCGGTTGTTTTGCTATTAATAACAATGGTATTGCTATAACTACAAATATAAGTAACAATTTTGTTGGTTTATTTATATCTTCAATATATTTTTCTTGTATTTTAGATATTACAAATGCTAAAAATAAAATAACTGCAATCTTTGCAAATTCTGATGGTTGAAATGAAAAGCTTCCAATATTAAACCAACTTGTTGCCCCATTTATTGGCTCCGTAAATAATACTGCTATCAAAAGTATGATAAATACACCATAAAAAATTGGTGATAGCTTTACCAATGTTTCATAGTTTATTAGCATTACTATTACCATTATTATTATACTTACAACAAACCATATTATTTGTTTCTTAAACTCATCATATTCTGTTTCTTGAGTTGCTGAAAATAGTGCAATTAATCCTATTATAGTAAGAATAATTGCAACTATTAACAATCCCCATTCCATATTTTTAAATTCTCTTTTTCTCATTAAATCACTCTTTTTCTATTTTTTATATTATAAAAATATTTTACTTTTCTGATTTAACCTTTTCTTTATCTTCTTCTTTTTCTTCTACTTTTTCAATTACTTCTTCTATTATTTCTTGAACTTTTTCTTGAGCTTCAACTTCCTTTTTTTCTTCTTCTTTGTTTTCGATTTTTTCTATTTCTTCCGGTTTAATCTCTTCTTTTTGCTCTTGCTTGTCCTCTTGTTTGTGTTCTTCTTTTTTGTCTTGTTTATCTTCTTGTTTTGTTTCCTCTTTTTTTACTTCTTCTTGTTTTGTTTCAATATCTTTTTTGCTTATTTTTCTTGCATCATTTTTTATATTAAGAATAGGAATATTTGCGTATAATGCTGGAGCACCATTTGTTCCATCTTCATTTTCTTTGTTTGTTAATCTTACATCAATTTCTTGTTCATCAACTTCTATGTATTTTTTTATTACATCTATTATTTCTTGCTTCATTAATTCTAAAAAGTCTACAGATACATTAGCTCTATCTTGCATTAATACCAAGTGCAATCTTTCTTTTGCTGCATCTTTCGAATTTTCTTGTGATTGTTTTTTATTTTCTTTTTTTCCTATATTTTTAAAGAATTTTATCATATTTTCAAACATTATTTCCTATCCCTCCACTTATTAATTGCTAATATTCTATTTTTTAAATAATCTTTTTAACTTTGCCAAAAAGCCTTTTTCTCTACCAGGTATTGTTATTTCTATTTTTTCTCCTAGCACTCTTTTTGCTATTTCTATATATGCTTTTCCTGATGGTGCTTTTTTGTTTTGTATTACTGGTTCACCTTTATTTGTTTGTGTTATTATATATTCATCATCTGGTACAACACCTATTAAGTCTATTGATAATAAATCAACTATATCATCAACATCCATCATCTCGCCTTTTCTTACCATATTAGGTCTTATTCTATTTATTACTAATTCTGGATTTTTTATTTCTGATGATTCTAATAACCCTATTATTCTGTCAGCATCTCTTATTGCTGATATTTCTGCTGTTGTTACCACTATTGCACGGTCCGCTCCAGCGATTGCATTTTTAAATCCTTGTTCTATCCCTGCAGGACAGTCTATAAGTATATAGTCAAATTCTTCTTTTAATTTACTTGTTAATTCTTTCATTTGTTCTTCATTTACAGCACTTTTATCTCTTGTTTGTGCAGCTGGTAGTAGATATAATTCTTTAAATCTTTTATCTTTTATTAATGCTTGTCTTAATTTGCATTTTTCTTCAACAACGTCAACTATATCATATACTATTCTATTTTCTAGTCCCATTACAACGTCTAAATTTCTTAATCCTATATCAGTATCAACTAAACATACCTTTTTTCCTTCTACGGCCAAACTTGAACCTAGATTTGCTGTTGTTGTTGTTTTTCCTACTCCACCTTTTCCTGATGTTATAACTATTACTTCTCCCATATCTTTCCTCCTTAGGATTTTAAAAAACACTATTTTTTCAAGTATTATGATACAACGAAATAATAAAAAAGTCAATTATTATTACAAAAAGATTACAAAAAGATTACAAAAAAAGTAACAAAATTGTTACTTTTTTATTTTTATATATTTTTTGCTTTTAGTACAATGCTACTCTAAATGCAACTGCAATATTGCTTTCAACAATTAATCCTCCTCTTATGGCTGCTGTATATCCAGAATCTCCTCCATTATCTGCATATCTTCCGCCTCTATATGTCCACTTATAAAACTGTGGAAATTGAGTTGTATCAACTTGTTCTAATGTAAATTCACTAATATTTCCTGAGAAGTCATATATATTTAAAGCTTTATTTTTTTCACTAGCTCCTGTTGTTAATAATGCATATTGTGTCGCTTCTTTTATTCCCGTAGCATTTACCCAATTGGTAGAATTATATTTTTTAGCATTTATACTGTTTATCTTAAATGTTGAATCCAAACAGTTTCCCCAATCACTACTTCTAACTGCAATATCTTCATAAGTCAAATCTGAATTTTCCTCAAGAAATTTACATGTTAAGTCCCATTGTATACCAAATAATAAACTACTTGTTTTGCTTGCATCTGCTGACATTTTACTTGCTAGATTTTGTGCTTGGCTACATGTAACATAATTATATGGAATTTGATCAGGTTTACTTACTGCTTCTCCAGTTGTTCCACTATTGCTTGTCCTTACACTATTATTAGTTGTTGATGTGCTGTCACCAATTTCATATCTTGATATCCAAAATCCCTTATTTGTATATATACTGCTTAGCATTTTATTGTACAATGCTGTATATGTCTCACTGTCTTTTATTCCGCAACCATCATACCATTCATCATCCCAATTACGGTTTTGTCCTTTTGAACCCTCTCTATAATCTTTGGCATATTCTATTAAGTCAGATTTAATTTTATCATAATCAGTATTATTTTTTGCTGTTGTAAATACGCTTTCCGGTACTACTACCCATACCCATTCATTATCTTTACCGTCTTTTACAACTAATCCATTTTCAATAACATTCATTGTAGGGGACATACTCACTTTAAAACCTTCAGGTATTGTTACTTTATCTCCGGTTTTTATCTTCGTATTCCATTTGCTTTGTGTATGCCTCTGACCATTTTCCTTCATCTATTACAACATATTGAACGTTTCCATTTTTGTTTTTAAAATAGCCTTTATATGTATTTACACTAGCCACAAATTGATATTCTTCTTGATTACTTTTAAGTTTAATATCTTCAGGAGTTGACTCTATTTTTGAACTCTGTTTAGTCCATACATATTGATTTTCATTACTTATATCTACTGTATCATCTTGTTTTTCTGATATTACTATATTTTCATTATTATCTGATGTTTTTCCAATATAATAGTATCCAGATGGTATTATAATTCCATTTACATATCTTAAATTTATAGCAGTTTGATCTGGTTCTATATAGTCTGTAAAATATGTTTTTATCTCATCATTTTCTTTAACTTCTATTCCTTTTACATAGAATATATTGTGACTATTTTCGTTTATTATATATAAATCTGTATAACTGCTTACTACTGATTCATCTTTAATATTTTTCACATTTTCATAATCTCTACCATAATTTAATGTTAAGCCTTGCATTGCTTCTAAGTCAATTACATAAAAATCTCCAGTATCATTTTGTGTACTTAACACACTGGCTAATCCATCTGTTTTTGTATTTGTATATTTTATTTGTGCTGGTATTCTACCATACTCTTGATAATACTCTGATACTTTCTCTCTTAATATACTTATGTCATTATATAAATTAGTTAATGAATTAATATAGATATTATCTTTGGCATTATATATTAATACATTTGTAAGTATTAATAATATTACAACTGTTAATACTAGTGCAAGCATTGTAACACCATTTTCTTGTCTTGTTTTATTTTTCATCTTTCGAATTCTCCCTATTTTTTTCTTAAGTATAGTTTACTATTAAATTATATTATTTTCAAGTATTTTTTTATAAATCTCTTCTCTCCTTTTGTGTTTAAAATCTTCTTTTATTACAAGATACCATAAATATATATCAATTAAAAAAATAGATATATTTTGAATATATAATATTAGTATACTAGATACAGCTGTAATTACTATTACCATAATTTTGGATATTATATTGATGTATTTTTCAGCATTTCTTTTTCCAACAATAATATGTAAGATTCCTTTTAATATTCTTCCTCCATCCAAAGGATATATAGGTAACAGATTAAATATCATTATTAAAAAGTTGGTATAAATAATTAACATACTTTTTATTAAATCAAGGTTTAAATTACATGATATTAAAATTATTATAAAATTAGTAATCGGCCCTGCAAGAGCAACTATTATTTTTTTTATTTCTAACACATTTCCATTTTTAATTTTTTCATTGTATTCATCTACATTTATTTTAAATGATATAGATACCCCAAATGGCATTACTTCAATTTTTTCTGGTTTCATGCCCATGATAACTCCAGCAAGTAAATGTCCAAATTCATGAATAAGTGCAAAAATCATTATCATAGCATATAATTCGATTTGTTTTGTAAAATAAAATAGTATAAGAAAAATAAATATTTTCAAGTCTATTCTAAATCTCATATTTTTTCCTCTTTTATAATTCTAATATTTTTTCAGGATCTATTGTCCTTTCAGAAATTCTTATTTCAAAATGCAAATGTGGACCTGTTGAATTTCCTGTTGACCCCACCTCAGCTATTTCTTGTCCTTGTGTTATTATATCTCCCTGTTTTACATAGAGACTATTACAATGTGCGTAAATAATGCTTACTTCTCCAATTTGTATTTTTAAATGTTTTCCATAATCCCCTTCTTCAGAAGCTAGTACAACTTCACCTGGTGTTGAAGCTATTATTTTTGTTCCCAGATTGGCAGCTATATCTACTCCAGTATGATTAGTTGGAACTGTTACTGTTGTTGGATTTCTCAATCCATATTTTGAACTTATTGTACCTTGTACTGGTTTTATAAATGTAGTAGTAGCTTTTATATTTGCTATATCTTGCTCTTCTTGTGATAATTCAACTGTATTTACACTTTCCTGTAATGCTTGATTAGCATTACTTTCTTCATCTTTTTTTTCATTATCTGTTACTTCATTAGTATTCTCATCCGCACCTCCAATTGCGTTTTCATTAGTATTTTCATTTACATTTTCTATAATCCCTTCATTATTTTGTTTGAAATCATTTATTACTTTTTCTACTTTTTGTTTTATATCTTCATATATTTGTACAAAATTCATATCATAAGACAATATTTCATTTGTTTTTTTTAAGAACTCTTCCGAAAATATATAATTATTATTTTGAACTATATATATACCAAAATATATTAATAAACATACTATTATTTGCATAACCATTTTCTTTAGTAACTTCACATCTTTTTTATTTTCACTATTTACCGTTACAGTAGCTGTTTTCCTTTGTACTCCTTCTTGCCTTCTTGCATATATCTCTTCTGCTCTTTTTATTTTTTCCTCTACAGACATTGTCCTTTCCATTTTTTCACCTCTTCCTTGGTTTCTTTATAAACTATATGAATAGTGTTTTATTTTTATGAATAAAAAAAGTCATCAAAAAAGAGCATCCCTTCTGACATCTGTCAGTTGGAACGCCCTTTGGGACAGCCTTAAAATATTATTACCAATGTTTGTACCACACTTACTATTGTTATTACTAATGCATATTTTTTTAACTTTTTATATTTTTCCGATTCTTTCTTATGGATTTTTTTCTTATCATTACTTTCTATTTTCGAAACATAATTATTTACAAGCATTTCTGCTTCTCTTAATATATATTCTTTATCCCTTTTAACATTTTCGTTACCTATTTGATTTTTATTTTGTTCTATTTTTTGGAGTTTCCTCACTTTTTTATTATTTTTTAATACAATTATTGCTTCATCAACAATATTTGATGGCAAATTTTTTAAAACCACCATATTTTTTAATTTACTTGACTCCATTTGTACCTCCTTAAGATATGTATTTATTATATTTTTTCCATATTTTTCAAAGTTATACAAAAAAATGCCCCATAAGGGACATTAATTATATTAAATATCTTTCATTGATTTTATTACATTTTCTGTTACTTTATTTCTATCTAATTTATTTACTATAAATATAACTATAAATGTTATTAAAAAAGTTATCACATAAGCTAATATTCCCGCTTTCCACTTTCCTTCTAATATATTAGCACCTGCTATTGTTGATGATATTATTGATGGAAATCTTAGCAGTGTTGATATTAAAATAAATCTTGACGATTTTATTGGCAATAATCCTCCAATATACACCAACATATCTTTCGGTGTTCCCGGTATTAAAAATAAAACAATCATTACAAATTCTATTTTCTTCTCATCTTTAAATAATTTACTATTTTCAAGTTTGTTTACTTTTTCTTTTGGAAAAAATTCATATATAAAGTCTCTTCCAAATTTTTTTACTAATAAATATATTATGCATGTTACTATAAAGACTGATATCATTAGAAATATTGTTCCCCACACCGGTCCAAAACACATTCCTGCCAAGATTTCTATAGGCTCCCCTGGTAAAATTGCTAATACTACTTGTGCTAATTCTAACCCAAATAATATTAATACTCCAATTATTCCAGATTGTGTTATTTTTTCTTTAAATTGAACCTGTCCTTGTGGTGTATTTATTTCCCTCATTATTGGAATCATATATATTGTTGAAATTATTAGTATAGCTATTATTAAAATAAACGCCATAAGTTTGATTATTTTTGCTATTTTAATTTTTTTCATTTAATATTCCTCAACTATTTTTATAATTTGATTATTACTTATCATTTGTAATATCCCCATTACCACTTACAGGAATAGTCTCTCCTAGATATGTTGGCTCTGGTTTAAATATACACTTTACAAAATCTTTATTTCTTGCAAGTATCTCCCTAAATTCTCTATAAGTAGCACCAGCATATTGCCTTGGATCTGCTCCAACTCCACGTGCCTCAATTCCTAATTTGTTTGCTATATATAAAGCTCTGTACAAATGATATTTTTGTGTTACTATTATTATTTTTTTTGCCCCAAATATTTCTTTTGCTCTGTATATACTTTCATAAGAAGAAAATCCCGCATGGTCCATAAATATGTTTTCTGATGGTATTCCCTTTTCTATTGCGAATTGCTTCATTATATTTACCTCATCATAATCTTGTTTTCCATGATCACCACTCATTATTATTTTTGATGATACATTATTATTATATAGTGAAATCGCTTGCAATAGTCTATCTTCTAGCATAGGGCTTGGTTTATCTCCCCATATTCCTGCTCCTAGTACTAAAATACAATCCACATTTTCTGTAATTTTTTCTTGTACTATTTGTTTTTTAGTTATAATTTTTACATAAAAATTGATTAGTAATATAACAGCTATTATAACTATTACTAATATGATTATATATTTTATTACTTTATTCATATTTACTTCCTTTTTTACATATTTTTATATAAGATATTGTAACACACTCTAAAAATTCATTGACAAATAATTTAATTAGGGTGTATAATATAGATAGAAAATGAGAACACAAATAATGTGTGTTACCCAATATAATTGAATTACACCACTAGCTCTGTGAAAGCGTATGTGGTGTATTTTTTATTGTTGCTTATTTGATAGTATTATGTATATAACACTTAATAAGGCAACGTTTATAGTTACATCTGCTTTTATCTCATTTCCTATGACAATATATTACAATATTTTTCTTTTAAAAACAAGCAAACATAGCAAAATTTTACAAATAATTATTTTACTATATTTTTAGCAAAAAAAATATAAAAAACGATAAAATGTTAGTGTATCAACATTTTATCGTTTTTTTGATGGAGGCGCCTATCGGAGTCGGACCGATCATCAGAGTTTTGCAGACTCGTGCCTTACCGCTTGGCTAAGGCGCCATAAAATCATTTTTTGGAGCGGGAAACGGGGCTCAAACCCGCGACCTCTGCCTTGGCAAGGCAGCGCTCTATCAACTGAGCTATTCCCGCATCTTCTTAGTTAATTATATTCAAAAGCAATTAATATGATACCAAAATTTATAAATATTGTCAATAGTTTTTAGCTAATTACAACTAGTCTTACCTTAATTTTATATTTAAAAGGAGATTTGAAGTTTTAAAGCTTCAAATCTCACTTTTTTATTTATTTTTTTTATTAGTTTTCTTTTTCATAGACTTTTTTGTTGTACCTTTTTTAGAACTTTTTGATGTTTCTTTTTTTACCTCTTCTGCTTCTTCTGGATTCCATTTTTCCCCAGGCTTTGGCTTGTTCCATGAAATATAATCACAAGATTCCGGATTATTTTCACAAATATAATAATTTCTTTTTCTTTTTGTTTTTCTAACTTGAACCGTTGCTCCACATTTTGGGCATGGAACATCAATTGTTTCTATAATCGTTTTTGTATTTTTACATTCTGGATAACCAGGACATGCTAAAAACTTTCCATATTTTCCAAACTTATATACCATCATCCTGCCACACTTTTCACATTGTACATCAGACACTTCATCAACTAATTGAACATGTTCTAATTCTTTTTCTGCTTTCTCTAGTTCTTTTTCAAATGGTCCATAGAATTCCCTAATTGTCTTTTTCCATTTTTCTTTTCCTTCTGCTATTTCGTCAAATTCATTTTCAATTTTAGCCGTGAATTCTACATCTATTATATCTGTAAAGTTCTCTATAAGAAGCTTATTAACTATTTTTCCTAGCTCTGTTGGCACCAATTGTTTTTGCTCTTTTTCTATATATCTTCTTTCTAGAATCGTTGTAATTGTTGGGGAATACGTACTTGGTCTTCCAATTCCTTTTTCCTCTAAAGCTTTTACCAAACTAGCTTCTGTATATCTTGAAGAAGGTTCTGTAAAACTTTGTTTTGGATCTATTTTAATTAATTTCACCTCTTGATTTTCTTGTAATTCTGGCAACATTCCTTCTGCTTGTTCTTCTTTTTCATCTGTTCCCTCTACATATAAAACCATAAAACCTTTAAACTTCAAATTTTGTCCATTTGCTTTAAAATCATATCTGTTTGCCTTTATATTAACTGCCATTGTATCATAAACTGCTGATTTCATCTGACTTGCTATAAATCTGTTATATATCAATTTATATAATTTATATTGATCTCTACTTAAATCATCTTTTACACTATCTGGTTCAATATCAGAATATGTTGGTCTTATACCTTCATGTGCATCTTGAGCATCTTTACTGGTTTTATAATATCTATTTTCATAATACTCATTTCCATACGTCGAAACTATATGTGTTTTTGCAGCAGCTCTTGCTTCCTCTGATATTCTTGTAGAGTCTGTTCTCATATATGTAATTAAACCAACAGTCCCTCTATCTGATATTTTTACACCTTCATATAACGTTTGAGCAACTTGCATTGTTTTCTTTAATGTAAATCCTAATTTTCTTGAAGCCTCCTGTTGCATTGTACTTGTTGTAAATGGTGGTGCGGGATTTCTCTTTTTTTCTCCTTTTTTAATTTCTGAAACAATGTATTTTGCATTTTCTATACTCTTTAATATCTCATCTACTTGTTCTTTTGAATTAATCTCTTGCTTTTTTCCATCTTTTCCAAAAAATCTAGCTTCAAATTCCTTTTTAGAATTTTCATCTTTTAAATTGGCATATATATTCCAATATTCTTGAGGAATGAATTTTTCTATTTCGTTTTCTCTATCAACTATTAGTTTTACTGCAACAGACTGTACCCTTCCTGCTGATAATCCTCTTTTTACTTTTTTCCATAATAATGGACTTATTTTATAACCAACAATTCTGTCTAAAACTCTTCTTGCTTGTTGAGCGTCAACTGTATTCATATCAATATTTCTTGGTTCTTTTATTGCTTTTTGTACTGCTGATTTTGTTATTTCATTAAAAGTAACTCTTGTTATTTTATCCTTGTCATTTTCTAATATTTTTGCTAGGTGCCATGCTATTGCTTCACCCTCACGGTCAGGGTCAGTCGCCAAATAAACTTTTTTTGCCTTTTTAGCATCTGTTTTTAAAGATTTTATTAAATCTCCTTTTCCTCTGATATTTATATATTCTGGTTCAAAATCATGTTCAATATCTACACCTAGTTTTGATTTAGGTAAATCTCTTACATGTCCCATTGAGGCTACAACTTTTACATTTCCCCCTAGAAATTTTTTTATTGTATTCGCCTTTGCAGGTGATTCTACTATTATTAATTTATCAGCCATAAATCCTCCTTAGCTTTTAGTTCTATTCTTTAGTATTCTAGACTACTTTTTAATATTTTGCAAGTTTTTTCAATAAAAAAAGAGAATTACTATTTCAAAGTGCACCCTTTGTCAAGGACATTTATAAAAGCTGACTCTTTAAGAAGATAATTTCTGTATAATACAGGATTCATCTTTTTTAGTTCCATTGATATCTATTATTATAGATATCATCTTTAATTTTTTCTTTTACATCATCAAATGCGGAGCATTTATCTTAATTTAACTAATCTTTCATGTGTCCAAAAATGATTCTCGAGGTGCATTATTCCAACAATTTCTACGCCTTGACATTGATTGCTCGATATTATATTTTTTAGTAATCTATAAAATTGTAGACTTGTATAATGTACTCCTTAATTCAAATGAATTTTTACATTCTCATCTAATACTATATATTGATTTATTTGATGCACTTTTAACATATTTATTTTTTCTTAATTTTTTACTTCACCATCTGTAAAAGAATATTTCTCATACAAAAACCTACTTTCTTTGTATTTATTATACACAAAAATATACCCAATAGAAAGACACTCTTTTTTCTGTGTCCATTCCATTGGGTATATTATATACGTTCTGCCTCAATTATTTTAAAACTTAATATAGTTTGTTGGGTCTACATCATTACCATATCCACTAGCTTTTCTAATTTCAAAGTGTAAGTGATGTCCTGTTGAGTTTCCTGGGTTAGGGTCAGATTCCGGATCTCCTCCTTCTAATCCAATTACTTCTCCTTGTTTTACTTTGTCTCCGGATTTTACATTTATTTTTGAAAGATGTGCATAGAAGCTATATATTGTTTCCCCATTAACAATATGTTTTATTTCTATACAATTTCCAAATCCATTTTGTACTCCGGCAAATGTCACTTCTCCATCAGCTACTGCTAGTATTTCTGTATGGTGTGTTCCAGCTATGTCTATACCAGTATGTTTTTTTACAATTCCTGTTGTTGGATGTGTTCTTGTACCATAATTTGATGTTATTGTGTAATTACATTCAATTGGTAATATAAAGTCTTGTTCACTTGTTGTTTTTATTGATGCACTTCTCATTAATTTTTCAGTTGCAATGTTTGGATTAACCCATTCTATTGTTTCTGCTTTTTTACCATAGTTTTTCTTTAAGATATTTCTATCTAATTTATTTACTACTCCATCCTCATTTAAATCATAAATTGCTCTAGTTTCTTTATCTTCATCTGTAATAATTTCCCCATAATTATTATTCAATGCTACTAAATCATCTATTTCAATTTGTTCTTCAAGTGTTGATTTTTCGCTATTTTCAACTACATTTCCAGCTATTAATTTGTGCTCATCTAATATAGTTTCTTCTCCTTTTATAACCTCAATTCCTGTAACTTTATAATTTAGATATCCATCTTTGCATGCTACTAAATCATATTTTCCACTTTCTTCTATTGTAATATAGAATGTTCCATTTTCTTCTGTTTCCATCTGTTTTACAGGGTTGCTTGTATCTGTTGATTTGTATAATTTAATTGTTGATTTGTATTTTCCTTCTGTATTTTCTGTTAATATTTTTCCTGATATACTTGCTACTTTTCCTATTTTTATAGT
The DNA here is from genome assembly GCA_934154445.1 of uncultured Clostridia bacterium. GTDB lineage: Bacteria > Bacillota > Clostridia > TANB77 > CAG-508 > CAG-269. The sequence continues at coordinate 51,608 of CAKPGC010000011.1, forward strand.
GTATTGTTTTTCTTCTCCTGCTTCTGATGTTACAGTGTAATTTACATATGTTATATCCCCTGTAAGCGTTGCTGTTGTTGTCAATTCTCCTGTTGATGTTTGGTCACCTAATTTTATTGTTGAATATTCACTTTCTGGAGTTATTTTTAATGTAACTTCACTTGTTTCTTCTTTTGCCATTATAAAGTAGTTTCTATCTTCGTCTATTACTGCTTCTTTTGTTACTTGTTTATTATTGTCTTCATATGTTCCTTCCACTTTTGCGGTATTGTTATTTGTAGAAAGTCTTGTAATTACCAATGTACTATTTTCAACTGTTTCATCTGCAGAAACAACTGATATTGGTACCTCTATTGTTCTTCCTGCTGTTTTTGTGTCAATATCAAGATTATATTCTTTTCCACCTAATTCATATTCTAGTGTATTATTTATGTCTACAGTTGCATTGGCATCATTTGTTACGACTTTTATTGTTCCTGATGTTGCAGTGTCTAAAATACTTACATTATAATTTCCATTTTCGTCTTTGCTTAATGGTTCTCCATCATAACTTACAATTGCACTTGTATCATTTGATAGTCTTTGTAATATAATGTTGTATGTTTCTACTGTCTTACCATCTGTTGCTGTTACTACTACTGGAACTGTTATTTCATCTTGTTCTAGTTTTAAATCTACCCATGCTTCTGAATCATTCATAACAGTGTCATTGTCTCCTATTTTTACACTAGCATATGGATATTCTGTTGTTACTTTTATTTTTGCTTTATTCGCTAATTTTTTGATATTTTTTCTATATATGTCTGGTCTATCTTGGTCTGGAAGAATTTTTACATCATTTACTACCACTTGTGTTAC
>CAKPGC010000012.1 GCA_934154445.1 uncultured Clostridia bacterium
AATTCGTTATCGAATGTTACAGAAGCAACAGCTTTCATTCTGTTCTCTGAATTTACTTTTCTTAAACGTACATCTGTGATTTGCATTTTGCGTGCACCGCCTTCCTTAAGTTTTTATTATTTTGTACATATTAGTTTATTCTTATGTACTTATTTTATTATTCTCCATAAAAAAATTTTTTCCTTCTTTTTTTTACATTTTTTATTAAATTTTTAAAATATATCATTATTACAGTTTTTTATATATTCAAAAAAGTAATATTTATAACTAATAAATAATATTATTTATTAAAAACTATTGAATTTTTAAGCATATAATTATATAATCATTTTATTATAAAATTTCTAAGAATTTAATGAATTAGGGAGTGAATTTTAAAAATGCCAAATATAGAAAATATGAGGAAATATAAAAACGTGCACATGATTGGTATTGGTGGAGTAAGCATGAGTGGTATTGCAGCAATACTTACAAATTGGGGATTTAATGTTACAGGTTCAGATTGGGCCCAATCTGAAGCAACTGACAAATTAAATTCTATGGGAATTAAAGTTACAATTGGTCATAATTTAGCAGATGTTTCTAACTCAGACGTAGTAGTATATTCAGCTGCAATAAAACAAGATGATCCAGAAATGTTAGAAGCAAAAAAATTAAATATTCCAACAATAGAAAGAGCTGATTTTTTAGGTGAAATCACAAGATGTTTTAAAGATACTATTTGCATTTCAGGTACACATGGAAAAACAACAACAACTTCTATGATTTCTCTTTGCTTTTTAGAGGCTCTACAAGATCCTAGCATTCAAGTAGGTGCTTTTCTAAATGCTATAGATGGTAATTATAAAGTTGGAAATAGTGAACATTTCATCATTGAAGCATGTGAATATGTAGAAAGCTTTTTAAAATTTAGTCCAAAAGCCGAAATTATTTTAAATATAGATAATGATCACCTTGATTATTTTAAGACATTTGATAATATAAAAAATGCTTTTGTTAAATATGTTAAACTATTACCAGATGAAGGATTATTAGTAGTTAACGGAGATGACAAAAATTGTTTAGATCTACCTCAATATACTAAAGCGCAAATTCTTACTTATGGAATAAATAATAAAAACGTTAATTTTTATGCTGAAAATATAAAATTTAATAATGATGGTTTTCCAGAATTTGACGTATATAAAAATGGTGAGTTTTTCACTAAAATCAAATTATCTGTTCCTGGAACTCACAATGTTTTAAATGCTCTAGCTTGTATATCTTTATGCGATTATTATAAAATTGATAAAAAAGATTTACAAAATGCTTTAAATAAATTTACAGGTGCTCATAGAAGATTCGAATATAAAGGAACATTAAATGGCGCTAGTATTTATGATGATTATGGTCATCATCCAACAGAAATAATTGCTACATCTAACTCTGTAAATACTAAAAAGCACAATAAATCATGGGTTGTTTTCCAACCTCATACATATAGTAGAACAAAAAATCTTTTAGATGATTTTGCTAAAGCTTTGTTAAATTTTGATAATATTATAGTTCTAGATATTTATGCTGCCAGAGAAACCAATACATACAATATCTCTTCTAAAGATTTAGTTGATAAAATTATCTCTCTAGGAAAAGATGCTAAATATATTTCTAACTTTGATGATTGTGTTTCATATCTAACAGAAAACGTTAAGGAAAATGATATTGTTCTAACTTTAGGTGCTGGTACTGTTACTCAAATTGGTCAAATGTTAGTAAAATAATCAGAAAAACATGATAAAAACCAATGAACATTTTAATTCATTGGTTTTTTTATTTTATGATACATTTTTTATATCATTACACATTCACATTTTGCCTCAATTTTGTTTATTAATTATTGAACACTTCTCATTTGTTTTAGCATAATATCTCCAAAAACCCCATAGCCTTCTTTAGGATTATTAACAAGAACATGAGTCACGGCCCCAACAAATTTTCCATTCTGAATTATTGGAGATCCACTCATACCGCTGTATTATTCCACCAGTCTTTTGTAATAATCTCTCATCTGTAATTTTTATTAACATACTTTTATTATCATAATTATTTTCCTTATAAATCTTTTCTATTTCTATCTCATATTCTTCTATCTTTCCATTCTCCAGACTACACATAATTTTTGCTTTTCCAGTTTTAATCTCGTTTCTTAATGCTAATTCTATTTCCTTTGATGTATCTATATTTAAACTAGATAAATTTTCTACTTTACCATATATTCCAAATTTTGTATTTTTATATATTGTTCCTATATTTCTTTGATTATCAAGTGTACCCTGTATTCTTCCAGGAGTACCACTTTCACCTTTAACAACATTTAAAATCTTTGTTGTAACAAATTCTCCTGACGCAATATCTATAAGCTGTTCTGTATCTATATCTGTTATTCCATGTCCTAACGCCCCAAAACTTTGTGTAGACGGCTCATAAAATGTAACCGTTCCGACTCCTGCTGCACTATCTCTAACCCATAATCCCAATTTATATTCTGTACCACTTGTTTTAACAGGCTTTATTGAACATTCTAGTGTTCTTTCATCATGTACATATTGAATTTCTAACTCTTTTCCATCACAAGCATTAACTTTTTTGATTAATTCCTCTGTTGTTTCAATTTTATCATTATTTACTGATATTATTGTATCACCTTCTTCGATTCCTGTATTTTCGTAGGGTCTATATTTTTTATTATCCAATCCTTGTATCTCTGACATTCCAACAACCAGCACTCCACTTGTATATAATTTTATACCTGCTATACTTCCAACAGGTATTACTGTTGTTCTAGGCAATACATCAACATCTACATTTTTTACAAATATATTTTCAAAAAGACTCAATTTTACTGTTTTTTTTCCAGCATCATTTATTATATTGGTCTGGTTGCTTGATATAGTTTCTATTACTTTATCTCTATCTGTTAAATTTGCTTTTAATCCTAACATAGTTTTTAAATTTATTGATTCTCCTGCAAAAATTACTATGTTGTCTGGAATTGATTGAAAATATACTACATAAGAATATATAATTAATAATAAAATTAAAGTAATTATTTTTAGAATTAATTTATTTTTTTTCAATTCTTTTCTCCTATTAATGTTTTTTATTATTATTTACTTTTTATATTTTTTTATTCTTTTTGATTAATTCAAGATTAAAAAAATCAATTTAAAATGAGGCGAACTTCATTTAATTCACCTCATTTTAAATTTTATTTTCCAATTATTGAATATTTAATTTTAGACCCACCAGAAGTACCACAGAAAAATGATACCCATGTATAAGAAGAAACATCAACTGTAATATCGAAATTATGCTCTCCATAGATAGAAAAAAGAGATTTTATTATTTTACCGTTAATTCCATTTTTGCCTTCATACATTTGGAAATTTCCACCTGTAGAAATGTTAGCTGTTCCAAAAATTCTTATACTTTTATATTCGGTCAAGTCATATACATCAAACCAAGGACCATTTCTTGAAGTAACTTCCTCTGTTCTTATGTTTTGAGTTATCCATTTTGCATATAAGTCTTTATCACCTGTATCTGTTTCTGTAATCCTTGTTATTGGATCTCCTGAGAAATTCTCATTATCATACCAGCCTTTAAATATATAGCCTTCTCTAGTGACCAGATTAGCATCTGGTAGTGTAGAACCAACTCCAAATGTATAACTTCCTTTTGCAATCGTTGAAGGACTATGTCCTCCAATTACTCCACCATTATTATGAAATGTTATAATATACGTTGCAGGAGGAGTCTGAACTTGTTTCCATGCAGCATACAGTGTTACTGATCTATCTTGATCATAATCTCCACCCGCATGTATTAATTTTCCTAATTGATCAGGGTATGCCCCTGCCCATCCATAAAATTCATATCCTTGTTTAGTAGGTTTTACAGTACTTAATTTTAAAGTTACTCCTTTAATTTTTGTTTGAGGACTTGGAGCTCCTATTCCTCCATTAGCATCATAAGTTACTGTATAGGTTTCTTCCACGTCTACATTATCCTCACTATTACTACTTGATGGTATCCACAATTGTTGTCGATATAAACCATATCGTTCTCTCGCCAATGCAGTATAATAAACCTTTTTTAACGAATCATTAAGAGAATTTTTTATATATTCCATTATATTTCCATTATAATCATCAGAAATATTGTCCTGTGTAACTATTGAGCCATAAGATAATGTACCTTCAATTGGAAGATAATTTGCACCCTCTGTACTGTCTGTAGTTCTCTTTTCTAAATTAACATTAAATATTCCTACAGTTTTAGAATCATAGGCTAATCCTTTTTCCGTTATTCTATGTATAACATTATCACTAGTTTTTATATATATGGAATCTTCCATAACAACATCTTCATTTTTAGTATTAGTAACTATTGAATATCCATTATAAGTCTTTCCTCCTATATTAGCTCCTTGAAAAAAGCTTATAACAGATATGTTGTCCATAATTTTATCCCAATCAGTATCTTTTAATTTTGGCATTTGAAAATCAGTACTTGCACCTGAATAATTATTAAAATTTGATATTGCAACAGATAAGTTTTTGGTTATTGAATTCTTTATTACATCCCTTTTATGAATATTGAAATTAGAGTCTTCTGCTTCAATATTACCATCATAATCAAAGATTTTGGCAACAGAATAATATTCACTTTTTCCTGTTCCAGTTTCTTCTATATCACTTGTTTTTAAGTCAAGTAAATTGTATTTTTTAATAAAATTATATAATTCAACCGCATCTTTGTAATAATTTTTAGCATTACTTTTACCATACTCAAATGTTGATTTATTTTGTAATTGTTTTTTTCCATTTAAAACAGAAAATACTTCGTCTCCATTTTTATAATATTTTACTCCTTTTACTTTAACATAAGGTAAATATTTATATTCTCCATCAACATATATATTTTCTTCTAATGGTTCTTCATCTTCAATTTTTATACCATTATAATAAACGTCATTGTCACTTACATAAACCCCATTTTCACTTTTATTACTTGCCATATTTAAAACATAACCATATTGGCTTACTGTTACTTTTTTTCCACCTTCTGAAACGTATCCTTGTATCGCTATATAATTATCCAAAGAATACGTAATAGTAATGTCAATACTACTTGTCTTATATCTACAACTGTAATACACATAAGGTTTTAAGCCATATAGATTTTCTCCATCTTTATATGTAGGAACATAGTCTGAATCTGTTTCTTCATATTCTGCTGTTTTATTATTTTGATCAACTATTGTCTTTTCATCCCAAGTGTTTTTATATGGCGAATAGATATAATATCCATCATACATTGTATAAACCAATGCTGGCACATAATTTTGTAATGTTGTTTTTGTATATCCGAAGAGAACTAAAATTAGTAGATAAAGAGTTGAAAAATATATTTACTGACGCTTCTATATCTCTTATTTTTGAATTTGTAAGAGCACCTGTATCACTCATAAAACTATTTAATTGATATGCTTTTAAAGCATCGTGTGTAGCATCATTTAATTTTGAATCATAAGTTGTTTGCAAACTTATTGTTTCTACTCTTGTTTGAGTATATGATGCTAATACTAATGATATTGGTAAAATTATTATAATAAATATAATTGCTAAGCTTTGTATCTTCATATTTTTCTTTCCTTTTTTCTTATTCTAAAATAGCTTGTAATAAAACATTACAAGCTAATCTATAATCTTTTGTTTTAACTTCCTGTTGCTATTACCATTCCACTATGTGATGATGCTATTGTATATATCTCACTTCCTACTACTGTATAGAAAAAGTTTTTCAATTGCTGTGCAATGGTTTGATTTGTATTTTTAGCACTAACAGTAATAATGTCTCCTTCTTTTAAATAATATGTACCTTTTTTATTTAAAGTATCTTCTATTTGAGAAGTATAGACTGAATAATATAATTTCTCAGTATCGTCTGAATTGCTTTGGATTGACTTTCTACTAGGGTTCTCATCTAGAACTCTAACTTCAATTTCAACATTATAAGTATTTCCAGTTGAACCTAAATTTTCAATATATTTATTATATGCATCAGCTGTGATTTTACCTGCCAATCGTACTTCATCAGCAAATTCATTTGTAGCTATATCTACTGTTAATTGAGAAACGTCATCAGTTCTGTCTGACATAGACATTAATGGAAATATAAACATTAAAATTGCGGCGATTGCTATGCCTATAATTGATGTTAATATATCTTCCATTATTTATCCTCCTTATTGCACCATTCCTGCCTTAGAGGCTATAATTGTAGCTGTATCGTTTCCAACTATTTTATATGTCCAATTTTTTAATTGTTGTGATAATGTTAAATTTGTATTTCTTACTTCAACCAACACTATATCACCTGTTTTTAATTTTTTTACTCCATTTTTTTCTAATTCTTCTTCTACTTGTGCCTTATATTCTATATAATATACATTTTCACCGTTTTTATAATTTGATGTTTGTGATGTTTTTTTACCTTGGTTTTCATCAATGTTTTTTATTTCCATTTCTACATCAAAAGTATAACCTAAAGAATTTAAGTTCTCTAAAAATTGGCTGTATTTAGTTTCTGTAATTTTACCTGTTGTTCTCACTTCCTCAACAAAGTCAGAAACTATTGCCTCCACTTCTGATTGTGATGTAGTATCAAATCTATCTGCCATAGTTACTAATGGCACAAAGAAAATCAAACCTGCTACAAGTACTATTGCTACAACTGTTATTAATGTATCACTCATAATTTTCCTCCTATATAACACTATTTTAAATATTATAACATTATTTGATTTTTTTTTCAAGTTTCTATTGAACTTTGTAGGTTATAATTCTTTTTTTATTTTTATTTACTTCTGGAACATTTGGATTATCATCTTCATAATATACCCCTAAGTATTCAGTAATATTATTTTTTCCATTTAATTGCTCATACAGTGAAGAACAATTAGTGAAATCGATTTTACCACCAAATTTTTTCAAAAAGTCTTCTTGACTTGTATCAAAATCCCTATAAAGTATTGCTCTTATAAATATAGCTTTATCATTTTCGTTTCCTAAAAATGATTCTTCTCCTAATGTATATCGTTCTTCCATATCACCGTTTTGGTTTTTAAATCTATATAATGGCTCATTAAGTCCATCAAATATAATCTTATATTCTTCTAGATATGCTCTATAAACAGAAGGTATAATTGTTTCTAAATTAACATTTCTTACAGAATTTGTAGATTCATAATAGTAGTTGCCTTCGATATAAGATGTCTCTCTATCTCTATAATCTATTATTATATCTGCAGTTTGTCTAACTCTTCCAAAAGCAAAAATAATAATGGAAAGAGCTAACACGAATATTAACACGGCCCCAGCCATCTTTAACGCATCTGCTGCATTTTCCATTATTATTCCTCCTTATTTATTTGTTTTTTTTGTAATTGTTATTTCGTTTACATATCCACTATTTGAATCATATTTAACAGATACACTATATCTTGCAGAAGAAGCTATTGTACTTGTTTGATAAGTAAGTGCTGCACCTTCACTTTTATCTGTTGGATCACCTGCTCCGACTAATGTAATACTTCTACCATTTCCTTCTCTCTTATCTGAAACATTGCTTGTGTTAACTTCTTGTATTAAAGTCTTAATTTCAGAACCATTTCTTGTTCCTTCATATTTTGTAAATTTTTGATTAAATGTTGAAATTTCTATATCTGACATACCACTATTTTTAATTTGATCTTGACCTACTCCAATTACATAAACTCCTAAAGTTATCAAGACTATTGCTATTAATATAGCTGCTGCTATTATTAGCGCTTTTGATGCGTTTTCCATTTTATTTCCTCCTTTGTTTTTTATTTATATATTAAATACTAATAAAATCAAGCATATTAGTAACATTAAAAACATAATTTAACTTGTTATTTGTTCAAAAAGCATATATTTAACTCTTTTTGTTGACCCGTGATATTCAATATTTGTACACTTAAATTTTATATTACCATAATAGTTAATAAAATTTTGCATTCCTTTTTTATAAAATGTTTCCATTTGATATATTGAATCATTGTCTATCATTTTCACTTCTATATTTATAGAATTTTTATCATTATTTAAATAAATTCCTTTGTTGTTTTTTTCTACTTCATTTTTTTCATTATTATCTACTGCCCTGTTAATTACTGTAGATAAATCAGTTCCATATATCTCCAGATTTAAATACTTTTCAAATTCTAAGTTAGCCCTTTTTGACATATTATACTCTGCTTTAAAATTTAAATATAGATATGAAATTCCACATATTATAATTATTGTAATTATAAAAAATATAGCAATTTTTTTCATTATTTTATTTCCTTTTTTATTATAGCATTTCAATTTTTGTTTTTCAATACTTTATATAAATTGCAAACAATATTTTTTATTTAAGTGGAATAAAACTAATTGATTTTATTCTTCCACTATCATAATACTGTATTCCACTGCAACTAAATTTCGTAAGTGCTCCATTATTTTGATTCACATATTTATTTATTAGACTTGTTTCTGTTTCTTTCAAAACACTATTATTGCCAATTTTTACATCTATATAATTTTCTTTAGTAGCATCTGATGCCTCATAATATTCATTATTTTCTTTTGCATAGCCTGCTAAAGTAATTATATCATATATAGTAATCTTCCAATTACCATTATCATCTTTATAATTTTCATAAGTTGTAAATTTAGAATTAAATTCTGATAATTGAAGTTGAGCATTTCGAGCATTAATTTCTGCAGAAGTTGAACCGAAATCTATAAACAAGTATACTGCTAAAGATATAATCAAAACACCTATTAATACTCCTCCTGCCATAATTAACGCTTTTGATGCATTTTCCATAATTCACCTCTTATTTTTATTTGCTAAATTTAAAATATAAATCTTTTATTTGTCCATCTTCATAAACAGGCTCTTTTGATATTACAAATGTTGAAGTTTTAAATTCTGAGTACTGTCTATATTTTTTTATTGTATCTAATGTTGGAGTTGGTGTTGTTCCATTCCAACTACTATATTTATTTGAATCTATTTCAACTAGCTTTTCCTTGATATTAGCTATATTCTCTGATTTATTTTTACTTGAGTCATAAACTGAAGATAATATTTTTAATTTTTCTATACTTATATTTGATTCAGCAACTGAGAAACTATCAAGTATCTTCTTTAATTCATTACTATTAGTAAATACGTATTCATCTTGAGTAAATAAAGAATCACTATCTTTTTCTTTGTCATAAGCATATTTTTTATTAAAGTTTTTTAATCCACTTACTGTTACTGACATTTTAATATTATAATTAACAGAATTTGTAGTTTCTCCATTTTTTGCTTTTACATTATAATTTATCACTTTATTTATTAACGAAACAACATCTATTCCTTTTATTCCATTATCATCAGTATACCTCTCAAAATCGGTATTGAATTGAGCTAACTGAGAATTTTTCTCATTTACCGTTTGAGCTTTTTCATAATCACCTATTTGATTAAACATTAACATCAATGCACCTATAATCAATAAAGCAATTAATATTCCTCCAGCCATCAATAAAGCTTTTGATGCATTTTCCATATCACTACATCCTTTCGCTTGTTTTTCTTATTTATTTTATATCTTAGAAACTTGTAGATGACATACTACTAAATGTAGATGACATACTTGTAAGTCCTATAAATACTAGTGGTATTATTAAATATCCCACAAACAAGCAAACCATTGGTGCAAATCCTATTACTTTTCCTATCATACCTTTTCTTGATATTAATCTTGCATTTGATTCTTTTCTCTTTTCTCTATAGTATTCTCTTTCTGAATCCAATTCATCAAATGCATCTTTAATTGGTATTTTTTCAACTGCTGCTTGCATACTTTCAACAATTCTAATCAATGGCATATATGATATATCATTTTTAAGTTCTTCTAATGCTTCCCAAGCCCCTGATTCATAGTTGTTAACACATCTTGTTATTTGACTCTTAAATATATTAGAGTATCTTTCTAACCATTCAAGAATTATCTCAACATTCACTCTTTCTATTCTCATAAGCATAAGTATAATAGTTTGGAATTGCATTACTTCGTCTTCCATTTCTAACTGTCTCATTTTAGACTGGAACATTAATATCCATATTTGAGACATATATCCTATTATAGCAAATACAAATGCTAATAAAAGTTCAAACCATTTAAATGATTCACTATTTACAACTTGTAATTTATTATATATTCTATTTGCTGCTGTTTCTATTTCTTTTTCTGTTGAATCTTTATAGTATTTTGATTTTTCTAATGCTCGTGTTATATCATCTTTTGTAGTATCTAACTTTCCTCTGAACATATTTAAGAATTCATTATCTTGTTGTGTTAGTTCCATTGCCTTTTTTTCATTTTTTGCAGATACTCCTCCAATCAGATTATAATCTGTTGTAGGTTGGGTATATTCGTAATCTATAGCTATTTGATGTAAATACATAAATACAAATATTGAAGCAATAAATGTAATTATAGCAACACAAATTCTATTAATATATACCCATTCCATTTTCAATGGAGAAGCTGCATCTTTAAGTAATTCTTTTACTTTTTTATGTTCTTTTGTACCTTCTTTTGGTATAAATAAATCAACTATTTTCTTTATGTACTTGTTTTTATATATCTTAGCTTGCCATGGATTTTGAGTATTTTTTGTATTCGTATTTACAGAACCATTATCTTTTAATTTTCTAATAAGTATGTAAGACACAAATGTTATTATTAATATAATTATCTGTACAATCGTTCCTGATTTACCATAATACCAATTTTTAACAAATGAAAAGTTTGATACTGCCCAATTTTTCAATGGTTCTAGCAATAATACTGGTGCTATTGATATAAATGATAAACTTCTAAAAACATAATTAAGTTTATCTCTTTTTAATATCTCAATTTGCATTTCTTGTGCAATATTATCAACATTTTTCAGATATAGTGATGCACCATCTACTTTCCTATCACCAAATTCTTTAGTTAAATATGATAGTCCAGCAAATTCTTTTAAGAAATTGTTTGGTGCAACATCATAGTATTTTTCAAGTTCTGTTTCAGGATCATCAGAAGTTAAGATTTCATATATTTTTTCACCTTGTCTAGATATTTCTTTTTCGTCATCTTGTGATACCTGATAAATAGCTTCTTCTACCATGTTATATTCATGATAAGCATGTCTTATTTCTGAGAAAAAGTCTATTTGTTGTTCTAGTAAATTATCATCTTTTTTATCTACTGAACTTTCTATTAATATATCTACCATAAATAATTCAAACATTAACAATATAAACATCAATAGATAATTGCTTTTTGTTAATATTATTGTAAATATAACTAATGGAAGCAAAATTGCAAGTGCCCTTGTAATTATTTTAGCAGAATCTCTTCTTGTTATATATTCATCGTCTATATTTAATATTTCTAATCTTCTTCTTAATTTTAATATATATCTTTTTATAAATGGAATTCTTGTATATGCAATATATAATCTCTGATATACTATTTCTAATGAAAAGTTATTTGCTTTTGTTCCCTCTCTAAGTTTTTGTATCTTCTTATATTCAGATTTCTGCATTTTCTTAGATAAGATATAGTAAATTATTCCTATAATAATAATTGATATTACTGAAACACCCATTATTATATATATTATTTTATTTGACACTTGTATCTCACCTCCTAACTTTAACACTAACAATTCGACTTTATTTTTCTCGAATAATTACATTAAATTTTTGCTTTTGGTTTTCTTCCTCTTTTTTTTGGTTTATTTTCTTCTACACTTGCTGATACAGAAACAGTTTCTTTTGATTTTTTCCAATGTTTTTCCACAAATCTATCAAAATCATCCACATCTGTTTCATCCATGTTTTCACGCATTCCTCTTAAGTTTTCTTCTGTAATTGGATTTGTGATTACATATTCACCATCAACATATTCTAATATATTTCTGTATGTATATATTTTTTTATCTGTAACTTTTTCAAAATAATGTGTTGCATTATCAAAAAACTTATCAAATTTTCCTTCTAACGTTTTTTCTTTTCTATGGTCAAAAGTATATTCATTTTTATCTTCAATTGGTATACATTCTGTTATTCTTTCAACATATCTTTTTCCCCTAAAGTCCTTCTTTAAGTGAATATCAAAATTTAATACCTGTACAACTTGTTCTTCTGCTGTCTTTTCATTCTTAAATACTCCTGTTCTAAGCATTGAGTTTCTTAATGCTGTTACTAAGTCAGGAAATGTTTTTGCATGGTGAGTAAATAATGTGAATTTAGATGCAACCTGTGCTGCTTGTATCATCCAAGATGCTACAGGGTCTGTTGCAACCTCACCTATGATATTAACAGAACCATCAGTTTTCTTTTGAACATCTAATCCTTCTTGTCCAGATATTGTATCTGTTTCTCTAAATGTTAATATGTTTCTTGTTGGATATATTTTTCTTAAGTGTAATTCGAATGCAGTTTCTTGAACCCTTATGTTCATTGTTTCATATATATTTTCTATCATACCCATAAGCATTGTTGTTTTACCACAACCTTGCTCACCAGTTATTGATATAATTCTAGCTCCTTTTACAAGGTATTTCAATAATTCTATTGAATCATCACATCCTGGTTCTCCCTTGAACCATTGTTCCAATGTTGAACGTTTTACGTCGAATTTTCTTACAAAGAATGCCCATGTTTCAGAGAAACTTGGTCTTACAACAACAACACGAGAACCATCTTTCATTTCATTGATTTTATAACCATTTGTATCTGATAATTGTCCTGGATTATTGTATTTATAAATATTCTGACAAACTCTTTTTAATTCTGATTCTGTACCAAAACTCAAAAATGCTAAACGTATTGATTTACCTTGGAAGAATATCCAAATACTATCACATGCCCTTGGAACTTTGTGTTCTGAAACTTGTGCTAAATAATCAGAGTCAGATGTTTGTGCTACTTGGCTTAAGAAACTTTCTGGAAGTCCTGATACACCACCTGAAACACCATCTATATTCATATCTCTGATTTCATCTATACTACTATACCCCTTGTAATATTGATAAATTCTTTGTACTACTATTGATAATTTATCTGTAAAGCCTAATTGTAAATTTTCTTGATCAAATATATATTCAATCTCTTGCGTAGTTATAACATAAGATGGTTTTGTTTCACCTTCAATATATTTTAATTCTGCAAGATCATATTTTTTAATTATTTCTGTTAATGCTTCATAGCCAAAATCTTTTTTATACATATATATAAGAATATCAAATTTGTCTTGTGGTGTTAACAATGAAGGAATATCAAATGGGATTGCTTTTGATATATTTGATTCATTTACTCCATATTCTTTAGAAAGCAAATCAAATATCAATTCTTTTACATATTTTTTATCATTAACATCTCCATAAGTACAACCTTTTAGAGCTTTTTTTAATTCGTATTTTTTATTCTTTCTTCTTTTTAATTCTTCCTCTGAAAGTCCTATATCATATAAGTTTACCTTAGTTATTTCGTCTAATCTTTTTTTAACAAATTCTTGCATTTTTTCTAGTGTATATGTTTTATCATCTACATCAACTATTTTGTCTGTAGGTGCTTCACGTTTGTTCTTTAAAAAATAAGACATAGCTATACCTGCTACCACTAGAACAACTAAAGTTAATAATATGTTCGTTATAGTCATTGATATTCTTCCTTTCTATCGTTTTTATTGTTATTTGTTATCTAAAAATTTGAAGATAACAAATCATTTTTATCTAATTGTTTGTAATTCTTGAAGTCTATATATAATATTTTCAGATGCCCTTTTTACTTCATTTATAAAAATTGCATTTCTATCTTCTGAATCTATTGTTTTTCTCATACTTAAAAACAAATCTGGTACTTCTGCTTCATTTGTTGCTTCAAAATAAAGTGTATTATATGGTATTGTCAATACCTGATTTCTTTCTTCTAAAAATCTTGTTATATTTTTTGAATTATATTTTGAATATTTATCATATCTTCCAACCAAAATAAGAGACCTTGGTGATTTAAGTAAATCATCATTTTCCTTATTTTCTTTTAATTTTTTCAAACTGTTATAATTTTGGCTTGTATTTACTATTACTAAATCTGATCTGTCTAATATTTGTTGTCTAATTTGTTCATCTAGATTATTATCTAAATCTACAAAAACTTTATCATAATACATATTTGCTATGCTTATCAAATCAACATACTCTTCAGCAATTTCCTTTTCATCATATTCATTACTTTTTTCTATACCTAAAAGTACTTCAAGTCTGTTATCTTTAAATACAACCCTTGTATAATTTGTTATCATTTCAGGTGTTAATTTGTTACTTCTTGCTATTCTTACAATTCCTTCAATTCCATTTCCAGTATCTATTGATCTATTACTACTAAATATTCCTAACTTATTTTTTCTTGCTTCTTTATCTTTAAAAAAGCAAGATTTTAATTTTCCTTCTTTATTAGTTGTGGATATAATCAATATTTTATTATTATATTCAATAGCCATTTGTGTTGCAATTGCAACTAGAGACATTGTTTTTCCTGTCTCTTCCTCTATGTTATTAACAAATGTTATTACTGACATTGTTATACTCCTCTTTCTATCATTTTTATAGCTTTTCTTATGTAAGAATCATTGTTTTGTTGTAAGATTTGTTGTGTTATAAACCCTATGCTATCTTTATATTGTACACTTAACTTTTTGAATTTAATTTTTTGTACACGTTGATTTTCAGCTATAACACTCAAGTCACCATTTTCTATTGGAAAATATATTCTATCTTCATCCCAAACTACTTTGCTTTCTGATGCTAGAAAATTCAAATAATCATCTTCTTCTTTTAGCATTTCTTTTGCAAATAATATTTTTGTCAATTTTATTTCACTATTCAAAGAGTTTAATATTTCTATTCCTTTTTTTAGATAATACACATCAAATGATGTTACAAAATAGTTTTTCTCTGCCATTTCTAGTTGAAACTGTTCTATTCTTTCTGGTGTATCAGCATCTATCAAGTATATATCATACATTGAATCTCCTGCAGTTCCAAGATATTTTTTAATTTCTTCTACGCTATTAAATCCTATTGCCACATCTATATCTTCAAAAGAAGTTATATATGATACTGTAGGATTTATTGATGGTACTACATATTTGGCTTTTTGATTTATTGTTGAATCTACTACTAATACTCTATTTTGCATAACAGTTAATACTTTAGCTATATTCAGCAACATATCTGTTTTATCGTAAGCCCCTATGAATCCTATTTTTTTCATATATAACTCTCCTCTCGTTTTGTCTTTAATATCCTCCGCCTAAAGAATCTAGATATTCTTTTCTGCTTTCTTTAGTATTTGTTATACTTTCTTCAAGTTTTGTTTTTAAATTGCTTTCTCCTTCTTCGCCATTGCTATTAATTGCTGGATTTATTACATTATTTCTTACTGTACCTGCATTTTCTTGATATCTTGCAATTAATTCATTTTTTGCCATTTGTACTATATTAGGATTATCATTTATTAACTGCATAACTTCTCCTGTTGGAACATAAGTTGGAGTTGCTGCATTTTGTATTCCAGCTTCTGTATATGTTGTTACATACAATTTTGAACCTCCAATTTTATATGCTTCGACTATAGCACTATTCATAGTTATAATTTCAGCTTCTGTTAATTTTATCCAAATTGTATCATCTACATCTACGCCATTTACTTGTGGTATTTCTACTTGTTTTTTAGAAACAACTATATAATCTTGTCCTGAAGGCATAGCTAATCTTACATCAATATATTCTCCACTTTCTAGTTGAGATGGTAATACTAACATATTATATTCTTGTTTTCTCAAATCATCAGTTGTTTTTTCTGTTGATTTTGAAATCATATCTATTGTTATAATTGAATTCTTATTCATATTTACTTTAGCTACTATAGGATCTTCTGAAAGTTCTATATATTCTTTATTTCCGCTTTTTTCAATATAATAGCTACCTGTTTCATCTTCTGTTTTTATCTCATATTTAGTTCCGTTTTTAGACAAATATAATGTAGCCACATTGTTTTTATATTCTGTTATTACTTCATTTCCTTCTTTATCAGACAATGAGTAGTTTGATAATATTGACATATTTCCTATAGCATTACTTGGTACTAAAGATTTGTTTGTAACTTGTTGTGTTAACATGTCTGTTGTTATCACTTGTCCAGATATAACATTTTGTGATAATACCCATACCTTAGTACTATTAGCTTGTTCACTCGCTTCTTTATCTTTATAATTTTTTAATTGGAGAATTAAAAGTGCTATTACTATTCCTGCTAATACTAGCGCACATAATACTCCTAATAAAAATGAATTTCTTGCTTTTCTTTGCATTGGATTTGTTGCCATTACAAATTCCTCCTTTTTATATCCTCTTACTACATTTTACATCAATTTAGTATTGAAATCAACAAAATAACATTGTGTAATCAAAAGTTAATACATTTGTAATATAATTGTAATATTGCCTTATTAACAAAATTTTTCAAGTACTTTTTTTACTCCTTCTTCATCATTACTTTCAGTAATATAATCAGCTATACCTTTAATTACAGGTGTACTTTGTCCCATTGCTACTCCAAGTCCAGCATTTTCTATCATTTTCTTATCATTTATATTATCTCCGTATAGCAATTATTTCTTCTTTATTAATATTTAGTTTATTCATCAAATATTGTATTGCATTCCATTTGTCAACATCTTTTAAAGAAATTTCGGTATAATAATACTCTATATTAACTTCCTCTGTTCCCTGTTTTATTGTTTTTCTTGAAATATGTCCAACATCTAAAACATCAATATTTTGTATTTCTCTTAATTTTCTTATTATTGAATTAAATATACTTTTACTTTCATCACAAATTGTTAACTTTAAAAATTTATCATTTTGTGAGTTTGTTATGTACTTTTTCATATCATCTACTATTGTTATATTGGTTTTATTTTTTTCTTCTTTTTTTAAATTTTCCTTATAATAATATAAAACATTATACTCTAACTTTTTTGCCAAGATAGTTTCTTCTGTATATATATTATATGATATACTGTTGTTTTCGCAAATATCTATTATTTCTAAAATTTTTTGTTTATCTAAATATTTTTCGTATATTATTTCATCTTTTTTGATATCATAAATTAGAGAACCATTTCCTGCTATAAAATAATTTTGAGATCCAATTTCTTCTGCTATTGTTTTTATTGAATCTATTGGTCTTCCAGATGCTATTATTACATCAATTCCTTTGTTTATTGTTTCTTTTATTATTTTTTTTGTATTCTCAGTTACAATTCCATATTTGTTTAACATGGTTCCATCCAAATCAACTGTTATTAATTTATACATATTTTCCTCCTTTGTCTAGCATAAACATTTATTTTTTGAACATTCTTACTCAAAAAAAGTCTTCACCGAAATATATATCATAAATACATTTTTTTTTCAATTTTTTTCAAAATTTTTATTTATCACATTTTATGAAGAAATTTCCAGTTTATTATTTGTAAATTTGCAAATGATAGTATTAGAAAAAGCAAATGTTTTTTTCTAGAAATGTATATTTGCAGGAGGTGAATTTATAATGGCAAACACAAATAAAAAATTAGTTCCAGAAGCTATGACTGCTTTAGACAAATTTAAATACGAAGTTGCTAGCGAAGTTGGTGTAAATTTAAAAGACGGATATAATGGTGATTTAACATCAAAAGAAGCTGGTAGAATCGGTGGAAACATGGTTAAAAAAATGATACAACAAGTTGAAAACTCTATGAAATAGTTCATTTTTTGATATACTGACAGAATCATATTCTTAATGATTAGGGGCAGAAAGTTAAATTTTGTTTTTATTAGTACATAATAAAGGCAGGATTTGATTTCCTGCCTTTTTTATATTTTATGCTTCTGGTTCAACTAAACCATAATTTTTTCCGTCTTTTAATTTATGTATTACATTTACTTTACCTGTTTCCACATTTATAAATGTTAAGAAATTATGTGTTGGATGAGCTTGCAATTCTAATACTGCATCCTCAGGAGTAATTGGTTTAATTTCATAATAAGATGTTTTTATTATTTCATTTGATATTTCTGTTATATGATCTGTTTCAACCTCCATTGTTTTTATGCTTGCATCTTTCATCATTTTTTCTTTTTTAGTTTTTACTTTTCTTATTTGTCCTTCTAATATATCTATATCTTTATCTATAGATGCATACATATCCTTGTCTTCTGTTACAGCTCTAAATTTTTCTCCATTTGCTAACACACAAATTTCAGCTGTTTGTACATTTTTTTCTGTTTTTAAAGTAACGTCAGCACTTGCATCTTCAAAATATTTATCGATTCTGTCCATTTTCTTTTCTACATAATCGTTTATTGCTTCTGTTATCTTTAGTTCTTTTCCTATAATTTTTACTTTCATAAAAATCGCTCCCTTCTTTTTTTACTTTTGCCTAATCTAATTATATATTTTATTGTCATTTTTTGCAAGCGTTTTTCTAAAATATGTCATCAAGCTTATATTCTTTTTCTAATTTTTCATTAAAATATATTTTACTTATTAGTTCAAATTCCTTTAAACTTTCATCCTTTAAGTTGAAGGAAAAGATTTCTTTTGGAGGTGCAGATACTGTATATAAAATCGCACTTCTAGTGCTTTCATTCATATCGATTGAAGACTTATCTTGTCTTCCACATGCCTCACATTTAAATCCATTATCTTTTATACTAAATTTTGTCAAGTTTTCTGTTTCTTTACAGCTTGTACATTTTGAAGTTCTTGGAGTAAATCCTAAAATACACAAAAGTCTAAATTTAAATACACTCAATACAAAATTCTTATCTTTATCTGTTTCTGATATTGTATATAATGTATTTAAAAATAATTGTAAAATTTTGTAACAGTTTTCGTTCTCTTCCGTTACATCTTGTATTATTTTGTTTATATGTATAGCATATTTTAATTTATCCAAATCTGTTCGAAGATTGTAAAATATTTCTATGGTTTCACACGAATTTATATGGTATGTATTTGTTCCTTTATACATCATATATTCGCCAAAGCAAAATAATTGTGTACCAGCCAAAAGAGCACTTTGTGGTCTTCGTGCTCCTTTGGCAACACAAGATATTTTTCCATAGTTTGGGGTTAATATTGTAAGCATTTTATCGTAGTCTCCCATATTATTTTCTGCAATTACAATTCCATTCAACTTCATATTAGCCATTTATTAGTACATTCACTCTCTTTCATTATCAATATTTTGAACATTCATATTAGTAATTTTTTGTATTTTTTGTATTTCTTGAATTCCTTTCTCTGCGTTTTCTATTCCTTTGTATTCTAAAAAAGTATTTATATCACCTGTATTTTTAAATGCATCCCATGCTATTTTTTTAATCATAAGTCTCAATCATCTCCATTCTTAAAGTTTTACCTTTAATTTATCATTTGCATTTTTTGGCATTTTATACTCTATTATTATATTAATTTTTTTACTATTTTAATTTAAACTTATTAACAATAGAATCATTATCAAGCCAATCTTTTTTTACTTTTACCCACGTTTTCAAATTTACTTTTAGTCCAAAATTTTGCTCCATATCAATTCTGGCAGCTCTTCCTATTTTCTTTAGCATTTCTCCATTTTTTCCAATTATTATGCCCTTATGAGAATCTCTCAAGCAATAAATTGTAGCTTCTATATCATAAATATCTTCATTTGATTTATTTTTTCTCAAATTCATTTTTTCAACTTCCACATAAATTCCATGTGGTACTTCATCTTGTAATAATTTTAATGCTTTTTCACGTATAGTTTCTTCTGCAAGTTGTCTAACTGTTTGATCTGTATACTCTTCTATATCATAATATGCAGGACCAGGTTTTAAGTTCTTTTCTATTTCATCTAATATAATATCTCTATATTTTTCTTGGTATGCTGATATTGGAATTACAGATTCAAAATCATATTCTTTACTATAAATTTCTATTAAATTTAATAATTTCTCTCTTTTTACCAAATCAATTTTATTAATTACCAATATTGTTTTTCTTTTTGCTTCTTTAATTTTATCTAATATAATTCTATCACCTTTGCCTATATCTTCACTTGTTGCTTCTATTATAAATAAAATAATGTCAGAATCAGGTATTGTTGCAAAAGATGTTTCTACCATTGTTTGATTTAGTTTGTGTTTTGGTTTATGAATCCCAGGTGTATCAGTAAATATTATTTGTGAATTTTCTCTATTTACAATTCCTTTTATAGCTGTTCTGGTAGTTTGAACTTTGTTTGCAATTGCTGCTACTTTTTCTCCTACTAGTAAATTTATTAATGTAGACTTTCCCACATTTGTTCTTCCTATTATTGTTACAAATCCTGATTTAAATTCTTCTTTCATTTCTATCCCCTTTATTTTTCCATTGATTTACATTTCTATTATACACCTTTTTTGTGCTAAATTTGTAGAATTTTTAAAATTTTTTAAAAATTTAAAAAATGTCCTCATAGAGGACATTTTATGCATAAGCATTTCTTTTTTTGAATGTAAGTAAATTTGATATTTCTTTTTCTGTATTTTTGGCTTTTTTAGTTTTATTTGCCCTTTCTTGTTCAATTTCTCTTTTTTGTTTTTCTGCCATTGATTGACAAATAGCTTTTTGATATGCAAAATGTGTATCTTGTGATATTTTACTCCAATTATATTCATTTCTTACTTTATTTTTTGCTCTTTTCGTTATTTCTGAACATAATTTATGATCATATAATAATTCCAATATAGCATCTGCTATTGAATTTGAATTTCCACAATATGTTTTCATTCCATTTTCTTTATGCTGTACTATTTCGTTTAATCCTCCTATATCTGATACTACAACGGGATTTTCTGATAGCATTGCTTCTAAAGCTACTATGCCAAATGGTTCATAGGTACTTGGGAATACTGATATATCTGCTGCTTTATACATTCTTTGTACATCTTTTCCTTTCATATATCCAGCAAAATATACTTTTTCAGATATACCGTAATGCATTTACTTGTGCTTTTAATTCGTCCATCATTCCGCCTTTTCCACATATTACAAGTTTAGCATCATTATATCCATTTAATATTTTAGGCATTGCTGCGATTAAGTGTTGTATACCTTTTTCATATACTAACCTACCCATGAATAATATTATTTTTTCATTATCCATTGCAAATTTTCTTCTAAAGTTATAATCTCTTTCTATTCCATTGAATAAGTTCATATTTACACCATTAGGTATTACATTTATTTTTTCATAAGGCAATCCAAATAATCTTTGTAATTCGTTTTTCATATATTTACTATTTACTATTACTTCTGCTGATTCATAAGTTAACATCCATTCTGTATCATTTATGTATCTTTGTGTTTCATCATGTATTCCACTGTTTCTTCCAGCTTCAGTCGCATGTATGGTTGCTACTATTGGAATATTATAAGAGTTTTTTAGTGTTTTTGCTGCATAAGCTACTAGCCAATCATGTGCATGTATTACATCAAACTTTCCTTCTTTAGCTATTATTTCATTAGCTTTAGCAATCATATTAAAATTCATTTGCATTATCCAATCTATAAAGTTATTTGGATTTATCATATAATTTCCAACTCTATATACTTTTACACCTTTATCGTCCTCAAAATCAGGTGCATCACCCTCTTTATATGTTACTACAGTTACTTCGTGACCATCTTTTAATAAAGTTCTTGACAAATCATATACTACTCTTGATATACCTCCAACTACTCTTGGTGGATATTCCCATGTTAACATTAATATTTTCATTAACATTGCCCCTTTTCTTCGACTATTTTCTTTTGTTTTTGACATTTTTTACTTGATATATTGTATACAAATTTTTTTAAATTGTAAATAACTTTAATAAAAATAATTTAAAAAAATGAGAAAAAAGTTTTTTCTTTTTTCTCACTTTTAATTATGCTTCTACTGGGTAAACACTAACTTGTTTTTTGTCTTTACCTTTTCTTTCAAATTTTACAGTACCATCTACTACTGCATATAATGTATCATCGCTACCTTTTTTTACGTTAACTCCTGGATACACTCTTGTTCCTCTTTGTCTAACTAATATGTTACCAGCTAAAACAAATTGTCCATCTGCTCTTTTTACTCCAAGACGTTTTGATTCACTCTCACGACCATTGTGTGAACTACCTTGACCTTTTTTATGAGCCATCTATCTCACTCCTCTCGGTTTTTATTTTTTATATATTTTCTCTTAATTAAAATCTTTTTAATTAATTATATGTAGAATTTATTGTAATTAAGCTTCTACTTTTTCTTCAGCTTTTGCTGTAGTTTTCTTTGCTGCTGTTTTTATAGTAGTTATTTCTACTTTAGTATATGGTTGTCTATGTCCTTGTTTTCTTCTATAGTTCTTTTTAGCTTTCATTTTGAAAACAATGATCTTTTTACCTTTACCGTGTGAAACTACTTTTCCTTCAACTTTTACACCTTTAACATAAGGATTTCCAACTTGTACTTTTCCTTCTTCTGATACTAATATTACTTTATCAAAAGTAACTTTTTTTCCTTCTTCAGCATCTAGTTTTTCGAAAAATACTACATCACCTTCTGCTACTTTGTATTGTTTTCCACAACTTTCAATTACTGCGTACATTAAAAATGCACCTCCCTTATTTGTATACTCGCTAATCCATTTGCTTTACTTGTTATAAAATAATGATTTTAAAAACATTATTTTACAAAAAACTAAGGTAACTAAAATCTGTTTAGTATTTATAAACCTTGACTAAGCGGATTACAGTTACCTATTTTATCATTTTTGTTTTTAAATGTCAACTATTTTACAATATTTTTTATGAATAAGTATGTGTCAACTAAATGTAGGCAACTTTTTTATTTTTTGCCTATACCTATTTATTTAGAATTCTTTGTATATTAAAGTACTACAAACAAAGAACTACGCGGAACGAACTGTTGCTGTAAGAAGAGGCAATGCCGCAATTGAAAGAAAACACACCCGTGTCAGAACTATTGCAATAGCCCCCACGTGAGAAGAAAGGGTAACTAGCCACAGGGAAGCCAGAGTGCACGCTGTTTCCTGTGCCATTATTCCATGATGTAGTACCTGTATAACTTGTTGTTGTTTCGTAAATTGCATCACCTTTTTTGATAGTGTTACCTGTTCCTAGAAGATTATAACTATTTTCTCGTGATGTTCCTGATGCTGTATATACTGTTTTATATTTTGTACTTGTAGACTGTTCATCACCACTTCCATATAAATCTCCTGATACTGTTCCTCCATTAGTTGATAAATCAGAAGCACTACTTCCGTAATTCACGTATGATGCTACATATTCCCAAGAACCACCTCTTAAATCATATACTCCATAAGGATTATTTGTTGTACTTTGTCCGTAATTTGTACTATATATATTTGCTTGTGTATTTGTTCCTCCTGTATAATAACTGCTTGAATCATTTTTTGCTACATCATATCCATTCATGCCATACTTACTATATGCTAAATATACTGTTGCTCCCCATTCACTATTTTTTGCCATGTGACTTCCTAAAGTTTCTGCTGATATACTTTCACCAAATGTTGCTGATTTTGCAAATTTATATTGCTGATTTATTGTCATACTTCTTAAAGCAGACATTCCTGGTTTTACTGATAATGTTCCTGTGCCTGTAGAACTTGAATAACTACCTGTTGCCTCGAATTTTCCTACCCATATTCCAGAAAGTTCACTGTCCCAGCCTCCATTATTTACATTATTTACAAATGCTGGATGTACTAACCAATTTGTTGTTCCTGCTCCTTGTGCTGTCGGATCTGTTGTTATTGTTCCACTATCAGTTGAATTTAAAAATATATTTTGACCATTTTCGTATTTTACAAATGCTACATCTATTTTTCCATACTGTGTTTTATTTGTTGTGATTGTTGTATAATTGCTATTTGTATAATATGTTATTTTATATGCATATCTTGGAATCCATACAAACATACTTCCATCTGATGTTATTGCATTTGCCCACTTATTTGTTGTATTTGCTCCACTTGGTAATTCTAAATTATATTTTATTGGTGTCATTTGTCCCACTAATTTTGGTACATTTACTGTATTTCCATTATAACTATACCAACTTGAATCTGTTTTTGTTGTTTTTACCCAACTTGTTGGTGCTTTTACTCCCTCTGCTACTGTTATATTTATTGTTCCTGTTACTCCCGAACTTTTTCCAGTTGCTGTTATTGTTGTATTTCCTACTGCTACTCCTGTAACCACTCCACTATTACTTACAGTTGCAACGCTTTCTTTGCTTGAAGAAAACTCTATTTTTTCAATTTCTCCACTTGATGGTTCTGTTTCAACAGTTAATTGTAATGTGTTTTCTTCTTTTACAGTTGTAGAACTTGCTGAAAGTGTTATTCTTGTTACTTTTTGCACTATTGTAACTTCACAAGTTGCCTCATAACTTCCACATTTTGCTTTTATTGTCGCTGTTCCTGAGTTTCCTACTGCGGTTACTGTTCCATTATTTACAGTTACTAAACTATCATTTGAACTTTCCCAAGTAATTGTTCCTGTTACTCCTTCTGTTAATGTTGCATTTATCGTTTCTGTTTCTCCTGTTATAATTTTTAATTTTGTTGCTGATAATGATATACCATTTACTTCTTCTATTGTTCCATCTTCTTTTATTTGAAATCTAAATTCTTTTGCTGTAACTGTCCATGGTAAGTCATCACCTTCTCCTTTACTTTCTATGTTTAAACCATTTATTTTTTTTAGCTCTGTTTCTAATATATTAATATCTATACTAGCATCTAAATTATCATTTATTCTTGAAGTAACTACCGCAAGTTCGATTTGTTCTTTTATGCTTGCTTTTTCACTTTGTATTTTAGCACTTTGAGCTTTTCCCATTATCTTATTCTCTCCTGTCAGTGTTGCAATTGTTATCCCTACAAGTATTAGAAGTACAATTATTGTAATTATCAAAGCTATTAGTGTTATTCCTTTGTTTCCTTTTAAAATATTTTTCATTTGTTTTCCCCCTATTATTTTAATTCTTCCATAGCTTCTTTATATTGTTCTTCATTTGGTGCTTTTCCATGCCATTCAGCTTTATTTTCCATAAAAGATACACCTTTTCCTTTTATAGTCTTAGCAATTATACAAACAGGTTTATCCTTAATATTTCTAGCAACATCAAAAGCATCCATAATCTCTTGTAAATTATGTCCATCTATATTTATAACTTGGAATCCAAAGTCTTTAAACTTTTCGTCTATCGGATAAGAACTCATCACTTCTTCAATAGTTCCGTCTATTTGAAGGTTATTATTATCAACTATCACACATAAATTATCTAATTTATATTTTGATGAAGCCATTGCTGCTTCCCATACTTGTCCTTCTTCTATTTCACCATCACCCATAATGCAATAAACTCTATAATCTTTTTTGTCTAATTTTCCGGCAATAGCCATTCCATTTGCAACAGATAACCCTTGTCCTAATGACCCTGTTGTCATATCAACTCCAGGTATTTTATTCATATCCGGATGTCCTTGTAATCTACTTTCTATTTTTCTTAATGTTTGTAATTCTTCTACATCAAAAAATCCTCTATTTGCCAAAGATGAATATAATGCAGGAGCACAATGTCCTTTTGACAAAACTAATCTATCTCTATTTTCATCTTTCAGATTTTGTGGATCAATATTCATTTCATAAAAATATAAAACTGTCATTATATCTGCAATTGATAATGAGCCTCCTGGATGTCCGGATTTTCCATTATATACTGCCTCGATAATTCCCCTTCTAATTTTTTTTGCGATTACTTCCAATTGTCCTATATCTCTTACTTTTTCCATACTTTTTCCTTTCATCAATTTGTTCAATAAAACACAATCTTTTATTTATTGTATATATATATATTGTTTTTTTCAAGTTTTGTAATATAAATATCAAATAAAAATAATATTATTGTAACATATTTATTATTTTATATACTATCTTTTTGCGTTATATGATATAGTGGTTTTAAGGAGTGAAAATTATATGTTTAAAAATTATATCAACGAATATGATCTTATTAAAAATTTACAAGAATTAATCAGAATACCTAGTATACACGAAGAATCTAATAATCCCGATGAACCATTTGGTAAAAATACTGTAAATGCACTTGAATACGCTTTGAATTTAGGTAAAAAGCTTGGATTCAAAACAAAAAATATTGATGGTTATTGTGGTTATATTGAATTTGGAAAAGGTCCTAAATTAATTGGAATTGTAGGACATTTAGATGTTGTCCCAGAAGGTGAAAATTGGACATATCCTCCATTTGAAGCACATATTGAGGACAATAAAATTTATGGTAGAGGTGCTATTGACGATAAAGGTCCTGTTATGGCAAGTTTATATGCTATGAAAACAGTTATGTACTATTGCTCTGAAAATAATATTTCTATAAATAAGAGAGTACGATTAATTTTAGGTCTAAATGAAGAAAGAGACTGGAAATGTATTGAATATTACAAAAAACATGAAGAAATTCCTTCTATTGGTTTTAGTCCTGATGCTGATTTTCCTTGTATATATGCAGAAAAAGGTCTTATTTCTCCATTTTTAATTATGAATTATTCTAATTACAAAAGCAAAGATATTGTTTTAAGTGATATAGATTGCAATAATAATCCGTTAAATGTTGTACCTAAATATTGTAGCTGTATAATTTCTGTTAAGAATAATATTGACATTAATGATGTTGTTTCTTTTGTAAGAAATATTATTAATGAATTATCTTTTAAAATTGATATTGAAATTTTAAATAATACTCAAATAAAGCTAATATCTCATGGTGTTCAAGCACATGCTGCTCATCCTGATTTAGGTAAAAATGCAATATCCCCTTTAATTATTGTTTTAGATAAATTATTTAAAAATTATAATATTGTTATACCTTTATTTGATTTATTTACTCAATATATTGGTCTTGATTATAATGGAAATAAATTAGAAATTAATGTTCCTGATGAGTCTGGCTCACTTACTTTGAATGTTGGTAATTTTCATTTTAAAAATGAAGAATTAAAAATTGGATTTAATTTAAGAGTTCCTATTAATACTACTTTTGATTTTATTGAAAATGGATTTATTAATATTTGTAAAAATTTTGATGGTATCTATTGTGAGTTTACAGGTAAAAAGTCTCCTCTGTATGTTTCTAAAGACTCTTATTTAGTAAAAACTCTTTGCAAAATTTATAATGAAGTTACAAGTTCAAATGCTGAGCCTATTGCTATTGGTGGTGCTACTTATGCTCGTGCTTTTGACAATTTTGTTTCTTTCGGAGCAAATTTACCTGGTCAAAAAGATATGTGTCATCAGACTGATGAGTTTATTTCAATTGACAATTTGATGCTTTCTTATAAAATTTATTGCAAAGCCATTTATGAACTTTTAATGGAATAATTGATTTTAACAGAAAATTATGATATAATTAAAATTATCAACTATAAAGGAGGACACCTTATGTATTACGGGAATCTTGAACTTAGAACATGCAGTAGCTCAGGCGACAATCTTCGGGTTTCGTTTGAGAACTTATTATCAATCGCAATTCATAGTGATGAAATAATAAAGGAAGCTGTGAATTTGGGTGGAACTATCGTAAATGAATCACTTATCTTATTTCCCACCTCAACAAGTTTATTAAAACTTGTAAGTTTCATAACAATTTTATAGTTCTAGATATGCCTCAAAAAGCCAAAACTTTTATTGTTTTGGCTTTCTTTTTATTATTTAAATATTTCTTTAAATTCTTGTTCATTAATTTTTTCTTTTTCAAGTAATGTTTGAGCAATAATATCTAACTTATCTCTGTGTTCAATTAATAACTTCTGAGCATTATTATAAGCTTCATCTATCAATGATTTAACTTCAGCTCCTATTTTATCGCCAATGTTTTCTCCAAAAACAAACATGTCATTTTGTTCTTTTCCTTGAAAATCAATAGGTCCTAAATTATCACTCATACCATATTTAGTAACCATTTCTCTGGCAATTTTTGTTGCAACTTCAATATCATTGCTTGCACCTGTTGATATGTCATCTAATACAAGTTTTTCTGCTGCTCTACCACCAAGTAATGCAATTAGCTTTTCCTTCATTTCAGTTTTTGATATATAGTATTTATCTTCATCAGCTTTATACATTGTATATCCACCAGCAACACCTCTTGGAATAATTGACACCTCTTTTACATCTGTTTGTGTTGGCAAGTATTTACTAACTACTGCATGTCCAGCTTCATGATATGCTGTTAGTTTTTTATCTTTTTCTGAGTATACTCTACTATGTTTTTCAAGTCCAACTGTAACTTTCTTAACAGCTTCTTCTATATCTGAATTTTCAATTTCGTCATGTTTATTTATTGTTGCAATAATAGCTGCTTCATTTAGAATATTTGCAAGTTCAGCTCCTGTAAATCCTGCTGTATCTTCTGCAATACTTTCTAAATTGACATTATCTGACAATCTCTTATCCTCACTATGAATTTTTAAAATATCTAGTCTTCCTTTTAAATCAGGAGTTGGTATTGTTATTTGTCTATCAAATCTACCCGGTCTTAATAGTGCTTTGTCAAGCATTTCTGGTCTATTTGTTGCAGCTAAAACTATAATTGTTTCTTCAGAACTAAATCCGTCCATCTCAACTAATAACTGATTTAAAGTTTGATTATTTTCCGTTTCTGCTCCACTATTTGATGTCCTTCTTGCTCCTATTGCATCTATCTCGTCAATAAATACTATACAAGGTGATAATCTTCTAGCTTTATCAAACAATTTTCTTACTCTTGAAGCTCCAAGTCCTGCAAACATTTCTATAAATTCTGATCCACTCATTGATATAAATGGCACATCCGCTTCACCTGCTATTGCTTTTGCTATCAATGTTTTACCTGTTCCTGGTTTTCCATACAATAATACTCCTCTTGGAACCTTTGCTCCCATTTTGGTGAATTTTTCTGGCTTTTTTAAAAAATCAACAATTTCTATTAATTCTTCTTTTTCCTCATCTAAACCTGCAACATCTTTAAACCTTATTTTTGTTTTTCTTTCAGTATCCTCATATACTTGTCCTTTTTCACCTAATCCTTGCATTTTAAATATCATTACAAATAATGCAACCATAATTAATGTAGGAAGTAAACTCAAAAGTGTTGTAGAAATTTGCGTTATAATACTTTTAGGTTTTTGTATTAACTCAATATCATTTCCTTCTGCAACTTTTTGTTGTACTAATTCTATAAAAGCTTCTGTATTTGGAACAACTGACTTTTTTTCTTCTTCAACGTCTTTTATTTTTACTTTTACAGAAGTACTTCCAACTGACATTTCTATTTTTTCTATATTACCATAAGAAATTTCTTTTATTAGTTCTGTATATGCAAGTATTGTATTATCTTGATTTTTATTATTTTTCAAAAAATAAATTGCAACTCCAGATAAAACTACTATTATTGTAACTAAAATAACTGTGTATATTAATAGAGCTTTATTTTTTTTTCCATTTTTATTCATCTTTTATTTTTGTCCTTTCGCTATATGGTCATACAAAATTTTGCATGACCACTTTTTTTATTTTTTATGCATTTGAGCCTTCAGGTTCCTCACCATCTGCATCATCTTCATTAGTTTTTTCTTTTTCTTTTTTCTTTGTATCCTTGCTTTTCTCTTTATTTTCTTCTTTTTGTTTTTCTTCCATTTCTTCTTTAACTTCTTTTTGCACTTCTACAATTTTTTGTACTTCACCTTGTTTTTTGTTGAATTCTGATTTTAGGATAAATATTGCTGCAATCATATAAATTGATGCTACTAATATATACATTATATTAAAATAATTAATTGTATATCTGAAAAACGCATTTATTATTAAATAAATAATATTTAGTATTGTAGGTAATGTTATAGCATATACAGCCATATTAAATACCGCTACATATCTTATTTTTAATTTCAAAATTAATGTTGTTATATATCCCACTACACTTATAATAAATACATAGAATAATGTGTCTACAAAATAAATAATAAAAGCATATATAAACAAAGCTAAAAATAAACTTAAATATAATTGCATCATATTTGAACTTGTTAAATAATCAACTAATTGTTGTTTATTAAATTCTGTTATTCCAATTTGTTCAAATAATTTTTCATAACTATAGTCTGTTGTACTTTGTGTTCCTAACTCTTTAAGTATTAACTTATTTTTTAATATAATAATTCCATTTTCTTCGTTGCCTACCAAATTAATATATTCATCGATTTCTTCTTCACTATCTGTTTTTGTATCAATAATTATTTTTCCAAAGTAAGTATTTTCATCTACTATAACATCATCAGAATCAACTTGCATATTTCCTTCACTATATGTAAATTCTGGTGCTTTTTCATCTATATATTGTGACATTTCTTTTATTTCTAAGCTTGTTCTATAAACTGTTATAATTGATGAAATGATTGATATTATTATAACTAAAGTACTTAAATATTTTATAGTTTTTCTAAATCCTTCTGCTGATAATTCTGAATACTTTTCAATCTTGTCTATTGCATACCATACTTTTTTGAAGAATCCTCTTTTTATATTTTCTTCACTTTTATTTGGTGAACTTTTTTTCATCTTACTTCCACTCCCTTCTAACATTGCTATCAACATATTTTATATTAGTATTAAAAATTACTTCATCATTAATTTGAACTTCTTTTCCTGTGACATCTACAGTAACATGATATGTTCCCACTCTTCCTATTATAGGACATCTCTGATTATTTATATTAACATACAATTGTTGTTTTTTTAATACATTTTTTAAGTCTCCAACAATATATCTAATTTTATCAATTAATCTAAACATATCTCTTCCTGTTTCTATATTAACTCCATCTGCATATCCAGCTGGGATTATTGCAACTTTTGTACTTTTTTTAGTTGTATAAGCATTTGAATATCCAACATTAAAATTTTTTGGAAGTTCTTTTATTTCTGCAACATTAGCTTTTAAATATCCTATTTTTCTTAATCCCATTGAATTTCTAAATGAGATTTTTCCCGTAAATCCTGAACCAATTCTTACAGCATTTAAATGCATTTCCGGAAATTTTATGAAGGCAGAAGTATTGCAGACATGTAACATTCCTGTTTGTATATCATTCATTTTTAATACTTCTATACATTCCATAAATCGAGAAAATTGCAATTTTGTATACTTATCATCATAATATGCATTTGAAAAATGAGTAAATGTACCTTCTATTTTTATATTTTTAAAATTTTTTATTGTTTGTATTATTTCTTCTCTATTATTATAAACAAATCCATATCTTCCAAAACCTGTGTCGATTTTTATATGGGCTTTTACTTTTTTATTTAGTTCTTGTCCAATTTTATCAGCAATTTGTGCAGACTCTTTAGTTCCTATTGTTATTATTATATTATTTTGTATTAATGTTCTAACATCTTCTTCAACACTTGTTGAAGATAACATTAATAATTTTTCTTTTATTCCCGCTTCTCTTATTTTTAACGCTTCTTCAATTGTAGATACAGCAAAATAATCTATTCCGTTGTCAATTAAAAATTTTGTATATTCAACTATTCCTAGCCCATATCCATTTGTTTTTACAACAGCTATAATTTTTACTTTATTTCCATTATCATCTGGTAAATTCAAATCCGCATATTCTTTAATTTTTTTTATATTATATCTTAAATCTTCTTTATTTATTACTACTGCTTTCAAGCTTTCCTCCCATGTCCATATTCATAAGGGACAGATTCTATTTTTTATTGAAATTTCTTTTTACTTGTCTTAATGTTCTAAATGCTTTTTCTGAAAATTTATACATTCTATATTTTATTGGTTTAAATGGTATATATATTTCTCCTATAAATTCTGTAAATTTAGCTCCAAATCCTTTTTTAAATCTATATAATCCATACTGTGGATGGTTTTCATCCACAACTCCAGATACTCCTCTAAAGTCATATATTTCGTCATGTCTTGCTATTGCCATTTTTATCATTTCCCATTGTAGTAAATAATTTGGCATTAGATTTCTGTGTTGATTACTGCTTGCTCCATATAAATACCATGTTTTGTTTCCATAGAATATTGGTATTACTCCTGAAATTGGTTTACCTTCATAATATGCCATTAATAATTTCATGTGTCCTTCTGGTACCATATTGTCATACATCTTTTCAAAATATTCTAATGGTCTCGTTATAAAACCATCCCTATTTCCTGTTTCTATCATTATTTTATGAAAGTCTTTTAAATCTTCTCTTGTTCCCTCTCTTACTTCTACTCCTTTTTTTATTGCTAAACGAATATTATATCTCCATTTTTGATGGAATCCTGCCATTATTTCTTCTTCTGTTTTATCTTTTATATCTAATCTAAAGACAAATCTTGGTTGTATTTCATCTTTAAAATCTTTTGCATCATCTTTTATTTTATATCCTAAATTTGTTACTATATCTCTAAATGCTTGATCATCTTTTTCTATGTCTGGTTCTATTCTTAATCCGATTGCATTGTATTTTTTGGCTAATTCTTTTGCTCCATCTGTTAATTGTTTCATTACTGATATATCATGTATATCACATACAGGACCTCTTGAAGCATACATTATGTTTCCAAATATTGGCATTTTTCTTATCCACACACACAATGAACCAATTATGTTTTTTTCTTCATCTTCAACTAATATTACTTCTGGTTTCCAGTTTGGCTTTTTAATTTCTGCCCATTCTAGTGATTGTTGGAAATTACATCTTTCATGTCCTTCTAGAAATTTTTTGTATTCTTTTTTCGAGTCCTCGTCTGTTACAAATCTCATTTTTTATTTCATTCCTCCTATATTATTTACGATTTAATGGTATTTTACACTAAGATACTGAAATTTACAAGCCATTTTACAGAAAATTTACATTTTTGAATCTTCTAATATTCCGGTCATTATTTTGTTTATTTATTATTTTTTCTTTTTCTTTTATTGCATCTTCATATCCGGTCAATGCTGCAAAAGATGCAAATTGAGCCGAACGTGCATATAGTGACATTTGAGGATGCTTTTTTGATACATGATGAGGTAAATTTATAATATCTTCATATTGTTTATCATATCTCATATCTTTCTCCTTTCTAACTTTTATGTCCTCCTATCTGACTATTTCTTTCAATTGTAGTACCACCCTCTACAAAATTCATTCCTTTTAAAATAGCATTTTTCCCATATTTTGATTTTATATTTATAACTGCTTTTTGTAAATTTTTTTCAGATTTTTCTTTATCTCTTTGCTTTTTTATTTCATCATAATTATCAAACAAGTCTATTTGTTTATATATTTTTTCTTCATCTTCATTAATAACATCTTGAGCCGTTAAGTTTATTCTTCTAATAAGTAATTTTTTATTAATAATTTTTTCATAAAGTTCCATTACAGCATTTGTTATAATTTTTGTAGATGCAGTTTTATGATCTATATTTATAGTTCCACATGCATGTTTAGGTACTTTTCTTCCATAGCGATCTGTCGTTATTTCTCCAGAATATTCTTTGCTTATTTCCGGATCCGTAAAATTCTCAACATCATATCCTATTGTTAGTACCATTTTACTTGTAACCAAATTTTTTTTCACCAAATCTAAAGTTAGTAGTTCTGTCATTTCTTTTAATATTAATTTTGTTTTTTCATAATTATATGGGCAATGCAATACTTGCCCTGAACTTATACTATTTGTTATTGGTTCATAAGATTTTATACTTTCTATTGTGCATGGTTCATATCCCCAAGCATGATCTATTAATAATTCTGCATTTACACCAAATAATTTATATAATAATTCCTCATTTTTTTCTGATGTTCTTGCAATATCTCCCATTGTAAAAATTCCATTTTTTTCTAATTTATTTGCTATTCCCTTTCCAACTCTCCAAAAATCAGTTAGTGGTCTATGTCCCCATAAATATTTTCTATAGGAAATTTCATCTAATCCTGCAATTCTTACTCCATTTTTATCTGGTTTCGTATGTTTGGCAACAATATCCATAGCAATTTTACAAAGATATAAATTTGTTCCTATTCCAGCTGTTGCAGTTATCCCTGTTTGTTCATATATGTTTTTTATAACTTTAGTAACTAATTCTCTAGGTGTCATTTTATAATTTTTTAAATAGTGTGTTACATCTATAAATACTTCATCAATTGAATATACATAGATATCTCTAGATGAAAACCATTTTAAATATATTTCATAAATTTTTGTACTATATTCCATATAAAAGCTCATTCTTGGTTGTGCAATTATATATGATAACTCTAAATCCTTATTTTTCCTTAATGCAATATCATCATAAGAACTACAAGAAAATTTATGTCCAGGTGCATTTTGTTTTCTTAGTGTATTTATCTCTTTTACCTTTTGTATAACTTCAAATAATCTTGCTCTACCTGGAATTCCATAAGCTTTTAAAGATGGACTTACTGCTAAACAAATTGTTTTTTCAGTTCTACTATCATCTGCTACAACTAAATTTGTTGTTAACGGATTTAACCCTCTTTCTTTGCATTCTACAGAAGCGTAAAAACTTTTTAAATCTATTGAAATATAAATTTTATCATATTTATTGTCCATTTTTGCACCTCCATTTTTATTATAGCACTTTGTTTTTGTTTTGTAAACAATTGTTCGTAAATTGTTGCAAAAAAATGCTAGGAGTTTTTATAATCTCCTAGCATCTGTTTTGTAAAATAATACTATTTTACAAATTTCTACAGTTTAAAATTTTTCACTTCCACACGATCCATAATTAGTTACATGCTCTTTCAATTTGCCTCTATTGAGTAAAATTTTTCCAAGAGTTATTTTCTCTTTGTCAATAGTCTCTTCTGTGTATGAAATTAAAATTTTTCCGCATTTAGAAATTTCCTCATCAGAAAATTCAAGAAGCTCAACAATTTTTTTATACACATCATCAACCAAAAGAGAATTATCCAGCCCTATTAAGTATTCTTCAACCTTATCCCAATTTTGTAATGAATAAGTTTCACATTTTTCTTTTGACATAGCTGATTCATAGACTTGAATCTTTAGTGAATGAATATCATCAAGTCTCAATACACAGCCATAGTTTTCTTCTCCGTTGACACTAATTAACTCCTTTTCATTCTTATTGATTTTTTTTCTACTAAGAATAACTTCAGGTTGGTTATCTCTTCTTTTGTTGTTAGTGTTCATAAAATAGTATGCTGTTTTATTTTCATCTGTTATACATATTCCTGGACAATAATCAATTTTCTTACAAAAAATAAGTGAAATACTAATTTCTGTATTATTTGCTGTAACACACTTAAATGAACAATTTTTCTTGTTCATTTTACTTAATCTAACAGGTAGTTTTACTCCAACAAGTTCAAGAATGTCTGCAAAATTTTCAAATTTCCATCCCTCACTTTTGGTCCACTCTGTTATCATTTTTTCGATCTCAACAGTATCGCAAAAAATTTTATTATTCAAATATCGTATCTTTGTTTTTGATGTTACAATATCCGTATTATCTTTGTTCCGTGAAAAAATTTTTCTTAAACTCATAAATTTACCTCACTAATAGTTATTAATACGAAGTATTATTTATAATAACTTGTACCTTTTATTGCTCCTGGTACCAAGGATAAGATATTAATATTATACTATAAATCTACATAAAATTCAAGTTTTTTATTTATTATGGGTGTTATTGATAAAGCTAAATGGACAAAATTATTATGTTGAAGAATGTATTACTCATTTTTTAATAAAAGAAGAAACCTATTCCTTATTCTCGAAATAGGTTTCTTTTTAGAAACAAATAATTAAGTGTTATTTTTCGTCATCTTCGTCATTCTCATCATTTTCTTCGTTATTCACAACAAATTCAATGTTTAGCATTTGTAAATCCTCTATAAGTAATTTTTTTCCTTGATATCTAGCTATTGGATAAGCAATCACATAATATATACACACAATTGTACTATACCAATTCCAACCACTAAACACTAATTCTTCAAAAGAACTTCCTTTAAGCATAAGCACTAAACAACAACAACTGAAAATTCCTAAAGTGGCTAACATCTGATGACGTCTTGTATTTATCCAGATATATGCAAGATAAATAAGTGCCATAACAAATCCTTTTGCTACCACTTCAAGAGTAAAGAAATTTGAATTCGTAGATGTTACATCATAAATTCCATTAATAATAATTCCTACAACAAACATGATAGCAAAAGTTACAGTAATCTTAATTTCCATTTGTTTCATTTTTAATACCTCCAATTAACTTTCTTGTTGATTATTAATATATGTTAAACTAAAAAGTTAGAGGAAATCCCTCTCACTATTCAGTGATAAATGGGTAGTCTGCATAGGTCATGCCTACATCAATTAAATTATATCACA
This sequence comes from uncultured Clostridia bacterium, assembly GCA_934154445.1. Taxonomy (GTDB): domain Bacteria; phylum Bacillota; class Clostridia; order TANB77; family CAG-508; genus CAG-269. The sequence goes on from CAKPGC010000012.1 coordinate 36,755, forward strand.
GGTGAACATAAGAAGTCAATGATTGTATTTTTTGTGTAATCATCTATAAAAGAACGATATATTTTTTACTTAATTAATAAACGGAGAAAATTTATCTCCGTTTATTTTTAATCAGCAACAATTTTTTATTCTTGAATATGAAAAAAACTTAAAAATTCTTCATAATTTTCAATTTTCACTTCATAATCAAGTTGAATTTTGCAAACTATTTTTCCATCATCGCCAACCTTTGCTTGACATTCAAATAAATCCTTAGAAATAGGCTTAGAATAATTCAATACAACTGGCTTGAATTCTTTTGTTAATTCTTTGCTTGTTTTTTCTAATTTTTCCTGTTTAAAGTTTTTTGCGAATTTTTGATATTTTACAAGTTTTATTACTGAAATAATCAAATAAATAAACATTGTAATTAATATCATCCCTACTACATGTGGCCTCCACAATTCAGTATTGTTCTTAAAAATTGGTGTTGCAATTAACGTTTCGAGTATTATAAGGAAAAGAGCTGATAAACCTCCTCCTAAAATCCACCGAAATATTTTTTTGTTCTGATCTTCCATATTTTTCCTCCTTAAAATATTTATTTTATAATAACTGCCTATATATCCACCTGCAAAACAGGATTATAAAAATCTATAGCTAGTTTTACTAGCAATTGCTTATTATTTTATCACATTTTTATGTAAAATACTAGTATTTTTATGTATTTTATGCCATACTTCCAACAAAAAATATTTTAATATTTTTTATTTTATGTATTTCTATAATGCACCAAGAAAATTGTTCGTAAGATGACAATTGCTCGATATATGTTGGTCACATATTTTTTTTGTGAAAAATAGCCTATTTTTCCACATATACTCCCACATTTAGCACAAAAAATTTTTCGTTCATCAACTGTATATATATTTTAGTATAGATTATAAAATTTTTCAAAAAATTTTTAGTAAAAAGTTCAATTCAAAAAAAATATGATATAATGTTCTTAAAAATATTAAATTTATAAACTTTGAAGGTGATTATAAATTGAAAACAATTGAGACTTTAATTTGTCCGCTAATACTTTTTATTTGGCTTATTATTAATACTATTTATTTGGTCAAAAAAATAAAAAATTTGGTAAAAGAAACCAATAAAAATTCAGAACTAGTTGTTAAATGCGAAAAATGTCAAAACATACACACTGCTACTATAGATGATTTTTTTGATACAGTTATGATCAAAACAAAAAGCATTACAACATCTGCTAAACTAGGAACTTTAGGAACAAGTTATACTAATTACAAATATTATGCAAAAAAATTCTATTGTCCAACTTGTAACAAAAAAACTTGGTCAGAAATAAAGAATTATAATAAGTTGGCTATTAAAAATACAAAATTAATGTTTCCACTTATATTAAAATATTTTGCAAGTCTATTAATAGGTGGTGCAATTATAATGTATTTTCAGAAAAAATTTTCTTTGTAAAAGGAGGTGAATGCAAATGAAAAAAAGTATTAAAATTGGTTTAAGTGTGTTTATATTAATTGCACTATTAGGAGCTGCTATAATATTTGTATTTTCAAATATAGAAATAAAAACATCTTTAAATACTCAAAAAACAAGTGAAGAACAAATAGTAGATGAAGATATTATTTCTTTCCTTAAAGAAAACAATATTATTAATTCTAGTGATATTTATACAGATTATGATAGAGATATTGGACTTTGGGGGCCTGAAGGAAACAAAAAATACATCTATGAAAGGAATAATGAAACATATTATTATGTTGAAATAAGCCCGTTAGCTTATACTTCTAACGGAGAATATATGGGATATAATTATAATGCTAATGAAGTTTTTTATTTAATACATATTCAAGATTGTGAATATAATCCAGTTGCAAAGTATATGGATGAAAGGATTTTAGAAGTGTATGGTGAACTATCTTATTATATTGTTAGTGGAGCAAAAAATAATTTTAAATTGATATCTGTAACACCATAATAAAAAATAGGCAGAGTTAAAATTTATAACTCGCCTTATTTTTATAGATATATAAACATCTAATAAAAAAGCACCTTATGTTTATTTGGCTTTGTAGCTATCTATTGTATCTGTAGTTTGAACAGATTCGTCATTGGTGCAGATGGCCGGAATCGAACCGGCACGGTTTATTCAACCGCAGAATTTTAAGGGGTTAAATTCCATTTATAGATATTCTTAGCTATTACTTTTTATTGATAGTTAAAGATACTCCCAACTATATTAGAATAAGCACTTTCATTCATTTTTTATTTAAAAATTCAAAGATATTTAATTTTCTAAAAAATTTCAAAAATAAAATGATTTGTATACAAATTGTATACTGAAACTTAAAATTAAAATCAAAAGCCAATTTTTTTAACATGAAAATTAAAATTGAAAGGATGATTTATGTATGAAAATTGAATACAACAAACAAGGAGAGTATTATTTTCCAAATTTAGTACCACCAGAAAATTTAAAGAATTTTGAACTTGGTAGATTTGGAAGAATGAGATTAAAATTTTTAAGGGAGCAGAAAAAATCAGAATATATCATCTTATTTATGAACAATAAATTGCAAGAACATTTATTAGAAATTAATAAAACTGCTAATGATAGGTTTGAATTTTTAATGAAACAATTGACTAAAAAAGAAAATATTACAGAAGAATTAAAAGCAACCGACCAATTAAAATGGGTTGGACTCATGAATAATATTAAGAATTCTGTTAATGAAATAATACTAAAAGAATTAATTTATGTATAGAAAAGAGGTAAAAAATGATGGAAGAAACAAGATTATTTGATATAAATTCTATTGAATTAAATGAGTTATTTGATAGTGTACGAATGGAATTAAAAAACAAGAATGATAACTATAAAAAATTAAAAAAACAATACTATGACATTATGGATAGATTTCCAAATTTGCAATTAATTTTTGAAGATGATGAAGTATTTGAACTAAATAAAGACGAATGTAAAATGCTTCAAAAAGTTATTCAATTAGGTTTAGAAATTAACGAACTAGAAGAATATTCTATCTTCTTTTTAGGTGGTAGAGAAGCGTATTTTTACCTTAAGAAAATGGGAATTCTAAAAGAATAATAAAAAATATTGTCCTAGCAAGCACTGCATTTGTTATCCCGCAAATGCAACTTGCTGTCCCAGCCAGCCAGCCAGCAAGCAATGAATTTGTCTTCCCGCACAAATTCAAAATAAACGGGGACAACCCAATCCCCATTTTAAATTATATAAAGAAAAGAAGTGTTATAATTGAGAGAAAGAGATATTAAAAAAATCTTTTATTTTAATGAAAAAGAAAATCAAAGATTTAAGAAAAATGCTTTAAAAGCAAATTTATCAGGAAGCAGTTATCTTAGAAGTCTTATTACAAATTATCAGCCTAAAGATGCTCCTTCTGATACAATTCTTTTGCCAATAATAGCTGAACTGAAATCTGTTGGAAAAACTGTAAATGAAATTGCAATAACCGCAAATAGATTTGACTTTATTAATACTAAATATGCTAATAGAGTAATTGAGAGAATAGATTTCATTAGTGATGAGATAAGAGAAAAACTTATAACTTCAATATAGAATATAACAATCCTATACATATTACATTTTAAATGTATAGGATTGTAAAATTATTTTATAAAATACGCAAACTTTTGTTTACTTGTAATTTATAATATGTTATAATTTGAAAAGCGAGGTGAGATTATGAATAATGAAATTCACAATAATATTGAAGAAACTGAAATTTTATTAAATAGTATTAATAATTCTGATGCAATTCAATTTTCTGAATGGACTAAAGAAAAAGCTAATTTAAGATATAATGGAAAACTTCCTAAATTTCCAATATATAATAATTTTATTTATTGGTGCAATCTAGGAATTAATATTGGAAGTGAGCAAAATAAATTAAGACCTGTTTTAATGTTAAAAACTTCTAAAAATTCTCCTATATGTACTATTCTCCCACTAACAACCAAAAGATTAGAAGATGTTTTTTGGTTTCATATTGATTTAGAAGAAGTTAATTCTACTGTTTTAGTCGAGCAATTAAAGGTTGTTAGTAAAATAAGAATCACAGATCCATATAGAAAGAAAGGACAATTAGTTACTATTTCAACGAATGACTGGAATAAAATTAATTCACAACTTGAAAGTTTATATAGGTTAAGACCACTAAAAAATGAATAAAATTCTGAATTTTACTTGACTTTCTGCCATGGAATAGTTTATAATTTAATTAATAAAACATTAGTGTCCGTTCTGAAAAGAACGTAATCATTATAATCCGATAGCTCAAAAGGCTATCGTTTTTTATTGCATATAATTTTGAAATTTTCATATACTATTATTACATTAGTGTCCATAGCATTTTGCTATGTAAGTCATTAGTAAAAGGAGAAAATCTGAAATATTGATTTTCTCTTTTATTTGATTAGCTATATATTTTTAAAATTTTAATCCTTCATCAATAGGATATGTATTTAATGGTGGGATAAATTTATGCTCTTTATTTGCTTCTTCGCACTTTTTTCTCTCTTCAATATTAATACAACATATAAGATTAATAATTAAAGAACGAATAGTTTTTAGTAGAAATAATACAATATCATATAATTCTTCAGTTGAAATATAAAAAGCTAATTTATCGTCAAAACTTTTTTGCTTTTCTTTTAAAATCTTCACTTCCCCTATAGTAAGTATTGTTTTTAGATATTTGTGTTCTAAAGAGTTTCTTATTTTACTAATTTCTGTTATTTTTGGATTTGGCGATGTTTTCTTTCCTTCTATAAAGTCCTTATATATCCAATAGATTCCATATAATCCCCAATTGCTATTTATTTTTTCTTTTATTGGATTATTATATTTATATATAATTTCGCCATTTGCCTTTTTCTTTGCTATATACCATATACTTTTATAATTCACATCATATTCTTTTATTCCAATTTCAAAATATTCATTTAAGAAAAATGCTACTTTATCTAATATTGAATACAAACTCCTAAAAGTCATTCTCATTTTATAGTTATAAATAGAATATGTTGCCAAATCAAAGGTATCTACTAAATGATTTTCTTTATCAGAAAAGTGTTCTGTTTTTCTAGGTTGAATAGATTCATAAAAAAGATATCTTGATGATATAAATTCCTGCTTTATTTCATTCATTAGACCAAAAAATCTCATTTTTTGCTCATCTTTTACATTCATAATCATATTGGGCAAATGCATTATGTCTCTCCATACAACATTATTAGTTAAAATATCATTTAAAGGATTTAAGAATAAGCTATTTTGTGCACACCATTGCCTATAGTTTCTTTCTTCTTTATTTAAAACAGGAAAATTATCAAAAGTCAAACTATTATTCAAAAATTCCTTTGTGTATACTTGTTCTATTTGATTACAATATTTATTAAAGTCTTTTTCAGCATAGTCAAATAAATTCCTTTTATCTTGGAATGATTTTTTAAAATATCTATATGCTTCATGATCTAATATAACTTGATGTGAATTATCATATATAATTCTAGAATATAAAAATATTGCCATACCAAGATTACCATTAGCCATAGCAAAATTAGGATATATATCTAAAGCTTTCTTATAGTATTCTATTCCTTCATTTCTTCTATTTACTTCATCAAACAAATTTCCTAAATTAGTATATACTTTTATTGATATTTCCCTAGGAATATCATTTCCTTCAATCATATCAACAGCTTTTCTTAAATAGAAAAATGATTGCTCTAAATTATACTCAATTTCTTCAACAGAGAGTCTATTTGTCCCAATTTGAATATAATCGCCATGAGCAGTTCCTATCGAGTAATATAAATTACATTTTGATATTTCATCTAATTTTGAATTTAATAATTCTAATGCAGATTCAAAATTATTTTTAATCTTATCCAAATTTTTTTCATCAAAAGCATTATCAAATTCTTTACATATTTTTTGTACTCTTTCATCTATAATAAATTTCTTCATTTCATATTCCACCACTATAAATAATATAATTAGTTTAATTCTAATTTGTATAGTCCTTGTATTCTAGGACTTTTTCTATAAGTATCAAAATCTGACACATACTTCCATCCAAATTTCTCATATAGCCCCTGATGTTTTGTATACAAATATATTTCATTAAAATCTAAATTTTTCTTTGCTTTTTCTTTTACTGTTTCCATCATTTTTCTACAAAATCCATTATTTCTATACGCCTCATCTATATATACATTTGCAAGCCAAGGGTATATATCTGGTCTAATGCTTAAATCTTCATAAGCAAACTGATACATTCCAACTATCTTACTATCTACAAATATACCATAAGTTTGTGGTAATCTGTTTTCTTGCAAACTATGCTCCATAAAACATTTAACTTCTTCAAATACATATCCATCTTCTTTTCCCCACCAATTATACATCCATTTTGTAATTATATCCAAAGTATCATTATCTATTTTGGTAATTTGTTTAATTTCTATATTATTCATTATCTTTTCCTCCAAATCTTTTCTCATAAATATATCCTATTTCACTTGATGTATTGCCACATTTATCAGGCTCTCCATTGTTAATTACAACCACAAGCTTCATAAAATTTAAAATTACATGATTCATCTGTCAGTATTTGAATATTTTTCATGTTATCATTTTTAGCATATTCAAATACCTGTGAAAGCATTTTCTTTCCAATACCTTTACCACGATAATTGGAATTTAGAATTAATATGCTTATCTCTCCATCAAAATAATTTGCTAATTCTTTTGGTGTATAATCATAATCATTATTATATTTATAAATAGCCTTTTTATCTTTTACTAACGGACTCCATATAAGTATCGTTTTCAAAATATGAAAAACCTTTTTTCTAATTATGTGTTTCTTTGAATTCCATTTTGCATATCCACATATTCCAATAACTTTACCGTCTTCTTTTTCAATAACCATTTTTTCAGTTTCTTCAAGTATTTCAAACAAATAAATCCAAGTGCACACTTTTCCCTTAGAATGTGAAGGTGTTTTACCTAAATCCCATTCATCATAAAGCATATCTACTGCTTGTTTCATCTCTACTAAATTCATTTCAATAATGCTCCTTTTAATTTCTATATTCCATTCAACCATTCTACATATTCTTCATAAGTAACTTTACCTTTATCAAGTTTATCACGCATTTTTCTGTTATCTTCTTTAAATTTCTCAAACTCTTTTTCATATTGTATATTATCTGGATTTCTTCTTGTTCTCAATAATAGTTTTTGATAAACATTTCTATAAGTTCTTAAATCATTATCATCATTAATCATTTTCTGTTTTACCTTAAAAGAGCCGATTTCTTTGCAAGTTCTGCCATCTTCATAAACATTATTACAATATAATTCATCTGTCCTTTTCTCTGGAACAAAGTATTTTCCACAGTTTTTACACTTTTTAATTTCAAACTTGTCCATGCAAACAATTTCTTGAAGTTCGATAATTAATAATTGGCAAATATCATTACTTTCAAAAGTATATGGTATTGGTAAAATTCTATCTTTATTTACTTTTACCATTTCTATTGCTTGATCTTCATCAATAATATTTAATGGTGCGTTTAATCTTGATAAATCTCCAAGTGCAATATCTAATTTATCATTTTCAAAATGTGATAATGCTTTACTGTTAGTCTTGCTCATAGTTAAAATATAAAATATTTGTAATGATGTTAAATCTTTTATTTCTTCTAATTGATTAATATTAAATAAGTAATTTACATCATAAATAAAATCTTCTTTTATGCTTTCTAATTTATCTCCATATTTTTCTACTAATTCACTTATTAACTTTTCATACTCATCTGTATCATAGATATTCTTTAATTCATTTTTTATTATTTCTGAAAATAGTGTTAAACTATACTCTTGTACAAAATTTTTAACGCTATCAGTAGCTCTAAAATTGCAATTTAAGAAGTCACAAAGTAAAGTACCTATACGATTATCTTTTTGAACTAAAATAGCTTCAAAATCGTTTTTAACCTTTTTGTAACCCACATAAGTAAGATATTCTTTCCTTAAATTTCGATTTACATATAATCTAATTACATTATTAATTTTTCTATCTTTTATAAAATCAATAACATCTTCATTTGAGTTTTTCATAAATTCACCTAACCTTTTATATGATATAGTTATTTTTTTATATTATTTTATCATAAACTATTGACTCTTGCAAGTATATATGTTATTATTAAGTTAGTTTTAGATATTTTTATAATAAATAATAACAAAAAAAATAACTGCACATTGACAATTTCATATTACATAACCCAAATTTTAAAACGGGTAAATAGATTAAAGGAGGTATACATGAATAATTTAGACAACTATCATTTAATGTTTAATAACTATCCAGATGTAGTAAACATTAAACAACTTCGTGAAATGTTAGGTGTAGGAATTACAAAAGCTTATACTTTGGTAAATGACAACATTATTCCTTCAAAGAAAATTGGAAGAGAATATAAAATTCCAAAAGTAACGATAATTGATTACTTAACAAACACAAAATAATTTATTTACCATATTTACTTTAATATCTAAAACTAATGATTTATGTTAAAGTAAATTGGCTGTTATTAGGAAAGGAGATTGTAGATGGTTAAAGTAACAGCAACAATTTACAAAAGGAGTAAAAACTGGGTAGCATTACTTTATATAGTAGATGGTATCAATCCACCTCGTAGGAAATCAGTAACAACTGATGTTCCTATTACAAAATCTGAAAAGACAGCACGAAAAAGTGCTGAAAAAATTAGAAGAAGATATGAAGAAGAACTAAACAATAATTTGAAAGTAACCCAAATGGCACAAAGTTCTAACAATAGTATTTTATTTTGTGATTATATGTTAAATTGGCTTAAAATGATAAAACCTAACATTAGACCAACGACTTATGGTGGATACGAAAGAATAATCAATAAAAGAATTTATCCTTACTTCAAGAACTTAAATATTACACTTACAGAATTAAAGCCGATTCATATTCAAGCATTTTACACTTATCTTTTTAATGAACTAAAATTAAAAGGTGCAACTGTTAAAAAGTATCATGCAAATATTTTATCTGCTCTTTCTTATACAGAAAAAATGGGCTTAATTACTTCTAACCCAGCAAAGAAAGTTGATACACCAAAGGTTGAGCCATATGTTCCGACTTTTTATAATAAAGAGGAACTACAATTGCTTTTTAGTATAATAAGAGATACTAATATTAAAATACCAATTCTAATTGGTGCATTTTATGGATTTCGTAGAGAAGAAATACTTGGACTAAAATGGGATGCTATTGATTTTGAAAATAATTCAATAACAATTAATTTTACAGTAACAGAAGCAAGTTATGATGGAAAACATCAAATTGTGGCAGAAGCTAAAACAAAAACGAGTTCAAGTTATAGAACTTTACCATTAATTCCAGAAATAAAAGAACTATTGATTGAAGAAAAAGAAAAACAAAGAGAAAACAAGAAATTATTTAAAGATAGTTATTTGAATACAGATAATTATGTATGTGTTAATGAAGAAGGCTCACTTATAAAACCAGACTATTTAACACATAAATTTCATCAAATTATTGTAAATAACAAACTAAAGCCTATAAGGTTACATGATTTAAGACACAGTTGTGCGTCACTTCTTCTAAAAAATGCAGTTCACATGAAAGATATTCAAGTATGGCTTGGGCATTCTAGTTTTAATACTACTGCTAATTTATATGCTCATGTAGATAAGACAGCAAGTGAAAACTCAGCAAAAGTAATTGGAAATGTTTTAAGCATAGCAACTGCATAAAATAAAAAAAGTTATTATCTATTGAGAATAGGTAATAACATACATATCAAAATGAAAATTAGATATTTTTGTATACAAATTGTATACTGATAGTATTTTTAAATAAAAAAATAGACTTATCAAAAACTCTAAAAGTATTGATAAATCTGATGGTGCCAACGACGTAGACATTTACAACTCGTTAGCTCTCTTGACGAATGACTAAATAGTCATTCAAGTTATAAATATATTACCAAATTATTTTATAAAAATCAAGTATTTAAGAAGAAAATATAGAGTGATATTTTATAAACCACTCTATAACTGAATTATAGTTTTAATTTTTTGCAAATAGGACATCTGCCACTGCCTTTTCTTTCGTTATAAACATGTCTTTGATATTCATGACCATTTTTGCATTTCCACCAAACTTTTTTACTATAACTTTTACTAATTGATTTAGGCGTAATTCCTAATTTATTATTCTTTTCATAATTCCATTTTTCCAATAATTCAGGATTCGTCGTTGCTAAATCATTAAAACCAACTAATATCTTGTTTCCAGAACAATACGGACATCCTGTACCACGTCTTCGAGCTGGAATAGTAGCTTCATAGCTATGATTGTTACTACAAATCCACCAGATTTTTTTATGAGTTCCTTTAGTTACTTCATCAGGTTTAATGGTATTCTTACTATAATCCCATTCTTTCAATAATTCTGGATTTGTTGATGCTATATCATTAAATCCTTTAAGAACTTTATTTCCAGAACAATATGGGCAACAAGTTCCTTTTGATTTTGTTCTATTAACAATTGAAGATTTATATTCATGACCTTTTTCGCATTTCCACCAGACTTTTTTATCTGTATTTTTCTTTACATTCTGTGGTTTAATTCCTAATTGGTCGTTTTTTTCGTAATCCCATTCTTTTAATAATTCTGGAAATAATGTAGCAATATCATTCTCTCCACTTATAGCATATCTTCCAGAGCAGTACGGACAATTAGAACCTCTAGCTCTATTGTTTAATGTTGTTGTCCATTCATGACCATTCTTACATTTCCAATGAATTATTTTAGTTGAATTGAGAACAACATTTTCTGGTTTGATTCCTAACTTATCATTTTTTTCATAGTCCCATTCTTCTAATAATTCAGGATTAGTTGTTGCCAAATCATTAAATCCTATGATAATCTTCTTATTGGCACAATATGGACATTTGGTTTGTTGATTTACTTTGTTTGAAACAATAGCTTGATAGTTATGACCTTTTTCACATTTCCACCATATTTTTAATGCACTTCCACTACTTATATTATCTGGAGTAATTCCTAGTTTATCATTTTTTTCGTAATTCCATTCTTGTAAAACCTCTGGATTTGTTTTTGATATACAGTTCTCTTTTTCCATAAAGTTAATCATTTTAATAATATCATCTAAATCACGCCTAATATCAAAGTCTAAATCTATGTTGAGATAACTATTTAGGAAAGATAAAGCATCTTCTACATATGTATAATCTGTGTTATTATCTATTTTTATATTGTATATGATAGCACTTGAGTTAATAGGTTTTGATTTCTTTTCTCTAATTCTAATTATTCTCACATTGTTTTTTGAGCATAAATCATCTTTTTCTATATCATGCTTTATGTCTTTATGATAATAGTATCCATCATACTCTATACCAACATTTAGCTCTGGTATAAAAATATCTATTTCTTTTGGTTTTAACCATTCAGGTTTATAATTTGCTATAGTTTTAGAAAATTTTTTATGAACATAGTAAAAAATAATCTTTTCAGGTATGGATGTTCTTAAATAACTAGAGCAAATAGGGCAACGATTATAAAGCTTATCATTTCTTATTCTTGCTGGTATACTAGATTGCCATTCATGACCTTTTTCACATTTCCACCAAAATTTGACTTTACCACCTAAAATAATTTCATCTGGTTTTATATCAAGCTTATCATTTTTTTCATAGTTCCATTCTTTTAATAATTCTGGGTGTTTGGTTGCAAAATCATTATAGCCTTTTAATAATTGCTGATTAGCACAAATAGGGCAATTAACATTTCTATTTGTTTTTTGTGCTACTGATATTTGATATTCATGACCTTTTTTACATTTCCACCACACTAATTTTGTAGATCCATGACTTAGATTGGATGGAAAAATACCTAATTTATCATTTTTTTCATAATCCCATTCTTCTAATAATTCGGGATTAGTAGTTGCTATATCATTATAGCCTTTTTTTACAAGATTATTTGAACAGTATGGGCAACCACTTCCTGTGATTCTACTTCTAATAATAGAATTCCATTTATGACCTTTTTCACATTTCCACCATACTTTTTTTTTGCCACCATTAGTAATTTCATTTGGTTTAATGCCTAATTTGTCATTTTCTTCATAGTCCCAATCTTTTAGTAATTCAGGGTTGGTAGTTGCTAAATCATTATAGCCCTGCAAAACTTTTCTATTTCCACAATATGGGCAATTTCCACGACCATGTAATCTATCATAAATACTTTTATCATATTTATGACCTTTGCTACATATCCAATATACTTTTTTTATTGAACCTACTAATAATTCGTTTGGTTTAATACCTAATTTATCGTTTTCTTCATAATCCCATTCTTTTAACATTTCTGGATACAAAGTTGCAAAATCATTTACTCCTTGAATTGCTTTTTTACCCATGCAATAAGGACATCCGACACCTTTAACCCTAGTATGAATTACAGCTTCCCATTCATGACCATTTTTACATTTCCACCAGACTTTCTTACTACTACCTGAAGTCAAATCAGCTGGATTATATAAAATGTTTTTTTCTTGATTCCATTCTTTCATTAATTCTTTATTATCGATTAATCTATCTGACATATATAACATCACCTTTAATACTACAAAAACGTAATTAATTGCTCTTATTATATAACAAAAGACTGATAATATCAACATATTATCAGTCCTAGAAATTGTAATTTGACTAACTATTTTTTATTTTATTACCTATAAAACATCCAATTATTGATAATATAAGATATATAAA
>CAKPGC010000013.1 GCA_934154445.1 uncultured Clostridia bacterium
TAAAAACTAATGCAATTAAAAATAAATAATAAACTAGAATCAAAAATATTTTTGGTGTTGCTATATAAATTTTTGCAAATGGCAATTTGCCGACATTTGATATATAATTTAAAATTTCGATTGATACTTGAATTATTGGAGAGATAATTTTCGCTATTGAATAATTTAAAAAAACTATTATTACGAATATAAAACTTAAGATTATAATCGGCCCTATTACTAAACTTAAAAATAAATTTGATATTAAAAAATATGGATTAAATGTATTTATATTATATAAGATAATTGGAATTATCGATATTTGAACAGCAATTGATACCGATATAATTTCTTTTAGTTTATCTAATTGTTTTTGAATTTTAGGTTTTATTTTATATCTATAGAATTTATTTTTAACTTTTATGTTCTTTAGTATGTTTAAAATGCTTTTATTAAAAATTATTATTCCTATCACACCTCCATAAGATAGTAATAAGCCTAAACTTTGAATTAAAAATGGATTATATATTAGAATTAAAAATAATGAAATTGAAATAGATGTATAGATATCATTTTTTCTATGGATTAATTTTGAAAAAATCATCAAAATGCTCATTATTCCTGCTCTTGTTATTGATGGAGAAAAGTTCGTTATAAACATATAAAATATCAAAACTAAAATACTTAGAATATATGTTTTTTTCTTACCTATTATTTTTTTAAAAATAAGTTCTATTCCTAAAATTATATATATAACATGCATACCGGAAACTGCTAAAATGTGAGACATGCTTGCATTTCTAAATTTATCCTGTGTTTCTTCATTTATATCTTTTTTATTGCCTAATATTAATCCTAATAAAATCGAAGCATTCTCTTTTTTTAAAATTTCTTTTGTGTTTAAATTTATTTTATTTGATATTTTATTGGAAATCTCAAATAATTTATTTCCTTGTTTTTTTCCTACAATTTCTATCTTTTCACATTTTATTGTTCCATAGATTTTTAATTGTTTTAAATATTCAAAATAATTAAACCCTTTGTAGTTTCTCTGTATTTCTGGTTTTATATAATTTCCGGTAATAATAATCTTATTACCATATTCTAGTTCTATATCCTTTTTTGTAGTTATGTAAAAATTTATGTTTTGATTATTATACTTTACTTTTATTTTATATTTATTATAATATTTTTCTAATTGCTTATCACTTATGATTGTACCTAATAAATTTATATTTTCTTTTTTATATAAATTGTTATATATTTTTTCATAATTTTTGTTTTGGAAAATTACGATTGTATTTGAAACAATTGAACTAAAAATTATTAGAACTATTACTTTTGAATTTAAATAAATCTTAATGTATCTCAAATATCTTTTTATTGATATTAATTTAAATTTGCTTTTTTTCGATTTGCTTCTATATTTATAAATATAATAAACTACAGTTATAGGAACATAAATTAAGACTATACTTTTGCTAAAGTATAGTCCCACTATTATACCTATTATATATCCTATAACTGCAAGTAAGATTGGTCTTTTCAAATTTTATCTCCTTTTTATAGAATATTTCTTTAATTTAAAAGATTCTTCTTGCTCCTACATAATTTGTCTTGTAGTATCCACTTGAAAGTGTGTCTGTTGTTACACCTCTACTTGAATTTGCAGCGTGTATGAATGTGTTTCCCCCTATATATATTCCTACATGGTTTATTCCTGATTTTCCAAACATTACTAAATCGCCTGCTTGTAAATCTGTTACAGCTTTACCATTGCTATATTGAGCTGCCGCTGTTCTATTTAGTGTGATTCCAAAATGTTTATATACGAATTGTGTAAATCCTGAGCAGTCAAATCCATTTGTTGTTGTTCCACCATATACATATTTATATCCCAAGAATTGTTTTGCATAATTTACAACTGCACTACCTGTTGATGAAGTTACATTTTTTGCTGGTGCTTCGCTTGATGTCTTTCCGTGAATTTGTATCTTTAGTTGTTTCTGTTTGTTTTGTACTTTCAGTTGTTTGTGTAGTTGTTGTTTGTTCTGTATTTCTTTCTGTCATTGCACTTCTTGATGTTTCTTGTTTTGTGCTTGATAATAAATTTTCAGCTATATATCCCTTTGTTCCATTTACATCAACATACGCCCATCCGTTTTCACTTGATAAAACAGTAACTTGCATATTAATTGTTAGTTGTTTTATTATCTGTGATTTTTTGTCTGCTTTTTGTCTTAAATTTATAGTTTGAGAATTAACATACATTATTTTTGTTGTGTTTTCTATTTGAGCATTAGATGATGTTTGAACATTGTTTTCAGTTTTGTTTTCTGTAGTTGTATCATTTGTAGTTTTAAGTGAACCTAATAACTCGATTTTTTCTCCTGTTGTTGAAGTTTTTTTCCAAACTGTCCAACCTTCTTTTCCTCCAGTTGTTTTTATTTTTGCCCAATCATTTAAAACCTCAATAACTTCTACTTCTTCACCTTTATTTACTTCATATAGTTCTATAGAGCTTATTAATGGTATTATTTTTAATTTTGTACTTTGTAATAAGCTATATTTTCCTTTTTCTATTGTTGTTTCTTCTGGTGACTCTGTTGCATTTGTTTCAATCGTTGTATTTTCTGCTTCTGCATTCTCTGTTTCTGTATTAGTGTTTGTATTTGTTTCTTCTTTGTTTTCTAATTTTATTAAGTCTTTCCTTATATATCCTGTTATATTTTTATATTTTACTTTATACCAACCATCAACTTCTTCAAGAATTTCTACTTCATCTCCTAGTGAAGCTAATTCTAGTACTTTAGCATCTGTTTGTGGTTGTTCCCTAAGTCTAGCTGTTTCTGTTGTGACCTTTCCTGTATCTACAGCAAAACTTATATTTATAAAAAACATACTTGCAAAACATATCATTGCCACTATGATTAATATGCTTCTTATATTCATTCTTGCTTTCATTTTTTTTACTCCTTATATTATTATATTCAATCTGAATACCTACGTTTCACAGTATATAATTAATTTATAAATTTGTCAAGTTTCTAAAAATGCACGAAAAATAGACGGATTACTTCCATCTATTTTTCTTTTGTATAATTTATTTATATTTTTAGATATTTTTATCAATTAGTGGTAATAATTGTTTTTTTCTTGAAACAACACCTTCTAAAAATGCTGTATTATTTTTAAGTTCTACATTGAATCCTTTTTCTACTGCATCAGTTTTTGTTCCTAATGCAATTATTTCTGAATTACTTTTCAAAATATCTGTTATTGCTAATACCAATAATGATAATCCTTTTTCTTTGATTGCTTTATTCATAGCTTCTTCCAATTCATTTTGTCTTCTTAAAACATCTTCTATACTTACAGTATTTACTTGTGCTATAACAAATTTTGTTCCGTTTTTATCTAAGCTTTTAGCATCTAAGTTTATTAATTCTTCTGCTGAAAAATCGTCTAAATCTGTTCCAGCTTTTAGCATTTCTAATCCATATTCTTCTACGTTTATGTCAGCTATTTTTCCTAATTCTTCTAGGGCTTTTCTGTCGTGGTCAGTTGTTGTTGGTGATTTTAATAATAATGTATCAGAAATTATGCTGCTAGCCATTAACACAGCTTCTGTTTTTTCTATTTCTATTCCTTCTATTTTGAATTCCTCAAATAATATTGTTGATGTACATCCATAAGGTTTAGCATTATAATATAAAGGTTCTGATGTTTCGAAGTTTGCTATTCTGTGATGATCTATAACACTTAATATTTTTGCTTTTTCTATTCCTTCTACACTTTGATTAAATTCATTGTGGTCTACTAATATTACTTCTTGTCCCTCTTCTACTTTTTCTACTAATTCTGGTGCTTCTAATTTTAAGTAATTTAATGCATATTGTGTTTCTTTATTTATGTTTCCTAGTCTTACCGCTTTGCTTTTTTCACATCCTCTTTTTTTATTTAAAATCTCTGTTACTATTGATGAACAAATTGTGTCTGTATCTGGATTTTTATGTCCAAATATTAATATTTTATTTTCCATTTTTATCTCTCCTTTTTATTATCTTTTTTCTAATATTTCTTCTAATTCTTCTTTTGAAAATTCATATTTTTTATTACAAAAATGACATATAATTTCTGCTTTTCCATCTTCTTCTATCATTTCTTTTAATGCTGTCTTATCTAATGTTGCTAAGCTATTAGATAAATGTTCTTTTGAACAATTGCATTCATATACAGGTGTTATATTATCTTCTATTATTTTAATATTTTCGTCTCCCGTGACTTTTTTTGCAATTTCTATTAAACTTAATTCTTGGTCTAACATCTTTGAAATTGCACCAGCTTTAAATATTGATTGTTCTATCTGAGATATTTCTTCTTCGGTTGCATCTGGCATTGGTGTAATTATATATCCACCTGCTGATTTAACACCATTTTTATCTACTAAAACACCTAAAGCAACTGCTGTATTTTTTTGTTCTGATTTTGCAAAATATTCTGCAAAGTCTTCTGCGATTTCGCCAGATACTAGTGGGCAAATTCCTACATAAGGATCCTTAAGTCCAATATCTTTTATAATATTTATAAATCCTAAATTTCCAACTGCTCCCCCTACATCTAATTTTCCCATATCATTTAATGGTAAGTCTACAACTGGATTTGCTACATATCCTTTTACTCTTGGGAAGTTGTCTGCTGTTACAAGCATTGTTCCAAGTGGTCCATTTCCTTTTATTTGAACTGTTAATTTGTCTTTTGCACTTTTCATTTCATTTCCCATTATTGCTGAAATTGTAAGTAATCTTCCAAACGCTGCTGTTGCAACTGGGCTTAAGTCATGTATTTTTCTTGCATCTTCTACAAGTTTTGTTGTACTTGCACATACTACTGATATTTTTCCTTGATATGCTAAAAATTTCATTATTTTGTCTTGCATCTTTATCTCTCCTTTTAACATTTTTGATTATATCACATTTATTTTATTTTTTCTATCCATTTTTAAAAATTTTAAAAAAGATGGTTACTATATAATGGTTGGTTATATTATGATATTTTCAATTGTCTTCGATTCAATACAAAATATAACCAACTATCATAAGTAAAACATTATATAAAACGAAAGATGAACCTAGTTTTGTTTACTAAGTTCATCTTTCTTAAGATTATTTTTCTAATCGTTTAACCAAAATTTTTTCTTCATAAAACCGTTCTTCATCTTTATCTGGCATTATTACTCCTACAAAAATATTAACATTATTTCCGTCTTTCTCATAATAAATAATTTTATTAGGCTGTAGCGAAATATTATACCTCTTAGATTTAGCATCTATAATTGTAATTTCTGAAATGCTTGTACCTAAAATAGTAACTGGATAACATACATCAAAATATTTACTATGAACCGCATGACTTACATAATTAGTAATATTTTCAAATCTTTTGAATATACCTTCATTCTGCTTTGCAAAATAAAAAATTGGTTCATATAAATATTTTTTTGCATCTTTGCATCCAAATATCACATTTTTGAAAAATTTTCTCCGATTAGTTTTAAATTTTTTCATATTTTTCCTCCTTACATTTGTTAGAAAGTTATACTACTGTTTTTTTATATGTATTATATAATACCATAGGGACTATAATTAGTCAAGAATTTTATATACCTATTCGTGAATTTGGAACATATCCTTTCCTTCCCCGCACACTGGGCAAACCCAATCTTCTGGAAGTTCTGTAAATTTTGTTCCCTTTGCAATCCCTGCTTTTTCATTTCCAAACTTTGGATTGTATATATATTTACACTGTGTACATTCGTACTGTTCATTTCCTGTTCTTTCTACTGAAAAGTTTTTATAGCCCACTGCAATTGCAACTATTACAATTAACAAAAAGGATAGTGCTTTCCATATTCCGCTATCACACAAAATTACTGCAAACATTCCAAATATTGCACTAATTCCATATAATATTAATACTGCTTGTTTTTGGCTAAATCCTTTTGCTACCAATTTATGATGTAAATGTCCTTTATCTGCTTTAAATACTGCCTTTATAGATTTTCCTTTTATTAATCTTCTTATTATTGCCCATACTGTATCAAATATAGGTAATCCTAAAACTATTAATGGTAAAACAATTACTGCTGCTGTATATGTTTTTGCAGACCCCAGTATTGATATTACGGCTAATGAAAATCCTAAAAAATTTGAGCCTGTATCTCCTATAAATGTTTTTGCAGGTGTAAAATTAAATGGTAGAAATCCTACTAATGCTCCTGCTAAAGCTGTTATTAATATTATTGATATTAATGATGAGCCATTCAATACAAATATTACTAATAATGATATTGCCGAAATTACTGATATTCCTGATGATAAGCCATCTAATCCGTCAATTAAATTTATTGCATTTGTTACGATTATTATCCAAGCAATTGTAATTAATACTGATGTAATTTCATGTATTTCCGGAAAATTTAAAAATGGTAATGTTATCCCATCTATTCTAATTCCAGCTGAGACAACACATATAGCTCCTAATATTTGTCCTATTAGTTTTGTTATTGGTTTTATTGTTTTTATATCATCAACTACACAAAAAGCTGATATCACAAATATTCCCATTAGAAATCCTAGTAATTTTTTCCAATATTCTTGAACCCCAAATATATTTATTGTGTTTTCCATACTCATTACAATTAATAAATATACTGTTGAAATAATGAAACCTAGTATAACAGCAGGTCCCCCAAATTTTGGTATTGCTTTTTTATGTGCTCTTCTTTCATCTTTTGGAATATCTATCGCTCCTACTTTTTTTGCAATTTTCATTGTATATGGTGTAGTTACAAGTGTTACAACAAATGCAAGTATAAATGCTATTGCTATATTACCCCACATAGTTTCTATTCCTTTCTTATTTCATATTATTATTTTCAATCTCTTCTACCATCTTTAGTCTTTCTTCATATCTTCCACCTTTAAATTCTGTTCCAAGCCAATTCCTTATTATACATATTGCTTGATTTGTAGATAGGTAGTCTCCTCCTAATGTTATTACATTTATGTCGTCATCTGCTTTCGCAAATTTTGCTGACTCTTCATCGTGTATTGATGCAGCTCTTATTCCTTTATATTTATTTGCTACCACTGTCATTCCATATCCTGATCTGCATACCAATATTCCACAATCACATTCTTGGTTTCGTATTGCTTCTGCAACCTTTTTTGCATATATAGGGTAGTCTGTTCTTTCCTCTGAATTTGTTCCATAGTCTTTATATTCTATCCCATTTTCATCAAAGTATCTTCTTATTTCTTCCTTTAATTTGTATCCCCCATGATCTGCTCCTAAAGCTATCATTTGTATCACTCCTATCTTCTATTATATTGTCATTTAAACTGTATAAATTAGCTGTATCTTATATTATTTAAACAGCTGCCTTAACTATATCATACTTTTTTATATATTACAATAATTTTAATTAAAAAATAGGGACTAGAGCCTTTATAACTCTAATCCCTTTTTTTCTATTTTATTGCTTCACTTGCATATTTATTATTAACAATTTTATCATAAGGTGCTTTTTGAGTTAATTCTCCCGCCTCACTTATAACTTCTTGTAATTTATTAAAACTTTCTTGTTTAAGTATTGGTGTATCATTCCAAGCATCTATATCTTTATAACTTTGAATTGCTGTTGTTAATAAATCTATATCTGTATCTGGGAAAAATCCTTGAATAGCTTTGGCTATTTCTTCTGCATTATGTTCTTTAACCCATTTTTGTCCTTTATAAATTGCATTTGTGAAATCTTGAATAATCTTTTCATTATTTTCAATGTAACTTTTTTTAGCAAAATAAGCTGTATATGGTATCTCTCCTGATTCTTTTCCAACAGAAGCAACAATATAGCCTTTGCCAATTTTTTGAATGTTTGACGCAGTTGGTTCAAATAATGTAACATAGTCTGCATCTCCTGATGTAAATGCACTTGCCATTAAATCAAATTTTATACTGTCATCTAATGTCAAATCTTTTCCTGGTGTTAGACCATTTTGCTTAATAACATATTCTAATGTCATATATGGTACTCCACCTTTTCTTCCTGGTATAACTGTTTTTCCTTTTAACATATTCCAATCAAAATTATCTACTTTTTCTTTAGATACTAAAAATGAACCATCTCTTTTTGTTAGTTGTGCAAATACCTGTGTATAGTCTTCTTTTCCTTCATTATATACATATATTGATGCTTCAGGTCCGGCAAAGCCTATTTGTACTTCGTTAGATAATACTGATGTCATTACAGCATCCGCTCCTTGGCCTGTTGTTAAATCGATTTCCATACCATAATTTTTAAAATATCCATTGTTTATTGCTACATATTGTGGTGCATAAAATACTGAACGAGTAACTTCACTTACTTTTATTTTTGTTGTATCATCAGTTGTTTTTTTGTTTTTTATTGTAACTACTAATCCAATAATTATGACTAATACGACTACTATGGCAACACTTATGATTATCTTTTTTTTCACTTTAAAACCTCCTAGATTAATTGTTATTTTCGGATAAATTTTTCAAGTAATAAGACTCCTCCATACATAATTCCTGCAACTACTCCTAAAATTATTACACTGGTCATAACTAAGTCTAACTTAAATACTTGACCTCCATATACAATTAAATATCCTAATCCTGCTTTTGATACTAAAAATTCTCCTGATATTACCCCAACTAAAGAAAGTCCTATATTTACTTTTAGTGAGTTTATAAATGTTCCAATATTTGCTGGTATAACTATTTTAGTTAGTAATTGAAACTTGCTACAATTAAATGTTCTTGCCATTTTTATTATTTCTTTATTTGTTTTTAGGTATCCATTTAACATTTCTAATACTGTTACAATTACTGAAATCAATATTGCCATTGCTATTATTGCTGATGTTCCTGATCCAACCCAAATTATAATTATTGGTCCTAATGCAACTTTAGGTAGGCTGTTTAATACAACCAAAAATGGTTCAGAAACTTTTGCTAAAAATTTAGACCACCATAGAATTATTGCAATTCCAACTCCTAAAAGTGTTCCTAATCCAAATCCAACTATCGTTTCATAAACTGTTACTTTTGTGTGCATTAGTAAATTATTTGTTTTTAAATTCATTAATGTTTTTAATATTCTACTTGGTTGACTTGTTATAAAACTGTCAATTATATTTTTATTTGCAAGTATTTCCCAAATGGCTAAAAATCCGTATTAGTATTACTAATTGTGTTAAGATTATTAATATTTTATTTGTTTTTGTTTTGTTTAGATATTTTTTTCTTTCTTTTGATATTTTCTTATTTTTCATCTACACCAAGCTCCTTCCATAAAGTATCAAAGTATTTACTAAATTGGGGGCTTTGTCTACAGTTTATTGGTGTTCTGTTTTCTATTTCAAAACTAATTTTGTGTATGTCTTTTATTGTTCCTGGTCTTTTACTTAGAACTAATACTTTGTCTGCCATACTTATTGCTTCTGATATATCATGTGTAACCATTATTGTTGTTATGTTTTCTTTTCTTAATATTGAATATATGTCTTCTGTTACCATTATTCTTGTTTGATAATCAAGTGCCGAAAATGCCTCATCTAATAATAATATTTTTGGTTTTACAGCTAACGTTCTGATTAATGCCACTCTTTGTCTCATTCCACCAGATAATTCTGATGGATATTTATTTATAAAATCATATAGGTTATATTTCTTTAATAATTCTTTTACATACTCAATATTTTCCTTGGTTTTTATACCTTTTATTTCTAATCCAAATAGTGTATTACTTAATATATTTCTCCATTCCAACAAGCAGTCTCTTTGTAACATGTATCCTATTTTAGAAGATATTCCTTCTGTCTTTTCACCTTCTATGTATATATCTCCTTTGGTTTTTTCTTCCAATCCTGCTATTATTGATAATAATGTTGATTTTCCACAGCCACTTGGTCCTATTATGCTTATAAATTCACCTTTTTTTACTCTAAAGTTTACATTTTTTAATGCTTGAACTTCGCCTTCTTTATTTTGATATTTTTTTTCTATATTTTTGACTTCTAGTATTTCGTTCATAACTCCCCTCCTTGTATTTATCCTAATATATTTTATGTAAAATACTAGGAGGTTGTTACTTTGTTCACAGCTATTATTAGTTTTCAAAATCTGTTTTACTGATTAATTCAGAAATTGCGTATATTAGTCTTTGCTGCTCAGGAGTACACTTGTCCAAAATCTTCTTAAAGTCTTCTCTAAGGTAATCTTTTGAGTTTGTATTACTTCCTGTAAGTAAATATCCTGGTGATACCATTAAGATTTCTGCTATTTGCGTTAACCTATTTAAATTAATTTTACTGTTTCCTCTTTCAATTCTACTCATAAAAGCAACTGATACATTAATCTTATCTGCAAGTTCCTCTTGAGTTAATTTTCTTTCAGTTCTCACACATTTAATTCTTCTTCCTATAACATTATAGTCTGGCATCATTTTATCGTCTCCTTTTCCTTGGATGTAAATATATCACTTATAAGGTTATAAGTCAATATTTTTTTGATTTATTTGTAAATATTTATTTTTATATTCAAGAGTTCTTTTGCTATATTAGATTTCATTTTTTTTAATTTTTCTATCTGTAAACTGTTAATATCTATAATGTTATATGAAAATTTAATTCTATTTTTTTCGTACATTGTGTACTGTATATTATTGTAAACATTTACATATTCTGGGTTCCATGTTTGTTTTCCTAGGTGTATTACAATTGGAATAACTATTGGATATCTTTTATTTTCCTTCTTTTCTACGTCATTCCATCTTTTTATTATATTTAATGAAGTTTCAAACATTTTATATGTTATATTTGTATCAATATTATTTATTACTTTTATTAATATAAATATTTCTTTATTTTCTATTTTGCATATAATATTGTTTTTTTGTATGTCTGTCATAGATTTCACTTGATTACAGTAAATAATATTCTCAATTTTTCCTATTTTCGTTAAATTGAAAAATTCCTCCATAAATAATTTTAAGCATTTTTTGTTTTTTAACATTTTTATAATTTTGACTCTATCTTGACATATAGTTTCTCTTCCATTTTTTAGTTCATATTTTGCTATTTTTTCTTCTACTTTTTTTATTTCGTTTATTTCTCCACTTTCAGTATAATCGATATAATCGTTATATGAGAAATAAAGCATAATGCCTCCTTTCAATTCTCTTTGTTGATAATTTTTTACTCGTTTGGATTTTATTAAGATATAATTATAAAGATATCATTTTGAAATTACGAATGTTGTCATTTGAAAAAATTTTTTCTCTAAGTTGATATTAACATAAAATGGTAAGGATTGCAATTATATTTGCTTTCCTTACCAAAGTTATAAGAATATTTTGTATTTTTTTGTAAAATAATGTAATATTTTATCTATATCATTCCTTTGTTATTAAAATAACTACTTATTTCTTCTAGATTTTCAAATTCTTTTTGCCTTAAAATATCATAAACAACAATTGAAACAGAATTTGATAAATTAAGAGATCTTAATGTTGGCCTCATTGGAATTCTTATTGTTTTATCTATGTATTTTACCAAAATATCTTCTGGTAATCCCTTTGTTTCTTTTCCGAAAAGTACAAAAACTTCATCCATCTCTTTATAATTTGGTTCTGAATATACATGTTTTCCTTTTGTAGTTACAAAAAACATATTATGTTCTTCTGGTTTGTACTTTTCTAAGAACTTTTCAAAGGATATGTGTTCTTCTATATCTAACTTATCCCAATAATCCAAACCTGCCCTTTTGACTGCTTTTTCAGAAATACTAAATCCTAATGGATGAACCAAATGTAGTTTTCCTCCTGTAGCTGCACATGTTCTTGCAATATTTCCTGTATTTTGTGGTATTTCTGGTTCTACTAATACAACATTCAATTTCATCTTTCTTTTCCTCAATTCATTAATATTTATTCAAATTTATATATTTTTTATTTTTTGTCTAACATATTCATATAAAACTATGCCAGTAGCAACTGAAGCATTTAAGCTTTCTGTCTTTCCAAGCATTGGTATTTTAACTTTTATATCTGCCATTTTCTGAATAGTTTGTTCAACTCCATTTGCTTCGTTTCCTATTACAATAGCTTTTTTATTATATTTTATATCATAAATACTATTTTCAGTTTGCAATGATGTTACAAGTATCTGGAATTTGTGTTTTTTTACATCTTTTAATGTCTGTTCTAAATTTTCACACTCTATAATTTTGACTCTAAAAATTGCTCCCATTGTTGAACGCACAACTTTAGGATTATAACTATCTGTTGTTCCTTTTGACACTAGTATTTGATTTAATCCAATACTATCAACTGTTCTTAATATTGTTCCAAGATTTCCTGGATCTTGAATATCATCTAAAGCAACTATTATATCTTGTGTATAATCTATCTCTAATTCTTTAGCATTTCTTCCGATTATGGCCATTATACCTTGAGGTGTACTTACATCAGATAATGTTTTAAATATACTTTCAGTTACATATATGCATTCGTATTTTGCTATTTCATACATTAATTCTCTTGGAATTGTATTTGAATTTTGGCAATTTTCACATATAACTATTTGCTTTATTTCTGCTTTTTCTTCTATAGCCTCTCTTATAATTTTTATTCCTTCTATAATAAATTCATTATTTATATCTCTATATTTTTTTTCTTTTAACTTTTTTATATGTTTTACAAATTCATTATCTTTACTCGAAATTACTTGCATAACTTTTCTCCTTCTGACAACTCTTTCAAAAAAGCTGTTATATCATTTAATATCTGTCTCTCATTAGTACTTCCTATTTCTAATGTAATCATTGGTTTCACTCCAGGTGAAAATTTTATTTTATTTTTGTATTTATCTATTAGTTTTGGAATATCTACGTTGAATCTACTCTGCTCAAATGTAAATACAACGGCTGTTCTTCTGCTTGCTATTTTATTTATATATTGTGCTTTAGCTAAATATTTTATTCTTGCTATGTCTAATAAATTTTCTAATTCTGGAGGCATATTTCCAAATCTATCAATAATTTCATCTACTACATTTTGAATATCTTCTTCATTTTTACATAATGCAATGTTTTGATATATTTCTATTTTTTGTGCTGAGTCTGATATATATTCATCTGATATATAACTTGTTACGTTTAAGTCTATTTGTATATCTAATTCTGGTTCTACTTCTATTCCTTGCATCTCTTTTACTACTTCATCTAGTAAACTACAATATGTATCATAACCTACCTGTTCCAAATGCCCTGATTGAATTTCTCCAATTAGACTTCCTGCTCCTCTTATTTCTAAGTCTCTCATTGCTATTTTAAATCCGGATCCAAATTCTGTGAATTCTTTTATTGCTTTTAGTCTTTTGTCTGCTTCTTCTGATAACATTTTATCTTTTCTATATGTTATATATGCATAAGCTTGCTTATCTGATCTTCCTACTCTTCCTCTTATTTGATATAAGGCTGCTAATCCCATTCTATCTGCATTTTCTACAATAATGGTATTTGCATTTGGTATATCAATACCTGATTCTAATATAGTTGTACATACTAAAACATTTGATTTTTTTTCAATAAAGTCTTGCATAATCTCTTCTATTTGATTTCCTGTCATTTGTCCGTGTGCATAACTTACATTTGCTTCTGGGACCAATCTTGATATTTCATCTGCTTTTTTCTGTATAGTATCTACCCTATTGTAAATATAGAATACTTGACCATTTCTTTCTAGCTCTTTTGTTATTGCTTCTTTTATAACTTCTTGATCATATTCTAGTACATAAGTCTGAACCGGCTTTCTATTTTGAGGTGGTTCATATATTACAGACATATCTCTTATTCCCACAATTGACATGTGCATTGTTCTTGGTATTGGTGTTGCTGTCATTGTTAATACATCAATATTTGATTTATATTGTTTGATTTTTTCTTTTGCTTTTACTCCGAATCTGTGCTCTTCATCTATTATTAATAACCCAATATCTTTAAATTCAATATCCTGGCTTAGTAATCTATGAGTTCCTATTACAATATCCACTTCACCAAGTTTTAATTTTTTTATTACTTCATCTTGATACTTTTTGTTTTTAAATCTATTTAAAATTTCAACCTTTATTGGAAAATCTTGCATTTTACTCTTAAACTCTTCATATTGTTGTTGGGCTAGAACAGTGGTTGGGACCAAATATGCAACTTGTTTTTGGTCCATAACAGCTTTAAATGCTGCTCTTATTGCAACTTCTGTTTTTCCATAACCAACGTCTCCACATAAAAGCCTATCCATTGGTCTTTGTGACTCCATGTCTTTTTTTACTTCTTCTATGCATCTTAATTGATCATCTGTTTCTTGATATGGAAATTTTTCCTCAAATTGTTGTTGCCAAGGTGTGTCTTTACTAAATGCATATCCTTTTGTCTTTTCTCTTTTTGCATATAATTCTATTAATTCTCTTGCAACTGCTCTTAAATTATTTTTTACCTTTTCTTTTGTTTTTACCCAATCTTTGCTTCTTATACTATTTATTGGCGGATTTATGCTATCTCCTCCAATGTATTTTCTTATTGAATCTAATTGATTTGTTGGTATATACAAAATATCATCATTTTTATATTTTAACTTAATGTAATCTTTTGTTGTTCCATCAGCCGTTATTGTATTTACGCCAACAAAAATTCCTATTCCATAATTTTTGTGTACTACATAGTCTCCAACTTTTAAATCTGCAAATACTACTTTTTCGCCTTCTTTAAATGCTTTATTTGCAAATGTTTTTTTCCTTTTTCCTCCCTCAATTAAATCATCTGCCGAAATAACTACCTGATTTATTTCAAAATTTTCAAATCCCTCTGAGATTTTACCAATGGTTATTGTTATAATGTTATCTGTTGATTTTACTATTATTGTTTTATCTAGCTTTTCTTCTATTTTGCATAATATGTTTTCTTTTTCAAATAATTCCTTTAATTTTTTTGCTTTTTCCTTAGTATCAACCATTACATAAATACTTTTTTTCTCTTTATTCCATTTTCTTATATCTTCAAAAAAGTTTTCAATTTCACTTTTATAATAATTGACTTCTCTATATTCAAAATAATATCTTTCGGCTTGTTTTTTTGTTACTGTGTCTTGTTTCTCTAAGTATATTATTGGATGTTTATTTTCTAATACTTCAAAATCTATTGATGATATTATTTTTAATGCTTCTGGTACAATTTTTTGTTTTTCTATTAAATTTTTGCTCAAATTTTCTATATCTTGTACTATATTAATTTGTCTTTGCTCTATTTTATTTAACTCGTCTAAAATTATTAAATAATTCTTATTTAGATAATCTATTAGATTTTCTTGTTCTTCATAGAACTCATTAAAATATTTATCTATTTTACTTAAGTAATTACCAGATTTTATTTGTTCTATATCTTCTTCAATAATCTCTTCTTGTTTTCCTTCTGCTATTGTATTTGATATTTTTTTGCAGATATTTTCGATTGAATCTTCCAAAACGTATTCATGAGCTGGGTAAATTTTCGCTTTTTCAATTGTCTCAATTGATCTTTGACTATTTATATTGAAGTTTCTTATTGAATCAACCTCATCTCCCCATAATTCAATTCTTACGCCTGTTTTCTGGGTTAAGGCAATATCAATTATTC
The DNA here is from genome assembly GCA_934154445.1 of uncultured Clostridia bacterium. Classification (GTDB taxonomy): domain Bacteria; phylum Bacillota; class Clostridia; order TANB77; family CAG-508; genus CAG-269. The sequence continues at coordinate 15,736 of CAKPGC010000013.1, forward strand.
CACCTCTTATACTAAATTGCCCTCTTCCTTCAATCAAGTCATACCTTGAATATCCTAAATTAATCAGTCTTTTTTTTATTTCTTCTAAATCACATACATCTCCGACTTTAAATTCTAGTATATCTTTAAATAATGTCTTTTTAGCTGGCAATTTTTGCATTAATGCTTCTATTGTTGTTACAACTATTAAATTTTTTTTCTCATTTATTTGTTTAAGTGTTTCTATTCTCTCATAAGGTAAATCTTTGCTTTCGGCAATATAGTTGTATGTTACTATTTCTTTTTTTGGAAATAGTATTACATTCTCCGTTTCAAATGCTTTTATATTTTCTAGTATTTTTTTTGCTTGTATTTCGTTGTATGTAACAAGTATAATTGGCTTTTTGTTATATCCTTTTATAGCTGAAATAATTTCCGCCATTCCAACGCCGGTTAAGCCCGATATTGATATCGGGCTTTGTATTTTTTCTATTTCCTTACTTAAGTCTATAAACTTTTTTGATTTTCCTAATTCTCCTATCACGGTATTCATTTTTGTAACATTTCCTCTCAAACTTAAGCTATTTTTATACATTAATAATATATTTTTATTATAAATATTTTACTCATATTTTATTAATTAGTCAAGTATAAATTATAATATCAAAAACAAACAACAAGCATATTTAATAAATAATGCTTGCTGTTTATTTTCCAATAATTGGGTTTTAATATAACACTTTCTTACTGGTGTTTGCTTTTATATAGTTCATACATTCTCCTACAAAGAAAACATCATTATTTGCTGTATTGAATGTTTCATATCCTAATGTAATCCAGTCAAATCTTTCTATACATCTAGAATATGCTCTAACTTTTCCACATCCTCCGTTTTTATCAGATGCCGCTGTTAAACGCTGACACACATAAATATCGTCACATTTATGTCTTCGTTTAAGAAGATTTAATGGAATTTGGATATCTTTTTCAATTTCGGCATAATAATATGTGTCATATTCTTTTAATACGAATCCCGGAATTCCTGATTTTCGTAATTCTTCAAGTTGAGATGTATCCACTTCTTTAAATGGATATTTAACTGTTTTAACAATATCGTCACAAATAATGTTATCAGATATTACTCTTTTCAGCAGTCCCCAATGTGGATCATTTTTAAACTCACGAATTATCTCATGCTGTTCATTAACCACATATTTTAGTATTGCCTCTCTTTTAGACAGTGTTACTATCTCTTTCCGTATTGTTTCCTTGCAAATTTCAGTGTTCATTTTTTGCCTCCTTGTTATTGGTAAATAGTATAATATACTATTTAAAATTTAATGTTATTTACATTTTATATTATACTATTTTATGTAAATTTTGTCAATTATTCTTTAATAATGGTTTATTTACCACTTTACCACCAATTTATCAAATTTAGAATTAATATAGTTTTTTAATTTTTTCATAAATACCTCCGGTTCAATTTCCTTTTTAGCAACCATATCTAGTCCTTTTTCCCAACTGGCTGTTAGCTTGGGATTTAACATATCAGGCATTGTATTATTAACTATATCATAAATAATTTCACCTTTATTTGTTGGAGTAATTATTTGTGTTTTCTTGTTTATATCTATATATTTAATTTTTTCTAGTTTTTCTATAATTCCTCCTCTTGTCGCACTTGTACCAATTCCTGCTCCTTTAATTTGTTCACGAAGTTCTTCATCTTCTATCAACTTTCCTGCATTTTCCATTGCAAGAATTATTGATCCTGAATTATATCTTGTTGGAGGTGAAGTTTCCGCTTCTTTAGTTTCATAATTTTGTATTTGTATTTTTTGTTCCTTTTTCAATTTCTTTAAGATTTCTAGACTGTTATCTTCTGTCTTATCCACATTTTCTTTATCTTCTGTGGATTGTTGGCTTTCTTTTTTAATTTCATTTGATTTTGCAATTTCTAAATATCCTAAGTTCATACAAACTTTTCCGCTAGCATAAAATTTTTCATTTTCTACATTTACTGTTACTTGAATTTTATTATATTCTGCTGGTGGATAAAAAATCGCTAAAAATCTTTTTACTATAAGTTTATAAATTTGTTTATGCAGTTCAGGTAATTTTTCATAGTTTTCATATCCCTGTCCTGTTGGTATTATAGCGTAGTGATCCGTTATTTTACTATCATTTACATATTTTGTTTTTGCCAAATTGTTTGTTGGATATTTTTCATCTACCATTTTTTTTATATATCCTTGAATTTCTTTATCATTATATCCTTTTGCTAACCCATTTAAATTCTTTGATATTTCTTTTGCAACTGCTGTTGATAAAACTCTTGCATCAGTTCTTGGATATGTTACTAATTTTTTCTCATATAAATTTTGTATAACGTCTAATGTTTCATCGGGTTTTATTTTGAATCTTTTTGTACATTCATTTTGGATTTCTGCCAAATTAAACAATAAAGGTGCATTTTCTTTTTGTTTTGTTTTTTTCAACTCAGTAATTATTGCTTCTTTTCCTTGTAGTGAAATAATAAATTTTCTTGCTTTTTCCTCGTCTTTAAATCCCGTTTCATTATATAATAAAGGTGATTCATATACTGTTGATTTTTCATTTACTTTCCATTCTGCCTTAAAAGATGCATTTTCATCTCCGAAATTACCTACTATTTTATAATATTTTGTTTTTTCGAAGTTTCTTATCTCTCTTTCTCTTGATACTATCATTCCTAATACGCAAGTCATAACACGTCCTACTGAAATTGATGCTTTATCTTCATTTATTTTGTTTGCTAAATTTCTTCCTTGTGTAATTGATAATAACCTTGAAAAATTAATTCCTATTAAATAATCTTCTTTTGCTCTTAAATACGCACTGTCTGATAAACTATTATACTCAGAAGCATCTTTTGCCTCTCGTATTCCTCTTAAAATTTCCTCTTCTGTTTGTGAATCAATCCAAACTCTTTTCACTTTTGCTCTTGGATTTGGATGTGCCATCATTAGAACTAGTCGTTGAATGTATTCTCCTTCTCGTCCAGAATCGCCTGCATTATATATCTCGTCTATATCTTCTCTTTGCATTAACTCTTGAACTACATTAAACTGATTTTGAACATTAGAAATCACTTCATACTTCCATTCTTTTGGAATAAATGGAAGCGTGTCCAATCTCCAAAACTTCAGCTTTTCATCATATTTTTCTGGATAACTCATTGTTACTAAATGTCCCACACACCATGTTATAATCCACTCGTCTGATTCTAGATATCCATTCTTTCTATTTGTATTTATTTTTAAGGCTTTAGCAAATTCCATTGCTACTGATGGTTTTTCTGTTATTAATAATCTCTTGCCCATTTTATCATCCTTTTTCTTCTAGATATTTTTTTGCAACTCTATAAATTTCATTATATCTCTTAATTGTTTTTTCGTCTTTAAATGTAAATCTTTTATACAACTTTTCTAGATAGTTATTTTCCTTTATTATTTTTAGAGATTCTTTAAAATTAAAATCGTACACATAAGCAAAGTGACTTACTAGTATATCTGCACTAGTTTCTCTGTTTTTGTAATCTATTGATCTATCTTCAATAAATTCTCTATAAATTTCGTCTGTTATTATATCATTAGATAAATCTTCTTTTTCCCATATTGCTTTTTTATCACCTGTTGTTAAAACAAAGAATATATCTGTTTTGTCTGCATCTCTTATTATTTTCGCGTGTAAATTTTGTTTTTCTGTTAATCCTTCCTGGATTTTTGCTTTATTATGATTTATAATTGATAATTTTATAATATCATCATACTTGTCTGTCTCTATAAATTCTCTTATTAATCCATCTTCAAATAGAATTTTTACTCCATACTCGCCATGATTAATACTATCTTTATCTACAAAAGTATTATATATTTTTGCTTGCTCAAATCTACCAATATCATGTAATAATCCTATTAGTTCAGCAAGTTCAACATCTTCTTTGCTCAGATTTTGTTGCATGGCTATATTTTTGGCTATCTTTGATACTCTTTCTATATGTTCAATCTTTAATTTTATTTTCTCATCTTTTGGATTATATTTTTTTACATATTCTTTAAAAGCTTTTTTTGCTTTAAGTATATCTATTAGCATCTCTATTTCCTCCGCTTTTGGTATTCTATCACATTGTATTTTATTTGTAAATTTAAATTCATGTTTTTGTTTCAATCTGATGTTACTTATCTAAATATTTAAAATATACTGTTACTCATACTTTAACTATCATAAACATTTTCTTATTAAACTATAACAAATCCCTTGAAACATAGACATTTTTGTTATATAATAACAATTATTAAGAAAAAATAATGTTTATTAAAATGAAAGGAGCATAAAAATGGCTTACAATTTTAAAGAGATAGAAAAAAAATGGCAAGAAAAATGGGACAAAGAAGGAACATTCAATGCCAAAGATGATTATACAATGAAAAAATGGTACGGACTAATAGAATTTCCATATCCATCAGGACAAGGTCTACACGTTGGACATCCTCGTAGTTACACAGCATTAGACATTATTGCAAGAAAAAGAAGACTTCAAGGATATAATGTTTTATTTCCAATAGGATTTGATGCATTTGGATTACCTGCTGAAAACTATGCAATAAAGACAAATGTACATCCTAAAATAACAACAGCTCAAAATATAGCTCACTTTACAGAGCAATTAAAATCTTTAGGATTTTCTTTTGACTGGTCTAGAAAAATTGACACAACAGACCCTGAATATTATAAATGGACACAATGGATTTTCATTCAATTATACAAACATGGTTTAGCATATAAAACAACAATGCCTATCAACTTCTGTACTGGTTGCAAAGTTGGTTTAGCAAATGAAGAAGTTGTTAACGGTGTTTGTGAAAGATGTGGAAGCCCTGTTGTTCAAAAAGAAAAATCTGAATGGATGCTTAAAATTACTGATTATGCTCAAAAATTAATAGATGATTTAGACGATGTTGATTTCTTAGAAAAAATCAAAGTCCAACAAAAAAATTGGATTGGTAGATCAGAAGGTGCTGAAGTTAATTTCAAAATCGCTAATATGGATAAAAATTTAACTGTTTACACAACAAGACCTGATACTTTATTCGGTGCAACTTATATGGTTATCTCACCAGAACATCCTATTTTAAAAGAGTTAGAAGATAAAATTGAAAACTTAGATGAAGTTCAAGAATACCAAAAACAAGCAAGTTTAAAATCAGCGTTTGAGCGTTCTGAGTTGAATAAAGAAAAAACAGGTGTTGAAATTAAAGGTATTACAGCTATTAATCCATTAACAAATAAAGAAATTCCAATTTGGATTTCTGATTATGTTTTAATAACTTATGGTACTGGTGCAATAATGGCTGTTCCTGCTCATGATACTCGTGATTATGAATTTGCTAAGAAATTCAATTTACCAATTGTTCAAGTTGTTGATGGTGAAAATGTCGATTTATCAAAAGAGGCATTTACAGATGTTGCAACAGGTAAACTTATCAATTCTGATTTCTTAAATGGATTAGAAGTTGCTGAGGCTAAAAAGACTGTTACAAAATATTTAGAAGATAATCATATTGGTACTAAAAAAGTTAATTATAAATTACGTGACTGGGTATTTTCTCGCCAAAGATATTGGGGTGAGCCAATTCCAATGGTTTATTGTGAAGACTGTGGTTGGGTTCCACTTGACGAAAAAGACCTACCTTTAAGATTACCAGAAGTTGAAGAATTTACACCTGGAGAAAATGGTGAATCACCTTTAGCAAAACAAACAGACTGGATTAATACAACTTGTCCTCATTGTGGTAAACCTGCAAAAAGAGAGACAGACACAATGCCTCAATGGGCTGGTTCTTCTTGGTATTTCTTAAGATATATGGACCCACATAATGATAAAGAACTTGCATCAAAAGAAGCTTTAGAATATTGGTCACCTGTTGATTGGTACAATGGTGGTATGGAACATACAACTTTACACTTATTATATTCAAGATTTTGGCATAAATTCTTATATGATATTGGTGTTGTTCCAACTAAAGAACCTTATCAAAAACGTACTTCTCATGGTATGATTTTAGGAACAAATGGTGAAAAAATGTCTAAATCTAAAGGAAATGTTATTAACCCAGATGATATTGTAAATGAATTTGGTGCAGATACTTTCAGAGTTTATGAAATGTTTATGGGTCCATTTGACCAAGTTGCTGCATGGTCTATGGAAAGTATCCGCGGATGTGGTAAATTCTTAGATAGAGTTTGGAATATGCAAAATATATTAGTTGATGGTGATTCATATTCACCAGAAGCTGAAAAAATGATGCATAAAGCAATTAAAAAAGTTTCTCAAGATATTGAAGACATGAAATTTAATACTTCTGTATCTACATTTATGACAATGGTTAATGAATTCTACAAAATTGGTAAAATTAATAAAGCTGAATTTAAAACATTCTTAACTTTATTAAACCCATTTGCGCCACATATCACAGAAGAGCTTAATAAAATTGCTGGTTTTGAGGCTGATATTTCTACATACTCTTGGCCAGAATATGATGAAGCAAAAACTGTTGATGATGAAATTACTTTGCCTATTCAATTTAATGGAAAATTAAAAGCTACTATAACTATTTCTGTTGATGAAGATGAATCTTCTATTAAAGAAAAAGTACATAATGCTATTGATTCTAAATTGGATGGTAAGGCTATTGTTAAAGAAATTTATGTTAAAAATAAAATTTATAATATTGTTGTGAAATAATATTTAATAGATTTTTACCCTATTGAATTTAAAAGTTCAATAGGGTTTTTATTTGGGGGATTAAAATGCTTGAACTTTTGAATTTAAATAATAAATTTCATCGGAATGTTTATTTAACTTTTTTTCATGTTTGTCCAATGTTTTTTCTGTTGATTCAAATTTCTGTGGCAATGATGTTACCACATCTAATAAGATTTCAAGTTTTTGGCCGTGATCCACTTCAATTTTAGCCACTGTTTGGCTTAAATTTCTTAAATCACTTTTTATTTCTTCTTGGCCTTTGGACAGTTTTTCTTGTCCATCAAATAGCTTTTCCTGACTTTCAAATAGTTTTTCTTGACCTTTGAATAGCTTTTCTTGACCCTTTTTTAAATCTAATAAGATTTGTTTTTCTTCTGAGTTCATGTTATCTTCCTCCTTTCCTCAGCCTTATTACATCAATTATTGATATTTAAAATTTTGTAACTTAGCTTATTATATTTACAGATTTTAAAATCTGTTAAACTATTATACAATATTACCCCATTAGTGTCAATAATAAATTTTCGACAAAATCTGACATTTAAACATATATGCTAATATTTTTTAATGTAATTTTAATGTAATCTAATTTTAATATTCTCGTAATATTTATTTGTTTATTTTATTGTATAATATAATATGTAAATTTTTAAAGAATGGAGTAATATATGAGTGTAGAATCAGATTTACGAAAAGATGGCATTGTAGTTGTAAAAAAATTAGATACATTAAGAGTAAATTCAATAGCTAAAACTGTGTCTAATAGCCTTTGTGAGACATTTCCTGATTTTAATCTTAATCAAAATGATTTATTTATAAAATTATCAAGATTAAATATGTATATCGCAAAAATGCCTGAAGGTATGGCAGAAGCAAATTATTTTTATAAAAATTCCTCTATCTATTTTAATGCTCGTATTGATGACGAAGATCTTGAAGAATTTGCAATACATGAATGCATACATCATATTCAAGAAATTAAAGATAAAAGAAATTATTTATTACGAATGGGGCTTTGCGATTATACGGAATTTAAAATATATGGATTAGGCCTAAATGAAGCTGCTGTTCAACTTATGGCTTCAAAGGTGCTAGCGATTCCAAAAGAATATGTTAAATACTTTAATATTTCTTTTGAAACTAACAGCCCTACATATTATCCTTTAGAATGCTGTTTGGTAAATCAACTTGGCTTCTTGATTGGTGAGAATGTTCTTTTTGAAAGTACTATAAATAGTAATGATAATTTTAAGAAAAAAATGATTGAACATACAAGTTATAAAACCTTCATTGAAATCCAAAATTCTATAGATGATATTTTATTTGCCGAAGAGGAAATTATAAAAATTAATAATAAAATCATTCAAGTTGATGATAGAAACAAAAAAGTTGATAATATGATTAATAAAATTAATTCTTTAAAAAAAGACATTACCTCTACATTTATAACAACTCAAAACCTTATCATTTCTAGTTATTTTGATAAAGAATTTTATAATATTGCTAATCTAGAAGATGTTGAAAACTACAGAAGAAAATTATATAATTTTAAAGATTACTTAGGTTCTACTGAAGGATATACTTTTTTTAACGATTACTATGTTAGTAAAATGATTGATTTGGAAGAAAAATATAATCTATTAGAAAACGGAATAAATAATAATTCATTATATTTAATAAAGAAAAAGGATTCAAAAATTTTGAAATTATTTAAATATATTAGGAATTTTATTACACAAGAAAAAAAGAAGGAAAGGGATATTTATTAAATTCCCTCTCCTTCTTTTAAATATTCTTTTATATTTTTTGCTGCATCTATTCCAGAACGTGCAGCCCATGCTACAGTTCCTTTGCACCCTGCTAAATCTCCACCTGCAAATATTTTTGGGTCAGAGCTTTGATATTTATCATTTATATATATATTTCCCCATTTATTTAGTGTAAGGCCTAGATTCAATACTTCATCTGATACATTGCTTCCAAGTGCCATTACAATATAATCTGTATTTATTTCATAATTACTTCCCTCAATATTTATTGGTACGGCTCTTGTTTCTTCTTCTCTTTGTACTAATTCTGTTTTTATTAATTCTACTTTTTCTACTTTTTGTTTTCCTTTTATCTCCACAATATTATTCTGAAATAGAAAATTAATTCCTTCTCTTTTTGCATCTTCTATTTCTTTTGTTTCAGCTGGCATTTGTTCTTCTGCTCTCCTATATATAATATTTACTTTTCGGGCTCCGTAATCTCTTTATTGTCCTAGCACAATCCATTGCCACATTTCCACCGCCAACTATAGATACCGTTTTTCCATTATAATCAGGATGCAAATTATATTCTAAAAGTTCATTTCCTCCATATACACCTGGTAATGATTCACCTTTAACTCCCATTTTAGATGATTTATTTGCTCCAATGCTTAGGAAAATGGCATCATAATTCTGTTCTAATTCTTTTAAGCTTAAATTCTCTCCAAGTTTTTTGTTATACTCTACATTTATTCCCAAATCTAGTATTCTCTTTACAGTTTCTTTGACTGTGTCTTTTGATAATCTAAAATCTGGTATTCCGTGTACTAATAATCCTCCTAAATAATTATATTTCTCATATATTGTTACATTAATTCCATCCTTTGCTAAAAATGCAGCACAACTTAAACCAGCTGGTCCTCCTCCTACAATTGCAACTTTTTTATTTGTTAATGCTAAGTTTTCTTGTCTCTTTATTAAATCTTTTAAACAGTATCCTTGTTCAACTGCATTTTGAAAAATAAAAGTTTCTATTTTACCTATGCTGACTGGATCTCCCTTTATCCCTCTAATGCAACTTCCTTGACATTGTTTTGTATGTGGACATATTTTTCCGCATACTCCTGGAAGTACTGTTGTTTCTGACAATATTTTATATGCTTCTTTATAATCTTTTTCTTTTACGGCTTTTATAAATCCTGGTATATTATTATTTAGTGGACATCCTTTTATTGAGCACGGTTTTACTTTACAATTTAAGCAATAATTTGCTTTTTCTTCTATCTCTATCATATTAATTTCATCTCTTTCTATACTACAATTTTTTATTCAATTCAATTATTACTAGTTTCAAATCATTTATAAAATCCAATTTTTTAGTTTCATCTCTTAATAACGCTGCAGGATGCCAAGTAGGCATATATTTAATTCCTTTTTTTTCAATCCATTTACCTCTTGAAGCCGTTATTCCATATTCTTTTCCTAATATATTTTTGAGTGCTACACTTCCTAACAAAACTATTATTTTAGGTTTTACTAACATAACTTGATTTCTTAAATAATTTAAACAAGCATTTGCCTCATCATCTTCTGGATTTCTATTTGCAGGAGGTCTACATTTAACAATATTCGCAATGTATACCTCTTCTCTTTTTATTCCTAAAATTCCAAAAGCCATATTCATTAGCATTCCTGCCCTACCAACAAATGGTTCACCTTGTCTGTCCTCGTCTGCTCCTGGTCCTTCACCTATAAACATTACATCAGCATTTTTGTTTCCAACTCCAAATACTATGTTTTGCCTTGTTTTACACAATTTACATTTGTTACAATTAATTATTGAATTTTCTAGTTCTTCCCATGTTTCGAACATTACTACACCCCTTAATACTTAATATCCTAAAGGATTTTCTACTAATTTTATTTTTATATCTTCATCTGTATTTATTTCTGCTTTTGTACCTATTGGAATAACTGTTTTTCTTTCTATATGTCCAAAATTATTTGATTTTATTATTGGAAACTTATACTCACCCTCTAAAACATCCATTATAATTTTCTCCAGTGGTATACCGCTTTCATGTTCATAATTTCCAATCCACAATCCTTTTATTTTATCAAATACTCCATTTTGTTTCATATAATATAAATTATTGCTTGTTGCTACTGGGTCTGTTTCAAATCCCAGCTCTTCTAAAAACAGGATTTTATTCATAAAATCTAAAGTATATTTACCAGCAACCATTCCTCGTATTAATGAAAGATTTCCACCTATTAATTTCCCACTAGTTTTACCTTCTTTAATTGTTTTATATTCTTCATTTTCTGGTCCAAATTCTAAACTTTCATCTACAAATCTATTTAGTGCTTGTTTATAACTAAAATCTGTCTCATCTGTTGCTATTGTTTTAAAATTCGTTCCACTAAATGTTACTAGTCCTGTCTTCTCTGTTATCATATTTGTAATTGAAGTTATATCACTGTAACCACATATTATTTTAGGATTGTTCTTTATAAGTTTATAGTCTAAATATTCAAATGTACTATTACTGTTATTTCCACCTTTTGCACACCATATCATTTTTACTTCTTTATCTGCAAACATTTCATTTATATCTTCTGCTTTTTCTTTTGCTGTACTACTATATCCATTTGTGTTTGAAAATAAATTCTTTGAATACTTTATTTTAAATCCATCTTTTTCAACAATTTTTTTTGCTTGTTCTAATTCTTTTATATTTTCTCCAATTATTGGATTTGATGGTGCTACTATACCTATTGTGTCTCCAATATGTAATTTCAATGGTTTCATTTTTTCTCCCTTCACCTATTTTTATGTATTTTATCACATTTTTTTTGCTTTCTCAACTTTTTTATTGACTTTAAATTGTAAACTTGCTATATTATAAATGGAGGATTTAATATGCATTTATTAAAAAATAAAAAAATTATATTATCTTTTTTAGTTGTAATTATTATTGTAACATTAATTTTTATTAGTATATATATTAAAAGTTTAAATAAAACATCTCAAACATATTTGCCTTCTAATCAAGATGATATTTCTTCTAATACTATTTTAGATGAAAATATACTTTATGCAAATGTTTCTTCTAATGAGATTTATGAAAACAATTCAAATGAAATTATAAATAATTCTGTACAAAATAATGTTATTGTTAATTCTCAGACTTCCAACAATTCTCAAAATAGTACTGCTAATTATTATATAAAAGTAAATTATACTGCTAACGTTGTTACCATTTATTCAAAAGATGCAAGTGGAAATTATACTGTTCCTATCAAAGCAATGGTTTGTTCAACTGGAACAAGTACTCCTAAATCAGGTGTTTATAAAATTCCTGGCAGATGGCAATGGGGAGCTCTTTTTGGAGGAGTTTATGGACAATATGTTACAAAAATCACAGGAAATATTTTATTTCATTCTGTACCATATCTAGAAAATAAAAATCCTGCTAGCTTAGAATATTGGGAATATGATAAATTAGGAACCACTGCTTCAGCAGGATGTGTAAGATTAACTGTTACTGATGCTTTATGGATATATCAAAATTGTAAAAATGGTACACAGGTTGAATTTTATTCAAGTACTAATCCTGGTCCTTTAGGGAAACCTACTGCACAAAAAATATCTAATTATGAATCACCATATCGAAATTGGGATCCTACCGATCCAAATAATAAAAATCCTTGGAAATATGGCGTTTCTTCATCTAGTACTTCTGATAATACAGGATCTAGTAATAAAAATGAATTAGAATCTAATAATACTATACATGATAAAAATAATACATCTGTTGATCAGAATGTAAACAATACTGTTAAAGATACAGGTGCTGATAATAACATTTCATCAAATGTTTCTGAAGATACTAACTCATGCAATGAAAATTTGATTAATAATTCAATAATAGAAAATGAGTATGTTAATGAATAAAAAATTTAAAAAGTATATAAGGTATTTATAATAATAAACTTATATACTTTTTATTTATACAAAAGATTATTTTAGTTCAATTAAAGCTGTTGCTAGTCCATATCCTTGTTTTTCAACTCTATATGAGTGTATTAAATCAGAATTACATACACTACAAATTTCACTATCTATAATATTTTCTTTTTTTAATCCTGCTTGTTCTAATATAATTTTGTTTATTAACACAGTATCAATATTCCACTTTTCTATGCCTATTTGTTTTTCCATTATATCATCGTTTTGATTTATATTTAAATCTTTAAATTCTGTTTCAAATAAATTTTCAACATCTTTATCAACTTCAAAATGGCACTTTCTAATACTTGGGCAAATACAACAGATAATATTTTCTGGTTTGCAACCTAATTTATTTACCATTTTTTGAACTGTTTTTACAGAAATTCTTTGCAGTGTTCCTTTCCATCCAGAATGCGTATTTGCAATTGTTTTTGTTACTGGATCAAAGAATAGAAATAATATGCAGTCTGCATTTGTAGTCGACAATACTAAATTTTCTTTTTGTGTTATGATTCCATCTGTTTTGCTATATTCTTCTAAATTTATATCTGGAAAATTCTGATTTATTTTCTTAGTCGCAATTGCAATATTATCTGTATGCTCTTGATTTGTTTTTACCACATTTTTGTAATCAACATTTATTGCATTACACAAATTTTCATAATCTTGCATTGCCTTTTTAAACTCTTGCTCTGGTAATTGTTGTTTATCTACTTTTGCAGTTCTAAAATTAACATCTGTTCCTATTGAATATGCATGTGTTATTACATCACTATATTTTAATAATTTTCTAAATTGTAAATATTGTACTCCATTTTTGTTTATGTGCACAACATTTTCATTACTTAAATCTTTCAAGATACTTCTCCTTTTTTGATACAAGTGGGACAGTACAAATTTGTCTCATTTTTTGTCAAACTGTTTCTTTTAATTCATCATATTTTCTTTCTTCTTTCGAATATTCCTCTGGTTTTAATCCTAATCTTGTTTTCATATATTGGTTAATTGCAATAAATATTATTGTAAATATTATTCCTACTATTATTAGTGCATTTGCTGATGTTGTAATGCCTAATATAAATGAAGCTAAAAGTCCAAATAACATTTTAGTTGCATTTTCAAATAAATTATATATAGCAGTTATTTGAGTATCTATATCTTTATTTGTGAAATTCATTAAATATCTATCTATTATTGTATAATATATTCCATTTACAAAGCCGTATATCATATATATACTTAATATTATTATAATTCCTACTAAGTTTTCTTTTATTGCTGATATTCCACAAATTCCTGCTATTATTGCACTTATTGATAACGCTAACGACAATATTGTAAGTGATTTATTTTTAAAAATTTTATTAAATTCATTTTCTTTTTTTGATGCAATTGCACTTACAAGACTATTTATTGCTCCTGCATATCCTATTATTACAGATGATAATTTTATATCTTCTAAAAGGTTAACTTCATAATTTCCTAATATGGCCAAAAGTGCACAGATAAATGCTGCTGACAATATTAGTGCCTTTAGTCTTTCTGATTTTAAAACAAATTTAAATCCTGCTTTTATGTCTTTAATTTCATCTATTTTCACTGTTTTTTTGAAACTTGTATTTGTCTTTTGACTAGGTTCCACAAATCCCATGGAGATCATTGTTGAAATTATTAAAACTATTAATGAACATATCATTGGTAAATATCCATTTATAGTAAATAAGTATCCTGCAATGATTTTTGAAATCATATTTATTATGTAATATCCTGTTGCTCCTTTTGAATTTAACTTTGAAAATATTTGACTTTTGTATTTTGATGGTGGTATTGATTCATTCAACAATGCTGTTTGTACAGTGTCTTTAATTCCAAATCCTATTGCTGATATAAAATTTGCTAAAATCAAATCATATATGTTTCTACTAAAGATTATTATAGTCATATATATTACTAGTGTAAAATTTCCTATTACTATGCTTTTCTTTTTACCTAAAAACGCTATTATTATACTTACTGGTATTTGTAAAATCATTACAAATAAAGCGTAAAAGCTGTCTGTTAGTACTACTTCAGATGCACTTATATTTTTTATTTGTGTTAAAAATAAAAAATTTATTGTGTAGTAAAATAGTAAATCCCATGATAACATTTTGTATATCGGAAAAATCTTCATATTTCTTTTTCTCATTTTTTGTATTTCTTCTTTTGTTTCCATGTTTTCTCCTTTTAATTTTTTGATTGAGGAAGAATTATCCTTCAATTGTTTTCATTTTCCTAATTATATCATCTTTTGATTTCTTATCAATATAATTATAATTATTCCCACAAATTCTAGTATTGAAACCACAAATTGCCTTGTAAGAGCAAAAATCACAAGGTTTTTGGCCTTTTTTATTATATGGTTTTATACTAATATTTCCTGTCAAAATCTCTTTTGCAATTTGCTTAATAGTTCTGTAAATATAATTTTGCAAAATTTCAAACTCCTCTTTATTAACACCACTTGTTTTTCCTTCTGATATATCTCCTGATTTTGTTATTGTTGCCGGTATTAATTTTGATGTTCCAGATTCTAGATTTTTGTCATGCATTTTTATTACTTTTACATCTGCTAATATCAAACCTTTCATTTTGAAATTTTTTCTTAGCTCTTCTTCAATTTGCTCTTCTGTTATTTTTTTGTCTGCTTTTATCATTTGTTCTAATAGACTGAAATATAGAACTCCTGCAGGCAATAAATCCTCTTCTTTGCACACTGCATCCATATATGTTAATAACTGAATTTGCAATCCTGCATATACTTCATTTAAGTCGATATTTTTTGCAGACGATTTGTAATCTATAATTCTTAGGTATTTTCCATCTTCTGAATTTGCCGTGTCTATTCTGTCTATTTTTCCTGTAATCTCAACTTTTTTACCATCATCTAATTGTATTAAAATTGGTTTGTATTTTCCCTTTTTGCCAAATTCAATTTCTGTTCCTTCAATATTGAATTCACTATATACAAGTCCTTCAATTATGTATTTTAGTGCTTTTGCTACTATTCTTTTTAGTCTTTTTATTAGTACTTTATATTTTGGTGTTGCAACAAATGTATATTTTTTTCCCATATCCAATTTATCTTCAACAACGGCATCTACTATACTCTGAATTTTTTCTTCATCCGTTACTAACTCTGGCAGACTAATATTTTCATTTTTTGCTTTTTTGAAAAACTCATCTATTATCTCATGCATAAATGAACCTGTATCAAAACTTTGGATTTTCAATTCTTCTTTTTCTTTTAGTCTTAAACCATATTGCAAGTAATATGAAAATGGACATTGTGCAAATTTTTCTAATTTTGATACACTTGCATTTAATGTGTTTCCATATAATTTTTCTATTGTTTCTTTGTTTATGTTTTCAGGAATATTTGTGTAGTCGATTCCTTGTAAATCTTGTTTCACCCTTGAATACCACTCATTTTGCTTTTTATAATATTCATAAATCGTATACCAAATATCATTTATTTTATTTCCATTCTCTAGTTCTGATATGTTTTCTAAAAGTTCTTGATATGTCATGCATCTGTTTGTTATTTCATAATTTTTGTTGATTACATCACTTTCCTCTTTTAGTTCTGGAAATAACTTTTTAATTTTGTTTATCATCATTGATGGTCTTAGTGATTTTCCTTCTGTTTCTGATGATGAATATGATAAATACAATTGTTTTTCAGCTGTTGTGAATGCTTTATAAATATTGAAATTTTCTTCGTATAAATTTTCTATTGTTCCATTTGCAAGTTCAATTCCATCTCTTTTTAAAATTTCTCTGTCTTTATCTCCGAAAAAACCCTCTGCCTTATTAATACTTGGAAAACTTCCGTCGTTTAGTCCTATTATGAAAATAGTATCTACTTTATGACTTCTTGACCTTTCTACATCACCTATAATTACTTGGTCTTGCGTTCCAGGTATTTTACCTAGTTCACTATTTTTTAACCCTGTTTTTAATATTTGCATATATTTTGCAACACTTAATTTTTCATCTCCAAATATTAAAACCATCTCGTCAAATATGTCTAAAATTATTTTATAACTTGCAATATATTCATTTGCTAAATCAATTTGTCCTAACTCTTGCAATTCATTTATTTTTTTGTTGATTTTTTCTTCTATCTGCTGTTCTTGCATAAATTCATATACTGCCTTTGTTGTTTCTTTAACAGTTCCAAAATTACTTTTTAATCTTGATAATGGCTCAATTATTTGTTTTCTTAATCTATTTAGATATTCAATTTCTTCATTGTTATCATCATTTATTCTATATGTAAAATCATTTTTCCACTTATTATGCTTTATTCCCCATTTTGTACAGTAATTTTCTAATTTGAAAATATCATCATTTTCTATGTCAGAAAATCCTATTTTTAAGTAATTGAAAACCGCTTCTTTTGAAAAGTTGTTACTGAAAATTTCAAATATTGAAAGCAAATATTGAACTATTATGTTTTGATTTAAATCTCTTTTTTCGTCTATAAAAACTGGAATATCATATTGTGCAAAAATACTTCTTATCAAACTTGAATATGTATCAATATTTCTTGTAATAACTGAAATATCTTTATATCTTAATTTTTTGTCTCTTACAAGTTTGGTAATTTGTTTTGCAACATTTTCAATTTCTGAATATTGATTTTTAGCTAAAAATAATTTGATATTTTCTATTTTTTTATCAAATTTTTTTGCTCTATTATTAAATATATTTTTCTCTAAATATTTTAATTCTTCAGTTTTAAAACGTGGTGTTCCATCCAAATATACAGACTTTTCTAACTTCAAATTTTCTTCTTTTACCACATTCATTATTTTAGAAACTGTAACTTTATTTGGATAAAATATATCTGTATCTGGTCTTAGGCTTGGTTCTAAGCTATCAGTACATACTGTTATTGTAACTTGTTTTGCAAGTTTAATAAACTTTTTTAGTACTTCATATTCTTGATATGTAAAACCAGAAAACTCGTCTATATAAATAAGGCTATCTTTAACAATGTCAGTATCTTCAATAATATTGCTTAATATTGTTAATAAATCTGTGTCTTCGATGTATTCCCCTTGCAACTTTTGCTCAAAATTGCTATAAATTAAAAACATATCATTCAATTTTGTTTTTAAATATTGGTCATCTGTTTTATCAATTTCTTGTTGCAAATCTTCTGGTAAAACACCATGCTTTTTAAATTCAGTAATTGCGGTCATTGATAAATCAATATTTTCATCGGATTTTCCTAGAAATTTTAGGTTGTTTTTATTTTCATTTAATATTGAAAAAATAAGCATTGACTTACCACATTTGGTTAATTGTGTTTGTGTATTTCCACCTAATTCTTGCAATACTCTGTGTGCCATTCTAGAAATTGTTAACACTTCTGCATTTATTACAGCTTTTGTGTCAATTGCATCCATTAATTTATTTTCAGCTGTAAATGAAAATTGCTCTGGTGTTATTATATATATTTTCTTTTCTGTTTTTACTAGTTTTGCTATTTCTTTAAAGCAGTATTGGCTTTTACCACTACCTGATTTTCCATAAATTATTCGTAAACTCATTTTTCTCTTCTCCAATAAAATAAATACTGCTGTGCTAAACCTTTTAAATCTCCGAATTTCTCTTCTGCTAATTTTTCTATTTCTGTCTTATTTACTTTTGTCTCATTATCTTTTTTTATATATAAATCATTCATTACTCTTCTAACCCATACATCAATTGGAAACACGTCAAATCTTTTTAAATCTGAGAATAATAAAATACAATCTGCAACTTTAGGTCCTACTCCTGAAAGCTTTAATAATTCATTTCTTACTTCTTGTGTATTAGGATTCTTTTTTAATTCTTCCAAATCAACTTCTTTGTTTAATATCATTTTTGTGGTTTCATATAACCTTACATCTCTAAAACCTAATCCAATTTTTCTGTAATCATCCACTGTTACATCTTTCAATTGTTCTATGCTTGGGAATGTGTAGTATTTTTTACCGTCCCATTCTATTTCATTTCCATATTTTTCTGATAATCTTTCAATTATCCCTTTTATTCTTGGTATATTATTATTGGCAGATATTATAAATGATATTATTGTTTCCCACAAGTCTTGATTTAGTATTCTTATTCCTTTTCCATATTCTACACTTGTTTTTAAATATTTATCTATGTTAGATAGTTTTTGTTTTATATCTTCGTAATTTGTTTTTAAATCAAAATAATATTCTATTATTTCTTTTATATCTCCATCACATTTTGCTGTAAATATAATATTTTCATTTTCTTTTTTTACATTGATAATTGCGTTCTTAATGACTCCAGTATAACTTTCATCTTCTTGTCTGTTCCATCTAAAACATTGTCCACATTCAAATATATCTTTTAATTCGAATGAATTTTGATTTCTAAGTATATATCTTTGTTCTTTCACTATTATCACCATAAATATTTTATCATTTATACTTGTTTTTTTCAATATATCTATTGAATTTACTTCTTTTTAGTTATATAATTGCATATATTTATATTATGTATGGAGATTTTAAAATGAATGCAGAATTATCAACAAAAATAAATTTGTTAAAATATATAAAGACTTTTTCTATGCCGGATTTTCCGGATTTAAATATTTTTTCTAAAACATTTTTTAATGATTTATTTTTGAAACTATATAAAAATAATAACAATAATAATATATTTACTCTTTTATATGGGGATATTGATGGTTTAAGAAAACTTAATGATACCATCGGATATGATAAAGCTGATTTGGCTGTTGAAGAATTATTAAAAACAGTTTTAAGCTATTTGCCAGAAGATATTTCTTCTTATAGAGTTGGTGGAGATGAATTCTGCTTTATTATTCCAGATTTATCTGATGTAGAAACAAGAAAACTTACAAAGAAAATACATGATTCCCTTTCTTCTAATGAATCAGTTAAGGGATTAGATATTACATTTGCAGCTTCTGATTCTTCTAAATTCGATAATATAAAAGATATGTATAATTTTGTAGAGAATAAAGTTAATTTAAAGAAACATTCTCATTTAAATTATAATAAAAAAATTGATAATATTGATGACTATAATAAACAGTTAGATGAACTTATCAATTCCACAGTAAAATCATATATTGAAAATTTTCGTTTTTCTTCTAACCGCTATTTTAAGCCTGATGACTTAAAGGTATTATCTTATCCAATTATAAACACTGTATCTAAGCTATTAAATGATGATAACTCTAATAACCATAATGCTAATGAAAATAATAATTTGGAAAGAAATATGTTTGATGAAGAATTACAAATAGATCCTACTGTTGTCTCAAAAATTTCTAATCTTATAATGAATAATAAGATTAATTATGAAGAATTAGATTCTATATCAATTGAAGATTTAAAAACTGTTAAAAATAACTTATCAACAGATTCTATTACTGACACACACAATAGTGTATATAGAGACCATTATCTAATTCCACGTTTTAAAGAAGATGAAACTCCATTTAAGATAATCTTGATAGAATCTTTGGGAATAAAAATATCAAATTCTATTTCTTCACATGCCGATACTGATAAAAAAATTAAGTCAACTTATGATTGCTTAATTAATGAACTTAACACTATCATTCCAAAAGACAATGGTATTAAACTTTATCCTATACATTCTGGTGGAGGTACTTTTGAAATAATTGTACAGGATGATAACAGCAATGTTTTAACATCTAATGTCGTTGATGATGTTCTTAATAAAGTAAACTCTAATGAAAACAATATTCAATTGTTTGGGGCTGTTGAGAATTGCTCTGATGCTTCAAATTATAATAGTATTTATTCAGACTTAAATAAGGAATGTGAACAAAAAAAGAATACAATTAAAGAAAAGTCTGATTATTTTATTAGCCCTGAAGCTTTAAAACTTCTAGATGTTTCATTGTCATCTGTTGTAAACTTTTTTAAAACACAATCAAAACATTTAGGTATTTATGATGAACATGCCAAAATAGACTTTTCTAAAAAAGTTGTAAATTCGTTGATAAATAATTTTCACGATCTTAATCTTTCTAATGAATTGTATATAGAAGATGAATCTGATTATAGTAGATAATTTTATATTTTTATTTAAACCCCTGGCCTACTACCTCTCTTGCATTAGAGATGATAATAAAGCTTTTGGGGTCTATTTTTTTTGCTGTTTGTTTTACTCTTGCAACATCTCCCCTAGATGCTGCACACATTAAAATTGTTTTATGCTCATTCGTGTACATTCCTTTTCCAAATAATCCAGTTGTACCCTTTCTAACCTTTTCTCCTATCTCTTCAGATATTTCTTGACTTTTATCTGATATTATAATTATTAATTTTGTAAAATATATTCCTTCGAAAATTATATCTATCATTTTTCCCATCAAATATATAGCTATTGCCGAATATAATCCTATTTCTATTTTTCTAAAAAATAGCACATTTAATCCTACTATTATCGTATCTACTATTATTATCACATTACTTGTCCTTATATCTTGATTATATTTTCTTATCAACATACTTATTAAATCTGATCCACCTGTTGAAGAATTCGCTTTTAAAATTATAGCAGTACCTAATCCTATTATTATTCCGCCATAAATACATGCTAAAAATCTATCCTGTGTTAATGGTTTTAACTTATCAAGAATGTCTATGGATATTGAAAATGTTGTTGTTCCTATAACAGATTTTATAATAAATTCTTTTCCTAATTTATATGCTGCAAATAAAAACAAAGGTATATTTAGAAATAAGATTGTTGTTCCCATAGGAATTTCAAAGAAATAATATAGTATTGTTGCGATTCCGGAAAATCCACCTGATGATAATTGATTTGGCAATAAGAATAATGATGTTGCTATTGCCATTATAAAAGCACCTATCATTGTTTCTATTATTTCTAATGAAAAATGTTTTATTTTTTTCCATTTTATATTCATATAAAAATCACCTAAAAAACCGATAATATTATTAAAGTTTATATATAACTTTAGTAATATTATCGGTTTTTTTAAGTAATTTTATTCTTTGTTTTCATTTTCTTCCAAAAAATCATTATATGTTTTAGTTACTTCTATTTTTGAATTACCCTGTTTCATTTTTTTATCTTTTTTAACAATTAAATCCACTTCATAAGTATCTTTTAACTTAATAGCATTTTCTCTTTTATGTCCAATTACATTATTAATATCTATTGGATTTACAGTAACTTCAACTTCTTTAACTTTTACATTTAATTTTTTTATTTTTTCTACTATGGCATCATACCACATGCTTGATTCTACTAGTTGTCCAAATGCCGGATGGAATGGACCTGCCACCACTTCACTATTCTTACTTCCTGGCTGACATATCTCATCTGTGTTCTGAAGTCCAACTCTTATGACTTCAATTTTTTTGTCAGTAAACATTCTTACTAATTGTTTACAGATTTCTACTGCTTGAACTACAGATAATGGCTCATATATACCTTCATTATATTCTTTTTCTAGTTTTGTTCCTTTTATAACTAAAACCGGATATATTCTTACCATTTTAGGTTTTAATTTTATTAATGCTTTTGCAGTATTAATATCATCAATTCTAGTACTTTCTGGTAATCCAACCATCATTTGATGTCCCAAATTAAATCCATACCATCTTATCAATTTTGAGGCTTTTACTACATCTTTAAATGTGTGACCTCTGTTGGACCTTCCCAAAATATAATCATTAGAGGATTGTACTCCTAATTCTATAGTTTTTACTTTATACTTTTTTAATCTCTTTAATATATCTTTATTTATATAGTCTGGTCTTGTTGAGATTCTTATACTATCTACTTTTCCATTTTGTATATATTCATAAGCTACTTGTAATAGTTCTTCTTGAATATTTTCATCAATTCCTGTAAAACTACCGCCGAAAAATGCTATTTCTTTTTTCGCATCTTTATCTTTTATATTTTCTAAAAAACTATCTATTATTTTCTTTGCATCATCTTTTGTTATGTTTTTTTTCTGTCCACTTATAGATTTTTGATTACAAAATACGCAGTCATTTGGGCAACCTAAGTGTGGTACAAATACTGGAATTACATATTCTTTGCTCATATTTTTTTCCTTTCTAAAGCTTTTTTTGCAGCTTGCATCTCAGCTTCCTTTTTGCTCTTTCCTACTCCAGTTGCTAATATTTTTCCATTCAAGCTTACTTCTGCTTCAAATGTTTTATCATGATCTGGTCCTGATTCTTTTATTATTTTATATTCTATTTTTACATCTCCATTTTTTTGTAGTTCTTCTTGTAGTACTGTTTTGTAATCTTTTTGCCCTACATGCTTTGTTGCTGTTTCAATTTCTTCCTTTAAATTTTCTATTATAAATTTTTTTGCTGGCTCTAATCCTCCATCTATAAACATTGCGGCAATTACAGCTTC
This sequence comes from uncultured Clostridia bacterium, assembly GCA_934154445.1. GTDB lineage: Bacteria > Bacillota > Clostridia > TANB77 > CAG-508 > CAG-269. The sequence goes on from CAKPGC010000013.1 coordinate 38,768, forward strand.
AACGCTGTCTGCTAATATAGCCTGTCTTTTGTTGCCACCTGCCATTACCTCTGATCTTCCAAGGCGTAAAAAATCACTAAAATTATGCAATAATGCTATTTGGTATAAACTCTTCTCACACACTACCGTTGCTCTAACTTTAGTCATTTCTCCTTCTTTTAAATTTATATATTTGTTGTACATATACTCACTTGACACAAACTCTAATATACTATCTCCTAAAAATTCTAATTTTTCGTTACTTTCTACCTTATGTTCATAGGCATAGGATGTATGTGTTAATGCTGTTTCTAATAACTGTTTGTTATTAAATGTATACCCTATATTTTTTTCTAGTTCTTCTATATTCATTACTCTCACCCTTCATTAATATTATATACTATTTTCCAGAATTTGCAAGAGTTACATTATGTTTTTACTTTCATTTATAAAAAAATAATAAAAATAGCACAATATAATATGTGCTATTTTATACTAAAATTTCTGCTTTTCTCTTTTTAATTTCAACTTGTGGTGGAATTAATGGACTATATGCTTCTCCATCAAATACATCCACTTCAACAGTTCTTGTTAAAACGTCAGTATAACTATAAGTTACATTTCTATTATTTTCTTCATATCTTACCACGAAAATGTTAGGATATGCTTTTTCTATTGTTGCTTCTTTTTCAAAGGTTTTACTTCTACCAAGTGACCCCTTTACTATTATCTTTTGACCCACTTTCTCTAAGATGTCAGTTTTTAGATTTGATATATCTGTTTTACAAATCATGCTATCACCTACTCCCTTAAGATGGCTTGATTATAGCATTTTTCGCAAAAAATGTCAAAAAATATCTGTTCGTGTTTTTTTGGGTTTTTTGTTCATTTTTGGCTATTTTTATCGTTTATTTTTTCAAATATTACATTTATATTACATTTATATTACAGTACTCTCATTTTTCCTTTTGCTCCTATTCCTCCAATACCTTTTTTTCCATCTCTTAGTTCTTTTGCTATGTCATCTATTGTTATATATTTATATTGCTCAGTAGTAGCAACCTTTTCTGCAATTATTAGTGGATCCAAAAAATCTATTAATATCCTTGATGGAGAGGAAGCAAAGTTTGCTCCTGCTGACATTATAGCTTCAAAATAACTTTGACATGCACCAGCAAATATTACTGTTTGCTTGTTATTTTCTTTATCATATTTTCTTGCTTCTTTTACGGTATTTATAAAATGTCTTGAATTTCTGTAATTATATATATCATTATAATTTGTTCCTCTTTTAATCATTCCGTCATGTCCAGTTATTATAAGTATATCTGGATTATATATTTTAAGTAATCTATATACTTCTTTTGGCTGTCTATACTCAGGAACGTTTTTTACAATTGCATTCAGACCAACTTTTTTATAATAATTATACGATTTTTGTGAATATCTTCTATCTCCATCTAAATGAAGAATCTTTCCTGTAATTATTTTTTCTTTTAGTCTTGTATTCTCATTTGATATTATTCCTATTTTATATTCATCTTTTCTTTTGTAAGCTCTGTTATTTATTTTTTCGTCTTCTTTTTCTAATCTTTTTTTTATTACTTCTTTATCCAATATTTCTAAGTCATCTAGTCTGCTATCTGCCTCAATTCTTTTTATTAACCCATATAATATTGCAATTTCTCCATTTACTGTTTTTATTATTCTCTTAACATAAAATATAATATCCTTTCCATAAGATTTTCTTGCTACTATATCTCCTTTTTTTATTTTTTTCATTCAAATCACCTCTTATTTTATGTCTATTATATTTTATGTTTTTAAATTTTTTTAGTGATTTTATTTCTCTTTAGTTTATTTATTTCATATTACTGTACTTTAGTTTTGTTGCCATCCCACCTCTAATATGTCTTTCTGCTTTATTCTCATCTAATATTATCCTTACTTCTTTTGCCAAAATGGGATTTATCTTTTTTAATCTTTCGGAAACATCCTTATGTACTGTTGTTACTTTTCAGAGCGGTAGAATTTTTTTCATTTTTTGTGCTTTCTTTTTCTTCGACACTTTGGTAAATATTTTCAAATCTTGTTATTACTGGTTCATTTGTTCCTATTTCATTTAGTAGTTTTAGTCTTACTTCTACATTTGAATCTGAATCAACTTCAATTACATCTATAATTGTTTTTAACATTGCATTTGTTA
>CAKPGC010000014.1 GCA_934154445.1 uncultured Clostridia bacterium
CTAAAGGATTTACTGTTTACTTTTCAATGTACTTTTTGTTCTCCGTTTTGTCGGTGAACGATTTGTATTATACTATAAATATTTTTACTTTGTCAAGTGTTTTTTGAAGTTTTTTGTCAAAATAAAAATTAGCAATTAGAGTTTCAATTTCTGTTTAAATCATTACTAATTTATTTGTTACTTCTTTTATTTTTTCTCTTGCAAAGCACTTTATTTATAATAGCACATCTTGTCGAATATTGTCAATAGATTTTTTAAAAAATTTTATTTTTTTTTAAAACTATTTTTTGTTCTCGCCAAGTGCTTTTATATAATATCATAATGAAGTTATAAAGTCAATACTTTTTTATATATTTTTTAAGGAATATTTATTTCCCTAAATATTCCTTTTTATAATTCCAAATTATGGTTTATTCGTTTATTATTTTATCTATTGATTGTTCTCTCATCTCTTTTATAATTTTACAACTATTATTAAGTTTTTCTTGTTCTTCATTTGTCAATTCTAATTTTAATAGTTCTCTTACTCCATCACTATTAACAATTGCTGGTACTCCAATAAATATATCATCTTGGCCATATTCATTATCTTTTAAATAAGTAGAAACTGTTAAAATAGAATTATCATTATCCAAAACAGACTTAACTATTTTACTTAATGCCATTCCTATACCATAATAAGTAGCTTTCTTTTTATTAATTATTTCATAAGCTGCATCTACAACCTCTTGATGTATTCTATCTAAATCTTCTATAGGATGATTTCCATCTTTCATAACATCTTTCATTTTTTTGCATCCTACATAAGCATGATTCCAAGGCACAAATGATGAGTCTCCATGTTCCCCCATTATATATGCATGAATATTTTTACTAGAAACCTTTAAGTAATCTGACATTATATAACGTAATCTTGCTGTATCTAAAACAGTTCCTGAGCCAAATACTTGATTTGTTGGAAGTCCTGATACTTTTGAAACAACATAAGTCATTAGATCAACAGGATTACTTGCTACTATAATAACCCCGTTAAATCCACTTGCCATTATATTCTTTGTTATTTCTTTTATTATTTTTGTATTCGTTTCTGCTAATTCTAATCTTGTTTGTCCTGGTTTTTGTGCAACCCCAGCAGTTATTACAATCACTTGTGCGTCTTTACACTCATTATAGTCTCCTGCTTTTATTATCATTTTTTGTGGTGCAAATGGCAATCCATGAGATAAGTCCATTTCTTCACCTATTGTTTTTTCTTTATCTATGTCTATTAGTACTAACTCATTTACGCCTCCCCTATTTAACATTGAATATGCCATACTCATTCCTACAAAGCCTGTTCCAACAAGAACTACTTTTCCTTTTTTCATATATGTTACCATCCTTTCCCTTTTAATTAACAAACTTTACATATTGTATTATATATCTATTTTTATTTTTTTTAAACATAATATCTAAAAAAAATTTACTTTTTACATTTTTTGTGATATAATTTCAACAAATAAAATATTATAACTTATAATGAGCCAAACAATTAACGAGTAAAGCAAGTGAAAGGAGTGTTATAAAAATGTCTAGTTCAGATAATACAACTGCTTTGGCTGAAAATAAAGTTTTAATTTTATATATCTTAAATCAAATTTCAAATGGTATACTAGAAGATGGATTGTATAAAATTATTTCTTCTATAAATAATGTTAATTACTTCTATTTTAAAGAAGTTTTAACTGATTTATTAGATTCCAAATTAGTTGGTTTATTCACTAAAGATGAAGAAGAAGAATCTGTACTAAGAATAACAAGTGAAGGAAAAAACGCACTTTCTCTTACAATTGATGTGTTACCAGGAATATTAAAATTAAAAGCTGACAATGTTTTTAAAAAGGAGTTTGCTTCTATAGCTAATGAAACTTCTATTGTAGCAGAATTTATTCCTAGAAGTGAAAACGATTATATAATTAAATGTAAGGTTATTGAAAAAAACGAAACGATATTTGAAGTAAAAACCTTTGCAGGTTCTCGCGAAAGGGCAAAAAAAATTGTAGATAATTGGAACAAAAATGCTTCTAAAATATATCCTAAAATTCTTGATATATTATTAGAAGACAAATAAAAAATGTCATAAGATATTCCTTATGACATTTTTTTTCTTCTTAATATCCATCCAGCTTCGCAACTAATTGGTAATTTCATAAATACCTTTTGGCCTTTTACTCCAGGACTAATACTATTAATTTCATCTCCTGTTTCGTAATCCCAAAGTTTATCAATTTTAAATATTTCAGGTTCTAATTGGTTTGGAATTATTATTTCAATTGTATCTCCTACCATTAATTTATTCTTTATTTCTATTGTTGATTTTTCTTCTTCATATTTTAGTATTTTTCCACCAAATTCATATTTATCATTATATTGTCTTCCGCTCAAGTCTTGGATGTCTTTATTTTTTCTGCCATTAAAATAGAATGTAGTAAATTCTCTTGTTTTTACTTTTTCTATTTCATTCATATATTTTGTATAATCGTAATTCTTTGGATCTTTCATATAATCGTCAATTGCATTTCTGTATACATTTATTACACTTGCTATGTAATATTCCGTTTTTAATCTTCCTTCTATTTTTAAACTGTCTATATCCATATCGATTATTTCTGGTATTTCCTTTATTAGGCATAAATCTTTTGATGAGAATATGCTTGTTCCATATTCACTTTCTTCTATTGGATATAATTGTCCTGGATTGTTTTTTTCTTCAGCATACAAATTATATGACCATCTACAGCTTTGTGCACAATCTCCTAGATTTGCACTCCTTCCACACATAAAATCACTTAAGAAACATCTCCCTGAAAATGCAAAGCATATTGAACCATGTCCAAACATTTCCACTTCTAGATCTTTTGGCTTGTTTTCCATTATGTATTTTAATTGTTCTTTGTTTATTTCTCTTGCCATTATTACTCTTTTAGCTCCATTTTTATACCAGAAATTTGCATCATGTAAGCTCACTATGTTTGCTTGTGTACTCACATGTATTGGTACATTTGGTGCATATTGTTTTAATGTTTCTATTACTCCTCCATCTGCTGCTATTATTGCATCAGGTTTTACTTCATTTAGTATTTTGGCCATTTCTATTATTTCTTCGTATTTATCATCCCATGCAAATATATTTAGTGTTACATGTACTCTTTTTCCTATGCTGTGGGCATATTGTATTGTTTTTATTAAGTCATCATTGTCCATATCAGCTCTTGTTCTTAATGATAATGATGATGTTCCACAGTATACTGCGTCTGCTCCATATTTAAATGCTGTTTTTGCTTTTTCAAATGATCCTGCTGGTGCTAATAATTCTATTTTTTTCATTTATCTTGCCTCTTTTTCTTAATATTATTATACATAATATTATATATAGCTTTTCCATTTATGTCAATAATTTGAATTTATTTTAATTTTGTGTTATAATAATTTTATGTAATCTACATAAAAAAATATGAAAGGAAATAAAAAATGGTAGAAAACGAAAATTCAACATCTCAGGCAATAAGCATTGTACCTTTTTTGTATACCTCTTCATCACTTGAAGAAGTTTTGAAAAAATATTCTGATCAATTGCGGGATAGTAACGATTTAAAAAATTTGCTTCATGCAAACAAATTGACAGAAATCACTAATGTCTTAACGGATAATAAATTCTTGTCAATGATAAGGAAACATTACGATTCCTTATATGCATTTACAAAAAGCAGATATCCTGATCTAAAGTTCTACCTTGCTGGTAGAAGAAAGGATGTAATCGGTTCAGAAAAAAAGATAAACCTTTATCTTTCACAAAATAGAGATTTATCGGATTTCAAAGATGAATTGGCATTCAGATTTATCATTTTTGACAATAGTATAGAACTTTGTTATTCTTTACTCAAAACAGTAATCGAGTTTAATATTGAAAAGGGATTTATTCCTTGTATTGCCACAAATGTTTTTCAGACAGAAGGATTTAATAAAACTGACTTTTCTGATATTGAATTGCCAAAAGAGTCACCTTTACCACTTGAATATCAAAAATGGGTAAAGGATTATGTATTGCATCCTAAAGAAACTGGGTATCAGTCTTTGCATACTGTATTTCAGGATTCAAAGACCGGAAGATGTTTTGAAATTCAAATCAGAACATTTGCAATGCATATCCATGCAGAGAGTCATTCTCTTGCAGGACATGATGCTTATAAAAAGCATCGTTACTCTGATACGACAATTGAGTTTGATCGTTCAAAAATCAAAATGGCTGGCTATTCATTTGCCGAAGGTCAAGTTTTTGATTTTATAGGTTTAGAAACACCTTATCAGATAATTCAGAGAGGTCGTCCTTTCTAAAAAATTTCAGTCACACCAGTTTTATTTTGGTGTGACTGTTTTCTTTTTATTTTATTCTACTTATTGCAAGTCCATCTCCTACTTCTAAAATTTCAGTTTCAAGATTTGGATTTTCAGAAACTTCTTTTATATATTCTCTCAAGTTTCTTACTGCTGTTCTTTGTTTATGTTTATTGTAATCACTCATAACATATCCTTTATATAATATGTTATCTGCAAATATAATTCCATTATTATTTATCATTCTTAACGCTTCTTTTAGAAAGAATGGATACTTTCCTTTTGCTGCATCTATAAATACCATATCATATTTTTCATTTAAAGTTGGTAAAATATCAATTGCATCACCCTCATAAAGTTTGATTTTGTCCTCTACTCCTACTTTTTTGAAGTTTTCTTTTGCTTCTTGAATTCTTGCTTCATCTCTTTCTATTGTGTCAATTACTCCATCTTGTGCTAAAAATTCTGAGAAGCACATTGCTGAATACCCAACTGCAGCTCCTATTTCCAATATTCTTTTTGGCGGATTTTCTTTTAATTCTTTTTCTATAACTTCTAAAGTATCGTCCATTATTATTGGTATGTGATCTTCTAAAGCTTTTTGTTTTATTTTTTCCAATTCTGTTTTTTTCATTATCTTGTTTTTCCACCTTTATTTTGGCTATTTTTTGCAGCGTTTTCTACCCACTCGTTTACACACGTTTCAATATTTAAACCATTTTTACTAAGATAGTCAAATTTCTTCATGATTGGATCGTTTAGAATTTTTTCGACAACGTCTTTTTTCTCCATTCCACTTCTTAAATATTCTATTATTTTGCCTCTTACATATCTCCTATTAGTTACATCATCTGATTCTGCCTTTTTTGTTTTATTCTCCATATTTTTATTAAGGTTAATAGCATATTGTGTATCTTGAGCTGCAAGTCCAGCTATATATCTTCTACTCATTGTTGTTATAACTCCTTTTTATTTATTTCTGTTAGCTCTCTCTCTTTCTTTAGAGTCTAATATTTTTTTTCTTAATCTAATAGATTTTGGTGTTATTTCAACTAATTCGTCATCTTGAATAAATTCAATAGCTTTTTCAAGTGACATTTGAATTGGTGGAACTAATCTTAATGCTTCATCTGATCCTGATGCTCTAGTATTTGTTAAGTGTTTTTCTTTGCATACGTTTATTGCTAAGTCTTCTCCTCTAGAGTTTAGACCAACGATCATTCCTTCATAAACATCAACACCTGGTCCTATGAATAAGTCACCTTTATCTTGTGCATTGTATAGTCCATAAGTTACTGATTTCCCTGGCTCAAATGCAACTATTGTTCCTCTAACACGTGCTTGAATATCTCCCTTGTATGGTTCATAGCAATCAAATATGTGATTCATTGTTCCTTCACCTTTTGTATCTGTAAGGAATTCTGTTCTATACCCAATTATTCCTCTTGCAGGAATTCTGAATTCTATTTTTGTATGTCCAGCCTCTGCAGGTTCCATATTAACCATTTCTGCTTTTCTTCTTCCTAATTTTTCAATAACATTTCCTACGCAGTCGTCTGGTACATTTACAACTAATAATTCAATTGGTTCACATTTTACTCCATTAATTTCTTTGAAGATAACTTTTGGTCTTGAAACTAATAATTCAAATCCTTCTCTTCTCATTGTTTCAATTAATACTGATAAATGTAATTCACCTCTACCTGATACTTCAAATGAATCTGGTGTTTCTCCATCTTTTACTCTTAATGATACGTTTCTTTCTAGTTCTTTGTATAATCTATCTCTTATATGTCTTGATGTTACAAATTGTCCTTCTTTTCCAGCAAATGGTCCATTGTTTACGCTAAATGTCATTGTTACTGTTGGTTCATCAATGTCTACAAATGGTATTTTTTCTGGATGTTCAAAGTCACATACTGTGTCACCTATATTGATGTCTGATAATCCAGCAAATTCTATGATATCACCTGCTCCAACTTCTTCAACTTCTACTTTTTTAAGTCCAACGTGTGTATATAATTTTGCAATTCTTCCTTGTGTTATTTTGTCTTCTTTTCCACAGATGCTAACTGGCATTCCAATTTTCATTGTTCCTCTTTCAAGTCTTCCTATACCAATTCTTCCAACATAGTCATCATAATCTATATTTGATACTAACATTTGTGCTGGTCCTTCTACATTGCATTTTGGTGGCTCTATTGTGTTTATTATTGTTTCAAATAGGCAAGACAAATCTGTTGTCTCATCTGATAAGTCCATTTTTGCAATTCCGTTTTTTGCTGACGCATATACTACTGGGAAGTCTAATTGTTCATCTGTAGCATTTAATTCAATAAATAATTCTATAACTTGGTCAACAACTTTTTCTGGTTGTGCTCCAGGTCTATCTATTTTGTTTATTACTACTATTGGTTTTAGTCCTAATGCTAATGATTTTTTTAGAACTTCTCTTGTTTGTGGCATTGCTCCTTCAAATGCATCAACTAATAGTAAAACACCATCAACTGTTTTTAAAACTCTTTCTACTTCTCCTCCAAAGTCAGCATGTCCGGGTGTATCTACTATGTTTATTTTTATATCTCCATGCATTACTGATGTGTTCTTAGATAGGATTGTTATTCCTCTTTCTTTTTCTTGGTCGTTTGAGTCCATTACTCTTTCTTGTACTTGTTCATTTTCTCTGAATACATGACTTTGTTTTAGTAGTGCATCTACTAATGTTGTTTTTCCATGGTCTACGTGTGCTATTATCGCTATGTTTCTTATGTTTTTGTTGTTCATTTTTATTACCCCTTTATTTATATAAAATTATATTTTATGCTTGTTTTTCATTAAAAGTTTACTAACTTTAAAATTATACTACTAAATTAAAAAAATGTCAACGAAATTTGACATTTTTATGTTAATTGTTATTTTGTAAGCTCTATTATATTGCTCATTATCTCATCAGTAACTTTGTCTAAAACCTCTTTATCCTTGCTTCCTTTATATTCACTATAATCTAAAGGTTTTCCATAAGTAATTGTAACTTTCCTATTTTCCTTTTCTCCACCTTTTATTCCGCATGGTATAACAGGAGCTCCGCTTCTAACTGCAAAGAATGCAGCACCATCTTTTACTTTTTCACCTTTAGCCAAACCATTTCTTGTGCCTTCAGGAAATAGTGCTAAACAATCACCATCTTTTAGAGTTTGTAATGATTCTTTTAATGCTTTAACTTCTTTTGAATCTCTTTTTACAAGTATTGCATCAAATACATATCCCAAAAAAGCTAAGAATTTATTTTTAGTTAACTCTTCTTTTGCTAAAAATCTTGTATATCTTCCGGTAGTAACTTCAATTAAAGGTGGATCTAAAAAGCTTCTGTGATTTCCACAAATAATTACAGCTCCTTCTTTAGGTATATTTTCACTTCCAATTACTTCAAATCTATATACTATTTTACAATAAATCCATATTGCCCCTTTTACTATTCCTCTACCTATTGTCTTAAAAACGTTTTTCATTTATTTTCCTCCTTTTTACTCTTCAGGCACATAGATATTCTTTACGACTATTTCAAATTCTTCAACATTCATTGCTGTTAATTTTTCTATTTCTTTTTTCGCCTTATTTTTAAATTCACTAATTCCATCAATAACATTAAATCCATATACAACAGTAACTTCCATATATAATTTAACGCCTTCTCCAAAATTATCAACTCTTATTTTTTGTACTTTGTATATTCCTAGTGTTTTTGAAACTAAGTATTCCAATATTTGTCTAAATACAGTGTCTGAAATTGTAAATTTTCCTAAATAACTAAATGTTGGTCTTATGATTGATTTTTCTGATATATATGGTTTTTCCCCTCTTCCCTTCGTCTTAAATATTTGAAGTGGATCTAATAAATATCCTGAAAAATCTTTTTTTATTTCAAATGTTGGTACTGGTATTACATGCTTTCCTTCAGTTACTCTTATCCTTCTTGCTGTTTGCATTTCTTCCTGTGTTGCAACGTCCGAAATATAAGTTGTTTCGGATATTTCCGGCAGCCCTAGATTAGCTGCTATTTTTTGTACCATTCCGTCTGAAGTTCCTAATATTAAAATACTTTCTGGCTTATATTTTTTAAACGCTTTTATTATTTCCTGTTTTTCTTCTTCTTTATAAAATAATGCATGTTTTACTGTTTCTATTTTCGTTGGTGCTTTTTTGGCTGATTCTCCTGCTATTACTTGATTATCCATTATTAATAGTCCATCATCTATTATAAATTTTATATTTTTTTCGCTTGCAACCATTTGTGCTCTGTAGCTTTTTCCTGTTCCTGATGGTCCAACAAATGCATATACTTTTATTTTATTTGTTCCAACTTTTGGAAAATTTGGTATTTTATCTTTTAATGACATTTTTTTTCCTTTCATCTTTTAATTTTTATTAATAATCACTTGTACTCAAACTTGGAAAAGCAAACACTTTTCCTCCTTCTGTAAATTGTCCATTTGGAATACGAGACTCATTAAATGAATTTTCTCCTTTTAGAAAATATCTATATTTTGAAGAATCACTTAAATATCCTGGTCCAATTATAATTGGGTCATCCCATGTGCAATCTATACCATACCATAAATTATTTATCTGTACATAGTTCCAAGCATGATTTTCTTTGTTGCCATCAGAATTAGTTGCTTCACCAGATATTATTATGCATGGTATATTCATTGAATCCATTAGATATTTAAAAGCTTTTGCATATCCTTCACAAACACATTCTCTTTTGATAAGTGCTCCATATATATCATATATATTGGCTTTTGATATTGTTTGTTCATATACTATATTATCTACTAAATAATCATGTACAAATTTAATATTTTCATATTTATCAGATTTTTTATTTTCAATAATATAATCTTTTATTTTTTCAATCTCATTTAATCCTGAGTCTATTATTTCTTTTGAAGAAAAATCATCTGTTAAATAATTTAACTCATTTCCTGAATTAATAAATACTCTATATGTTTCCTTATTTCTTTTTGTTGTAGTTTCAATATTTAAATATAATTTTGAAAACTCTATATAAAATACATCTGGGTTATCATATATATAAGCTTCAATTGCTGATTGATAATAATATCCTAATAATTCTTCACCATTATCTTTTGATAACAATTCCGAAAACTTCGTTCCTAGATTAATTTCATAATTTCCCGTTTTCATATTCTCTTTGTTTGTTTCCATTGCATTATATATTATTTTTGAACATTCGTCCAATTGATTGTAAAAGAATTTTTCTGTTTGCTCATTTATATAGTTATTTTCTTGTAATGTTTCTTCAATGCTACTATCTAATACTTTAGAATTTTCTACTTTATCGCTTATTTCTCCAATGGACATTGTTATATTTGATACAAACTCATTTACATCTTCAATTGTATTATCTTCTGCTATTTCATCATATATTATTATTCCAAAAATGCAAAATAGCAATATTAATACTATAGCAAAGATTGTCTTAATAAAAGATTTTATTTTTTTTATCATTTCATCCACTCTCTTTCGTGAATATATGGTTTTATTATAACATTTTTTATTGTTAAAAACTAGTATATTTTATTTTTTTTTGCCAATACTACTTATAATTAAAGGAGAAAATATGGAAATAAAAAATGTTTTTAATAATTTATTTGGCTATACTCCTAGAGATGTGTATAATTTTTCTTTATCAAATAATAGTGAGGATTCAGAATTTAATATTTCTCAAAATAATATAGATTCTTTCGAAAAATCTGAAGATGTTAATACAGATTTATCTGTTAATTTAGATTATATAAAAACAAAATATAATTTATTAATAAACAGTGATATTATAATTCGTCAATTTATATTAAATGCTAGAGGAAAGCTGTATAATGCTTTTTTATTTTATATAGATGGTATGGTTAATTCTCAAATTTTAAACCATTTCGTTTTAGAACCCTTAATGCCAAGAAATAAAAGTAATCTTTTTAATAATGAGCAAAACCGTGTTATTTCTGAATCAACTAAAGATAATATTACGGTTAGAAAAGTTAAAAAATTCAATTTATCCGATTATATTGAAAGCTGCCTAATCCCACAAAATAATGTAGAAAAAAACAATTCATTTGAAGATGTTTTTTCAGGTGTAAACTCAGGAAATTGTGCTCTTTTTGTAGATACTTTATCTATTGCATTTGATATTGATGTTAAAGGATTTAAACAAAGGGGCATTGATAAACCCGAAAATGAGATTGTTATTAAAGGTGCTCATGAGGCTTTTGTTGAAAATATCCGTACAAATACATCTCTATTACGTCGTTTTACAAATAATGAAAATTTAGTTATTGAAGGGTTAGAAGCAGGGAAATTAACAAAAACGAAGTGTGCCGTTTGTTATATGCAAAATATTGCTAATAGTGATTTGGTTGCCGAAGTTAAGCATAGAATAAATAATTTAGATGTTGACTCGATTCTTTCATCTGGTCAATTAGAACAATTAATAAGTGATGATAATTCATTGGGTTTACCTAAAGCTATTTCTACTGAACGACCTGATAATGCTGTACAACATCTTTTAGAAGGTAGGGTTGTCGTCTTAGTAAATGGTTCTCCTTTTGCATTAATTTTACCTGCCATTATGATTGACTTTTTGACCTCTCCAGAAGATAGAAATTTAAAAAGTATATTTGCAAACTTTTTGAGAGTGATAAGAATAGTTTGTTCTTTTCTTGCTCTTCTCTTACCTGGATTATATATTTCTATTACTAGTTTTCATATAGAGATTATTCCGACAGAATTACTTTACTCTATTCTTGCATCTAGAGGAAGTGTACCATTTCCTATTATATTTGAAATTCTAATAATGGAAATATCCTTTGAGATTATCAGAGAAGCCAGTCTTAGAGTTCCTTCAGCTATAGGTTCTACAATTGGTATTGTTGGTGCTCTGGTTATAGGTCAAGCAGCTGTAAGTGCAGGAATTGTGAGCCCAATCTTAATTATTATTGTTGCCATAACTGCTTTAAGTTCTTTTGCCATTCCTGATTATACTTTTAGTTTTCATTTAAGAGTGTTCAGATTTTTATTTATTTTACTTGGTTATACTGCTGGATTTTTGGGAATTGGTACTGGTTTATTTGTTTACATTTCTATGATATGTGATATGCAATCTTTTGGGGTATCTTATTCTACACCTTATTCTCATGTAAAAAATTCTCAGAATTCTGGCATTATACTTCCACCTATATGGAAAAGAGAATATAGATCATATTTTCTCGCACCCCAAAAAGCAAGAAAGCAAGCTAATATTTCTATGAAGTGGAAATTTTAATAAAAAAAAATTTAAGAGAGGTAAATATATAATCTTCTTTTATAACAAATTTCATTTATATTATTTTGGAGGGAAAAATGACAACTAAAAAAATAAGTACTGTGAGTGCTATAATGTTAACACTTTCAATAGTAATTTCATATATTACAAGTTCCTTGCCTAGAACTTTTATAAACGAAACTAAATCTTCTACTTTATTAAATATACTTTATAACACAATAATTGTTTTATTTATTATTTTACTTATATGCAAATTATTTAAAAAATTTCCTGGTTTTGATATTTTAGATATTTCCGATTTTTTAGGTGGTACAATTTTTAAAAATATTGTTGGTGGACTTTTTATATCTTACTTTTTAATTAGTTCTGGAATGATGCTTAGAAATTTTTGTGAAAGTTTAGTTGTAGTTTATTATCCATTAACAAATTATATATTTATAATTTTGATGTTTATTATTACAATTGCTTTGGTAAATAGATTAAGTTTTAATGCAACTTTAAATACAGCATCAATTATTTTTCCTATGGTATTAATAAGTGTACTGCTTTTATTTTTCGGAAATTTTAGCAATTTTTCATTTAGACGAATTTTCCCAATTTTAGGTGATGGATTTTATAGTACATTTATTTTAGGGCTTAGAAATATTGGTGCTTTTAGCGGTATTTGTTATTTATATTTTTTACCTCCAATGCTAGAAGAACCTGAAAAGTTTAAAAAAATTGCTGTAATTTCAGTTATATCTAATGGTATATTTATATCTTTATGTGTAGCAACATTACTTTTAATGTTTTCATTCTTTATAACAACAGATGAAATTATGCCTTTATTTTCAGCCGCAAGGCATATAGAATTTGGCTCATTTTTCCAAAGATTTGAATCTATATTTTTGTTAATTTGGATTATTTATTTTTGTTGCTATTTAAGTATAACTTGTAAACTTTCGGCACGTATTTTTAACAAAATATTTAGTTTATCTGATATGAGACCAACATTAGATATTTTTACAATATTATTATTTGGAATTTCTTTGATTCCAAACAACTATGCTATTTCAAATTTATTTGAAACTAATATTTATCGATTTTTTAGAATAATAATAAACTTTGCTTTGGGAATTATTATATTAATTTTGGCTAACTTAAAAAAGAAGAGAGTAGGTGAGAAAGATTAAAATTATATTAAATAAACTTCTTATAATTGTACTTATTATTATATTTATTTATAGTTTTTCTGCATCATACTCTTCTCTTAATATATCCAATTGTGCATTTGCTGTAGCTATAGGAATTGATAAATCAACATCAAATAAATTAAATGTAACTTTTGAATTTATAACAACTTCTCCAAGTGGAGAGAGTATTTCTGAAACAAAGCCTATACTAAATAGTGTTGACTGTTCCTCTATAACAAACGGTATAAATATAATGAATGCCTATTTAGGAAAAAAAGTTAATCTTGCTCATTGCAAGTTGATTATTTTTTCTGAAGAATTGGCAAAAGAGGGAATATCAGATGAAGTATATTCTTTAATGAACGAGGTTCAAATAAGACCATCTGCAAATATTGTTATAAGTCAATGTAATACTAGATATTATATAGAAAATTCCATACCAAGTTTAGAAAGTTTAATTCCAAAATATTATGATATATTTCCTCATACTAGTGAATATACCGGTTATACTTGTGATGCTACTATAGGTAATTTTTTCAATTCGTTAGTTTGTAATTATAGTTCTCCTTACGCAATACTGGGTGGTATAACAACTACTAATGATACCTCAACCCAAATAAATGATTCTACTATTAAATCAGATGAAAGTCCTATTGAAGGGAATAGATCAGCTCAAAATATTGGTCTTGCAGTTTTTAAAGATGATAAACTATCTGGTGAATTAAATGCTATTGAAACACTTTGTTTTTTAAACATAATTAAAAAAGTAGATAATTTCCTTGTCTCAATTCCTTATGAACAAGGTTCCTCTTCACAAATAGATATTTATTTAACTCCAAACAGTACTCATAATATTGATGTTAGTTTTGTTAATGGTGCTCCATTTATTAAGTTAAAACTAGATTTTTCCGGGAAGATTTACTCTATGAGCAAAAACTCTGAGTACCTTGATATTGATGTTTTAAATTCTATTTCAAATTCATGCAATAATTATTTAGAAGGTCAATTTTATAATTATTTGTATAAAACTTCTTCAGTTTTTGAAAGTGACATAAATAACTTTGGTTCTTATGCTCTTTCAAAATTTTTCACAACTACTGAATTTGAAAAATATAATTGGTTAGATAATTACAAAAACTCTACATTTAAGGTTGAAATTGATACTATTATTGACTCTGGATTCTTATTAACAAAAACTTAAAACGGAGGTTTTTATGTATTTTTTATATCATTTTATTTTTATTATTGTTACTATTTTTATTTTAATTAGAACTATTTTTTATGGATTATATGAAATTAATACTGAAAATAATAAATATGGTGGTATTGCTATAATTTGTGTATCTATTTTTATTTTTCTATTTACAAATATTATTGTTTTCTTTAGGTAAAAAAAGTGATTAAGAAAAAATATTTTCTTAATCACTTTCTACTATTTCAAAATCGATTTGTCTTAACATCTTATTGGCAGAAATAACTCTAATCTTAACTTTGTCTCCAATTTTATAAGTTTTATTAGTTCTTTCTCCTATTAATCTTTTTCTTTCTTCATCATAGATAAAATACTCATCGCCTAGATTTTCAAATCTAATTAACCCTTCAACTGTATTATCCAATTCAACAAAAATTCCAAATTGAGTAACCGATGACACAATTCCTTCATATTCTTCTCCAACCTTACTTTCCATATATTCGGCCTTTTTCATATCCTCGCTGTCTCTTTCTACTTTTGTTGCTACTTTTTCTCTTTCTGATGAAGTTGCTGCTCTTTGTGTTGCTTTTTCCTGGTATTCTTCTATCCATTTTTCTTCAACAACATAATTTTCTTCTAAATATTTTGATATTATTCTATGTATAAATAAATCTGGATATCTTCTTATTGGTGATGTAAAATGACAATAATATTTGCTTGCAATTCCAAAATGTCCTTTATTCTCTGATTCATATCTTGCAACCTTTAATGTCCTTAATATTAATGTTGATACAACCTTTTCCTCTTCTTTACCTTTTATTTCTTCTAATATTTTTGATACTTCTGTTGGATAAACTTTGTCATTTGTTGTTCTTATTTTTAATCCAAAATTAAATAAAAATTTATTTAACTCTTTTATTTTTTCTATATCAGGATCTTCATGTACTCTATAAATAAATGGTGCTTCCAACCAATAAAATTTTTCTGCTATTGCTTCGTTTGCACTTAACATGAATTGTTCGATTATTTCATTACTAAAACTTGTTTCATATTTTCCTACGTTTATTGCTTTTCCATCTCTATCTAATTCAATCTTGCTTTCTGGTATATCTAAATTTAAGTATCCTTGTTCTAATCTCCTGTTTTTTAGAATTGTTGCAAGTTCTGCCATTAAATCAAAATCAGAAATATATTTTTCATATTTTTTTAAAACTTGTTCATCAGATTTGTCTAATATTTTTTGTACATCATGATAATTCATTCTTTCACATACATTTATTATTCCTTTGTATACTTCTGCCCAAATTGTTTTTCCTTCTGGATTTATTTCCATTGAGCATGACAATGTAAATCTATCTTCTCCGGCATTCAAGCTACATATCCCATTTGATAATTCTCTTGGTAACATTGGAATTACCCTTGAAAGCATATATATACTTGTTCCTCTTATTTGTGCTTCTTTATCTAATAGACTTCCCTCTCTAACATAATAACTTACATCAGCTATATGAACATCTAATTTGTAATTTCCGTTTTTTAATTTTGTAACTCTTACAGCATCATCTAAATCCTTTGCATCTTCTCCATCAATTGTAAAAATTATATCATTTCTGCAATCTATTCTATTTTGTATATCTTTTTTATCTATTTTATCTCCATATTTCTTTGCTTCTTCCACAACTTGTTCTGGAAATGTGGATGGTAGATTGTATTCTTTAATTAAAGATAACATATCTACTCCTGCTTGGTTTGGTGCTCCTAGTACTTCTATGATTTTTCCTTCTGCATTTTTTCCTCTTTCAGGATATTTTGTTATTTGAACCAATACTTTATATCCATTTCTTGCTTTTCCAAAGTTATTTTTTGATATAAATATATCTGTACCTAAACTCTTATCATCAGGTATAACAAATCCAAAATTCTCGTTTTTTTGGAATGTTCCAACCACAGTGTCTTTTTCATGTTTTAGTATTTTCTTTATTTTTCCTTCTGCATTTTTTATTTTATTTTTTTCTTCTATTATTTCTACTAAAACTCTATCTCCATTTAGTGCTCTTAAAGAGTTTTCTTTTGATATATAGATTTCATCTTCTTGGTTTTCTATTTTTACAAATCCAAAACCTTTTTGATTCTTTCTAAATATTCCTTCTTTGAAATTTTCTCCAATTAATCTATACCTGTTCTTTTTATTCTTAACTATTTTATAATTTTCTTCTAATTCTTTTAAAACTTGTGTAAATTCATTATACTCTTTTTTGGGCACTCCAAGTATCATTGCTATTTCTTTTGCTTTCATAGGAGTATAGTTTTCATCTTTCATAAATTCTAGAATAATATTTTTTTTATCTATCATTTTTTTATCCTTTCGTTTTATTTAATATCTATTGCTTTCAAATCTAAATATTATTATAACATTAAATAAAATGTTATACAACAGACATTAGATACAAAAAAGAACAGAGCTAATTTTCTGTTCTTCTTATGCTAAATATAATATTCCTAATAATATTGTTAATATTGCAAATATAATTGATGATGTTATCATTAATCTTTTTTGTTTTCCTTCTTTTGTTCTACCTTTATTTTTTTCATAGAAATTATTTGTTGAAGATCCTGTTATTGTTTGTGATAATCCTGAATCATCTTTTGATTGTATTAATGCTAATATTATTACTACTAGTGCTATTATAAAATATATCACTGTTAATATTGTTCTTATTATTTCCATTTATAATTCCTCCCTGCGGCTTTCTTTTTATTACTTGGGTATTTTATCATATAAATTTGTAAAATGCAATAGTTAACCTTTCTTTTTGCTTATCTAATAATAAAAATTATTAATAAAATTATGATTTTCAGAAACACATTACTTAAAAGTTGAAAATTAGTACATTTTATTCCAATATCGTTTAGCTCATCATATTTTTTTATTATTTTATCTATTTCTTCTTTATTAGATATCTTTTGGTCTTGCAAATATTCTTTAGCTAAGAATCTAGCTTTAATCATTGCATCATTCTCTAAATATGCTCTTACTACATAAAAGGTCATACCCAATATTGTAAGTATTGTCAAAAACATCATTTTATGTGGCAGCATTTTAAGAACTCCCAAAATACAAATTATAAAAAAATATGCCAAATAAATATTAGAAAATATAAAGTTAAACCATAATAATTTTTTGTCTTGAACCGAATGTAAACATTCATGTGCTATAGTTTGAATTCTTGTATAATTGTTTTTTAAGTTGGCTATAAAAATTTTATTACTCACTACTAAATATAAAGTTGAATTTGAATTCTTATCTTCTTCTATCTTAACATTTTCATTATTTAATTTTTTCAAATAAGATTTACAAATCTCCACGTTTTCAGGATATTTTTGAGTTAATTCGTCTAACTCTTTATCCTCACCAATTTTTTTTATTTTATTCATATTAAAACCAAATATAAATCTTAATACAAAATATATTATTACTATAATTATTAATAAAACTATAAATTCCATAATTTACTCCCCATAATTTTACTAATAATGTTATTATAAATTCATTCCAATTATTTTAAAACATCCATTACTGCATCGCCTATTATCTTGTTAACATCTGCTAGTATGATATTAAATTTTGTTTCAGCTTCTAAAAATTTTGTTGCATCTGTATCTTTGTATAATTCTATATATAGTTGTTGCATCTTTTTTGTTTTTTCTTCATCATTTTTTCCAGTTTGCATTGCTGTAATTTGTGCATCGTATCTTGCTGTTTCAAACTCTTCTATTTTCTTTTTTAACTCTGGTTTTAAAGCTAGTGCTTCTTTTGCTTTTTTATAGTTAGTATATTCTTCTGATTGTTTTAGTTCTTGTGCTAATTTATTAGCTGTATCATATATGTTCATATTAGTTCTCACTTTCTTTTCATAAAATTGTCCCATTGGGAACATTCTCCCAACGGGATATTTATTATACGTTGTTTGTTACATTTGTGTTTTCTGATGTT
This sequence comes from uncultured Clostridia bacterium, assembly GCA_934154445.1. GTDB lineage: Bacteria > Bacillota > Clostridia > TANB77 > CAG-508 > CAG-269. The sequence continues at coordinate 18,072 of CAKPGC010000014.1, forward strand.
TCCACACCTTGTATTTGTACGTTTGCATTTATTGGACAAATGTTTATCCAAGTGTTTCCATCATTTACCTTAATCTCATTGCCTTCAAGATCTTCATATCTTGTTTGTTCACTTCTTGATTCTTTTATGCATTTAATTTTTATAGCTTTTCCATTAGTTATATAGTATCCATCAAATGTTCCAATATTTTTAAGCCCTTGTCTTCCCTTATTTTCACTATCTTGTAATGTATAATTATCGCAAAATGTTATTATTATGTTCTTAGTTGTTATGCTATTTCCTGTATTCCAATCAGTTTGTGCTTTATTTCTTGCATATCTTTTATATACTTTATTTTGTTCATCATATTCATATCTAACTTTTTGAAGAGATGAATGTGGAATTGTAATACTAGTTGCACTTTTGCCATTCTTTAGTTCAACTTCGTCTGTTACATAATTTAACACGCTTTCTTTTGTTGATGTTGTTTTATATCCTTTTGCTTTTGCAACTTTTAATAAAGCCTGCGTACTTGTTACCGCATTATGTGGTGCTGATTTGTCTTTTACTCTCCAAAATGTTGCTTCACTTTCTGTTATTCCATTTATATTATTTATACTATATTTGGCTATATCACTTTGTGCAAATGGGCTCCATCCAAAATGTGCATATATTGCATCATTTTCCATTGCATAATCTAAGAAATAATGTCTTGAACTTCTTACAGGTCCTATTTTATCAACATCCACTCCTTTAAATAGTGCCATCAAACGTGTTTCTCCGCCTTCTACTATTATTTCATATACTAGATATGCTTTATTCAACCCTGCTTGTGGCCATGCTAAGTTGTGGTTGTCTATCATTACAGCAATTGGTCTATCATTTCCTTTGAATATTTGCACTTCTTTTTTTTGGATTTCTGCTGTTAATATTTCTTCATTTTGATTTTCAGATACTTCTTGTGTTTCATTTTTCTTATCTTTTGTTATTTTATATGCCATGATTCCGCCAGCAGCTAGTATTAGTATTATTAATACTATTATTAAAATTTTTGTTCCTTTATTTCCCATTATTTATACCTCATTCGTCTTTATCTAATAATTTTTAAATCATTTAGAATTTTTTCCTCTTTTGGTCTCATTATTTTCTTATCTTCTTCTTCAATATGATCATATCCCATTAAATGATAAAATCCATGTACTAACATATAGCTTAATTCTCTTTCAAAGCTATGTCCATATTCTTCTGCTTGTTCTTTTACCTTTTCAATAGAAATTATTATATCTCCTAAAACATCTTCATATAAGAAGTCTTTGTTTTTTATTTTTTCATCTAATTCATACTTTTCAAACATTGGAAATGATAACACATCTGTTGCTTTGTCTATTTTTCTATATTTTTTATTAATTTTTCTTATTTCATCTGGTGTTGTAAATGTTATTGTTATAATCAATTTTGAGTCTAATAGACCTTCTTCCTCAAAACATTTTTGCAATACTTTCTCCACTGTTTTTTCATAAGTTTTATTTTCTTCTAAATTTAGATATGTAATTTCATACATTATGCTACCACCCTATTTTCTTTATTTATTGTTCCTGTATATTTTCCTACTGATTTGTATGTATTTTTTAATTTCTTTATTGCTTCATAATCAACTAATTTTCTCTTGTAATAAGTTATTATCTTTGAATAATCTACTTTTGAATCTTGTATTTTTTTCATATCATTTTTTATAAACAATACTTCTTTTTGTTTTATATATTCAACGAAATCAGTATCTTTTAATTTTGAAATTTCTTTATACTTGTCCCAAAACTTTTTATAATTGTCTCTTTCTTTCATATTTTGCCAGTAAACTTTTGTTGATAATAATCTAACATTATAATCTTCTATTAAATTTATTAACATTGCGTAAGCTTTTTCTCTCTTTGCTGCCATTTTTGTATCTTGTACTAAAATTCTTGCATCTTTTAATAATTTCTCATAGCATTGTTCTGCAACTATTAATGGTATACTGTGTGTAAATAATTTTCTGCTTATTCCTAATAATATCATATTTTTTTCTATATTATCTCTTGTATCTAACTTTCCTACTGTATAACATTCGAATCTTTCGTAATCATCTACTATATCCTTAAATTCTTCTTTTTCTTCAATATTCATTTTTAAAGTCAATATATTTTGAATATATTCTTCTAATGTTTGGAATATTTTTGTATATATCCATTCTTTTGCAGAATCATATATGTTTGTTGTATCTGCAAGTTTGATTGAGTAGTTTTTTAATATTGATTTATAAAGGGAATCCATTTTATTAATATAAAACTTATTATATCTTTCTTGTAGTTTTTCTTTTGTTGAAGATTGAACATTTTCTTTATCTAATTCAAGTAGATATTTTTGTTTTCTATATTTGTAATCCATATATTCTTTTTCTTTTAAACTTGTCACTTCATAATATCTAGATAATGCATTTTTTTCAAATTCCGTAGCTGTGTTGTTTCGGACTTTTTTATAAATTGTATCCATTACATATTTATCTAATGTTTCTAAGTAAGCAGTATAAGCCTCATCATACTTTTTTTCTAGTTCTTCTTTGTTGTAATCTTCTGTGTCTTTTATATAGTTTTCATAAGCTTTTATTAAGCTGTTTCTTTTTATAGTAATTAACATTCCATTAATTCCTATTTTAGTTGGTATTAACATTTTGGTTAATGTTCTTGTTATTTTGTTAAATATCGTTGTGTTTGTTCCGGTTATTCTTAGGCTCTTTTCTTCCATACTTATCTCTCCCTTATTTTAAAAAACTATTTTTTCATTAGTCCCTATATTTTCCAGCACTTCGTATATTACATAAACTTCAATCCCATCTTCTTTTTCGTAGGTATTAATAATTTTATTTACTATATTTTCTTTGTTTTCTATTTCATTATCCAGTTCTTCTTGTAATTCTTGTATCCCTATATTTTTTGCTTCTTCAGCTGTGTATGTTTTTTGTTCTTCTTTTATTTCTATATTTGTTGTTTTTACTATGGAAATTGGTAAATAGAAGTCTGAAAATATCTTCAATTTATTTTCTGTGTCTATTGTATCATAAATTTGAAATTTTGAAAGCCTTTTTGACAAATTTATTTCAAAATTATTAATTTTTATTTTGTATTTATTCTCTATTTCACCTGTTTTCCTTCTTTCCGTAGTATTATATGGAACTTTTTTACTTTTTGTATGCCATACTTTTGCCTCTATTTCACCCTTAGCATGCACATATCTTATTCCTGTGTACTTTCCTTCCATCCATCCATTTATTAGTGTTGTTCCTATATCTACAGTATCTCCAACTTTTACAGCTATTGTTCCATTTTGTGCTCCTATTTTTGTAATTATTCCTTGTTTATCTGAGATAATATTACAATAATCGCTTTCATCTATTATATCTGGTTTAGATGTTGCTTTAACTACTCTTACAATTGCATTTGTTCCTTTTAATTCTATCCCCATCCATGCAATATCATCTCTATTTAATCTTATTTTGTTTATTATTTCCTTTGTATTTATTTTAGATTTTAATTTTCCAATTGATAGTCCACTATCAACTACATCATTATATATGTTTTCTAATTCTCCATCGTTTTCTTTTATAATCTCTATATTCCATATAAAGTTTGATGATATTGCTAATAGAATAACAATTATTAGCAAAAATATAACGAATATTTTTCTTTTTCTATATTTATTAAATAAAAATGGCATTCCTTTTTTACTTAATATTTTTATTTTACATTTTGTCTGTTTTGCAATTCCTTTAATTACTTTTAAATCTCTTATTCCACAATTTAATTCTAATTTTACATTTTTATCTCTTTTTAAATTCCAAATTGCAATTTTATTGTTCCTACATATATTAATAAATCTTTCAATGTAATATCCTTCTAATGATATTCTTATGTATCCAATTATATAATTAAATAGAATTTTAATTAACATACTTCTTCCCTTCAAATTCTAATTTATATAAAATCTAATCAAAACTTCTTTCAATTTCTATACTTTCGATTTTTCCATTTACTTTTATATCATCATTAGTCATATTTTCTAATTTTAATTCATATCCATTTATATTTACGATTCCTAATGATGTATTTATCCTAACGTAATAATCTTCATATTCTAAAATTCCATTAAAATTTTCTATTATCATTTCGTTGAATCCTGTTATAGTTATTTTAGGCATGTCAGAATATACTTCTTGTGGCATTTCTAAAATTTTATCAATTTTAGAAAATGTATTTCTTTTCTTTTTCATAAATTTCATCCCTTCATTTTATTGTTTAAATTCATCTAAAGATTTAAATTCATACCCCATATTCTTTATTTCTTTAATAACATCCCCTAAAATATTTGTATTGGTTTTAGAATTTCCATGTAAAAGCATTATCTCTCCATTATGAACATTGTCTATTATTTTCTTTTTTGCTTGATTTTCGTCTGGTTGTTTATCTTCGTTCCAATCCTCATAAGCAAATGACCACATTACTGTTTTGTATTCTAAAGAATTTGTTATATTTATACTTTTTTCACTAAACTCTCCCATTGGTGGTCTTATATATTTCATCTCATATTGAAACTTTTCATACATTGCTTTGTGTAAAATCATTACTTCTGAATTTATTTGTTCTTCTGTTAAGCTTGGCATGCTTTTATGATTAACTGTGTGATTTCCAACAATATGTCCTTCGTCTATCATCTGTTTTACTAATTCAGGTTGTGTATTCAAATAGTGTGCTGTTATAAAGAATGTAGCTTTTACATTATTTTCTTTAAGTGTATTTAATATTTGTGGTGTATATCCAGCTTCATAGCCTTCATCAAATGTTAAATATATAAATTTATCCACATTATTTCCCATTGCGATTCCATTATTTTTTTCTAATATCTCTTTATTTGTTTTTCCTAAATCTGGTTGTTCATGATTATCATTTCTTTTTATTCCCCATCCTATTTTCTTATTACTTAGACCTTGTGAACTAGTTAAAATTGTTTTCTCTTCTTTATTATTTATTTTAATTAAGGCAACTGAAAATATTATTAATAATAAAATTAGCATTTTCATAATTTTGGATGTGTTCTTTCTTAAATTAATCGTCATTTTTATACCCCCAAACTCTAGTTATTTTTTTCTCTTTAATATTATGTTTTTAATCATCTTATTATTACTTATTTTGATTATATTAATACTCATTGTTTTACTTTCAAACATTATTAATATTAATAGTTTTACCATTTGGATAATTTTGTAAATTTACTATTGACAAGGTAAATATTTTAGATTATATTGTTATTATTACTGGAAAATAAAGGAAATTTTTGTTTTTTTGTCGATTACTTTTTTTCCACTTGATTATTTTAATATGTACGAGGGGGATAAACTATGTTAAATTTTGTCATTTGTGATGACAACTTGAATATTTTAGATAAGTTCTCAAAAATTCTTGACAATATCTTTATGAAGCATAACTATGATGCAGAAATTGGATTAAAAACAAATGATGTAGATGAATTATTAAATTACATTGATGACAATAAAACTGATGTTTTAATACTAGATATAAATTTGAAATCTGACAAAACTGGATTAGAAATAGCTTCTGAAGTTAGAGAGAAAAATAAAGATACTTATTTTATATTTACTACAGCTCATTTAGAATATGCTATGATGGCTTATAAGTTTAAAACTTTTGATTATCTGGCTAAACCTGTAACTTATGATAGACTTGAAGAAACTGTGGTACGTTTATTTGAAGATATTAATGGATTGCCTAAAAAATATATTAAAATTGATAATAAGAAAACAATTATTGATGAAAATGATGTTTTATATATTAAACGTGATGGAATGAAATTAATTTTTCATACAAAGAGTCGTGATTATGAAACATATAGTTCTTTTAACAAAATTCAAGATTCTTTACCTAGTAATTTTGTTAGAGCTCATAAATCTTTTATTGTTAACATTAATAATATTGTGAATTTGGATCCTGTTGCTAATATGATTTATTTTGAAAATGGTTCTACTTGTGATATTGGTCCTAAATATAAAAAGGACTTGATTGAGGAGGTGAAAAACCATGGACATATTGAATAATATATGGGCTACATTAAATACACCTAATGAAGATTTAATAAGAATATTATCTATTCCAATGACTTTATTTATTGAAATTCCTTTATCTTTTAGATTAATCTGTAATATTTTCAAAATTGATTATACTAAAAAGCAAAAGATTATTTATACTATTGTAACTACTATAGTTGCAATTATAGCTAACTATATTATGAGTTCACCATACAATATCATTTTAAACTATGCATCTGCTTTTATACTTGTATTTTTACTTTTCAAGTTGAATATAATTAAAACCTTAATTGCCTCACTTCTTCCAAGTATTATATTCAATTTACTTGGTAATCTATTATTTAATCCATATCTTGCATTGTTTAATATTACTTGTGATCAAGCAACCACTATTCCAATTTATAGAATACCTTTTGCACTTACTATGTATTTAATAGTATTGTTACTAAACTTTGTCTTAAAATGTAAAAATATAACCATAAATATGTTGGATACTGTCGATAAGAAGAACAAATCAATAATAACTTTGAATTTTTTATTTGGACTTTTATATATTATAATAGAGGGCATTTTAACTGCAAACTATATTGATATATTACCCATATATTTTACATTTTTTAACTTTGCATGTTTGTTAATTTATTTCAGTTTAACATTCTTTAGTTTAGCAAAAGTACTAAAGTTGGTTTCAACAACTGAAAAATTAGAAAGTGCTGAAGCATATAACAAAACATTGCACATTTTGCATGATAGTGTTAGAGGCTTTAAACATGATTTTGACAATATTGTTACAACAATTGGTGGTTATATAAAAACTAATGATATGAATGGATTAGAAAAATATTATTCTCAACTTGAAGAAGACTGTGAAAAAGTTAATAATTTATATATTTTAAATCCAGATATAATAAACAATCCTGGAATATATAATTTACTTACAACAAAATATAGTGAAGCAGAAGAAAAAGGAATTAAAGTTAATATAACATTTCTATTAGATTTAAATAGTATAAATATGAAAATTTATGAATTTGCAAGAATTTTAGGTATTTTATTAGATAATGCAATTGAAGCATCATCAGAATGTGATGAAAAGATTTTGAATATAGTATTCAGAAATGATGTTAAAAATAACAGAAATATAATTTTAATAGAAAATACTTATAATGATAAAAATGTTAATATTGATGAAATATTTAACAAAGGATTTAGTGGAAAAGAAAATCATACTGGTCTTGGTTTATGGGAAGTTAAACAAATCTTAAAGAAAAATAATAATATTAATTTACATACAACTAAAAATGATAAGTATTTTTCTCAACAATTAGAAATATATTATTAAATGATAGATAAAATTCTATCATTTTTATTTTATGCTACTAAAAAAGAACAGCTGAACTGTTCTTTTTTAGTGGATTGCTTTATAATAACATTAAAGTATATTGTGTTTAAGTATAAGTGTTGTCGAACCACTTATACTTAAAATTAATAACGAATTAATCTTTTTTTACTAAACTAGCTGGCATTTTTGGTTGATGCATTATAAACCAAACAAAACAAGCTGTATTAGTAGTTTTTGCATATTTTTCTGCTACTTTTGCTAATAATTTTAACATAAAGTATTCCTCCTTTGTTTTATTATATAATACAAAAATACCACCGGTTTGTATCTTTGTTATTATCAAAATTAATTTGAAGTATTTTCATATAACTCATAACCATATTTATTATTTGTTATTTTATAGGCAAATCTTGTAATCATAAATGTTTGCATAAAATATCCAAATATAATTATGTTTGAAATTATATTATTTTTTATTATTACTGCTACTATTAGACCTATTACAAAAGTAATATAAGATAAAACTTGTTTTTGCTTTCTGACTTTTTTATTTATAATTGGTACATCTTCTGTATCAGCAGGAGCATATAATTTTATCATAATAATTCCAAAGGCTCCTATTGCAATAGCTAATAAGTATTTTGTAACATCACTCAAAACAATATATTTAGATAGTAATGCCGTTCCACAATAAAATATACATGTTGATATTATGCATCCTATATGTGTTTTTAAATGAAATCCTCCAGAAGCTCCTCTATATGGTGTTAATATTAGGAATGTAATTAAACTTAATTTAAATACTCCTAATGCATAAGCTATAATTAACATTATAAAGAATTTTGGTACTTCCCCTAATAATATTTGAAGTCCATAGTTTATTACTTCTGCTCTTTCATCATCAACATCTGGCATTTCTTTTCTGATTTTGTTGGTTAGAGATTGTGTGATTTTATCTATCATTTTCTCACCCCACTTTTTTCTTATGTTGAACACATTTTATCATGATAATTTTGATATAAATTTTTCTTTTATAAAACGTTCAATTTGTTTTATATTAAATTTTATTTTTACTTTCATAAAGTTTTTATTTGCTTTTGTAAAGTGTTATGCATAAAAAAATATAGAGATAAATTTAAAATTTATCTCTATAAATTATTTATATCTTTTAAAATGCACCATGTTCCATTGCATTCTGGAAAGTCCTTAAAAGTCATTTTTTCTTTAGTAATTGGATGTTCTATTGTTAATTCGTATGCCCACAGAGCTATCTGTTTTCCTTGTCCCCTTGTGCCATACTTTTGATCTCCAAAAATGCTATGTCCAAAATTAGAAAGTTGAACTCTTATTTGATGGTGTCTTCCTGTATGTAAATTTATTTTTAATAAGCTTAAGTCTTTTGCTTGGTTATAAGTCACTACTTCATAATCTAATTTTGCAAGTTTGGCATTCTTTTTGTTTTTGTTTACCACTTTGCTCATATTATTTCTTTCATCTTTATATAGGTAATCTTCTAGAACTCCGCTTATCTTTATCTATTTTCCCGTCAACAACAGCAAGATATTGTTTTTTAAATACTTTATTTCTTACTTGTTCACTAAGCCTTCCTGCTGCTTTAGATGTTTTTGCAAAAACCATTATTCCGTCCCACTGGTCTGTCTAGTCTATGCACTAATCCCAAATAGACATTTCCTGGCTTATCATATTTTTCCTTTATATATTGTTTTACAATTGTAAGCATGTCTATATCGCCTGTTTTATCTGATTGTGATGGTATATTGGGTGTTTTTTCTACTACTATTATATGATTATCTTCGTATATTATTTTTAAATTTTGCATTTATTTTTCCCATCTCCCATATATTCCACATGGCAAAACTAATTTTGAATCTTCCATTGGAATTCCAATTTCTCCTGATTCTAGTTTTCCTTTATATTTTTTGCTAACTGTTAAATTTAAAATATCTTCTAGCACTTTGCTTGATATTCCAGTTGTATACGAATTTATTAGGAAAAATAATGGATTATCTGATAATACATTTGTGCATAGTTCTACTAAATCATATATGTTATTTTCAAATTGCCAAACCTCTCCTTTAGCTCCTCTACCATAAGATGGTGGGTCCATTATTATAGCATCATATTTATTTTCTCTTCTTATTTCTCTATTTACGAATTTTACAACATCGTCAACAATGAACCTAACTGGTCTGTTTTGTAATCCTGAACTTTCTATGTTTTCTTTTGCCCATGTTGTCATTCCTTTTGAGCTATCAACGTGGCAAACTGATGCACCAGCATAACTACAGGCTACTGTAGCACCTCCTGTATAAGCAAACAAATTTAGCACTTTTATTTCTCTTTTTTCTGATTTTATTTTGTTTATCATCCAGTCCCAATTAACAGCTTGTTCTGGAAATAGTCCTGTATGTTTAAAGCCCATTGGTTTAATATTAAATGTTAAATCTTTGTATTTTATTTGCCATTGTTTAGGCATTTTTTTATTAAATTCCCATGAACCTCCTCCTGAACTACTTCTATGATATGTTGCATTTATTTCTTTCCATTTTTTAGGGAAACTTTTATCTTTCCATATAATTTGTGGGTCTGGTCTTGAAAGTATTACATCACCCCATTTTTCTAATTTTTGTCCATCCGCCATATCTAATATTTTATAATCTTTCCATTCATTTGCTAATTTCATATCTTTTTTATAGCTTTAATAGCCACTATCCTCCTCTTTAATAGAATAGTTCTATTTTACTACACTTTTTGTATTTTTTCAAATATTTTCTAGAATTTTCATAAAGCTATATATTAAATAAAAATTTATAGAAGATAACAGAAAAAAACTAGCAATAATTATAGACATAAATTTATGTCTTTGAATAAATTTTAAAATTTTTGTTTTTTTACTATCCTTTGATATTTCAAGCTTGTCCAATTTTGTATTATACTTAACATTAAATACATTCTCCATAAAAAATTCCCCCATTTATCATTTATTTGTATTATATATATTCATCTTTTTCAAAAATATTCCAATTATATTAAATTTTTATTGTTAAAATTATTAAATAATGTTATAATTCTTTAGATATATTCTATATATTAATTACAGAAAGGATTATTTTTATGGAAAAAAATAAAAAAATATTAAAAGAAGTTATTATGATTGTTTTAATCTTTTTTATGTCTGCAATTATATTTTTTTATCAGACTAAAAAAATAGGATTTCATGAAGATGAAATGTATACTATTGCATCATCTGTAAATCCCTATAATGGATTAATGTCAGCTTATGGAGAAGACAATACTCCAAAATGGATTACCAAAGAATATGTTAAAAATTATATAACATTATCTCATAATAATTATTTTAATTTAAAATCAATTTATATTAATCAAGCTCTTGACAATCATCCACCATTTTTTTATACACTAGTTCATTTTTCTAGTATGTTGTTTAATGGTGAATTTACAAAATATAATGTTTTTATTGTAAATATTATTGCTTTTATATTAAGTTGTTTTGTAATTATAAAAATTTTGAAATTATTACGTAAGGAAAATTTAGTTATTGGCACTTTGATATTTTATGGTCTATCTATGGGCACAATTTCTATGGTAATTTTCCAAAGAATGTACATGCTTCTGACATTTTTTATATTGTTGTATTTTTATTATAATTTAAAAATATATAAAGAAGATTTTAATTTAAATAAAAAAATACTTATTCAGCTTGGTATAATAACCATATTGGGATTTTTAACTCAATACTTTTTTGCAATTTATGCATTTTTAATTTTCACTCTAATGATTATTAAAATGATTAAATTAAAAAAAGATAAAGAAATTATACTAAAATATACTATTTCACATATTATTTATGCTGTTTTGGGTATTGCATTATTTATACCATGTATTTATCATCTTTTCTTTTCAAGTAGAGGATTATCTAATTTGGGGAATAGAAATTATTTTGAACACCTTTATTACTACTTAAAACATCTTGCTTATTCTTTTACTATTAATAATGCAAATCCAATATTAATGATATCTAGTTTAATACTGTTTTTTGCGGGTTTATTATTTTTAGTGAAAAAGAGCAAAGATAAATTTATAATATACTTGACTATCATTCCAAGTATTGTTTACTTTTTTATAGTTGTTAAATTAACATCATTTCAAGAATTAAGATATATAACACCAATTATTCCATTTATAAGTATTACCTTGTTTTTTATACTTGATTCTTTATTTAAAAATCTAAAATATAAAAATATTATAATGATAGTTATATCCATTGTATTGACTTTAAATGGTATTATATTTTCTAAACCAAAATTTTTATTTGAAGAATATACTAATTGTATAGATATTGCTAAACAAAATAGCGATAAATCTTTTGTTTATGTTTATGATAATTTCTTTAATCATATACAGAGTATGCCTGAAATGATGATTTATAAAAAGACATTGATAATTAATAATAACAGAGATGAAATGGAATATGTGATTAATAATGATGAATTAAATTCTGAAGATTCTTATATTATATGTATAAAATCATATATGGATAATGATTCAATTTTAAATGAAATTAAACTTAATACTGATTTTAAAAATATAACAGAACTATACAGATCAAATGGTTCTTCAACTGAAATGATAAGTAATAATCTATATTTGGTTTCTAAATAATTTCATATAATAAAAATGTCCTTTTAAAGACATTAAACAAAGAAAATTTACTCTTCTTTGTTTAATGTTCCTAAAAGGGCATTTGCTATATCTTCGTTTATTCCTTTAACTTTCATTAATTCTTCTTTTGATGTATGTTTAATTTTTTCTACACTTCCAAATTTTTTTAATAAGGCTTTTTTCTTTACATCTCCTATTCCATTTATGCTATCTAATTCTGATTTTGTAATTGCTTGTTCCCTTAATTTCCTGTGGTAGCTAATTGCTGTATCGTGTACTGTGTCCTGGAATTTTGTTATTAAATTCATAAGATTTTCAGAAATAGGAATTTCATTTCTGTTTTCATCTATTAGTGCTCTGGTTTGGTGTTTATCATTTTTAACCATACCAAACACTTTTATGTCTATGTTTTCATATTTACTTATTGCTTTTTTTATAGCTCTAATTTGTGTAATACCACCATCTGCAAATATTGCATCAGGTAATTTTCCAAAGCCTGTATCTTCTTTTCCTATTGAATGAGCAAGTCTTCTTGTAACTACTTCTTCCATACATTTTGGATCATCTTGTTTTAAAACTGTTTTTATTTTAAATCTTCTTGACAAATTCTTTTTGATAACTCCATCTTGCATTACGCACATTCCCGCTACCATAAATTCTCCTGATATATTTGAAATATCATAGGTTTCAATTTTTCTTGGTAGCTTGTCCATTTTTAAATCCTCTTTTAGTTCCATTAATATTTCAGATTTATCTTTTTCTTTATTTTCCAATGTAACTTTTGCATTATTTTCTGCCATTTCTACAAATCTTAATTTTTCACCTTTTTTAGGGCTCTTTAATTCCACTTTTTTTCCTAAAATTGTGGATAACCATTCCTCTAATACGTCCTTTTCTGGCAATTCTTCTCTTAACATTATTTTACTTGGAATATTTGGATTGTCTAAATAATATTGCTTAATAAAACCTGCTAATATTTCTTTGTCTTCCATATCTTTTAATTCTGGGAAAAAGTAATGTTCTCTTCCTATCATCTTGCTTCCTCTTACAAAAAATATCTCTATACATACTTCCAAATCTGATTTATATAGTCCAATTACATCTATATTGTTTTCTGATAGATTTGATACTTTTTGTTTTGAAGAAGCTCTTTCTATTGCTACCTTTCGGTCTCTTAATTCCGCTGCTTTTTCGAATTCTAATTTTTCTGATGCTTCCTGCATTTGTTTATCTAGCTCTTTTAGGATTTTATCTATTTTTCCTTCTAGTAGATCTATAATCTCATCAATTTGTTTTTTATATTCTTCTGGTGTAACATATCCCATACATGGAGCTAGGCATCTTTTTATATGATAGTTTAAACATGGTCTTGTTCTAGACTTAAAATTTCTACATTGACGTATTTTATATTTCTGTTTTATAAAATCAACCATTTCTTTTGCTGCTCCCGGATTTGCATAAGGTCCAAAATACTTTGCTCCATCATTTATTAATCTTCTTGTTATTATTACATTTGGGTAGTCTGATTTTACATCTATTTTTATATATGGATATGTTTTATCATCTTTTAATAACACATTAAATTTAGGTCTATTTTTCTTTATTAGATTACATTCCAAAATTAGTGCTTCTGCTTCATTATCAACTACTATATATTCAAAATGGTCAATTAGACTTACCATTTTTTTTATTCTTTCTGTTTTATTTGTCTTTCTAAAATATGACCTCACTCTATTTTTTAATGATACAGCTTTTCCTACATATATAATGTTATCATACTTATCCCTCATTACATATACTCCAGGTTTTCCCGGTAGTTTTTTTAGCTCTTCTTCTATATTAAACATATTTTCTCCTAATCTACATATCCTATATAAGGTAGGTTTCTTAAGTTTTGATCATAATCTAAACCATATCCTACAACGAATTCATCATTTATTTTAAATCCTATGTAATCAACATTAAGTTCTATTACTCTTCTAGATGGTTTGCTTAATAATGTTGCTATTTTTATACTTTTAGGATTTTTTCCTTTTAAATGTTTTAATAGAAAGTCTATAGTTCTTCCTGTGTCTACTATATCTTCTATTATTATTACATCTTTTCCTTCTATACTATTTTTTATATCTTTGTGTAATGTCACTGTTCCTGTACTTTCTGTTCCTTTGTAACTTGATACTTCTATAAACTCAAATACAATATTATTTTTTACTCTTTTTGCTAATTCCCACATAAATGGTACTGAACCTTTTAGTATTCCTAAAAATACAATGTCTTTTCCTTCATAATCATTTTCTATTTCTTTTGCCATTTCTTCAATTCTTTTTTCTATTCTTGATTTATTTATTAATACATTTATATTTTTCATTTAAACTTTCCCCCTATTAATATTATATATTATATTTATTACTAAAATCAAGAAAAATAGTAAGCATTTTTGTTAGACTTGCACATTTTTTTTATTTGATGTAATATAATACCATAGTTTTGAAAGTTGCATAAAAATAAAATGAAAGGAGTTAAATTTTAAGCGCCAGAACCAATCATTATTTATACATTGTTGGTTGACGAGGTCTAGAGTTATCGAAAAATTCGGCGGATGCTCTAGTGGCTTTTACTTAAGGTCATAAATATTAAATAAAAACTAATAGTAATATTAGAACAGAAATTAGTATTATTTAAGTTTGCACACTTTCAATTCCAAAATTTTAATTTTATAAGGAGGAATTACTATGTGTGGAATTGTAGGTTACATAGGAACTAAAAAAGCTTGCCCTATTTTATTGGCAGGTCTAAGTAGATTGGAATACAGAGGGTATGACTCTGCTGGTATTTCAACAATTGAAAAAGATGAATTATCAATAATGAAAGATAAAGGAAGAGTTAAAAATTTATCAAGCTTAGACGGAATTGATAAATTAGAAGGTACTATTGGTATTGCTCATACAAGATGGGCAACACACGGAAAGCCATCAAAGGAAAATTCTCACCCTCATCAAGATAATTCAAAAACTTTTAGTGTGGTTCATAATGGAATTATTGAAAATTATAACGAATTAAGAAAATTTTTAATTGATAATGGATATACTTTTTATTCTCAAACAGATACAGAAGTTATACCTAATTTAATACATTATTATATTACAAAAGATGCTGAAAACGATGATTTAAAATTTTTAAGAGCAGTAAGAAATGCTTGTTTAGATTTAAAAGGAAGTTTTGCAATTGAAGTTATTTCAAAGCTTTACCCTGAAAATATGATTGTTGTAAGAAAAGATAGCCCTTTGGTCATAGGAACTTGTGAAGATGAAAAATATTTATCATCTGATATTCCTGCTATTCTTTCTTATACAAGAGATTTTTATCTTTTAAATGATTTAGAATTTGTTGTATTAACAGGTAATTCTGCTAAATTTTATGATAAAAATCTAAATGAAATTGAAAAACAAACTCAAACAATAGAATGGAATGCATCTGCTGCAGAAAAAGATGGATTTGACGATTTTATGCTAAAAGAAATTTATGAACAACCAACTGCAATTAGAGAAACAATAGGTGCTAAAATAAATTTAAATTCAAAATGTGAATTTGATGAACTTCAATTTACTAAAGAATATTTATCAAGTTTAAATAAAATTTATATTGTAGCATGTGGTACTGCAATGCATGCTGGACTTACTGGAAAAAACACTATTGAAAAACTTTGTAGAATACCTACAGAAGTTGATATTGCTTCAGAATTTAGATACAGAGACCCAATTATAGATGAAAAAACTTTATGTATCTTCATCTCTCAATCTGGGGAAACAGCTGACACAATAGCCGCTTTAAAATTATCTAAAGAGAAAGGTGCCAAAACAATTGCTATTACAAATGTAATTGGAAGTTCAATAACAAGAGAAGCTGACTATTCTATCTATACACATGCTGGTCCTGAAATAGCAGTTGCTTCAACAAAAGCATACACTTCTCAGGTTGTTTTAATAAATATTCTTGCAATTTATTTTGCAGAAATCTTACTTGGATCAGACACAGATATTATAAAAAATCTAAAACAAGATATTTTAGATTTACCTAAAAAAATAGAAGAAACTTTAAAATGTGATAATAAAATTAAGGATTTTGCTAAAAAAATGTATCAAGAAAAAGATGTATTTTTCCTTGGCAGAGGTATTGATGAAACTGTTGCAAAAGAAGGTTCTTTAAAGCTAAAAGAAATATCTTATATACATTCAGAAAGCTATGCTGCAGGAGAATTAAAACATGGTCCTATTGCTTTGATTGAAAATGGAATTACTGTAATTAGCATTATGACAGATAAGAATTTAGTTAAGAAAACTGTAAGTAATATTCAAGAAGTTATTACTCGTGGTGCTAAAACTTTGGTTGTTACAAATCAAAATGTTGATATCAATATGTTTGATGAAATTATTATAATTCCTGATACAAACTGCTTTGTTTCTCCTATTTTATCAGTTATTCCTCTTCAATTACTTGCTTATTATATTTCTAAAGAAAAAGGATTGGATGTTGATAAGCCTAGAAACCTAGCAAAATCTGTCACAGTTGAATAATAATAACCACCCGTGAAACGGGTGGTTTTAACATGCCCTATAAGGGCATATAACATTGCAGCACCTTAAGGTGCT
>CAKPGC010000015.1 GCA_934154445.1 uncultured Clostridia bacterium
TCTTGCAACATACGAATTACCGTCGGATCGTCGTGTCCTAGTATATCTAGTTTTAATAAGTTTCCATCTATTGAGTGATAATCAAAGTGTGTTGTTATTATATCTGAATTCGGATCATCTGCTGGATGTTGTACCGGCGTGAACTCATATATTTCTCTTCCTTTTGGTACAACTATAATTCCTCCTGGATGCTGTCCTGTTGTTCTTTTTATTCCTGTGCATCCTGCTGATAGTCTTTGAATCTCCGCTCTATTCATAGGAATTCCTCTATCTTCATAATATCCTTTAACATATCCATAAGCTGTTTTTTCTGCTACTGTACCAACTGTACCAGCTTTAAATGTTGTTCCTTTTCCGAATATTACTTCTGTATATTTATGTGCTTTTGCTTGGTATTCTCCTGAGAAGTTTAAGTCTATATCTGGTTCTTTGTCTCCATTAAAGCCTAAGAATGTTTCAAATGGTATGTCCATTCCGTCTTTTGTTAGTTTATGTCCACATTTTGGACAGTCTTTATCTGGTAAGTCAAATCCGTTTCCTACTCCGTAATCCTCAAATTCTGAATACTTACAGTTTGGGCAACGGTAGTGTGGCTGTAGTGAATTAACTTCTGTTATACCTGTCATAAATGCTGCTAAGGATGATCCAACTGATCCTCTTGAGCCTACTATGTATCCATCTTCATTTGATTTCCATACTAGCTTTTGCGCAATTATATACATAACAGAATATCCATTACTTATAATTGAATCCAATTCTTTATCTAATCTTGTCTGTACTATTTCTGGTAATGGATCTCCATATAATTCATGAGCTTTTTTATATGCGATATTTTTGATATCTTCTTCACATCCAGGAATATGTGGAGGACATTTTTCTGGAGATATTGGGCTTATTTGTTCACACATATCTGATATTTTATTTGTATTCGTTACAACTACTTCATAAGCTTTTTCTTCTCCCAAATATTTAAACTCTTCAAGCATTTCTTCTGTTGTTCTTAAATATAATGGTGCTTGATTATCTGCATCTTCATATTTTTGTCCTGCTTCTAATATTCTTCTATAAATTTCATCTTGTGGGTCCATAAAGTGAACATCGCATGTTGCAACAACTAATTTATTTAGTTTTTCTCCTAATGCTACAATTTTTCTGTTAATATCTCTTAAATCTTCAACATCTCTTACTGTTCCATTTCTAATTAAGAATTGATTATTTCCTGTTGGTTGAATTTCTAAATAATCATAGTCATTTGCAATTGCTTCAATTTCTTCGTCTGGACGGCCCTGTTCTATTGCTTGATATAATTCACCTGCTTCACAAGCACTTCCAATTATTAATCCCTCTGAATATTTTTTGTATAAACTTTTTAATATTCTAGGTTTTCTGTAAAAGTATTTTACATGTGATAATGAAATTAATCTATATAAATTTCGTAGTCCTACATAGTTTTTGGCTAAAATGATTGCATGATATGTCTTTAATTTTTTGTATTCTTCTGCTTTTGCTGCCGGATCTGCTGCAACGTTGTCTATATCTTCTAATTTTTTTGCTCCTCTTTCTTTTAACATATCAATCATTACATTAAATACTTTAACTGTTGTATCAACATCATCTAATGCTCTATGTGCGACCTCAACTTTTATTCCTAGATTTTCTGCAATTTTTCCTAACTTATATTTCTTATAATCTGGGAATAAATCCTTTGCTAAACTTAATGTATCTAAATATGAATAGTCAAATTCATATCCTAGTCTTTTTGCATTTTGTTTTAAGAAACCAACATCAAAATTTGCATTGTGTGCTACTATTACTGTTTCATTTTGGTCTCCTAAAAACTCTAGCATTTTAGGAAATACTTGTTCAATTGTTTCAGCATCTTTTACCATATCATCTGATATATTCGTAACTTCCGTTACTCTTTCTGGTATATGTCTTTCAGGATTTACAAAACAACTGAATTCGTCTATTACTTCTTTATTTTTAACCTTCATTATTCCTATTTCTGTAATTCTATCATTTGTTGCCGAAAATCCTGTTGTCTCTAAATCAAGTACGCAATATGTTGCATCTATATCTTGTCCTTTTCCATTATAAATTGATTTTGTATTATCTGGTGCTAAATATGCTTCAACTCCGTATATTATTTTAATGTCTGGATTGTCATCTCCAACTAGGTGATATGCCTCTGGAAAACTCTGTACAACTCCATGGTCTGTTATAGCAATTGATTTCATTCCCCATTTCATTGCTCTTTTTATTAAATCTGTTGCTGAACTTACTGCATCCATCTGACTCATTTTAGTGTGCATGTGTAATTCTACTCTTTTAACTTCACTATTATCTTGTCTTGTTTCCTTTTTTACGCCTGTACCTTCAACTATAGTGTTTGCCATTACTGTAAGCTCTCCGGAGAATGAGTCCATTTGTGCATTTCCTTCTATTTTTACTCCTTTGACATTGCCTAATCTCTTTATGATTTTTTTAGATTTATCTTTTTCTAAAAAAGCCTTACATGTTAATGTACTTGTACCATCATATAAGTCAAAACTTAGTAATGTTTTTCCGGATTTTAATTCTTTAGGTTCCATAAATATAATTTCACCATCTAATGAAACAGTTCCATCTTCTGGACCTAATTCTGAAACTTTTGAAAGAGGTGCTGTTATATTCATATTTTTTCCTAATATTAACGGTGTGTCTTCTTCCTCTTCTTCTGTTGGAAGATCTGGGATATTATTTTCAATTTCGATAATTGTATTTGCAATTACTGTTATGTCTCCTGCATAAGTATCTAGCCCAGCTTTTCCTATTACTTTTATTCCTTTTGCCTGTTCTATTTTTGCTTTTATATCATTTCCTTCTTTTATGTCTTTAGCAAATGATTTACATGTCATCGTTCCTGTTCCATCATATAGATCAATTATAAGCATTCCTTTACCTGATTTTGTTTCTCTACATTCACAATTTATTATTCTTCCTTCTAATGTTACTCTACCATCATTTGCTGTTATATCTTTTATTTTGATTAGTTTTTCTTTTGCTTTTGATGGTTTTCCCATTATGTATTTTTCTTCTTCTATAGGTTCTTGTTTTATTTCTTCTGCTACTTCTTCCATTTCATTCATTGGAACATAGTCTCCATCTTGTGGTGGTATATAATCCGGATCATTATATTCTGGTATATTTATTTCTTTTTCTGCAACATAAGCAACTGTCTGCTTTATTGCGTTTTCTTCCATCTCTTTTAATTTTTTTTCGTGTTGTATTTCTTCTTCTTTTTCTAAAACTTCTTCTAGTTCTATTTTATATTCTTTTCCATATAATTTTTTTATTACTCTTTCTAATTCTTTATCTGTTTCTTTGGCTTTTAGGAAGTCAGCTCCTCTAATGTGCATTTTTACTTTTATTATATTATCATTTATTTCTATATTACTTTTCATCAAAAGCATTGGTTTCATTAAAGGATATTTGTGTGCCATATAACATATTATATTTTTCCATTCTTCATCAATTGATTTTAATTGTGTGTCTTTTTGATATTTGATTGACATATCTATATTGGAAAATCCAAATCTTTCTATTAGAAATTTTTCAAAATACCATATATCTTTCACTTCTATGTATTCATCTATTTCTAATACTATTCCTAGTGTGTTTGTCTTTTTCATTACATTTAATGCTGTTATATATGCTTCTTTTATATTGGCTTTTGTCTCATAATCACAAAATATTTCTTTAACCTTTTTAGCTTTATTTTCTGACATCCTTTTGTTTCACTCCGTTTCATTGTCATTTTAAAAAATGCAAAAATGACCTCTACTGTTTTTCATTTTTGTATTTTATCATATTTTGTCGATATATTAAAGCGAACATTGCAAAAAAATATTTTGAATATTTTTCTTTTTTTTAGAAATACTAATATAAATATTATTTTAGGAGGTTTATATGGATAATCCACAATATGTTTTAAATGAAATAAATAAAGGTATAAAAATGGGAATGGATTCAATTTCTACTATTTCAGAAAAAGTTGGAGATAATAATTTTAAAGATGATCTACTTTTCCAATATGATAAATATAATGAAATTTTAAATAGAGTAAATTCCGAATTAAAAAATTATGATGATTTTCCTAAGGAATTACCACCTATTCAAAAAACTATGGGATTTATCGATATACAAATTAGTACATTGAATGATAAAAGTAATTCCCATATTGCAGAAATGCTTATAAAAGGTACAAATATGGGAATAATTGAAGGTGTTAAATTAAAAAACAGAAATCCCGATATTGAACCTAATATTTCAAATATTTTAGATGATTTTATTCAATTTCAAGAAAATAACGTTGAAAAGTTAAAAAAATATCTTTAATTTAAAAAGCCAATAGCTTTTTTTGCTATTAGCTTTTTATTCTTATAATTCTATTCTTTCAATTTTTATATCATTAATATCAGCATCATTTATTTTATATCCATATCCACCTAAGAAAAATCTGCAATCATTGTATTTTTCCTCTGTTTCTTTTTGATTATTCTCTAAGTTAATAGTATACGTTCCTTCTTGTTGGGTTGATAAATATGCTTTTTTATTTACTATATATTTTAATTCTGTTCCCATATTTGCAATCTTTCCAATTTTTTTAACAGTTGCATCGTCTTGAATTTCAAATAAGGTAAATTCATTTTCTAGTGATCCATCATCTAATCTTTTTCTTGCATTTAAGTATGTTTTTCCTTGATATTTTTTTAGTGTTCCATAATTTCCTATTATGCTATCTTCTTTTGTTTCTAGATTCAAAATATGTTCTGCTTCTTGATTTGCATAGTCTATATATAGTAGATATTTTTCTGATATTCCTATTGTAAATTTTCTTCCCTGAACCAATTCTTCTTGATTTTTTCCATCCTTGTCTATAGAATACATTTTTCTATCTTGTGTTGTATAATATATTTTTTCGTTTTGTATAAAAAAATTATTTTTAATATTTTGTGCAATTTCAACAACATCTGATCCATCTTTGTTCATTACACAAACTGTCCCTTGAGGATTATGATTAAAGTCATCATATCCTATTTGTTTTACAAAATATATTTTATCTTCTGTAATCCATAATTGTAAAGAGGAATCAGTGCTAATTTTTGTAACTGCTCCTTGTAAGTTAACTCTATATATTCCTTTCCCCTTATAATAATTTGGCATAAAATAAATATTTTCTCCATCAAAATATATTTTATCTGCTCCGTTTTCTAATGTTGCTATTTTATTAATACTACCATCATTTACATTATATAAATAGATGCTTTTATTTATATCTTCATAAAATGCTATTTGGTCTCCAATTTTGCAAAATGTTCCACCAATATGCATACTCATTTCTTTTTCTTCTTCAGAATTTGTTTGGTCTATATTTGTTGTTTGCTTCCCTAAATTTGTATCCTCTTGTATATTTTTAGAAGCTTCTGCTGTTTTTGATGTTTTATTTGGATTTATTATTACAATAACTATTGCTATTACCATTAATATTGCTAAGATTATACCTAATATTATATTTCCTTTTTTTTCTTCCATTTTATCACCTTTTATTATTAAAAAATTCTTAAAATATCTCTATATGTTATATATATAGATAATGCTATTAAGATTGAAAATCCAATTAATTGTATATTTATTTCTGTTTTTTCATTTAATGGTTTTCTTCTTATTGCTTCAATTATTAATATTAAAATCTTTCCACCATCTAAGGCTGGTATTGGTAAAAGATTTGTTACCCCTAATGATAAAGATATTAATGCTAACATGTATACAAATTCATCAAATCCATTTGTTTTAGCAACCATCTCTGATATTCCAACAGGTCCCATCATTTGATCTAAGCTTACTCCACCTGTAAAAATAGATTTTATATTATCTATTATTGAAAGTGCAAATTTTTTGGTTTCTATGCCTCCATAAATTATATAGTTTATAAATGTACTTTCTGCTTGTTTTAAGTTTACTCCCAAATGATATGAAGAAATATAATCAGGGGTTAATTCTACAGATATTTCTTTACCATTTCTATCTACTGTTATATCAATTGTATCTTTGTCATTTTCTTGAATCAATTCAATTATTTTTTTATAGTTTCCATTTATTTCTTGTTTGTTTATTTTTATTATTTTATCGTTTTCTTTGAGTCCATATTTTTCTGCGCTACTGCCTTTTTCTATTGTTAAAATTTTGCAATCTTCATCTAAATATATTCCTGTACTTTTTCTTTTTGACTCAGTAGGTTTTATATTATATTCTAATATTTCCCCATTTCTTTTTATTTTTAATGTTATATTATTTCCATCTGACTTTTGTATTACTTTATCTATATCATATTTATTTTTTATTTTTTGTCCGATTTAGCTCAACTATTTCATCATCTTGTTGTATTCCTATTTCTTGTGCCACGTATCCATCTATTACTGAGCTAACTTGGTTTGTCACATAAGTATTAGATGTTGACATTAAAATAAAGTATACTAATAATCCAAATATAATATTAACAGTTGCTCCAGCTGCCACAATAGCTATTCTTTTTGGAATACTTGCTTTGGAAAAAGATCCTTCGTTTTCTGATTTTTCATCTTCTCCTTCCATACTGCAAAAACCACCGTAGTGGTATAAGGCGAATAGCATATTTAGTCTCTTTTCCTTGTTTTTTCCATATTGTTGGTCCAAAACCTATTGCAAATTCATTTACTTTCACTTTGCATAATTTTGCTACTATTAAATGTCCTGATTCATGTATTAGTATCAAGAATCCAAGTAAAAATATTATTTTTATGGCTGATATTAAAATTGCCAATTCTATTCCTCCCTTTTGCTTACTCATTGTCATTTAAGTTATCTTAAGATTTTTGGTAGACATTTGGGAATATACTTAAATAATTGTAAATAGCATATATGCAAATGGTGCTATAAATAATACACTGTCTATTCTATCTAGCATTCCTCCATGTCCTGGTAATAAGTTGCTGTAATCTTTTATATCAACATATCTTTTTATACAAGATGCTGAAAAATCTCCTAGTTGACCTATAAGGCTTAGTACAAATCCTATTATTCCAACAGTTAAATATGAATATTCAAATGAAAAATAGTTATTTAAAATTCCAGTATATATTAGCATTATTGCTATAGCTCCTATAGTTCCTGCTATGCACCCTTCTATTGATTTCTTTGGGCTTACTTTACTAAATTTGTGTTTTCCAAATTTACATCCAACACAATAAGCAAATATATCAGTTCCCCATGATGCTATAAATATGTATCCTAATAATATTTTTCCATTTTCCATTCCATCAACCAATGATAAAAACATCAAAAATACTGGTATATAGCATATTCCTAAGAGAGTATATGCCATATCTTTAAATGTTGTTTTCATATCTGTTGCTATTACTTGTGCAAATAATATTAATAGTATAGTTGGAATAGAAATCATTAATATTGATAATAAATATTGCTCTGGTATGAAATTTATTATTGCTACTGATATGCAACTTAAATACCCTATCCATTTTATTGGGTTACATACTTTTGATATTGCTCTTAGATATTCATCCATAGCTATTATAGCAATAACTGTAAATAATATTCCTATAATTAGATTGTTAGGTATCAATAATATTATCACAAGCACAAGAGCTACTATAAGTCCTGATGATATTCTTTTTAAATCCATATTTTTTCTTCCTTTCACTTTGGTATATTCTTTTTATTTTGCTCCAAATTTTCTGTTTCTTTTTTGATATATTTCTATCGCTTCATCTAAATCTTTTTCATTAAAATCTGGCCAATTTTTCTCTATAAAAACAAATTCTGCATATACTAATTGCCATGGTAAAAAGTTGCTTAATCTTATTTCTCCACTTGTTCTTATTAACAAATCTGGATCTGGTTGATTTTTTGTATATAAATTATCTGAAATGGTTTGTTCTGTAATGTCTTCTAATTTCATTTCATCATTTTGAACTTTTTGGGCTATATTTTTAACTGCTTTAACTATTTCATCTCTTCCTCCATAGTTTAAAGCTATATTAAATGTTATACCTGTATTATTCTTAGTTTTTTCCATACATTTTTCTACTGAATTTATCATTTTTTCAGATAGTTTTTGTCTACTTCCCAATATGTTTACCTTGATATTTTCTGAATCAGCTCTTTTGCTGTAATCATCTAAATAGCTTTGCATTAGATTCATTAATGTAGATACTTCTTCTTCATTTCTTTTCCAATTTTCTGTTGAAAATGCATAAACAGTTATATATTTTATTCCAACTTTTTTAGCATATCTAACTATTTTTTCTAATGTTTTTGCCCCTTCTTTATGTCCAAATGCTACAGGTAATCCCTTTGCTTTTGCCCATCTTCTATTTCCATCCATAATAATGGCTATATGTTGTGGTAAATTTTCTTGTTCCATTATGTCCTCCTATTTATTTCTATCTTTAATATATGTTGCTAATTGTTTTAAAAATTCTGCTTTTTCCCCATATATTTCTAGTTCATCAATTGCTTCTTTTATTATTTTGTTCAATTCTTTTTTTGCTCCATCTAATCCATAATAAGATACATAAGTACATTTTCCCAATTCTTTATCATTTCCAACTGGTTTTCCCATTATTTCCGGGTTTCCTTCTTCAGATAAAATGTCATCTTTTATTTGAAATGCTAATCCTATTTTATCAGCATATCCAGATAATCTTTCTATATCCTTTTCTGATGCATTAGCTAAAATCGCACCCATTCTTACACATAATTTTAGTAATGCTCCTGTTTTATTCTTATGTATATATTGTAGCATTTCTTTAGATATATTTTTACCTTCTAGTTCCGTGTCTAAATATTCTCCTGCTATCATTCTATCAACAGCCTTGGCAAATTCATTAAAAGCTCTTGCTTTATTATGAAAGTTTTCTTTGTATTGATTTTCTATTGAATATAAAATCTCATTACTTATTACAATGTAAGCTTGATTTAATAATCCATCACCTGCAAGTAATGCTGTTGCATGGCCAAATTGCTTATGATTTGTTGGTTTTCCATGTCTATAATCATCATTATCAACTTCTGGTAAATCATCATGTATTAAAGAAAAATTATGTATCATTTCTATTGCTACTGCATAAGGCATACATTCTTCATAATCATTTTTAAATAATTCATAAGTTGCTAGTACCAATATTGGTCTTAGTCTCTTTCCTCCTGCCATTAAGCTATATTCCATAGAATTATTTAAAATTTCCTCTGGACATTTTTCTTTTTTTATATATTCATTTAATTCTGTGTTTATAATATCTTGATATTTCTTTAAATTTTCTTTAAACTCCATTTTTGTATTCATCCTTATTATATTATTCCTAAAATTAAACAGACATTACTTCTCTTTCTTTGTTTTCAAGTATTTTATCTATTTCTTCTACACTTTTATCTGTTAATTTTTGTATTTCGTTTTCTGCTTGTTTTAATTCATCTTCTGTCATATTTCCATCTTTTTGTTCTTGTTTTGCCTCTTCAATTCCATCTCTTCTTATTGCTCTAATTGCAATTTTAGCTTCTTCTGCCATTTTTTTGATGTCTTTTACTAAGTCTTTTCTTCTTTCTTCTGTTAATTCTGGAAATGCAAGTCTTATCACTTTTCCATCATTATTTGGGTTTATTCCAATGTCTGATGCTAATATTGCTTTTTCTATTTCTTTTAATACACTTATATCCCAAGGTTGTATAACAATTAATCTTGCTTCTGGTACAGATACACCAGCAACCTGATTTATTGGTGTTGGTGTTCCATAATAGTCTATTTTTATTTTATTTAATATTGCAGGATTTGCTCTTCCTGCTCTAACTTCTGATAATTTTTCATTGTATACATTTATACTCTTTTCCATTTTGTCTTTTATATTTGTATAATCCATAATTTATTCTTCCTTTCTTTTTTACCTTATTATTTTGGATGTTCCTAACATTTTTGTTATATCAGCAGCAAATGCTACTAATATTGCTAACATCATATATAGCCAAAGAACTCCATCTCTTGTTATTGATTTTGTTATTTTTTGTAATACTATGCCTGTTACAATAATTACACATAGCACAATTACTGTCTTAAATGTTATTATTCCAGATTTTTTTGTTGCTTCTTTAGATATTTTATCATCTATGAATGCACTTTTGGCTTGCGTTTTTATATGTAATGCCATTGAATCTGCAAATTCTTTTTCCAATACAACTTGTTCCATTGTGTTCTTATCAACTAAAAACTCTTTATTTTTTATATCATTTTTGTATTCTATTATAGAATTTCTTAGTTCTTCGCCTTTTTTTGTATATCTGCTTGCCCTTATAATTAATATATTTGAAATTATTTTTTCAATTATATATATTAAAATGCCTAAAGATGATATTTCTGTGAATATAAATAATTTTGCTATTAGTATTAACATTACCACTAACATAGAAATTCTCTTATATGTTTTTGTTACTTTATTTAGTTCTTTATCTTTATATTCATCTATTATATTATTTTGTATAAGTTCCTTTTGTAAGACCTTTTGTAAATCATTATACTGTACATTATATGTGTTAAATGTGTTTATTATTTGTTCTTCTAGCTCAATTCTAGATAATTCTGTTTTTTTTGAAAATAAGAAGTTTAATAGTATTATTTCATGTTTTTCTATACCATTTAAATCTACTTCTAAATTTTGTTTGATTAAATAATTATATTTGCTTATATCATTTTTGTCATATTCTATTTTTATATATTTCTTTATGTTGAGATTAACTATTTCGGCTAGTATTAAATCGTATGTATTATTAAATCCCCTGTCATTTATATAGCCAAGCTTTATTGGATTCATTTCTTTTATTTTATCGTTTGGTGTAATATATTGTTTTGGTGATTTATTATAGTATTTTAGATATATAACTCCAATTATAAATATATTAACAACTATTAGTATTAACATTTTTTCTCCTTATTTTACTAATGTTCCTATATGTTCTCCTTTTACTGCTCTAACTATATTTTCTGGGTCTGCTATTCCAAATACCAATAATGGAATATTGTTATCTCTACATAATGCTGTCGCTGTTGAATCCATAACTTTTAAATCCTTCTCAAGTACTTCCAAATATGATATTTTATCAAATTTTTCCGCTTCTGGATCTAGTTTTGGGTCTGCTGAATATACTGCATCTATCGCTTTTCCTAACAAAATTATATCTGCATTTATTTCTGTTGCTCTTAATACAGCTGCTGTATCTGTTGTAAAATATGGATGTCCTGTACCACATGCGAATATAACAACTCTTCCTCTATTTAAGTGTTTTTCTGCTTTTCTTATTATAAATGGTTCTGCTATCTCTCTCATTTCTATAGCTGTTTGTACTCTTGAGTGAATTCCTCTTGCTTCTAATGCATCTTGGAGTGCTAGTCCATTCATTGCTGTTGCTAACATTCCCATATAGTCTGCTGTTGCTCTTTCCATTTGATGTCCATTTCTTCCTCTCCAGAAGTTTCCTCCTCCTACTACAATTCCAACTTCTACTCCCATTTCTGTTATTTCTTTTATTTTGTCACATATTTTGCCAACTACTTCTACATTAACTCCTGTTTTTTGTTCTCCTGCTAATGCTTCTCCACTTAATTTTAAAAGTACTCTTTTATATTTAGCTTCTGACATTTTTCCACTCTCCTTATTATTTTTGTCATTCGTATTCTATCATATATCTTTTTAAAAAAACAGTCTTTTTTGTAAATTAACAATAAAAAACGGAATATTTTTATATTCCGTTTTTTTATTGTTAATTTATTTTAATTGATTCATAACTTCTTCAGCAAAGTTTTCTTCTTTTTTCTCGATTCCTTCACCTTTTTCAAGTCTTGCAAATTCAACAACTTCAGCATCTTTTTCAGCTAATAATTGTGATACTTTTTTATTTGGATCTTTTACAAATGCTTGATCTACTAAACATATTTCTTCATAGAATTTTCCAATTCTTCCTTGTACTATTTTTTCAGCTATTGCTTCTGGTTTTCCTTCATTCATTGTTTGAATTTTTAAGATTTCCATTTCTTTTTCTACTCTTTCAGCTGGAACTTCTTCTCTTCTTACATACTCAGGTCTAGCAGCTGCTATTTGCATACATATATCTTTTGCAACTTCTTCATTTCCTTTAGACATATTAACCAAAACAGCAATTTTTCCATCACCATGAATATATTTTGCAACTAGTCCTTCTGATTCGAAT
The DNA here is from genome assembly GCA_934154445.1 of uncultured Clostridia bacterium. GTDB lineage: Bacteria > Bacillota > Clostridia > TANB77 > CAG-508 > CAG-269. Next base: position 12,292 of record CAKPGC010000015.1, read on the forward strand.
CTTGCAAATCTTCTTATTGATAGATTTTCTCCTATTGTAGCTATTTTTCCAACTAATGCTTCTTGAACTGTTTTTCCTTCTTCAAATTCAGCTGGTGATGCTAACAATTCTTCAACGTTTGCTGGATTTTTATCTACTATTTGTTTTGCTACGTTTGTAACAAATGTTTTGAATTCTTCATTTTTAGCTACGAAATCTGTTTCTGAGTTTACTTCTACTACAGCTCCTATTTTTCCATCTTCTGATATATATGCTTCAACTAATCCTTCTGCTGCAACTCTTCCTGATTTTTTAGCTGCTTTTGCAATTCCTCTTTCTCTTAATAAGTCCATTGCTTTTTCCATATCGCCATCAGTTTCTGTTAAAACTTTTTTACAGTCCATCATTCCTGCACCTGTTTTTTCTCTTAATTCTTTTACTAAACTTGCTGTAACCATCTTTTTTTCCTCCTTAAAATTTTTATAATAAAAAAGCAAGCCTATTCCCGTCCGAATATTTTCGAACGAGCGTTGCTCGCTCTTTTTCTTTCTATTACTTAATTATTTTTATTATTCAGCTGTTTCTTCACTGTTTGCTACAACTTCTTCCATTGAAGTTGCTTCTTCTGTAGCTTCTTCTGCATTTTCTACTTCTTCTGCTTCAAAGCTTTCACCTTGTTTACCTTCAATAATAGCATTTGCCATTACATCTGTTATTAATTTAACAGCTCTTATAGCATCATCATTTCCTGGTATAGCATAATCAACTTCTTCTGGATTACAATTTGTATCTACTAATCCTATTACTGGTATTCCTAATTTTTTAGCTTCTAATATAGCTATATGTTCTTTTTTAGGATCTACTAAGAAAATAACTCCTGGGATTTCTTCCATTTCTTTAATTCCACCTAAGTTTTTCTCTAATTTTTCCATTTCTTTCTTTAATAAGATTACTTCTTTTTTAGGTAATACATCAAATGTACCATCTTCTTGCATTCTTTCTAAATCTTTTAATCTTTGTACTCTTGCTTTGATTGTTTCGAAGTTTGTTAACATTCCTCCTAACCATCTTTGATCTACATAGTACATTCCAGATTTTTCTGCAGCTTCTTTAACACATTCTTGCGCTTGTTTTTTTGTTCCAACAAATAAAACTGTTTTTCCTTCTTCTGCTTGTTCTTTTAAGAAGCTATATGCTTCATCGATTTTTTTAGATGTTTTTTGTAAATCGATTATATGGATTCCGTTTCTAGCTTGAAATATATACTCAGCCATTTTAGGATCCCATCTTCTTGTTTGATGTCCAAAGTGAACACCTGCTTCAAGTAATTGTTTCATTGCAACTACTGCCATTTTAAATTCCTCCCTTTTTGTTTTTACTTCCATAAAGTTTATCGTTTAAACAGGACCAATTCATTGGCACTTCCCTTTAAACTAGCTTTATGTGTTTAATACGCAAAATATTATATCAGATTTTTTATTAGAATGCAAGCTTTTTTTGTAATTTTATCTTACTATACTTACAATTAAGATTCCAATTGTTTGAATAGCAAATAAATTCAGAATATTAGAAGTTAACAAATTATTGGTGGCTTCTACTACTCCTAGCATATCATCTTCTGCTTTTTTATGATGCCTTTGTGATTCAATAAATGTTATTAATTCTGGTAAACTTGTCATGAATCCTAATAAAATTCCTATTATTAGTTCCGATACATTAAATAACTTACATAGATTTTCCAATGTATTACCTAATAATTCTCCTACTACAAATAATAAAATTCCTGTCAAAATCAAATAAATAAAATATTTTATTGTTTCTGCTTTTTTTCCTCCCTGTTTTATTTCTTCTTCTATCTCTGTTTCAATTGCTTTATCTTCATTTTGTAAATACAATTTATGTGCATTATCATTTATAAATTTAAATAACGCATACAAGATTATGAATATTGGCACAATCCATAAATTTAATTCTATATTAAATTTTAATAAAGCTATTGGTATTATTATTGTGATAATTACTAGAATTATATCTATTATTATGGCTTTGTTTTTTAATTTTTCTGCATTTTTATTTAATATAATTGCACCTAAATACTGAATCAGATTAATAACATTTGAACTTAATATATTATATATACTTGCTCCTATCAATCCTCTTAAACTAGAAGTTGTAATTGTTAAGAATTCTGGTACTGATGTTGCATATCCCGCAATATTTCCTACTGTTTTGGCTTTCAAATTTAGATTCTCTGCCAATTTCCTTAATGTTGTTACCAATATATATTTTGATATAACTACAATCAAAATTGAATAAAGTATAAATTTAATTATTTCTACTAACATTACTACACTCTCCTTTTATTTTATTTTTTCCAATTTATTGCCATTTATTATAAAATGTTGTATAATATGAAAGATATTTAAAAAATGTCCCTTTTGGAACACTGGAGGTAAATTATGATAGATATTAAATTTTTAAGAGAGAATCCTGATGTTGTAAAACAAAACATCAAAAACAAATTTCAAGATAAAAAACTAGTTTTAGTCGATGAAGTTATCGATTTAGATATAAAAAACAGAGAGGCAAAACTAAATGGAGATAATTTAAGAGCCGAAAGAAAATCTTTAAGTGCTGAAATTGGTGAACTTATGAAACAAGGGAAAAAAGAAGAAGCTGAATCTATAAAATCAAAAGTTCAAGAAATAAACATTCAACTTGAAGAAAATGAAAAGTTAGAGGCCAAATATGCTGAAGAAATAAAATCAAGAATGATGAAAATACCAAATATTATGGATCCATCTGTTCCAATTGGTAAAGATGATAGTGAAAATGTAGAAGTTCAAAGATTTGGTGAACCAATTGTTCCAGATTACGAAATTCCACATCATGCAGATATTATTGCAAGATTTAATGGAATGGACAAAGAATCTGCTGGTCGTACAAGTGGTGTTGGATTCTATTATTTAATAGGAGATATTGCAAGACTTCATGAAGCAATGCTTGCTTACGCTAGAGATTATATGATAAATAATGGATTTACTTATGCAATACCACCATTTATGATTCGTAGTGATGTTGTTACAGGCGTTATGAGTTTTGAGGAAATGTATGATATGATGTATAAAATTGAAGGAGAAGATTTATATTTGATTGGTACTTCTGAACATTCAATGATAGGCAGATTTAAAGACCAATTAATAAAAAAAGAAGAACTTCCAATTAGCATGACTTCTTATTCTCCTTGCTTCAGAAAAGAAATTGGTTCACATGGTTTAGAGGAAAGAGGTTTATATCGTGTTCACCAATTTGAAAAACAAGAAATGATAGTTTTATGCGAACCAGAAGATTCAATGAACTGGTACAATAAAATGTGGAAATTAAGTGTTGATTTATTCAGAAGTTTCAATGTTCCAGTAAGACAACTTGATTGTTGTTCTGGAGATTTAGCGGACTTAAAAGTAAAATCTTGTGATATAGAAGCTTGGAGTCCAAGACAAAAAAAATATTTTGAAGTTTGTAGTTGTTCTAACTTAGGAGATGCTCAAGCTAGACGTTTAGGAATTCGTGTTAAGAGTGAAAAAGGAAATTATTTCTTACATACATTAAATAATACAGTTGTTGCTACTCCAAGAGGATTAATCGCTGTATTAGAAAACAATTATAATGAAGATGGAAGTGTTACTGTTCCAGAAGTTTTAAGACCTTACATGGGTGGAACTGAAAAAATTCTTCCAAAGAAATAAAATTAGACAAGTGAGACAAAAAAATGTCCCACTTTAATATAAAGAATTTGTGGGAGTAAAAATATGATAGTAAATAATCCAAAATTTGAAGTTTCAGCAGTAAAACCTGCTCAATATCCAAAAAACAATTTACCAGAAATCGTTTTAGTTGGTAAATCTAATGTTGGTAAATCTAGTTTTATAAATACTATGATAAATAGAAAAAAACTTGCTAGAACAAGTAGTGAACCCGGAAAAACAAGACAAATTAATTTTTATAATATCGACGAAAAATTTTATTTTGTTGATCTACCTGGTTATGGTTATAGTAAGATGTCAAAAAAAGAACAAGAACAAGTAGGTAAATTCATTGAAGAGTATCTTTTTAATAGAAAACAAATTGCCTTAATAATCTTTTTAGTGGATATTCGTCATTTTCCTACTGCAAATGATAGGCTTATGTATGATTATGTTATTCGTTCAGGTCTTCCATGTATGATTTTAGCAAATAAAGCTGATAAAATTGCTGTTACTAAAGTTTCAGATATTGCTAGCCAATTGCAAAAAACTTTAAATCCTATTGGTGATATTCCAACATATCCATTCTCTTCCGAAAGGAAAATTTATATGGAAGATGTTTGGAATGAAATTGAAAAATATATTTAATAAAAAAAATGCCAAAAAGGTCTCTCCTTTTTGACATTTTTTTTAGCAACAGCAATTGCCTCTGTGTTTCTTATCTTTCTTTCTATTGCATATTAATAAGATTATAGATAAGATTAGAAGTAAGCCAAGAATTACAGCAAGAACTATTATTGCAGCAAATGAAGACAAGATTTCACTTGCAATAGCAGCTGCTCCAACTAATAACCCTACAACAAATGTAAAGGCTAGTGCTAATATAATTGTTATAATTCCAAAACATTTAGTGTTGTTGCATTTTTCTTCTTTTTTTTCATAGCAAAATATATCATCATGTGGCTCCATAGAAGTCACCTCCTGTATAACACTTTAATTTAATGTGTTATATTATATATTATGCTGTTTTATGTAAAAAATTGTCTATTTTTTTATCTTTCTTCTATTTCTTCATCTTCTTTGTTATTATTCTTGCCTCTTTGTATAGAATCATTTACAATTTTATATAAATATTTATATTCGGAGTATTCTCCATCAGAAGCTTTTACAAGTGCTTTTCTAACATATTCAAAATTATCTAATAATAGATCTCTATCCATTTTAAACCCATGCTCTTCCGCAAATCTAAAAGCATAAGTTACAATAGTTCTTGTGTTTCCATCTCTAAATGGATGAACCTGCCATAATTTTGCTATCAATTTTGAAAAGCACATTGCTTTATCGCTTTCTTCTTTAGAATTCCAATTTATTCTATTTAATTCGTTCAAACATTCTTCTGCTTCAGGTTCTATTTCTTTAGGATATGCATATCTAACTGTGTCTCCTCCTAAAACATCTTCGGCTTTTTCCATTGGAACAGTTCTAAATTCTCCCGCCCAATCATATATATCATGTAAAATATATTTATGAATATTTTTAACATATTCTAAATCAAATTTCTTACAGTCGACATCTCTATCAACAGTAAGCAATCTTACAAAGGAAATATCTGATTCTGCTTTTCTAAGTTCTTCATAATCCTTTATTCCCAATTTATTTTTAAGCGTTCCAGTATCTTCATATACATAAGGATCTTTCATTATATATTACCTCCTTTTGTATATTTTTTTAATACTTCTTTTTGAATTTCCTCTATTTCAACTTTTCCTTCTATATATTGTTTGGCTAACTTTAATACATCATCACTGGGCATATCTGCGCCCAGCAATGAAATACCTAAAGCTTTTTTCACAATATCTTTTCTCTCTTCTTTTGTTGTTTCCGAAATTAGATATCTATTATCCATATTTTCCTCCACTTGAATAGCTATATCAAGTTTTAATTAATTATTTTCTTTTTCTATTTTCTTGGTTATCATTTTTAAAGCTTTTTCCCTTGGGACCATAACTACATGTCCACAGCCTTGGCATTTTAATTTGAAATCAACACCAACTCTTGTTATTTCCCATAATTTACTTCCACAAGGATGTTGCTTTTTTGTTCTAACAATATCTCCAATATTATAATCCATTTTTCATTCCTCCTTTAAGATATAATCTTATTTTGAAAAACGTCTTACAATTTCGTCTTTTCCAAGAATTTGCATTATTTCATATAAATCTGGTGTATTAGTTCTCTTTGTTAAAGCAACTCTTAAAACAGTGCTAACATCCCCAACATGTGCTGCATACATTCCTGGGTTTGCTTTGAATTCTTTAACTTCTTTGGCATAACCCATTTCACCTGATAACTCTTTTATTTTGTCAAACCAAGTTTGTTTATCATCATTTTCGTTGTAATATTTTTCAACATACAATTTTAATATTTTTTCAATTGACTCTTTATCATTAATTACTTGGAATGGATATTCTTCTTCATTTTTGTCAAATAGTTCATTATACATATATTCAACATTTTCTTTAACATCTGACCATTTTGATATATCTTTTCTTGGCTTTTTGTTTCCTCTTTCTATACCAAAAACTTTTAAAGCATATTCTTTGTCTTTTAAAATTTCTGCTAATTCTTGGTCATATTTTGATGCCCAATTTAAAGCATTTTCATATACTTCTTCTGCTGACATTTTTGATATTACTGTTTTTGATACATCTAATAATTTAACCATATCAAATAACGCACCACTAACACTCATTTTATTTAATTGTAATTCAAATTCGTCTATTGTTTTATCAGGATTTGCTCTTCTCCAATTTTCAAATGTAGAATTTGCTATATTCATTAAATATTCTTTAACTGCTTCTGCTGGAATTCCTTCTTCTGCATAATAACTTACAGCAGCTTCTGCATCTTTTCTTTTACTTAATTTTCTCTTATTTCCATTATCATTTTTCATAATTGGTGCAATATGTGCATATTTAGGAGCTTTAAATCCTAATTCATGGAATAATTGCAAATGTAATGGAACTGAAGACAACCATTCATCTCCTCTTATTACATGTGTTGTGTGCATTAAGTGGTCATCAACTGCATGTGCAAAGTGATATGTTGGTAAACCATCTGCTTTTATTATAACTATATCTTGGTCATTTTCTGGGAAATCAACCTTTCCTTTAATTACATCGTGATGTTGTATTTTTCTGTCTTCTCTTCCAGGTGATTTAAATCTGATTATATAGCTTTCACCATTTTGAATTCTTTTCATAGCATCTTCAACTGTTACAGTTCTACATTTTGCCCATACTCCATAATATCCAGGTCTGATTTTTGCAGCTTCTTGTTTTGCTCTTATTTCTTCTACATCTTCTGGTGTACAGAAACATGGATATGCTTTACCTTGTTCTATTAAATATTTTGCATACGCTTGGTAAATTTCTTTTCTTTGACTTTGTTTATATGGGCCATAATTTCCTTTTCCTTCTTCTTCTGAAATCATACCTTCATCTGGTTCAATGTCAAATTCTTTTAAAGCATTTACTATTCCAGATACTGCATTTTCGACTTCTCTTTTTTGGTCTGTATCTTCAACTCTTAAGAAAAATACTCCATTTGTTTGTGATGCTAATTTTCTTGCTATTAATGATTGATATAAACCTCCAATATGTACAAATCCAGTTGGACTAGGAGCAAATCTTGTTACTATTGCTCCTTCTGGTAAATCTCTTTCTGGGTATTTTTCTTCATAATATGATATTTCCTTTGCATTTGGAAATATTAAATTTGCTAAATCTTTATAATCCATTCTTTTCAGCTCCTTATTTCAACACTTTATTAAACTTCCATAATAATTGGTATGATCATTGGGTTTCTTTTAGTTTTACTAAAAATATAGTCTCTTAAATTTTCTCTAACTGTAGATTTTATTGTAGCCCAATCTCTAATTCCTTTTTCTTCGCATTTACCTATTTCATGTCTAACAACATTTTTAACGTCATCCATCAGATTTTCAGACTCTCTAACATATACAAATCCTCTTGAAATAACATCTGGTCCAGCAACAACTTCTCCTGTTGATGAATCCATTGTTAAAACAATTACTATTAATCCATCTTGTGACAAATGTTGTCTATCTCTTAGAACGATATTGCCAACATCTCCAACTCCAAGTCCATCAACTAAAATTCTTCCATTTGGAACCTTTCCATTAAATTTGGCTTCATTTTCATCTATTTCTAATACTTTTCCATTTTCCATCATAAGAATATTTTTAGCTGGTATTCCCATCATTTGTGCTGTTTCTCCGTGTGCTCTCAATTGTCTGTATTCTCCATGAACAGGAATGAAAAATTTTGGTTTAGTTAAAGCAAATATTAATTTTTGTTCTTCTTGGCAAGCATGTCCTGAAACATGTACATCAGCCAACGCACTATATACTACTTCTGCTCCTATTTGCATCAAATCATCAATTACTTTTGAAACTGATTTTTCATTTCCTGGTATTGGGTTGGCAGATATTATAACCAAGTCATTTGGTGTTATTTTAACTTTTCTATGATCTCCTGCTGCCATTCTTGTTAATGCAGACATAGTTTCTCCTTGGCTTCCTGTAGTTATAATTACCAATTGTTCATCATTGTATGTTGACATTGTATCTATATCTATAAATATATCATCTGGACAATCTATATATCCAAGTTCCTTTGCTGTCATAATCATATTTATCATGCTTCTACCACATATAGCTATTTTTCTTTTATATTTAACTGCTGAACTTACTATTTGTTGAACTCTGTGTACATTTGATGCGAATGTTGCTACTACTATTCTTTTTGTACATCCATCAAACAAATTATCAAACACAGGTCCTATTGAACTTTCAGACATAGTAAATCCTTTTCTTTCTGCATTTGTACTGTCTGACATTAATGCTAATATTCCTTCATTTCCTAATTCAGCAATTCTTCCAAAATCCATAATTTTACCATCTATTGGTGTGTAGTCAACTTTAAAATCTCCTGTGTGTAAAATTGTTCCAACTGGGGTTTTTATTGCAAGCATTACTGAGTCTGGTATACTATGTGTACTTCTTATAAATTCAACTTCAAAATTCTTTCCAAATTTCACTTTTTGTCCTTGTGTTACTTCTACTAGTGTTGAACTCCTTAAAATTCTATGTTCTTCTAGCTTATTTTTTATTAGTCCCATTGCCAATTTAGGCGCATACACTGGTATGTTTATTTGTTTTAAAACATAAGGTACACTTCCTATGTGATCTTCGTGTCCATGTGTTATTATAAGTCCTTTGATTTTGTCTACATTTCTTTGTAAATATGTTATATCTGGTATAACTAAATCTACTCCAAGCATATCATCTTCTGGAAATGATAGTCCACAGTCTACAACTATTATTTCATTTTCATATTCAAATACTGTTATATTCTTTCCAACTTCGTGTAGTCCTCCTAATGGTATTATTTTTAATTTAGACTTTTTGAATATGTTATTTGTGTTTTTCTTTTTATCCTTTTTTTGTTCTCCAATAATTCTAGTTGTTGTTTTTGTTGTTGTTTTTTTAGTTGTGCTTTTTGTAGTTTTTCTTGGTTTTCTTTCCACTTTTTCTTCTTTATTGTTTATTTTTTCTTGTGTCATTAACTTTCCTCTCTTTCTTTTTTTATTTTTTTGATTTTAATTCTCATTTTAAAATCATGTATTTTTCAATTTTGATAAATCCTTTTTTGTTTAAAACAATATAAATTTTAGATTGTTAATATATACGCTAAATCTATAACAACAATCTTATATTATAATATTTTTATTTTTTTATTTTTTAATCCGTTCTATTTTTCTTGTTTTTCCGTTCTCTTTTAAACTTTTTAGGTTTTATAAAAATCTCATTTTTTCGCCCTTTGGCAATCTGTTATGTATTATAACAAAAAAATGGAAAAAAGTCAAATGGCTATATTTCCATTTGACTTGCTAAAAATGTTGCCGCAGATTGGGCTACTTTCTTTTCTACTTCGTTCATCTTTGTATTAGTATCTTTTGACATTAATATAACTGTTCCAATTGTATCTCCATTTGATATTATAGGATAAACTATTTGAGAATTATATTTTTTATCGTTTTTTTCATTTTTGGTAATTGGCATTGCTATATCACTATTTTCTTTGCTAGTATAAACTTCTTTTTCTTCCATAAGTTTTTCTAATTCTTGACTAACATCTTGTTCCAAAAATTCCTTTTTTGACCCTCCTGATACAGCTATTATTGTATCTTTATCAGTTATACATGCTATATGTCCTGTTGTTTTTGCTAAAGTCTCTGCATACCCTGTTGCAAATTCTGATAATTCCCCTATTGGAGAATATTTTTTCAATATTACTTGACCTTCTCTGTCAGTAAAAATCTCTAATGGGTCTCCTTCTTTTATTCTTAGTGTCTTTCTAATCTCTTTTGGAATTACGACCCTTCCTAAATCATCTATTCTTCTAACTACTCCTGTTGCTTTCATTTTTATCCTCCTTTAATTTCAAGTCTAATTTTATTATCTCAAAAGAGGAAAATTTTATACATTTTTATTGTATTTTTTTGAATTAGTTAGAATTTTTTATATTTATCTAAAATAGTTTCCAGACTGTTAGAAAACTCTTTAAGCATTACAATTTTTATAGATTGATCTTTTCCTTTTAAATAATCATCTATTATTTGTTTTACAAGTTTGATATTTTTCATTTCAGGCTCTATTTCTTTTTGATATTTTTCTGCTCTATTTAATAGTTTTTCCTTTATTAAAACTATATCCTCATTGCTTGCACAAGATATTCTTTGAAATAATTGATATGCATCATAGTACTTAAATATTGGTATATTCATACATTCTCTATCAAATTTTTCATAGAAATCTTCCATTTTCATTGGAATACATTTGAAGATTTCCTCTGCCTTTTCTTTGTACATTTTATCTAATAGCTGATTATTTAATGTATTAAAATGTTTTATTATTTCGCTCATATCTTCTTCAATTTGTTCAATTGCTATTTTTGAAAGTTCTTCTTCAACATTTGGACAATATTTTGATTTTAATGAGGCAATATTCATTCCATTAAAAAATATAGCTTTTAATATCTTTATATCATATTGTATAAGTCCTTTTCTTGCAAAATAGCTAAAATATGCATATATTTTTACAAGGTCTATTAGTTGTATGTTTCCTTCTTTAACATCTTCTAATATTGCTTCTATTACTTTATTAAATTCATCATCTGATATTTTCCAATATTCTTCTGTAAGTAGCCTTTTATATGCTGGTAGATTGTCTGTATCTACAGTATTTCTTATTGTCTCCATGTTTTCTTTAAAAATTCTCATGTCAAATATTCTGGTTCTTACATAATATTCAATAAATTTAAAAAATCTATATTCTGCTTTAAAATTGTAATAGTAGTTATTATCAAATTCTTTTATATAAAATTGTCTATTATCCATTAAGATTCTTGATGATACTAATAATGATTTATATTCTTCATTGTCTTTAATATTTACAAATTTTTCTTTTGTTATTTTACCTGCTTTTATTTCAAAAGATATAGCAATAGTAAATATAAGTATTGTTTGCATTACTCTATTGTTTGTATTCGGATAATTTTTTTCTACCATTTCATATATTTTCTGAAAATCATTTAATGCATGTTTTAGAATTCTTAAGTTTCTTGTTCCGCTTCTTTCAAAAGTCAATATTATTAATCTTGTATTTTCTCTTAAAAATCTGATTAAATCCGAGTTATTCTCATATCTCATTAATATTCCATTTATGATGTAATCAAATTTTGGTGCATACTCAAAAGTTTCTCCAATTAATTTTTCCTTAATTCTTTCATAATCATTTGCTTTATCAAAAACATGTTCAATTTTATTTTGGATTTTTTCAACCATTGGTTTATCTGTTGTGTTTAATTCACCTTGTTTATCTAGAAGATATGTTGCTATAAAAGTTTTCATTTCCAAATTGGAATTTTTTAATTTGTTAGATAATTCTTTTTCATTACATATAATAATTGTTTTTATATGATCATGTTCAACAAAATTATTTATATATCCTAAAATATCTATAACATCTACGTTTGCTCTTTCCAAATCATCAAAGCATAAAAGTTTGTCATCAGTAGAAAAGAAATCTGCATAATTTAATTTATCTCCATTTTGAGTAACTCCAAAAAAATTAGCCATATCTAGTCCAGTTTTTGCATATTCAGGAATTGTGGTTTGATTATGTTGATCCATAAATTTTCTTAAATTCTTATCCATTAATTGCGTAGTTTCAATAAATATTTTTTTACTAATATCTTCCAAGTTAGAAATTCCATATAAAGACATATAGATTGTAGTATATCTTTTGCCATTTAATTGCATTGATTCTATTTTTTTTCTTATTTTATTGTTCCAAAAATGAGTCTTTCCAACTCCCCATTCACCATTTATCATTATTGCATAGTCTGTGTAATCAGATCTTACATAATCTAATATACTCTCAACTAAATCTTCCATTTAATCTCTCACTCCGTTTCTTTTGTCACAAAGGACTCATCTTAATCATTTGTTTTAATTAGTCTCTTGCCAAAACAAGTACTCCTATTTTACAAGGATTTCCTTGTCCTAACATTTTACTACATTCATTAACTGTACTTCCTGTTGTATAAATATCATCAACCAATAAAATTTTCTTGTTTTTTATTAATTGTTCATTTTTAATTTTGTAAACATTTTGTATATTTTTTATTCTATCTTCTCTGTTCAATTTACTTTGTTCTATTATATTTTTAGTTTTTATTAAGCAATTATTCATTAATTTCAAATCAGTTTTTTTCGATATTTCTTTTGCTACTAAAAAGCTTTGATTATACCCTCTTTCTTGTTGTCTTTTTTTGCTTATTGGAATTGGTATAATTGTATCATAATTTTTTATATTTTCAAATATTTTTTTGTTTTTTAATAAAAAATTTGCAAATGTTAGATACATATATGATTTTTCGTTAAATTTGTAGTCTAATATTAATTTTCTTATTGCCCCTTCATATTTAAATATGTACATTAATTCATTAAAATATTTATTTTCTATTTCTTCACCATCACTTATTATATTTATATCTTGTATTTTTTTTAATTCTATTTCACATTTTTTACATAATGAATTATGATTTATTTTTCCACATATTCCGCACGTTTGGGGATAAATTAGATTTAAAACTTTTTCTTGAATTAAAATTTTATTCACTCTTTTCTTGATTTTTAATTGATTTAATATTTTTATTTAAAATACAGTTTCCTAATCCTACAATAATGGATTAGGAAACTCTTAATTAATATTATGAAATTACATTTTTAAATTGTAAATCTCCCATTTTTTCTGTTGTCACATAACCTGCTGAAGCTTTTATAACATCTGGAATTCTATTTACAACAGTTGCACATGTAAGTTCAACAGTTGCTGGTTTTTCAACTGTTATGGTTGTTGTTGGTTCACCTTCAACTGTCCATACATTTTTATCATACTCATCTGGTGCATAAACTTTTCCAATACATTCTGATTCTATTGTTATTCCTTCTTTTGTCTTTGTAGTTACAACTGCACTCATTCCAGTTGCATCACCTGCTTTTATTGTCATGTTTAATGTTGAAGAATATATATCGTCTTTATATGTTTGTGGTACACATTTTTGTGTTTGACTTATAACTGTTAAACCTAATTTAGAGCATAACCAACCATTTACGTTCCACATATATGATGGAGAATATTCTCCGTTTTCTATTATCGATTGTCTTTCTTCATCTGACATTCTATCCACTGATGCAACTTGTTTGTCAAATTCATCTAATGTTAGTCCTGCTCCATGTGCTTCTGCTAGAGCAATTCCATAATCCTCTACATTATAACTAGAACTTCCTTTTATTTTTGTAATTTTTTGTGTTGAACCTGCAATTGATGTTATAAGTTGACCCCAATATATATCTTGGTATCCTGTTCCTGTTATTGTGCAATTATTCTTTTTTGCTAACTCGTCTATTTTCTTTGTTAATGTTGGATTTGAATTTTGTGGATAAAATGCTTCTTCACAAGTTGATATTGCATTTATTCCGAGTTCAGCACAAAGCATATATGGTTCTTCTAGTTCTGCAATCAAGCTTCTTGTTGTAATTACACATATATCTGGTTTTGTATTTTGCATCATTTCTTTTGCTTTATCTGCTGATGTAACAACTACACCTATTTTTTCTTTTCCTAATATCTCTCCTATATCTTTTCCTACTACTTCTGGATTTATATCTACTGCTCCTACTATTTCTATTCCTTTTTCAAGCATATACCTCATTGTATATAAGCTCATTTTTCCTACGCCATATTGAACGGCTTTGATTTTCTGTTCCATATACGAAACCTCCTTTGTATTTTATTTTATATAATTTTAAAAATTATATACATTTAAAAATAATATCAAAAATTCAAAAATTTATACTTTATAATAAAAAAAATATTCCTATATATCAAAAAGATTTTAAGGAATATTTCTGGTGCTCCCTCAAGGATTCGAACCTTGGACCCACCGGTTATGAGCCGGTTGCTCTGACCAACTGAGCTAAGGGAGCATAAATATTAAAATGTTTTTGCTCAACGCAAGATAAAGTATAAACTATTTTTTATATGTTGTCAAGACTTTTTAAAAATTTTTTTAGAATTCAATGTAGGTTAGTCAATCATTTGTCACAAATTATTTAAAATAAATACTTTGAGCACCTATATTGCAAATAACGATTCT
>CAKPGC010000016.1 GCA_934154445.1 uncultured Clostridia bacterium
GATTTATAGGAGCAAACTTTGCAGAATATTTTGTAAATAAACATCCTGATTATAAGGTAATAGTATTAGATAAGTTAACTTATGCAGGAAATTTAGACAACTTAAAAAAAGTAATGGATAAAATAACATTTGTAAAAGGAGACATTTGTGATTTTGACTTTGTACTAGATTTATTTAAAAAATATGATATAAATGGTGTAATTCACTTTGCTGCTGAATCACATGTTGACAATAGCATAAAAAATCCATTTATATTCACACATACAAATGTAATTGGAACGCACACATTATTGGAAGCTGCTAAACAAGTATGGGGAGAAGGAAGTCCAAATAAATTTGTTCATATTTCAACAGATGAAGTTTATGGATCACTTAAAGAAGACGGATATTTTACAGAAAAATCTCCAATAAAACCAAGTAGCCCATATTCAGCATCAAAAGCAAGTTCTGATTTAATAGCTTTAGCATATAAAGAAACATTCAAAATGAATGTAAATGTAACAAACTGTTCAAATAATTACGGGCCATATCAACATAATGAAAAATTAATTCCACACATGATTAAATTGGCATTAAATAACGAAAAATTACCAGTTTATGGTGAAGGATTAAACATTAGAGACTGGTTATATGTAGAAGATCACTGTGAAGCAATTGATTTAGTATTCCATAATGGAGTTGCTGGTGAGAGATATAATATTGGTGGACACAATGAAAGAAGAAACATTGAAATTGTAAAACTAATATTACAAAGATTAGGAAAATCAGAAGATTTAATAGAACATGTTGCTGATAGAAAAGGACATGACTATAGATATGCAATAGATCCAACTAAGATAAAAAATGAACTAGGATGGTATCCAAAAACTAAATTCGAAGATGGTATTGTTAAAACTATTGATTGGTATTTAGCAAATCCAGAATGGTTAAAATAGAAAAAAGATAGTTAGATTATTTTCTAACTATCTTTTTATATATTAATTTATTAATTGTAAAAAAACAACATAAAAAAATTAAAATAAAAAACAATATATTAAAAACCAAATTAAATATCAAGCTCACAAAATTAAAATGAAAAATAATGATAACAAAATATGATGTAAAACTGCAAAATAAGGGTATAATTATCCAATCAAGGAAATTAATTTTAATCTTAGAATACTTAATAAGTTGAAAAAGACTAACACTAAAATTTAAAATTTCACTAAATAAAATTGATAATATATATCCATTAATTCCCAGAACAGGAAGCAAAAAATAAATAAAACATGTAGTAATACTTAAGTCTAAAATGTTACAACACATAACACCAAATTGCTTATTTAAGCCCTTTAGTATGCAATCTATAATATGATCCATATACATGAAAAACACCAAAGGTGCAAGTACTTTAAAATAAAATCCTGTTTCTAAATTATTATATATGACCAAACCCAAATCGTTAGCAAAAAATAAAAATATGCTTGAAACACAAACAGAAAACGAACACGTAAATTTAAAAATTTTGTTACTTATGTAATGAATAGCCTTATAATTTTTTTGAGCTACATAAGTTGAAAATTCTGGTATTAAAAGCATGCTATAAGAGTCTGTCAATACAGTAGGAAAAGTAATTATAGGCATTACCATACCATTTATAATACCATATTTTGAAAGTGCATTATTACAAGAAAGTCCTGATTTTTCTAGTTGAGTTGGGATAATTAATTGTTTTAATGTAGAAAGTCCAGAACGTATATAAGATGTAATTGCAACAGGAAAAGCTATTTTTACTATATTAATTCTTTGTCCAAATGAACGAATATTATTTAATTTTTTCAACTTAATGTCAAATGTATATAAGATAAAAATCAAAGTAAATGAACATATTTCTGAAATAACATCAGCTAATATTAAAGCAATACAAATATATTCAACACCTTTTGATATATTAATTTTAAGTAAAATAATTGTTGCAATAATTTTTATAACAAATTCAAAAATCTGTGTAATTGCATTCTTATATGCCTTCCTAACAGATGTAAAATAACTGCTTATGCATGATGACATTGCTATAAATGGAAGACCAACTGCAATATAAAATAAAGGTCTTGAAGAAACCATATTGTGCAAACATTTATCAGTTATAAAATTTGACATTAATATAATTAATGTTCCAGCAAAAATACCTAATAACAAACTAAAGAAAATACATGTCCTTATAGCTTTAATAGCTACAGTATCCTTATTTATTGCAAATTTTTCAGAAACAATAACAGTTACAGCAATATTCAATCCTGACGTAGCAACAGTTATAAAAAATAAATACACAGCCATAACCAAACTAAATATTCCAACCGCTTCTGAACCAATTTGATTAGATATATACACATTAAAAACAAGTGCAGCAAATTTCATTAACAATGATGTAACAGTCAAAATAAAACCATTTATAAAAAATAATTTACTTTTTTTCCTCAAATTTTTTTCACCTTTTAAAGATTATTACTTCATACTATTATTTATGATATATAAAAGAAAAATAAAATAATATAAATAACTCTTGACTTGAGTTGACTTCAAGTGCTAATATTTAACTAATCAAATTTTAAAAAAGGAAATAATAATTAAATTGGAGATGAGTTATCTATGGAATACAAAATCAGAAAAAAAGAGCAAAAAGATTGCTACGATATTGCTCATGTAGTTACTGTAGCTTGGCAGGAAACTTATAGAGGAATAGTTAATGATGACTTTTTAGATAATCTTCCTAATACTGAAGAAGATAGAGGAAAGAAATCTTTTAATGAGTTTGATGAAAACAATAATCATCAGTTTGTTTTAGAGGTTGATGGAAAAATAGCAGGATTTGTTAAAGTTGGTATAACAGATGAACAAGAATATAAAAACCAAGGTGAAATATTTGCTTTATATGTGATAAAAAAATATAAAGGAAATGGTTTTGGTAGAAAACTTACTGAAATGGGAATTGATGAGTTGAAAAAGCTAGGTTGTACTAAAATGATTATAGGTTGTTTGGAAGGAAATCCATCAAATGAATATTATAAGCATATAGGTGGTGAGTTTATTAAAACAAGAATATTCAAATTACCAAATCAAGAATTGGTAGAGAATGTATATCTATTTAATTATTAAATATGCTATAAATAGTTTATAGGAGAGTGATATCTAAGTATAAAAATATAGAATGTAATTATTAGGAGGCATGATTTTAAAAATGAAAGAAAAAACAAAAGAACTTATGAAGAAAAACTTTAAATGGCTCGTGTTATTTATTGCATTAATTGGATTTTTAGCATTAGCAGAAGATGCATTCAATAAAGAAATAATGAATGGAGATATAATTGGTTACAAATTAATATCAACATTTTTAATATCAGATTTTGCGACACCAATAGCCAAATTTATCACAAACTTTGGTGGAGCAATATTCTTAATTACATTGACAGTAATATTGTTTATATTAATAAAAAATAAAAAAATAGGAATATCCATATTCTCAAATTTGGTAATAATTACTATATTAAATCAATTATTAAAAAGAATATTACAAAGGCCACGTCCTACAGAATTTAAAATAATAGAAGAAACAGGCTACAGTTTTCCATCAGGGCATTCCATGGTAAGTATGGCATTTTATGGATATCTAATATATTTGATTTATAAATATGTTAAAAATAAATATGCTAAATGGATTTCAATTATACTTTTAAGCATTTTAATTTGTTCTATTGGAGTAAGTAGAATTTATTTAGGTGTGCATTATACAAGTGATGTTTTAGGCGGATTTTTAGTATCAATTTCTTATTTGATTTTATTTATAAGCACAGTTAATAAGTTCTTTATTGAAAAAGATTAAAAACATATAATAAGTGACAGATAATTAATTGCAATTATCTGTCTTTTATAATATAATGTCAATAATAGGAGAAAAAAGAATATGGAAATTCTTGATGTACTTAATGAATATGGCGAATTTACAGGAAAAACAGCAACTAGAGAAGAATGTCATAAAAATGGTTACTGGCATAGAGCAGTATATGCTTTTATTATTGATGATAAATGGAATGTATTACTACAAAAAAGAAGCGGAAATAAAAAATTATGGCCTAATATGTGGGATGTAACAGTAGGTGGACATGTTGATAGTGGAGAATTTGGAAGACAAGCTTTAATAAGAGAAACTAAAGAGGAATTGGGAATTGAAATATCAGATGACGATATTAAATATATAGTTAGTTCAACATCAGTAAATGAACAAGAAAATATAATAAACAAACATTACAATGAATGTTATTTGATTACAAAAAATATTGATATTTCGGACATAATAGTTCAAAAAGAAGAATTATCAGAAGTTAAATATTTTTCTAAAGAAGATTTAATCAAAAGAATTGATAATAATTATGAAGGACTAACTCGTAAAACAGGTCCATGGAACTTTTTAAAAGTAATTCTAGAAAAATATTCAATAAACAATAATTAAGGAGGAATAGTATGAAAAAGTTTACGAAAAAAACAATAATTATTTCTATTATAATAAGTATAATATTGGTAATAATAGGATTTGTAGGTGGATTTTACACAAAAATATTAATAGATGAAGCTCAACTAATAAAAGAAAAGGAAAAACAAACTAGTCTAGCGGCATTAATGTCCGAAAGTGAAATAAGTCAACTAAAAGAAAAAATTGAAAAAGATGAGGCAGACTATGGAAATGATTATCAGAAAATTAGCACATACTATCCTTCTGTATATAAAAAAGAGCCAGACAGAATTTATTTTAAATCTTCAAAAATAGGTGCTTTTTATGCATTTGAAAAAGAAGATGAAAATTTCAAACATTTGTTGGAAGTAGTAGAAGATAGAATGCATTATTCAGTAATAGATGACTATAATTTAAATTGCTTCACACCAGACTCAATCAACAAAATGATGACCTCAGGAGAAAATTACATTATTTTCGATTATGATAATGAAAATTTATCAGAATTTAGCGAAGATTACAACAAAGACATTATTTTTAAATTTTCAGAAAATACAAGATTATATAGATTAGTTACTTATTTGTCATACTACAAAGAACCTATTTTGAAAAGTAATTTGCCAAAAAAGGAATTTGCTAAGAATACTTATATAAGTGGTTACAAATACATGACATATACAGACGGAGATTAAACATTAACTATAAAATTTTTTTAAAACCTATTGACCGATAGCCTCTACCGAGATATATAATACAATTGAAAAGTAAAAACGAGGAGTAAAAAAATTATGAGAAAAGATTTAGGAAACAAAATGAATTTCTTGCCACTTCCAGTTTTAATGATTGGAACTTATGACAAATATGGAAAAGCAAATGTAATGAATGCAGCATGAGGAGGAATTATATATGACAATAAAAGAAGCTAGTCAAAAATATGATTTAACACCTGATACATTAAGATATTATGAAAGAATTGGCTTACTTGAAAGTGTACCCAGAAACTCAAACGGAATAAGAAATTATGATAATGATTCTTGCAAAAGAATAGAATTTATAAAATGTATGCGTAATGCAGGAGTAGAAATTGAAATTTTAATAGAATATATGGACCTATTCAAAAGAGGAAAAGCAACAGTTAAAGCAAGAAAAAAACTACTAGAAGAACAAAGAGAAAAATTACAAAAAAAACAAAACAATATAACTGAAACTCTTGCAAGACTTGATTATAAAATCGGACTTTATAACGAAATTGAAGAAGGAAAAAGAAAAGATTTTACCGAAGAAATATAAAAAAAGGACACAATAATATGAATAAATTTAGTATCCCTACAAAAGGTACTGCATTATAGGAGACAACAATGGAAAATAAAATTAGATGTAAATGGTGTAATTTGAATAATCCTCTTTATATAAAATATCATGACGAGGAATGGTGTGAGCCTAACTTTGATGACAAATATTTATTTGAAATGTTAATACTAGAATCTTTTCAAGCCGGACTTTCTTGGGAATGTATATTAAACAAAAGAGAAGATTTTAGAAAAGCTTTTGATAATTTCGATATAAATAAAATATGCAAATATAATGATTCTAAAATACAACAATTACTATCGAATACAAAAATAATTAGAAATAAATTAAAAATAATTGCAAGCATAAATAATTCAAAAATATTCCAAAGCATTCAAAATGAATATGGTTCATTTTATAATTATTTAAAAACATATACAAATGGTAAAACAACTTATGAAAATGACAAAACAACATCAGAATTGTCTGACAAAATTTCAAAAGATTTAAAAAAAAGAGGAATGAAATTTGTTGGCTCAACAATAATATATTCTTATTTACAAGCAATTGGAATTATATATTCGCATGATAAAAATTGTTATAAATTTAAAAATAGAGATTAACTTTACTTAAAAGTTAATCTCTATTTAAAATGTATATAATTGTATTAATACACATATCAGTCATTATGTCATAATTAAGTTCACTATGTTTATGATAAACAATTTCATGACATAAATTATCTATTAACCCAATAATAATATGTGATTTCTCCATCAAATTCTTTTCACAAAAACCATTTCTAATCAATACTTCACATATTTTTATTGTCATATCCATTTCTCTTTTATGAAAATAAAAAGCAACATCTTTATCAGAATGAGCCATAGCCATTATCTCTTCATGAGCTGATTGAGATAACTTATGATTCTGTATAAAACTTTCTACCATTTTTTTAAATATTACTTGTAAATTATTTTTATCAAATTCTTCAGTTGCAACATTGAGCATAGGATAAAAAATATTATCAGCATATTTTTTTAAAGCTTCGATAAAAATATCATGTTTATCTTTAAAATATTGATATACTATACCTGTGGAAACACCAGCTTTTTTAGCAATTTCAGCAGTATTAGTATTATAATATCCCTTTTCACAAATAAGTTCAAAACCTGATTTAATAATCTTTTCTTTTTTTTCTATAGACCTTTTTTGTACAGGTTCTCTAATTTCATATTCACTCATAAGATTTGCCTCCCACAACATAGATACAACTTATATTATACAGTTGAAAAAATAAATTGTCAATAAATATGAATATTTTTTCATATTCTATTGACTTTATTAGAATATAAATATATAATTTATCAAGAATATGAAATACATTTCATATAGAAGGAGGTAACATGGAAAAAATAGTAGAACTAAAAAATTTAAGTAAAATTTATAATACAGGAGAAAAAGAATTCAAGGCACTTGATAATATTGATTTATCAATCAATAAAGGAGAATTTGTTGTAATACTTGGACCATCAGGAGCAGGCAAATCAACTTTATTAAATTTAATAGGTGGTATGGATACACCAACAAAGGGAAGTATAAAAATAGATGGAGAAGAAATCTCAAAATACAATGAGAATCAATTAAGTGAATATAGAGCAGAAAACATTGGCTTTATTTTCCAATTTTATAATATACTGCCAACACTCACAGTATTAGAAAATGTAGAGTTAATAAAAGACGTGGTTAAAAATGGAAACGATAGTAAAGAAGCAATTAAAGCTGTTGGATTAGAAGAACATATAAACAAATTTCCAAACCAACTATCTGGTGGTGAACAACAAAGAGTATCAATAGCAAGGGCAATTGCTAAAAATCCAAAATTATTATTATGTGATGAACCAACAGGAGCTTTAGATTCTAAAACAGGTGTAGAAGTTTTAAAATTACTAAAAAAACAATGTGATGGAAACAATGGAGCAAATACAGTAATAATTGTAACGCACAATAGCTTATTTGCAGAAATTGCAGATACGGTAATAAGAGTAAAAAACGGAAAAATTGAGAGTGTAACTTCAAACGAAAAACCTAAAAAGATTGATGAGGTGAAATGGTAATATGCTAAGAAAAAAAATGATTCGTGATATTAAACAGAACTTATCACAGTTTATTACAATATTTTTAATGGTTTTTATAGGAGTTATGGCATATAGTGGAATAGAAAGCTACATGGAAGGAATGAAACAAACCGCAAATAACTTTTATGGGGAATATAACTTACAAGATTTAAATGCAATTGGAACATTGTCAAAAGACAACTTAGATACAATAAATCAAATTAATAACGTAAAAAATGCAGAAGGAAAATTAACAGTAAGTACAGTATTAGATAATAACAATGACATTACAGTTTCTATGAATTTTATAGAAACAAATGAAATATCCAAATTTTATATTGTAGAAGGAAAAGAATTCAATTCAAACACAAAAGGAATTTGGGTTGACAACTTTTTTGGAGAAAAAAATAACTTAAAAATCGGAGACGTCTTAAAAATTAAATATGATGGATATGTTTTTGAAGAAGAAATAGTAGGTTTTATAAATGTTCCAGACCATGTTTATGATGTAAAAGATGAGTCACAATTATATCCAGATCATAGAAACTTTGGATTTGTTTATGCATCAATAAACGAACTAGAAGGTTATATAAAAAATCAAATAATGAATGAAATGAATATTACAGATACAGAATTGTTTGAAAAATATATGCCAAATTTCAATTACAAAGATTATATAAAATATAATTATATAATGGTTGATATAGATAATAAAGATAAAATAAATGATGTTAAAAACAATATTGAAGAAAAAATAGAAAATGTAGTACTAATAAATATAGAAGATACCGCTTCTTATGCACAATATCAAGGAGAAATTGAAGAAGGAGAAACATATATTGGTGTATTTTCAGGATTATTCTTATTTATAGCATTACTTTCTGTTGTTACAACAATGACAAGAGTTGTAAAAAAACAAAGAATTCAAATAGGTACACTAAAAGCACTTGGGTTTAAACAAGGAAGAATAATATTACATTACATTAGCTATAGCTTCTGGATTTCTTTATTTGCATCAATACTAGGATTAATTGCAGGAAGATACTTTATTGGAAATGTATTTATTGGATTGGAAATGAGTTTCTTCCAAATTCCAAATGGAAAACCAATAATTAAAACAGATTCATATATTGTTGCTTTTCTTGTTGTTTTATGTGTTTCATTTGTTACATATCTAGCTACAAGAAAAATATTAAAAGAAAAAACTGCAGAAACATTAAGAAACGAAATTCCAAAAGTAAAAAGTAATTCACTAAATATAACAACAATTGGAATATTTAAAAAAATGAGTTTCAACACAAAATGGAATATAAGAGATATGTTTAGAAATAAAGCAAGAACACTTACCGGAATTGTAGGTGTTACAGCATGTGCAATGTTAATTGTATGTAGCTTAGGAATGTTAAACAGTATGAATTACTTTATTGATTTACAATTTAATAAACTATTTAATTTTGATTATAAATTAAGTTTAAAATCAAATCTAGACACTAAATCACTTGATGATCTAATGAATAAATATGGTTATAATACATCAGAAAGTTTATATATCGAAATAAAAGATAAAGATGGAAATAAAGAATCAAATAATGTTTTTATAACAGATAGTAATGAATATGTTAGATTTGTTGATGATAAAGATAACTTTATAGAACTAAACAATGATAATGGCGTTTACGTTACATATAAACTAGCCAAAACAAATGGATACAAAATAGGAGATGAAATAACCTGGCATATTTCAGGAGACAATAATTATTATACATCAAAAATTGTAGGATTTAACAAAGATCCTCAAAATCAAAATATGACAATGACAAGAAAATACTTAGAAAGCTTAAATATTGAATATAATCCAGACTCATTATATACAAATATAGATTTAAGTAATACTAAAGAAATCCAAAACGTAGATGTAATATCAAACAAAGAAGAACTAAAAAAGGGAATGGATAACATGCTTGAGACAATGAAGACTATGATTACCCTTATTATAATTATAGCTGTTGTTCTTGGATTTGTAATTATATACAACTTAGGAATATTATCTTATTCAGAAAAGCAATATCAATTTGCTACACTAAAAGTTTTAGGATTTAAAGATAAACAAATTAAAAAAATATTTATAAGACAAAACAATATTATTGCCATTATATCAATAATTTTGGGACTACCAGCAGGATTTTATTTAACAGATTGGCTATTCAAAACAGCTATCGAAGATAGTTATGATTTTGGAGCTCATATAAATATCGAAACTTATATAATAGCTGCAATAGGAACATTTATTGTATCTTATGTAGTCTCTAAACTACTAGCAAAAAAAATAAAGAAAATAGACATGGTATCAAGTTTAAAAGGAAATGAATAAATGGGAAAAATTGTATTATTAGATGATTTAACAATAAATCAAATAGCTGCAGGAGAATTTATTGAAAGACCAGTTAATGTTGTAAAAGAACTAATTGATAAAGACTTTATAGAAAAAATAACAAGCTAAAATATAGGAGGAAAAAATAATAATGAATAATATATCTATAGGATTGTTAATACCATTTTTAGGTACAACACTTGGATCTGCAATGGTATTCTTAATGAAAAAAGAAATGAACAAAAAAGTAGAAAAAATCTTATTAGGATTTGCATCAGGAGTAATGATAGCAGCATCAGTATGGTCATTGTTAATACCATCAATGGAAATGGCAGAAACACAAGGAAAAATTGCTTGGATTCCAGCAGCAATAGGATTCTTATTGGGAATTACATTTCTTTTAGTGTTAGATAGTGTAGTTCCACATATCCACTTAGAAAGTGAAAAGCCAGAAGGAATGAAATCCAAATTAAAAAAGACAACAATGATGGTATTTGCAGTAACATTACACAATATACCAGAGGGAATGGCAGTTGGAGTTACATTTGCTGGAGCGTTAGCACAGAATGCAGGAATTACAATGGCAGGAGCTTTTGCATTAGCCATAGGAATTGCTATTCAAAACTTTCCAGAAGGGGCAATAATTTCAATGCCATTAGAAAGTGAAGGAATATCAAAAACAAAAGCATTTTTATATGGTACATTGTCAGGAATTGTTGAACCAATTGGTGCAATTATCACAATACTTCTTACAAATGCAGTTGTTCCAATTTTGCCATATTTATTATCTTTTGCAGCAGGTGCAATGATTTACGTTGTTGTAGAAGAATTGATTCCAGAGTCACAAGCAGGAGATCATTCAAATATAGGAACAATTGGGGTTGCAATTGGATTCATAATTATGATGATTTTAGATGTTGCATTAGGTTAATATTTATAAATAAATAAAAGGGTGGCATTGCCATCTTTTTTTATTTAAATTATAAACTTCTTCAACACCAATTGACAAAAAGTATCAAAAAAGATATAATAGATAAGTTGGCATAAAAGTCATAATAAATATTATATATAGAGAGAAAAGAGTGAAAAAATGGAACAAGAAGAAAACATATTAGGAAAAGAAAAAGTAGGAAAATTGATAAGAAAATTCTCAATTCCTTGCATTATTTCAATGTTGGTAAACTCATTATACAATATAGTTGACCAAATTTTCATTGGACAAGGTGTAGGCTATTTAGGAAATGGTGCTACAAATGTAGTATTTCCATTAGTAATGATAGGATTAGCATTTTCATTGATGCTAGGAGATGGCTCATCTGCATATTTAAGTTTAAAACTTGGAGAAAAAAAGAAAAAAGAAGCGGAAACAGGAATTGGAAATGGTATATTATTATCAACAATAGTATCAATACTATTTTGTATAATAACATTAATATTTTTACAACAATTTTTAAGAATATTTGGATGTACAGAAAATTTAAAAAGCTATGCAATAGCTTATGGTAGTATAATAGCAATAGGATTTCCATTTTCTATGATTGGAACAACCTTAAATTCAATAATCAGAGCAGATGGAAGTCCAAAATATTCAATGATAAGTATGGTAACTGGAGCAATACTAAATACAATATTAGATCCTATATTTATATTTGTTTTTCATAAAGGAGTTGAAGGAGCAGCAATAGCAACAGTTATAAGCCAAATCTTAACATTTATATTAAACATTGCCTATATCAAAAGATTTAAAACAATAACACTTTCAAAAGAATGTTTTAAATTAAAAAAAGATGTGTGTAAAAAGATTGCTATGCTTGGAATAAGTAGTTTTATAACGCAAATGAGTATAGTATGTGTTATGACAGCAGAAAATAATTTACTCGGAAAATATGGTGCAAACAGCAAATATGGAGCAGAAATCCCAATTACAGTATTAGGAATAGTAATGAAAATAAACCAAATTTTAAATAGCATTATAATAGGAATTGCAGCAGGAAGCCAACCAATATTGGGATACAATTACGGTGCTAAAAAATATGATAGAGTAAAACAAACATTAAAAATAGTTTTAGGCTCAAGCTTAGTAATAAGCGCAATTGCATTTATATTATTCCAAACAATACCAGATAAACTAATTTTAATATTTGGTAGCGGAGATGAAAACTATATGGAATTTGCATGTTTAGCATTTAGAATATATTTATTACTTTGCATATTCAATGGTGTTCAAATACCGGCAGGAATCTTCTTTCAAGCAATTGGAAAAAGCACAAAAAGTGCAATATTATCACTTTCAAGACAAATTGCTATATTAATTCCTGCAATGATTGTACTTAGCCACATATATGGAATTATGGGAGTATTAAGTGCAGGACCTGTTGCAGACGGATTAGCATTTCTTTTAGCATTAATATTATTATTAAAGGAATCTAAAAATTTGAAAAAAGCTGAACAATCTAATAGTAGGATACAAGTAACCGATAAAAACGAAGAACAAAGGTCAGATAATAAAATCATTATTACAATTGCAAGAGAATATGGCTCTGGCGGAAGATATATAGGCAAACTAGTTGCAGAAAAACTCGGAATAAAATTATACGATAAAGAAATTATAGAAAAAATGGCAGAAACCACAGGTTTTTCTGAAGAGTACATAAAAGATAATGAACAAAAAAGAAATGCATTAGACAATTTCAATAATGGATATTATACAGGACTTAACAACTCAGACGAATTATTTATAAAAGAGTCAGAATTAATAAAAAGTCTTGCATCAAAAGGCTCTTGTGTCATTGTTGGTAGATGTGCAGACTTTATTTTAAAAGATGAAAAAAACATATTAAAAGTATTTATAAATAGTTCAATGAATAATAAAATAAAAAGGGCAACAGAATTTTATGGTATGAATGAAAATAAAGCAAAAAAAGAAATTATTAAAATAAATAAATTAAGAGCAAATCATTACAAATATTATACAGATAAAAATTGGTCTGATCCATCAAATTACGATGTTTGTATTAACAGTGATTCAATTGGAATTGATAATACAGTTAATTTGATATGTAATATGGTCAATTTCCATATAAAATCCGAAAAAACAACAATTACAAACTTTTAATAAAAAATATAGCAAAGGAGAAATATTATATGAATAAGAAAATAAAAACAGGAATAATCATATTTATTTTTATATTAATAATATTGGCAACAATAATATTATTAAATAGAACTTTAACAAGAAAATATACAATAGAAGAATTGACTGGAATTAATTTTGACACAATTGAATATGTAGTTTATGACGAGCAAAATAATTATGACATAAATAAATTTAAAAATGAATTTGAAAATATCAAATTAACTAAAAATAAATATATTTTCGAAAAAATAGAACAAACAAAAGACATAACTATACCTTGGAAATGCTATAATGCAAATGGTGAAAATATACTTACTCTTCGCTACGAATGTGATAAAAAATATTTACACATTAATAATGAAAAGTATATAGTAAGATAAGCTAGTACACATATAAAGTTAGCAAATTTAAAAAAACAATCTAAAAAGATTAACAATTACACGAAAAATATTATTTCAGTTATATAAAAAATACAATAGTTAATTACAAATAAGTAGTTAACTATTTTTTTTGTATTTAAACTAAGTGTTCAGTTAATAAGTGATTTTTTAAAAAAATATTTCCTAAAGCACTGAAAACAGATTATACTGACTTACCAGTCTAAAGACATTAATTTATTATTATGATATAAGTATGATACAAAATTTAGATTATACTAAATATTAATATAAAAATAAATGAAGAAGGGAGCGTATGGTTTATTTAAGTTATTAAATATATCATTCAAGAAAAAATGAATAAGAGAATATATGATTATTTAGAAATTAAAAATTTAAAAGATATGTTAAATAAAACAGGAAAATTATATGCAGATAGACCAGCATTTAGAATTAAAGTAGAAGAAGGAAAATATCAAATTTATACACACAAAGAAGTACGAGACATGATAAATAATTTAGGAACAGCACTAATAGATTTAGGACTTAAAGGAAAAAGAATTGCAGTTATTGGAGAAAATAGATATGAATGGGAAATAGCATATTTATCAATTGTATGTGGAACAGGAATTGTTGTTCCGTTAGATAAGTCATTACCAGCAAATGAATTAGAACTATTGATAGAAAGATCTGATATAGAAGCCATTTTTTATACAAAAAAATATTCAGATATAATTCAAAATATTAGATATAGTGAGAAAAACAAATTAAAACATTTAATTTCTATGGACAATGATGAGAATTTTGAGGGTATATACTCACAAAAGGAATTAATACAAGAAGGTAAGAAATTGATAGAAGAAGGAAATAAAGAGTTCTTAAATGCACAAATCAATCCAAAAGAGATGAGTATGATGTTATTTACATCAGGAACAACGTCTAAATCTAAAGTTGTAGCACTTTCTCACGAAAATATTTGCACAAATTTAATGGATATTGGAAGTGTACTTGATGTAACACAAGAAGATGTTTTTCTTTCTGTTTTACCAATACATCATGTGTTTGAATGCACAGTAGGTTTTTTATTTTCGCTATATAAAGGAGCAGAAACCGTTTTCTGTGATGGTTTAAGACATATAGTAGAAAACCTAAATGAATATCATGTAACAGTCATGGCATGTGTACCAGGTATATATGAAAGAATATTTATGATGATTAGAAAAAAATTAGAAAAGCAAGGAAAACTTGAAAAAATATTAGAAAATGAGGAAAAATATAAAAACTTTTCTATGCAAAAAAAGAAAGAAGTATTTAAAGAAATACATGATATGCTAGGTGGAAAAATAAAGCTATTAATAAGTGGAGCTGCATCCTTAGATAAGACAATAGAAGAAAAATATAGATTATTAGGGCTAAACCTAGTACAAGGATATGGATTGACTGAAACTTCACCTGTTGTGGCAATTGGAACAAATAAAAATTATAAGTTAGGATCAATTGGAAAAACAGTTCCGAGTGTAGAAGCAAAACTTGTAAATGTAAATGATGAGGGAATTGGAGAATTAGTAGTTAAAGGATCAAGTGTAATGCTAGGATATTATGAAGATGAAAAAGCAAATAAAAAATCATTACAAGATGGATGGTTTTATACAGGAGATTTAGCTAAAATAGATGAAGAAGGATATATATTTATATGTGGTAGAAAGAAAAGCGTAATTGTATTAAAAAATGGCAAAAATATATTCCCAGAAGAAATGGAAAATTTAGTAAATAAAATAGAAGGAATAAAAGAGTCATTTATCTTTGGAAAAATACTATCAAATGATGAGAACAATATAAAAATAAATGTAAAGATAGTATTTGATAGAGATGTTATAAAAGATGTTTATAAAGTAGAAAGAGATGAAGACATATATAAAGTTTTGTCAAAGAAAATTAAAGAAGTCAACCAAACTATGCCATCATATAAAGCAATAAGAGGAATGATACTAACAGAAGAACCGTTAATTAGAACAACAACAAATAAAATAAAAAGGCAGGAAAATTTAGATGCAATTAGAAAACTTAAGAACTAAATTTTTAGGAAGAAATAATATTTTTTATAATAAAATAGATTCAACACAAAATGAAATTTGGAGATTAATAGAAAACAATAATACTCCAGATGGTACTTTAGTATTTGCAGATATTCAAGATAAAGGAATTGGAACACATGGGAGAGTCTGGCATACAGATGAGGCAAATAATATAGCATTTTCATTTTTTATAAAAACAAATTGTAATATTAAAAAATTAGACGGACTTACAATAAAAATTGCAAATATAATTGTTGATATTTTTAAAAAGCAATATGGAATTAATTTAAATATCAAAGAGCCAAATGATATTACATTTAATGATAAAAAAATAGGTGGGATTTTAACTCAAACAAAGATTGTTAATGAAAAAGTTAAATACTTAGTAGTTGGAATTGGAATTAATACTAAAAAGGAAAAATTTACAGATGATATAAAAAATATAGCGACATCTATAAAAAAAGAATTTGGAATAGATGTAGATACAAAAAAATTCATAGTAGAGTTTTGTAATCAATTTGAAAAAGAAATAGAAATGAGAGGAGTTATAAAAAAATGAATATAGGATTTTTATTTCCTGGTCAAGGATCTCAAAGTGTTGGAATGGGAAAAGACATATATGAAGAATATGAAGATGCAAGAAAAATATATAATCAAGTTAAAAATATAACAGGAATAGACATTGCAAAAATATCATTTGAAGGACCAGAAGATATATTAAATGAAACAAAATATACACAACTTGCAATACTTACAGAGAGTCTAGCAATATTAGAAATTTTAAAAGATAATAATATAACAGCTAATATGTCAGCAGGATTAAGTTTAGGGGAATATACAGCACTAATAAATAGTAAAGCACTTATGTTTGAAGATGGAATAAAAATTGTCCAAAAGCGAGGAGAATATATGCAAAATTTGCTTCCTAGTGGAGAATGGCAAATGGCTGCAATTATGGGGTTGACTGATAATGAAGTGGAAGATGTTTGCAAAAAAGTAAAATCTGGTTTTGTAGTTCCTGCAAATTATAATTCAGTAGGTCAAGTTGTGATTTCTGGAGAAAAAGAAGCAATTACTGAAGCAGAAAAAATCGCAAAAGAAATAGGGGCAAAAAAGGTAAGAGTTTTAAAAACAGCAGGACCGTTTCATACTGAAAAATTACAAGAAAGTTCAAAGGCATTAAGAAAAGAATTGGGAAATATTACTATTCATAAATTTGAAACAAAAGTAATTAAAAATATAGATGGTGAGATTTACCAAGATACAGATGATATAAAAGATATTTTAGCTCGTCATATTATAAATCCAGTTAAGTTTACAAAAACAATTCAAAATATGTTAAATAATGGAATAGATACATTTATAGAGATAGGGCCTCGGAAAAACATTATCAGGATTTGTAAAAAGAGTACCAACAAATAAAGAAATAAAAATATTAAATATTAATAATGTTTGTAGTTTGCAAACTGTATTAAAAGAATATGGAGGATAAGAAATGAGTAAACTAGCATTAATTACAGGTGGAACAAGAGGAATTGGAAAGCAAATAGCTCTAACATTTGCAAAAGAAGGATATGATATTGCAATCAATTATAGAACAGAAAATGATGACTTAAAAATTACTAAAGAAGAAATAGAATCAAATAATGTAAAGTGTTTTGTGGTTCAAGGGGATGTGACTAAATTTGAGGATTGTGAAAAATTTGTAAAACAAATTATAGAAGAATTTGGAAACATAGATGTGTTAGTGAATAATGCAGGAATTACAAGAGACACATTGTTAATGAGAATGAAAGAAGACGATTTTAAACAGGTTATAGATACAAATTTAGTAGGTACATTTAATGTGACTAAAAATGTAATTAGTTATATGATGAAAGCAAGAAATGGAAGAATAATAAATATATCATCAGTTGTAGGAATATCAGGAAATGCAGGTCAAACAAATTATGCAGCATCAAAAGCAGGAATTATAGGATTTACAAAAAGTTTAGCAAAAGAAGTAGCTTCAAGAAACATTACTGTTAATGCAGTAGCACCAGGTTTTATTGATACGCAAATGACAGCTGTATTAAAAGAAGATATTAAAGAAGATATTGCAAAAAAAATTCCTCTAAAAAGAATGGGAACACCACAAGATGTAGCAAATGTTGTTAAGTTTTTAGCATCTAGTGATAGTTCATATATTACAGGGCAAGTAATTCATATTGATGGTGGAATGTTAATGTAAGGAGAAATGGAAGATGGAAAGAAGAGTAGTTATAACAGGACTAGGAGCAATTACTCCAATAGGAAATAATGTAAATGAAACATGGAAAGGAATTGAAAATAAAGAATGTGGAATTGATAATATTTCATTATTTGATAGTAGTAACTTTAAAACAAGTTTGTGTGCAGAAGTAAAAGATTATAATCCTTTAGATTACTTTGAACCTAAACAGGCAAAAAGATTAGATAGATCTTCACAGTTTGCACTAATAGCTGCAAGAGAAGCAGTAAAAAATAGTGGAATAACTTCGGAAAATACAGATTTTGAAAGAGTAGGAATTTTTGTAAGTACAGGAATTGGTGGATTGATGACTATTCAAAATCAATGTGAAGTTAATTACGAAAAAGGGAATAATAGGGTATCTCCTATGTTTATACCAATGTCAATAGCTAATATGCCAGCTGGAAATATTTCAATAGAATTTGGATTTAAAGGTGAATCTATGTCAATTGTTACAGCTTGTAGTTCTTCAACACATGCAATAGGAGAAGGGTATAAAACAATAAAACATGGATATGAAGATGTTGTTGTTACAGGAGGTACAGAAGCTTCTATATGTCCTGTTGGAATAGCTGGTTTTGAAAATATGAAAGCTTTATGTACTTCTACAGATAAGAATAGAGCAAGTATTCCATTTGATAAAGAAAGAAGCGGATTCGTTATGGGAGAAGGAAGCGGAATACTAGTATTAGAAGAATTAGAACATGCAAAAAAAAGAAATGCTAAAATATATGCAGAAGTTATTGGATTCGGCTCAACTTCAGATGCTTACCATATAACATCTCCATGCCCTGATGGAGAAGGTGGAGCAAATGCAATGATAAGAGCGATAAAAGATGCCAAAATTAAACCAGAAGATATAGATTATATAAATGCACATGGAACATCAACACATTTAAATGATTTAACAGAAACAATGGCTATAAAAACAGCATTGGGTGAGTCAAGCAAAAAAGTAATGGTAAGTTCTACAAAAGGAAATATAGGACACCTTTTAGGAGCTGCAGGAGCAGTAGAAGCAATTTTTTGTGTAAAAGCAATGGAAAATGAGTTAGTACCACCAACAATAAATTATAAAGAAAAAGATGAAGAATGTGATTTAGACATTGTGCCAAATGAACCAAGAAAGTCTAAATTAAATATTGTTATGTCAAATTCACTTGGATTTGGAGGGCACAATTCTAGTATTATCTTAAAAAAGTGGGAGGAAGAATAAATGGAATATGAAAAAATAAAACAACTAATAGATGAGATGGGAAATTCGAAACTAACAGAAATTGATATTGAGTTTCCAGATGGTACCAAAATTAGTATGAAAAAAGATAAAATACAAGAAAAAATAATTCAAAATACTTCAATTATAAAAAATGATACTATTGAAAATCAAATAAAAGAAGATACAACTGAAAAAAAAGGAAATATAATAAAATCACCAATGGTTGGAACTTTTTATTTGAAACCTTCTCCTACAGCAGAACCTTATATTGAAATAGGAAAAGAAGTAAAAAAAGGTGATGTACTTTGCATTATTGAAGCTATGAAATTAATGAATGAAATTGAGTCAGAATACACAGGTAAAGTTATAGAAATTTTAGTAAAAGATGGTGAAACAGTAGAATATGGAACACCATTACTTAGAATAGAAGGTGAAAATTAATGCTAAATAAAGAAGAAATTAAAAATATTATTCCACAAAGAGAACCATTTTTAATGATCGATGAAGTAGAAGAATATGTTCCAGGAGAATCAGCAATAGCATATAAAAACGTAAATGAGCAAGAATGGTATTTTAAAGGTCATTTTCCAGGTAATCCAATTATGCCAGGAGTACTAATTACAGAAAGTTTAGCACAAACAGGAGCAGTTGCAATTCTTTCAATGAATGAAAATAAAGGGAAAAATGCTTTATTCGGTGGAATTGATAAAATGAAATTTAAAAGAAAAGTTGTACCTGGTGATAGATTAAAACTAGAAGTGAAAATTATAAAAAGAAAAGGACCAATTGGAATAGGAGAAGCAATAGCGACAGTTGATGAAAAAATTGTAGCTAAAGGTGAATTGACATTTGCTTTGGTTTAAGTTTATTTAAAATTAAAAGTTGAAAGAGGTGAAAATAAATGAATAAAATATTAATTGCAAATCGTGGTGAAATTGCAGTTCGTATTATAAGGGCATGTAAAGAAATGAATATAAAAACAGTTGCAGTTTATTCAGAAATAGATAAAGATGCATTACACACTCGCTTGGCGGATGAAGCTATTTGTATTGGACCAGCTCAAGCTAATAAGAGCTACCTAAATATAAAAAATATTATACAAGCAGCATATATAACAAAAGCTGATAGCATTCATCCAGGTTTTGGCTTTTTATCAGAAAATTCAAAATTTGCTCAAATATGTGAAGAATCAAATATAAAATTTATTGGTCCAAAGTCAAATGTTATTGATTTATTAGGAAATAAATCAAATGCAAAAGAGATGATGAAAAAAGCAGGAGTGCCTGTTATACCTGGTTCAGATGGGAGTATAAAAGGATTAAAAGATGCGTTAGAAATAGCAAAAAACATAGGTTATCCAGTTATATTAAAAGCAGCAGCAGGAGGCGGTGGAAAAGGCATTAGAGTTGCAAATACAGCAGAAGAATTGGAAAAAGAATATGAAATAGTAAAACAAGAGGCGAAAAATTCATTTAATGATGATGAAATATATATAGAAAAATTCATTGAAAATCCAAGACATGTCGAAATTCAAATAGTAGCAGATGAACATGGAAATGTAATTCATTTAGGAGAAAGAGATTGTACTATTCAAAGAAATCATCAAAAAGTAATAGAAGAAACACCATCTACTGCTATTGATGAAAAAACAAGAAATAAAATGGGAAATGCTGCTATAAAAGCAGCTAAAGCAGCTGGATATACAAGCCTTGGAACAGTAGAATTTTTAGTAGATAAAAACAATAATTTTTATTTTATGGAAATGAATACAAGAATTCAGGTGGAACACCCAATTACTGAAATGAGAACAGGAATAGATTTAGTAAAAACACAAATAAAAATTGCAACAGGAGAGAAACTTAAAATAAAGCAAAAAGATGTAGAATTTAAAGGACATTCTATAGAATGTAGATTAAATGCCGAAAATCCAAGTAAAAAATTTATGCCATGTCCAGGACTTATAAAAGGTTTACATTTTCCAGGAGGAAATGGAGTAAGAATAGATAGTTCAATTTATGAAGGATATACAATTCCATCAAATTATGATTCCATGATTGCAAAGCTTATTACTTTTGGAGTAAATAGAAATGAAGCAATTAGTAAAATGAAAAGAGTACTAGAAGAATTAGTTGTAGAAGGAATACAAACAAATCAAGATTTTTTATTTGAAATAATTAAAAATCCCAACTTTATTAGAGGAAATTTTGATACTTCATTTATAGAAAAAGAAATAATAAAAAAGGAGACTACTAAATGATTGTAGATAAAATAAAGAAAAGGCAAATACCAACAAATCACAAAAATTCTAATATAGATATACCAGTGGGGAAATGGGTGAAATGTGAAAAATGTAAAGAAATACTCTACAAAGAAACACTTAGAAATAATCTAAATATTTGCCCATATTGTGGACATTACTTTAGAATGCATATAGATAGAAGACTAGAATTAATAATAGATAAAAATACATATAAAAAGTTTGATTTAAATATAGAAACAACAAATCCGCTGGAATTAGAAGATTATCCTAAAAAACTTGAAATTTTAAGAGAAAAAACAGGGCTATCTGAAGCAGTAGCATGCCGGAACTGGTAAAATTAAAGGAGAAGATGTTGTTATATGTGTTATGGATAGTGGTTTCTTGATGGGAAGTATGGGAAGTGTTGTAGGCGAAAAAATAACATATGCTATTGAGCAAGCAGTAGAAAAAAGATTACCACTTATTATATTTTCTGTTTCAGGTGGAGCTAGAATGCAAGAGGGAATTATATCTTTAATGCAAATGGCAAAAACTACAGCTGCACTTACCAAATTAGATGAAGCAGGATTATTATATATATCTGTTTTAACAGATCCAACGTATGGAGGAGTTACAGCTTCATTTGCAAGTTTGGGAGACATTGTTTTAGCAGAACCAGATGCAATGATAGGATTTGCAGGTCAAAGGGTAATAAAACAAACAATAGGTGAGGAATTACCAGATGGTTTCCAAACAGCTGAATTTTTACTAGAACATGGTTTTATAGATAAGATAGTTGAAAGAAAAGATTTAAAAGATACTATTTATGAATTAATTATGTTCCATAAAGGAGGCGAAAATTAATGGCAAATACTAGATTATCAGCTTGGGAAAAAGTAGAAATCGCAAGAAATCCCAAAAGAAAAACTTCACTTGACTATATAGAGGAGATATTTGATGATTTCATAGAATTACATGGAGATAGAAACTCTAAAGACGATAAAGCTATAGTATGTGGGTTAGCCAAAATAGGCAAACAAAATTTTACAATTATAGCAGAGCAAAAAGGAAGGACAACAAAAGAAAATATAGAAAGAAATTTTGGAATGCCAAATCCTGAAAGTTATAGAAAAGCAATAAGATTTATGAAACAAGCCGAAAAATTCAAAAGACCAGTAATTACCTTTATTGACACAAAAGGAGCATATCCAGGAATAGAAGCAGAAGAAAAAGGACAAGGAGAAGCTATTGCTAAATCTATGTTTGAAATGGCCAAACTCAAAGTACCAATTATATCCATTGTAATTGGTGAAGGCTCAAGTGGAGGAGCTTTAGCAATTGGAGTTGCAAATAAAGTATTTATGTTAGAAAATGCTATTTATTCAATTCTTTCACCAGAAGGCTATAGTAGTATTTTATGGAAAGATGCATCTAGGTTTAAAGAAGCTGCAGAAAAAATGAAATTAACAGCAAAAGACTTATTTGAACTTAAAGTAATAGACAAAATTATAAAAGAACCAAAAGAATATAATGAGGAAAATTTTAAAAAAGTTGCAAATAGTTTAAAAAATGAAATAAAAAAAGAAATAGAACAAATGAAATATCTAAATGAAAATCAAATCGTAGAAAATAGATATATGAAATTTAGAAATATGGGTGAATTTAAGGAGGTATAAAATGTTATTAAAAGATAAAAAAATATTAATAATGGGAATTAGAAATAAGTGGAGTATTGCTTATGGAATTGCAAAATCAGCTTATGAAAACGGAGCAAAATTAATTTTTACTTATATGGGAGAAGATAATAAAGGAAAAATAGAAGATCTAATTAGTGAATTTAATGGTAGTAAAGCTTATGTATTAAATGGTGCATCAGAAGATGAATTAGTTAAAGATGTATTTACAAAGATAAAAGAAGAAAATGGCAAATTAGATGGAATTGTACATGCAATTGCACATGCGAATACTGAAGATTTAAGAAATGATTTTATCCTTACAAGTAAAGAAGGATATTCTCACGCAGTTGATGTTAGTAGTTATTCTTTCGTATTAGTTGCAAGGATTGCTAAAGAACTAGATATGCTAAATGAAAATGCAACTTTAGTCACTTTAACATATCACGGCTCTACTAAAGTTTTAGAGGGTTATAATATTATGGGAATTGCAAAAGCAGCACTAGAAGCAAGTGTTAGATATTTAGCAGATAATTTAGGAAAGGACGGAATAAGAGTAAATGCGATATCAGCAGGTCCAATAAAAACATTATCAGCAAAAGGCATAAAAGATTTTAATTCGATATTGACTATTGTTGAAGAAAAAGCTCCTTTACATAGAAATGTAACTACAGAGCAAGTGGGAAATGTAGCAACATTTTTATTAAGCAATATGTCAGATGCGATAACAGGACAAATTATATATGCTGATAGTGGCTATAATATTATGGGAGTTTAATAAAAAAAGTGTAGTAAGGAGAGAATGATGAATGTTATTAGCACCACAAGAGATTAGAAAAACATAAATAGAATGTGAAAAAGAAAGGAAAACTATGGAAGGAATAAAAGTAGGAAATAAAAAATCAAAATATCCTATTATTCAAGGAGGAATGGGTGTAGGAGTTTCTATGCACAATTTAGCTGGTAATGTAAGTAAAGAAGGTGGTATTGGAATAATTTCAACAGCAGATATTGGATATCAAGAGGCAGATTTTAATAAAAATCCATTGAAAGCAAATTTAAGAGCAATTGGAAATGAAATAAAAAAAGCAAGAGAAATTGCAGGAGAAGATAAAATAATTGGTGTAAATATAATGGTTGCTTTAAAAGATTATGCAGAAATAGTAAAAGAATGTGTGAGACAAAAAGTTGACTTAATTATATCTGGGGCAGGAATTCCTAAGGAATTACCGGAATATGTAAAAGAATCTAAAACAAAAATTGCACCAATAGTATCATCTTTGAGATGTTGTAAGCTAATAGTAAAACAATGGATAAAAAAGTATAATTATGTTCCAGACATGATAGTTATTGAAGGACCCGAAGCAGGTGGACATTTGGGATTTAAAAGAGAAGAATTAGAAGAAGATACTAAACCCAAATTAGAAAATATAACTAAGGAAATTGTTGAATACATAAATGAAGTGAAAAAAGAAATGAAAAAGGATATTCCAGTTATTGCTGCAGGTGGAATATGGGATTCTACAGATATTAAAAAATTTTTAAATTTAGGAGCAAGTGGAGTACAAATGGCAACAAGGTTTGTTGCAACAAATGAGTGTGATGCTTCAATAGAATTTAAAAAGGCTTATGTAAACGCTAAAGTTGAAGACATTAAGATAATTAATAGTCCTGTTGGAATGCCCGGAAGAGCTATATGCAATAACTTTATTAAAAAAGTAGAAAAAGAAAAATACAAAATAGATAAATGTTATAATTGCATTAAAACTTGCAATGTAATAGATAGTCAATACTGTATTACAAAAGCTTTAGTAAATTCTGTAAAAGGAAAAACAGATGATGGATTAATTTTTTGTGGTAGCAATGTTAATAAAATAAAAGAAATTGTTTCAGTCAAAAATTTAATGCAGGAATTGGTTTGCGAATTATAGATTTAGAACAAGAATCAAATTTCTAGGAAATGAAGCAAATGACAGAAACAGAATTAAAAAATTTGTTATTGTACTAATTAAAAACAAAAATACACATACGACAAAACAAAATGTAAGAGTAGAAAGAATATTATTCGAATAAATAGCTAGAACTTTAAAGAGAAATAAACTATAACAATATTGAGGAAAATTTATTAAAATTATTGACAAAATGACATATTCCATGCTACTATGATTAAAATAATTAAAAATATCGTTATTTTTAATAAATTTATTAGTCGCCGCCTCTTAGAGCGACTAATAAATTAGATAGTGTATAAATTTTTGAGGCTTACCAGAGATGGTAAGCCTTTAATAATATAAGAAGAAATTGTTATGCAAATAGATGTAGGATATTTTTATTTTATAAAAAATTGTAGGAGAAATGAATATGATTAAAAATATAGTATTTGATATAGGAAATGTAATTTTAAACTTTAATATTAAAAAAGTTTTACAAAAATTTACGAGTAATAAGGTGGAACAAGAATTTATTTTGAAAAACATAATAAACTCTCCAGAATGGTTAGGAAATGCTTTAATTGATACAGGTTATATATCAAGAGAAGATGCTATAGAAATTGTAAAAGATAGAACCAATCATTGTAATGATAAATTAATAGTCGAATTTTGGAAAAATTATAATGATTTTGCTCAAGTAAATATAAAAGTTTTAAATCTAATACAAAAATTAAAAGAAAATAATTATAAAATATATTTATTATCAAATATAAATCCATATACATTTGAATTTGTTAATAAGAGTGGTTTATTTGA
>CAKPGC010000017.1 GCA_934154445.1 uncultured Clostridia bacterium
AATATCATTTTTGTGCTCTCTTTTCAATATTTTATTTTCAATGTATTTGTGACATATCTATTTTAAACCTATATTTTAAAAATTTTTTTAGAATTCAATATTCATTTTTAAGTATTTATAAAATAAAGAGGGATTTTATTTTAATCCCTCATATTTTCTTTTATAAATTTTCTCCTCTTCCTTCAGGAAGTGCTGGATACTGTAAAACAACTCTTATTTTCATTGCATATTTTATAGCTCTTACTATTTTGCTATTCTTAATTTTTTGCCATAATGTAGGTTTTGCTTCAAATGTTATTTCATCTGCATATTGTTGTTGTACTTGTTCTTGTGCTGTTATTTCTTCTTGTTGTTCTTCTATATTTTCAACTTTTGCATTTTCTTCAATTGGAGTAGGTATATTTTTTAATGCGTCTGCTACTTCTATTCCAATATAGCTTAATGCTTTTGATCTATCTTCTATTCTTTCCATATCAATTTCGATATGTAGGTTTGATTCTAGATTATTTACTCTAGCATTTAATAATTTCATTGCATCCGTATAGTTTTGTGATTTTTTGCCTTTGCATTTTCCTACTATATTTAATGTTTCTATTATATCTTCAGAAAAGTTTGCTTCTGCTTTTTTTACTTTATTTTTCCAATCGTCTTCTTTGTTATCTACCGCTTCAATTAACTCTTTTAATTGTCCTGCTAAAGCTATATTTTGTTCTCTTTGTCTAATTAATTCTTCTACTTTTTTAGTATTTTCTTCAAATTGATTTGTTGCAAATTCAACTAGCCCATAAGCAGCTTTGTATACACTGCTAGGGAAATTCTTCTTTTTAGGATATTCAATTAAATAAGTTTTTATAGATTCTATTAAATCTTTAAAATATGCATCCTCTTCTAATTGAACAATTTGCTTTTTGCTGTTAGGATTTATCATTTTTTGAACTTTTTCTATATTAGATAATATTTTTTCTTCCGTGATTACCATTCTCACGTTTACTATGCCAGATCTAGACATTGTAAACAACCTCCTTATCTTACGCTTTATTGCTTTTACTGTTTTCTTTATAATTATACAATATAAAACAAAAAACTACAATAGGATTGCAGTTTTTTTATATTACATTTTTGTTACAAATGTGTAACATTTTTGTAACACTATAGTTTATTTTTGTTTTATTCCTTCTATTACTGTATTTTCGAACTCTTTGTATAATTTTATTGTATGTATATCTTTTTGATTCTTCATTTTATAAACCAATGTTGAAGCTATTAATGCGTATATTTCTGATGCAATAGCCTTTGCGTCTCCTTTTTTTATTTGTCCAACTTTCATTCCTTCTTCAACAATTTTTTCAATCTTTTCAATATATTCATATACATATTTTTGACACATTTGATTTCTTGCTTCTTTTCCATAAAATTGACTCAATAATATAGTTATAAAGTCTTCATACTTATTTACAATCTTAATTTCTATTAACACAATTGCCTTTATTTTATCTATATAATTATCTAATTTTGCAGTTTTAATATCAATACTGTTTTGTAGTAATTTTATTCCTTCTTCAATCAAAAAGTTAAATATTTCTTCTTTACTTGAAAAATGATAATATAATGTTCCTTTAGCTACGCCTACTGTTGCTGTTATTTCATCTATGCTTGTTGCATCATATCCCTTTTTTGCAAATAATTTCATTGATGTCTCAAATATTTTTCTTTTC
The DNA here is from genome assembly GCA_934154445.1 of uncultured Clostridia bacterium. Classification (GTDB taxonomy): domain Bacteria; phylum Bacillota; class Clostridia; order TANB77; family CAG-508; genus CAG-269. The sequence continues at coordinate 1,716 of CAKPGC010000017.1, forward strand.
GTTTTGTTCATATTACTTCACTCCGTTTCGTTTATAATTATATATTTAATATTGAAATATTGCAATATATTTTCTTTAATTGAACATGTAGTATAAATTGCATTTTTTATTTAAAATAATTTTCTTACAAATCTTTACAAATTTCGATAACTAATATAAAATATCATTAATAAATAAAATACAAAAAAAATGGAAACACTAAAAGAAAAAATCGGAGGAAAACAAATGAAGAATAAAAATGAATTAAATTTCAAAGATTTAAAAATGGTTTGTGATACAAATATTTTTAACTTTAAAACAACAGCTGAGTTATCTAATATCACAACAGGTATTGGTCAAGAAAGAGGTATAAAAGCATTAGAATTTGGTCTACAGGTAGATGTAAAAGGATATAATCTTTATATTGAAGGACCAAGTGGTGTTGGTAAAACCATGTATACTAAAAATTACTTGGATACTATATCAAAAAAACAAAAAGTTCCTAATGATTGGTGTTATATTTATAACTTTGATAATCCAAATGAACCAATAGCTGTTTCTCTTCCTGCAGGTCAAGGTAAAGAATTTAAAGATGCTATGGATGGTTTTATTTTAGAAGTAAAAAAAGATATAAAAAAGACCTTTAATGCAGATGACTTCGAGAAGGAAAAAACATTAATTAAACAAGAATTTGAAGAAAAACGTTCTAATATATTAGATAAATTAAATACTGATGCTTCTAAATATAATTTTCAAGTAAAATCCTCTCAAAATGGTATTTATATGATGCCTATTGTTGATGGAAGAGCTATAGATGAAGAAGAATTTGATAAATTAGATAATTCTATTAAACAAGTATATGAAGAAAATTCAACTATTGTACAATCTCAAATCATGGATGCAATTGAACAGATAAAAGTAATAGAAAGACTTTCTGATAAAAAAATATCTGAGTGGCAATCAAATATTGCCTTACTTACAATAAATGTTCATATTAATTATTTAAAATCTAAATTTAAGAGAAATAAAAAAATAACTAAATTCTTAAATGATGTAAAACAGGATGTTTTAAAAAATGTTTCTTATTTTGTTGATGAGGACAAAGAAAAAGAAAAACAACAACAGGTAAATCCTGCAAATAGAAAATCAGATCCTTCTTTAAATTATAGAGTAAATTTATTTGTAGACAATTCAACTCGCCAAGGAGCTCCTGTTATTATGGATTCTAATTATTCTTATCATAATATATTTGGTGCACTTGAATATGAGAATTATTATGGTTCTTTAAAAACAGATCATACAATGTTAAAACCAGGTCTATTGCAACAGGCAAATGGCGGATATATAATTTTTCAAGCAAAAGATTTATTACAAAATAATATGTGCTATGAAGCATTAAAAAAAGCTTTAAGAGTTAAAGAAATCAGTATAGAAAACACTTCTGAGCAACGTGCTTCAATGGTTATGGTATCTTTAAAGCCAGAACCAATTCCATTAGATTTAAAAGTTATTTTAATAGGTAATAGTACTATTTATCAAACACTTTTAGCTATGGACTCTGATTTTAGAAAATTATTCAAAATCAAGGTTGAATTTGAAGATGATGCACCATTTAATAAAGAAAATGCAAATAAACTAGCGCAAATCATTCATGGTTTTTGTGAATCAGAAGATTTACCACACTTAGATCAAGGTGCCATGGCTAGACTTATAGAATATGCTTCAAAACTAGCAGGTAGTCACAAAAAACTATCTACCAGATTTAACGATTTAATCCAAATAACTGGTGAAGCCGCTACTTGGGCTAAGATTTCTAAATCAAAAGTTGTTACTACTGAATTTATTGATAAAGCTTTGGCTGAAAGAATTGAAAGAGTTAAAAAGTTTGATTCGAAATATCTTGAAATGATTAGAGATAATTCATTATTAATAGATACATCAGGTTTTGAAGTTGGTACTCTAAATGGCTTAACAGTTATGACAATTGGAGATTATTCTTTTGGAAAACCTGCAAAAATAACAGTTAACACATATACTGGTAAAAATGGAATTGTAAATATAGAAAGAGAAGTTGAACTTTCCGGTTCTACACACTCTAAAGGTGTATTAATCTTAACTGGATATTTAGGTGAAATGTTTGCACAAGATATTCCTTTATGTTTAACAGCAAGTATTTGTTTTGAACAATTATATAATGGTGTTGATGGAGATAGTGCTTCAAGTACTGAGCTTTACGGCTTACTTTCTAGTTTATCTGGAATACCTATTAACCAAGCAATTGCAGTTACAGGTTCTGTTAATCAAAAAGGTCATATCCAACCTATTGGTGGAGTTAATGAAAAAATTGAAGGTTACTTCCAAATTTGTAAAATGCGTGGTTTGACTGGTGAACATGGAGTTATGATTCCTGTTCAAAACATTGATAATTTGCAACTTTCTGATGAAATTATAGATGCAGTTAAAAAGAATTTATTTCATATTTATGCTGTTTCTACAATTGAGGAAGGTATAGAAGTATTAACAGGTGTTCCTGCTGGTAAAAAAGATAAAAATGGTCACTTCCCTGCCGGTACAGTTAATTATTTAGTTTATGAAAAACTTAAAAAATATGCTAAAGTTAATGAAAATATAAAATAAAAAAGAATTGTTGAGCTTTGCTCACAATTTTTTTTTAAAAAATATTTTTTAAATTTAAAGCTGTTTTGTCCTTAATATGTTCCAATATATATACACTTTTATCAAGTTCTGGTACTGCCTCTTTATATTCTTCTTTTTCTATATATCCTTTTAATCCTGTAAGCTCTGTTTTTACTTTTTCAAGCTCATCATGTTCAATATAAAAGGCCAATTTTTCATGCCTTTTTCCCCATGTTTCGTATATATTATCTATCTGTTTTTTAGCTTGGTTTAAATCCACTTCACTTTCATCTTTTATTATCTCTTTTCTTAGCATTTCCAAACTTTGTGTTGTTTCTTCCACAGATGCTTTTGTGTAATTTTCAGTAACAGAATTTCCAATAAAAATAAGAATTACAATAATTATAGAAATAATCAACTCCTTAATCATAAATTCCTCCTAGTTTTCTTTTTTCTGACAAAAAATTTGTCCTTTCCCATCATAAGTAATAACAAGAGCTTCTTCAGGTTTCATCTTGAACTTTTCGACTTGTTTTCTTAACCATTCTATATTTTTCCCTATAGCCTTTAAATTATCACTCATTATTTTTCCATCTACAACTAAATCATAAGGAATTCCTTCATATTCAGGAACTATATTAAAATCTTCTGGTATTGTATTTCTTTTTTCTGGTTTTTGAATTACTGTAACTTGTCCACTTGTCTCTAAAATTGCATATTCTACATCACCCAAGTTAACAACATTGTTGCCTCTAAGCCTCTCTTCTAATTCATTTATTGTAAATCTTTCCTTTTTTAAAGCTTTTTCTTGAATTTTTCCCCTATATATTAAAATTGTTGGCTTTCCACAAATAATCTCCCTTGCTTTTATGCTCTTCATATTTATTATTGAAATAGCCAAATGCATCACTAATAATCCAAGTATTGATATTATGCCATTAGATATTGGAATACCTGGGTCTGTCATAGGAATTGATGCTAAGTCCGCAATCATAATTGCTATTGCAAGTTCAAATGGTTGAAGTTGACCTATTTCTCTTTTTCCCATTAATCTCATAACAATCAATACAAATATGTATATTAATATTGATCTAAAAAAAGTAATTAACATTTTATAACCCTCTTTAAATTTTATTTATATTTTATTTTTTACAAAAATTAACTTTTTTATACTTACATTTTTGAATATTATTTAAAATTTCGTTAATAATAAAATTAGAGCCTTGAAATTGCAAATTTAATTTGCATAAGTTTTTAAAAATTTAAGGAGGTTTTCTATATGTCAAATTCACAAACAAGAAGTGAAAATGGTACTTCAACAGTATGGCAAATAGTTGGAAGATTGATTGCTGCTGCTGTTGTTCTAGGTATTACTGCATTTTTTACACCTGGTTTTTCAATTAATAATATTTGGACTTTAATTATAGCCGCTGTTGTTTTAACAGTAATAGATTACTTAGTTACAAAATTTACAGGTTTACATGCAAGCCCATTTGGTAAAGGCTTCGTAGGTTTTGCATTAGCCGCTATTACTTTATATGTTACTCAATTCTTTGTAGCAGGTTACTCTATTTCATGGATTGCTGCTATAATTGGTGCTTTGATTTATGGTGTTATTGATTATTTCTTGCCAGGAAATCAAACTATGTAGCAATATTAAAAAGTGACCAATACTGTTTTGGTCACTTTTTTATGTATGCATTCGCAAATATTCATATTTTATAATTTATTTTTCTACAAATAAAATTTCAACAATGTTTTCATATCTTTCTTTTAATTCTTCTTTTGTTCTATCGCTCAATTTATTAAAATCACGTTCAAGTTTTCTTTTAACAAATTCAGTTCCATCTTCTAATGTCATATTTTTTTCATCTCCACCAAAAGCCAAATGAAATAATGAAGGAATAGCATCAAAATGAGCCATAACATCTGCATCTGCCACACATTGTTCCTCTATTGTGTTTCTTGGCAAATCTTTACTTCCTCTATGTCTTAATACACATTCTTTCACTCTTTGTTTCCTATCCTCTGGATAATTTAATTTTGATAATAATTCTTCTGCAATTTCAACTCCATATACATTATGCTCTTCCTTTGGGCCAATCTCTGATGGCATTGCTATGTCATGTAACAATGCACCTAATTCCACAATTTCTACATCAGCATTATATTTATTTGCCAGTTGAACAGCATTTTTTACAACATATTTTATATGATCATTCCAATAATCAAAACCATATTTTTCTTTATAATTATTGCATCTTTTTATTAATTCTATTTTTATATTTTCAACAACTTTATCCATTCTTTACCTCCCAAGAATCTATTTTTAATTTCTTTCCCAATATTTTTCATACAATTCCTTAGCAGTTTTTGGACTATCAACGCCTTCTTTATTTTTAACAGGAGCAAAATCATCCTCTCTCTTACCTCTAAGAATAGCAATATCTTCAAATAACTCAAAGCTGTCAAAAATAAAAGCTTCAAACTTGTAAGAATTTGGTTCATTAGGAATAACTTCTTTGCCATTTTCATCAATATAAGAATTCTTTTTAAAAGCGCTGTGATAAATTAAAGGTTCTTTACTTATTTTTTCTATTGCATCAATTGTAAAAAGATTACACATAATATGTGATTCTCCATATTTAAGTTCTCCATTTCTGTCAATCTCTTCAGCCATTTTTTCTGGTAATTCAGAATATTCTATAACTTTAGGATGACCATTCATTTTGCAAAATACTCCAACTCTTTCATGTGGATTTGCTTTTACAACTGATTTTGATGCTATTTGTACATTTTTATCTATTGCCATTCCAAGTAAAGTTACATCAGCCATTTTTAAAATAGCATTATCAACTCCACCTATAAATATCCATTTAATTCCACGTTCTTTCATATCTGAAAGCATTCCTGTTTTTCTTAAAGATGCAAATACTCCTCCATTTCCATCAGATGCTTCTTTTATCTTTAAATCTTTTCCAATAAGCATCTTTCCGTCTTTATCTAATAATGGAAGCTCACCTTGCTCAAATAACATTACATTATTTTTATCATACCCAAAATAATTATTTTTTTCTAGGAATTCTTTAGTTGCATCATTGTTTTCTTTACTCGTCATTATATACCATGGGATATTGGTATTATATTTTTTATTTGCTTCTTTTAAATTTTCAGCTAATATTTCAAATAAGTATTTTCCTTTTCCATAAACATCTAATTTGAATGTTCCTTTTGGTCCAATATGTCCAAGTCTTGTTCCTTGACCTCCTGCCATTGTCACAACAGCATAATGTCCACTCACAATTACCTTTTCTCCTAGTTCATCAAATTTTTCCTTTTCATTTTTGGTCAATTTTTCTTTATCTAAATATTCAACCGCTTCTATTTTATTTTCCTTTATTTGCACTTCTTTTTTTGTATTTTCGTATAATTCCATTATTTGATGAAAATCTATATTATTTATTTGTTCCAATAAATCTTCTTTTTGTTTTCCCTGTAATTTATTTAATAATTTTATTATATGTTCTTGATTATATGTTTTTAGTAATTGTACTATTTCTTCGTTTTTATCCATTAGTTATATCCTTTCTTTATTATTTTGCTTAAAAAATAATAAGGCTTCTATATTCAATACTATATCTTATTCATATTATTGGTTTTTGTACACAAATTTACAGTTGACATTTTAACACATTTTTGTTAATTTGGCAATTTTTTTTCAAAACTTGTCATATCCTTTTAAAATACACAATATAAATTAATTAAAGTTATGTGGTACAAACATTTTTCAAATTGTAAATTTCAAAGGGAGGTATATAGATGGAAAGTTCAAATTTATATCAGGACATAGCAAAAAGAACAGATGGGGATATTTATGTAGGTGTTGTTGGTCCTGTTCGTACTGGTAAATCTACTTTTATTAAAAATTTTATGGATTTACTTGTAATTCCAAATATTGATAATGAATACAAAAAAGAAAGAGCAAAAGATGAATTGCCACAAAGTGCTGGTGGTAGAACCATAATGACGACAGAGCCTAAATTTGTTCCAAATGAAGCAATTGAGATCACTTTAGATAATAACTTAAAGTTTAAAACTCGTTTAGTTGATTGCGTTGGATATTTGGTTGATAATGCTATTGGTTATTTAGAAGATGATATGCCAAGAATGGTAAAAACTCCATGGTCTGATGAGGAAATTCCTTTTGAACAGGCTGCTGAAATTGGCACCAAAAAAGTTATTGAGGAGCATTCAACAATTGGCATTTTGGTTACGTCAGATGGTAGTATTACAGATATACCAAGAGAAGATTATATAAAAGCTGAAGAGAGAGTGGTTTCAGAATTAAAAGCTTTAAACAAACCTTTTATAATTTTGTTGAATTCAGAAAATCCAAATTCTGATTTTACTCAAGAACTTGCTCAAAAGCTTACTGATAAATATAATACAAGTGTAATGCCTATAAATTGTGCAAATCTTACTATAAATGATATAAATAATATGTTTTCTAAGATTTTATATGAATTCCCTGCACAAAAAATTTCAATTAAATTTCCACGTTGGATTGATGGATTATCTTTTAATCATCCTGTAAAATCTCAACTATTTAATGAAATAAAAGATGCGTTTGAAGATATTTATGTGTTAAAGGATATATCAAATTGTACTAAAAAAATTAGTCAAACGGAAATCATTTCAAAAACTACTATTACAAACATTGAACTTGGTTCTGGAAATGTAAAAATTCAAATTGATGTAAAGGAAGATTTGTTCTATCAAGTTTTGACTGAAATAACTGGTGTTACAGTTGAGAATGAAGGAGATTTATTTAGCATAATTTCTGAACTTTCTACAGCTAAAAAGAAGTATGATAAAATTGCTTATGCTCTAGAAGAAGTAAATAGTAAAGGTTATGGAATTGTTACTCCTTCAATTGATGACTTAGTTCTTGATGAGCCAGAAATGGTTAAACAAGGTTCACGTTTTGGCGTGAAATTAAAGGCTACAGCTCCTAGCATACATTTAATTAAAACTAATGTAACTACAGAAGTTTCTCCAATTGTTGGTTCTGAAAAACAGTCTGAAGAATTAGTAAATTATTTACTTTCTGGTTTTGAAGATGATCCTAAGAAAATCTGGGAATCAAATATTTTTGGAAGAAGTTTACATGAACTTGTTAATGAAGGTTTACAGGCTAAGCTTTCTAAAATGCCGGAAGATGCTCAAATGAAACTTCAAGAGACCTTGGAGCGTATTGTTAACGAGGGTTCAGGAGGATTAATCTGTATTATATTATAGAAAATTTAGGGAAATGAAACTATGTTTCACTTCCCTATTCTTCTTTCAAATTTTTCCTTCTTAGTTGTCCACATGCAGCATCAATATCAGAGCCAAGCTCTCTCCTAATAGTGGCAACAATTCCATGGTCATTTAAATAATCTCTAAACTTCATAATACTCTCATTAGAAGACTTAGAATAAGCACCATTTTCAATTTTATTAATTGGGATCAAATTGACGTGGCATAACATACCATGTAATAGTTTAACCAATTCTTTGGCATCATCAAGATTGTCATTATTATCTTTGGCTAAAGCATATTCAAAAGAAATTCTTCTATTAGTTTTAGCAATATAATCTTTGCATGCTTGCATCAATTCTTCAATCGGAAAAGCATTATTTACAGGCATCATACTACTTCTTTTTTCATTATTTGTTGCATGTAAAGAAATAGACAATGTACATTGAATGTTTTCATTTGCTAATCTATATATACCAGGTACCAAACCACTTGTAGAAACACTTATATGCCTTGCTCCAATATTTAATCCCTTTGGATTATTTATAATTCTAATTGCATTTACAACATTTGTATAGTTATTTAGTGGCTCACCTATTCCCATAAACACAACATTAGAAATTCTAACTCCTGTATCTTGTTCTACTGCTAAAATTTGTTCAACAATTTCACCTGATGTCAAGCTTCTTATAAAATTAATTCCTGTTGATGCACAGAATTTACACCCCATTTTACATCCAATTTGTGAAGACACACAAATGCTATATCCATGGTGATAACTCATTAATACTGTTTCTATTGCATTACCATCTAGCACATCAAATAAATATTTAATAGTACCATCTTTTGATTCTTGTTTTCTTAAAATTTTATAATTGCAAATTGTATAATTTTCTTTTAATTTTTCTCTTAATGCTAAAGATAAATTTGTCATTTCGTCAAATTCTTTTACTTTTTCTTGATATAACCATTTAAATATTTGCTCTGCTCTAAATGGTTTTTCTCCTATTTCTACTAGTTCTTTTTTTAAATCTTCTAAATCATAATCTTTTATATTTTTCATTTTTTATACAAATTCCTCCCAAACTAAATTTGCAAAATCTAGTCCACTATTAGTTAATTTAATGTTATCTAGATCAATAACCACCAACTTCTCTTCGATTAATTTTTGTAATTCTTTTCTAAATATATAAATTGGATTTTCTCCAAATTTTTCTTTAAATTTAGAAATGCTAACTCCATCAATTTTTCTCAATCCTAAAAGCATATATTCTTTTTTCATATCATCCAAATCTTGTTGTTCATGTATTGTTTTTATATCTTTACTTTTATTATTTAAATACTCCTCTAAATCACAGGTATTTGAATATCTACATCCATTTATATATGAATGAGCTGCAACCCCAAATCCTACATATTGCTTTTGTTCCCAGCAATTCATATTGTGTTTGGATTCATAACCCATTTTAGCAAAATTAGATATTTCATAGTGTTTATATCCATTTAGTTCTAAATAATTTTTTGTGTATTTATATTGATTTCTTTCTTCCTCTTCTTTTGGTAATTCTAGCTCACCATCATTTATCATTTTTTCTATTTGCGTATATTCCTCTACTATTAATGAATATACTGATATATGTTTTGGACTTGGTTTTAATTTTATTATTTTTTCTAAACTTTCTTTTAAATCCATAATATTTTGGTTTGGAAGTCCTAACATTAAGTCAACATTTATATTATTAAATCCTACTTCCACTGATGAATTGTATGTATTTAAAAATTGTTCATAATTGTGAATTCGTCCAATTTCCTTTAATAATCTATTATTTGTACTTTGAAGGCCAATGCTTAATCTATTTATTCCACAATCTCTATACATTTGTAGTTTTTCTTTTGTAACTGTTCCCGGATTAACTTCAATAGTAATCTCAATGTTTTCTTTATTTTCAACATTTCCAAGTTCACAAATTTTATTTATAATATTTTTTATTAATTCCGGATTTATAGATGAAGGTGTTCCTCCTCCAATATAAATTGTGGTTATTTCATTATTTTTTAATTTTTCTTTATTATCTTCTATTTCTTCAATCAGTTTTTTTATATATTTTTTTTGCATTTCAAACTTATTTGGATATGATACAAAATCACAGTAATAACATTTTTTTATGCAAAATGGTATATGCACATAAACTCCAATTTCCATTATTTCTCCTTGCAATAATTTGATATTCTCTTATAATTCTTCAGCCGCTTCAATAATCTTCTTTAATCTATAATTAACCCCTGATTTTCCGATAGGATTTTTTAATTTTTTTCCAAGTTCAACTAAAGATATATCTGGATTTTCCAATCTTAGCAGTGCAATCTCTTTTAAGTTTTCATCTAACTTATTAAATTTATGCTTCATCTGTAATTTCTTTATCGCTTCTATTTGTCCAACAGATGCATTTATCGTTTTATTTAGGTTTGCTGTTTGGCAATTTACAATTCTATTTACTTTTCCTCTCATTTCTCTTTGAACTCTTATATCTTCAAAATTCAAAACGCTTTTATTCGCCCCTAATAAAGCTATTAATCTAGATATCTCTTCACCATCTTTTATGTATATTGAATATTTTTTATCTAGCTCTAATTTTTTACACTTTATATCCATGTTACTTATAATTTCAAATAAATAATCTAAATTATTTTTATTTGATAAATTTATTTCTAAATGATATTCTTTTTCAGGATTATTTATTGAACCTGCACCTAAAAATGCTCCTCTAATTATTGACTTTTTTTCATTTTCATTAACTTTTATTAATTCTTTGATATTAATTTCTTCATTTTTAATATTAACATCTTCTATACAATCCTTTATTTTAAATGTAATTATAAATGACTTTCCATCAAATTGTATATTATGATTTATGTTTAAATTTTTTAGTAACTTTGAAAATCGATTTATATTATATTCGCTTTCAGTTGCATATCTTATATTATTTTTTATAATACTTGCATTTCTAGAAATTAAGTATCCTAATAATTCATATCTAATTTCTTCTTTTTTGGTTAAATTATTTATTTTACTAAGTTCCTCTTTTAAATCTGATGAAAAAGACATTATTTCCCTCCTTTTTATTGTATATACTATTTTAACTGTGTAATAATAATTCTATCATTATCATATAAATCTTTTTTTGAATATGTATTTTTAAATTTTTCTTCATTTTCAATAAGTTCAATTACATCTATTTTTTGGTCAAATCCTATTTCTAGGCATAAGTATCCATTATACTTTAAATATTGATATGCTTCTCTTATTATTTTTTTATAAAAATATAAACCATCTTCTCCACCATCTAGTGCTATAAAAGGTTCTTTTTTTACCTCTTCACTTAAGCTTTCAATCACATTTCTTTTTATATATGGAGGATTAGAAACTATTATATCAAATTTTTCATAATTTAAATTTGTAAACATATCTGAACTAATAAATGTTATTTTGTTTTCTACTTGATTATTAATTGCGTTTTTCTTTGCGATTTTCAATGCTTTATCACTTATATCGATTGCTGTAATTTCACTTTGTGGAAGATATTTTGCAAGAGAAACTGCAATTGCTCCACTTCCTGTACATAAATCCAATATTTTTTTTCCATTTATTTTTTTTGCTATCCTAATTACCTCTTCAACTAATATTTCTGTATCTTGCCTTGGTATTAAAACATTTTCATTAACAAAAAAATTCAATTTCATAAACTCTTTTTGATGTGTTATATGCTCTAATGGAACTCCTTTTTTTACCTTTAAAATTGCATTAAAATATCTTTTTTCTTCATTTTCATTGAGCTCTTGCATATCATTTACTATTACATATTGTCTTGGTTTATTTAGTGTAAATTGCATTAGTAATCTTGATTTTAGTTTTGGATATTCTATATTTTCGTTTTTTAGTTCTATCATTCCTTTTTTTATAGCGTCCATTATTTTCATATAATCACCTTCTCTCACAATAATATTTTACCATTTTATTCCTTGTTTTGCAACAAATAAAAGTACTTAGTGCTATTTACTAAGTACTTTTTTATTATCTTTCTTGATCAATTGTTTTTTTAGTTATATCATCGCAAATTTTTTGAGTTGTTTTTGAAATATCCATCTGTTTAGCCTTTTCTTTATCTTTCGGAAGTTGATAAACAGGTATATCACTCTTTTCTGCATAATGATTATATAATTCCATTTCTTTAAAATTACTTGCAATTATTTCTCTTTTTACATACTGATATATTCCAGAAATAATGTGCTCATCATCTTCTTTAGTCTTTTCTCTCACACTAGAATGTACTAAGAATTTATCTAGCTCCTTTACACTATTATTCTTATTATAATCAACCTCAATATCGTCCGTTTGTACTTCAGTTATCATTTTTTCTTTCAAGTCTAAATATTGTATTAACTCTGGATCATTGTTCTTTACTGTTTGAACAATTTTCTTTAAATTGCTAAAATTTATCCTTTTTAATTTTAAAGCAAAAACTCTTGCATTCCAATCTTTTGCGGTTTTTACAAGATCAAAAAATGTTTTATAGTCATCTATTATTTCAAGTTTGTTATAATCTTCTTGAGAGATTTTTCCTTGTTTCTCCTTTATATTTTTATAGTAGTTATTTTCTAAACTCTCTAGGACTCTCTTGATATCTATTGCAATTCCCTTTTCTTTTATTTTTAGATATACCTTAAGTAAGCTTAATTTGGGATTTTCTTCTACATTTTCTTCTGTTGCTTCTAGTAAGTAATCTGCTACAATATCTTTTTGTTTATTAATATCCTTATCTGTTGTTTTTAAAAATTCTGTTATATTCTCACCTTTAATAAAGTCATGTTTTTTCTCATCTATATCAAGTATTTTTAATATTTTTTCTCTTCTTTCTTCCCATTTTTGTATTAGTCTTTTCTGTTTGATATATTCATTTAATTCAGCATTTTGATTTGTCTTCATCTGGTCAATATCTTCTTTTTCATACAAACTCACTATTTCGCCATTGTCATTTTCCTTATATGTTCTTTTAATTTCAACAACATCTTTACTCTTACAAGATAATATATTGGTTCCTTCTGGTGTTAGTATGAATGGTATATTTTCACTTTTCACATAGCTAGATAATTCTTCATAATTCTTATATCCTTCTTTTGCAATTAGATTTTCTTCTAATTGACCTCTTATTAAGTTTATTATTTCAATCGCTTTTTCTTTTCTTTCCGGCGTATCATCTAATGTTCCCATAATTACTTCTTGACTAATATTATCTAATGTTTTAAATTTAAAAATAATTGTCCAAACACGATTTTTTTCATTTGTTAATTCCTTAAGTACTATTTTTGGTTTTTCTCTTCCATCTTTTTCTTCAAGTATATTTGTAGAATATTTTATTATTTCAGATTCTTTTGCATATTTAGTTCTTTCTTCATCTGTAGTTAATTTACTCATATTATCATTCCTTTTATATATACTAATTTATTTATAGCATAAATAAATTTTTTTTTCAATATTTTTTTTCATTTTGTTATTTTTACTGTTATTTTTTTGTCCATGCACTTTTTATAAAATTCTTCATATAATTTTATATATAGTATTTGGAGGTGCATTTATGTTCGAAGCACTTTGTAGTATAAGTATTTTAGGATTCTTTCAATTTTTTAAGTCTGCAGTTTTTGTAGTACGGATACATATCTGGAAGTAACCTATTTCCTGAACCATTAACAAGTGAAGAAGAAAAAATATATTTAGAACAAATGAAAAATGGTAATGAAGAAGCACGAAATATTTTAATAGAAAGAAATTTAAGATTAGTTGCTCATGTTGTTAAAAAGTATTCAAATACAAAATTGGAACAAGACGATTTGATTTCTATAGGTACAATTGGATTAATTAAAGGAATAAATACTTTTAATGTTGACAAAGGATCAAAGTTAAGTACTTACGTATCAAGATGTATTGATAATGAAATTCTTATGTATCTTCGTTCAACAAAAAAATTAAATAGTGAAGTTTATCTTAATGAACCTATTCGGAAAAGATAAGGATGATAATGTTGTTACACTACAAGAAGTTCTAGAAAATAATGATAGGAATATTGAAGATGAAGTTGATTTAAAAATGAAAATAAAAAAATTATATAATAAGATTGGTGAAGTTTTAAAAGATAGAGAAAAAACTATTATAGAATTAAGATTTGGTTTGGATGGTCATAAGCCAAAAACACAGCATGAGATAGCTGAGATGATGGGAATATCTCGTAGTTATGTGTCAAGAATAGAAACAAAAGCTATTAGTAAACTTAGTAAAGAATTTAAGGAGTAATTTCATTTATATTTAATTAAATCGCAATTTGATTTATTGTATCATATAAATTATTCAAATTCAAATTTTAAAAATTTTAATAAAGTGAGAATAATTTATTAAAAATGAGATAAAATTATATAAATACTGTTTAAACATTTTTATGAGTTTTTTTATAATTTGAAACTAATTTTCTTCTATGTTAAACTATAAATAATCTAATAGAATTATTTTAAATGAGTTATTAATTTACCCTGCATAGTGCGTGTAGACAGAATTTTTAGAACCTACAAGTTTGTAAGAGGAGCCAATCTCAAAATATGGCGTGCATGCTTACATTTTAGTAAGAAGCCCATGAATATTTTGGTAGGTACCCACCTGTTTTTAGGAGCAGGTCCTTAAAAATTCAAGACATCTTACGGCTAAGGCGGGGAATTTTTATTTTAATTTATTTGTTAATGTTATAATTACAAATAAAAGTACTACACTTATATAAGTATAGTACTTTTTATTTTTGGTAGCGAAGGTGGGATTCGAACCTACGACCTGCCGGGTATGAACCGGATGCTCTAGCCAACTGAGCTACTTCGCCATATTTAACTGCGATATTTATTATACATTTAGTTTATGCTTTTGTCAAGATAAAAATACAAGAAATTTCACATTTCTTGCATTTTTATACTCTTCATCTCTCTTTTTCTTCATCAAGTATTGCTTCATTATTTATTGAATTTGTTTTTTCTTTTACATCATTATTAATTTTTGCTTCCTTGCTTGAACTTTTTGATGTTCTTTTATTTTTAGTAATTTGATGTGTTTCTATGTCTTTTTCTAGACTTGATATATGTTTTGTATCTTGTTGTTCTTCTACCATTCTTATTTGAGAATTTAATTCTTTATCATCTACGTCTCCAGACTCAGAAACCATATCTTTTAAAAATTCTATAACATATTTAATTTTAAATTTATAATTTTCATTTACTTGTGTATTACTATCCATATTTCCTTAAAACTATAGTTTTAAGTTCTCACCTCTTTTTCTTTTTTAAATAAAAACTATTTATATTATACCACACTTTTTCCTTAAAATCAACTGTTTTTTTGTTTTTTTATTTATGTAGACTTAGTTTTTAAAAAACTCTTTTAAAATACTTGCACATCTTTTAGATGCTAATTTTACAAATTCATCAAAAACTATTGCATTATTTCCATTTGGCGAATCTGATATACTTCTAATTACTATAAATGGTATCTTATCTAAATAGCAAACTTGAGCAATTGCTGCACCTTCCATTTCAACACAGTCTGCATTAAATTTTGAATAAATCTTGTTCTTCATATTAATCTCTGTACAAAATATATCTCCAGAAGCAATTGTTCCTGTTTTAATATTATATGCTTTATTTCCTAATTTATTTTCTGTTTTTTTTAATTTATTTATAAGATTTTCATCACAATATATATAATCGCCCACTCCTGTAATATATCCTTTTTTGTGATTAAAAGCTGTTATATCAAAATCATGTTGTATTAATTTATTTGCTATTACTATATCTCCAATATTTAAAGATGGATTTAATGCTCCTGCTGAGCCAACATTTATTACCTTTGTAACATCTAACTTATCTATTAATATTTGTGTTGTTCTAGCTGCGTTAACCTTTCCAACTCCTGATTTAACAACAACTACTTTTTCTTTTTCTATTTTCCCATCTACAAAAGAAATTCCATATATTTCTTTTTCTTCTATATCACTCATTATTTTTAAAACTTCTTCTAATTCTTCTTGCATTGCTACTATTATTCCTATTTTACTCATTGGTTACCTCCATTTACGTTTTTATTATACTACCTAAACATTTGCTATGCAAGATTTTTACGGAATTTTTCTACTCAATAAAAAAAACCGTATTATTATAAAATAATACGGTTTTTTTGAAATACTATTATTGTAATTCGATAACAGCTCCAACTTCTGTAAATTTAGCTTTTAAGTCTTCTGCTTCTTCTTTAGAAACATTTTCTTTAACTGTTTTTGGTGCTCCATCTACTAAATCTTTAGCTTCTTTTAATCCTAATCCTGTAGCATCTCTAACTACTTTGATTACTTTTATTTTTTGATCTCCTGCTTCTGTTAATACAACGTTGAATGATGATTTTTCAGCTGCAGCTTCACCAGCTACAGCTCCAGCTGCAGGTGCAGCTGCTGCTACTGCAGATACTCCAAATTCATCTTCTATAGCTTTTACTAAATCTGCTAATTCTACTACTGTCATTTTTTTGATTTCTTCAATCATTTCTTCTTTACTCATTTTTAAATCCTCCTAATTTCAAGTTAGCTTCTTAAGCACAGTACTTTACTATTTCCTTCTGCTTAATTGCTACTAATTTTTTGCGATATAAGTTCGCTACTCTAATATTATTTATTATAAAATTAAGCTTCTACTGTTGTTTCAGCTTCAGAATTTTGTTCTTTTTGAATTCTTACTTGATCAATTGCAACTGCAAATTTTTGAATATTTGCAAGTAATGCTCCAGCAAGCATAGATAGTAATGTTTCTCTTGATGGTAATTTTGCTAAAGTAATTATTTCTTCTGCAGACATTACCTTACCGTCTACAACTCCACCTTTGATTTTGTAATATTCATTATTTTTTGTAAATTCATAAATTGTTTTAGATGGTTCTAAATAATCTTCATTACTCATTATTACAGCTGTAGGACCTACTAATTTATCTTCTAAACCTTCGATTCCTGCTTCAGCTAATGCTCTTTTTGTTATATTATTTTTTATAACTGTATATTCAGTATTAGCCTTTCTTAAATCAGCTCTTAATGTTGTTACATCTTCAACATTTATTCCTCTGTAATCTGTTAAAAGTACTAATTTAGCTTCTTTTATTTTATTAGCTAATTTTGTAACTTCTTCTTTCTTTTGATTTAATATTTTTTCACTTGCCATTTTAAATTTTCACCTCCCAGAATTTTGATTATTTATTTAAAAAATTTAAAAACACTCTTTATATCCGACCAAGGCTATAAAGAGTGTTTTGTATATAACACTTTATTTTACAACCTCGGTAGGACTTAGCTTTCTGCCTACTTTCTTTGGCTTAATATTCTATTTTTGGTTAATAAAAATTCCAGGTCCCATTGTTGTTGTTATAGAAACACTCTTTATGTATTGACCTTTAGCTGCTGCTGGTTTTGCTTTAATAATAGCATTCATTATTGTTTCATAGTTTTCAGCTAATTTATCTGCTCCAAAAGATACTTTTCCAAATCCTAAGTGAATAATGTTTGTTTTATCTAATCTATATTCAACTTTACCAGATTTAATTTCATTTATTGCTTTTGTAACATCCATTGTAACTGTTCCAGATTTAGGGTTTGGCATTAATCCTTTTGGTCCTAATACTTTACCTAATCTACCTACAACTCCCATCATATCAGGTGTTGCAACTATTACATCATAATCAAACCAGTTTTCATTTTGTATTTTTGGTATTAATTCTTCTGCTCCAACGTAATCTGCTCCTGCTTTTTCAGCTTCTTCAGCTTTTGGACCTTTGGCGAATACTAATACTTTTTGTGTTTTACCTGTACCATTTGGAAGTACTACTGTACCTCTTACTTGTTGATCTGCATGTTTAGAATCAACTCCTAGTTTAACATGTAATTCAACTGTTTCATCAAATTTTGCTTTTGGCATTTTTTCAATTATGTCTAAAGCTTCTTTTACATCATATTCTTTGTTTTTTTCAACTAATTTACTGCTTTCAGCATATCTTTTTGCTAATTTTTTCATTTTTTACCTCCTTTGGTTCAAACGAGTTTTACTCTCCCAATTATATTATTTTAATATTAAACTATTTTAGTCAACAACAACTACACCCATAGATCTAGCTGTTCCTTCTACCATACTCATAGCTGTTTCTAATGAAGCTGCATTTAAGTCTGGCATTTTTTGTTCAGCAATTGCTTTAACTTGCTCTTTTGTTATTTTAGCAACTTTTTCTTTATTTGGTTTTCCTGAACCTTTTTCTATTTTAATTGATTTTTTAATTAAAACTGCAACTGGTGGAACTTTTGTTATAAACTCAAAAGATTTATCTTGATAAACTGTTATAACAACTGGTATTATCATTCCAGGTTGATTTGCTGTTCTATCATTGAATTCTTTTACGAATTGCATAATATTAACACCACTTGATCCTAATGCAGGTCCTACTGGTGGAGCTGGTGTTGCCTTTCCTGCTTCTATTTGTAATTTAATTATATTAGAAATTTCTTTCTCTGCCATTTTATTGGCACCTCCTCTTTATTTCATAACTATTGAACTTTTTTAACTTGTGAGAACTCAAGTTCTACTGGAGTTTCTCTTCCAAACATTGATACAAGAACTTTTACTTTATTTTTTTCTTTATTAATTTCTTGAACTGTACCAACAAATCCTTCGAATGGACCGTTCATAACCTCAACTTGTTCATTAAGTTCATAATCAACATTTAATTCTGATACATCAAATCCCATGTTTCTTATTTCTTCTTCAGTCAATGGAATTGGGTCTGTTCCTGAACCTACAAATCCTGTTACTCCTCTAGTATTTCTTACTATATACCAGGTTTCTTCGGTTACAATCATTTTTATTAAAACATATCCTGGAAAGACCTTTTTTAAATTTGTTTTTTTCTTTCCATCTTTTATTTCAATTTGTTCTTCCATTGGAACTATTATGTCAAAGAAATATTCTTCAAGTTCTCTGTTTTTTATTGTTTTTTCTAAGTCTGTTTTTACTTTATTTTCATATCCAGAATATGTATGTACAACATACCATCTTGGATTCATATCGTAATCTTTTTGAGACATTCTTTAAGCCTCCCTTGATATTTATTTTAAACAATTATTCTTCATTTTCTACATTGTTGGTTGTCTCTGTATTTTCTTCTACTGTATCATTTGAAACTTCATTATTTTCTTCAGATGTTTCGTTTGTAGCAGAATTACTTACGACCTCTTT
This sequence comes from uncultured Clostridia bacterium, assembly GCA_934154445.1. Taxonomy (GTDB): domain Bacteria; phylum Bacillota; class Clostridia; order TANB77; family CAG-508; genus CAG-269. The sequence continues at coordinate 20,975 of CAKPGC010000017.1, forward strand.
AATTTTATTTATTCCATATTTATTTATAGATTCAAATGCAAGGTCTAACGCAAATACTATGACAGCTGTAATAAGAACTATTGATAATACTGCAACAGTATTATTAAATAATTGTTTTGGTGTTGGCCAACTTACTTTTTTTAGTTCAGCCTTAAAGCTTTTCATAAAACTTGTCTTGTCTTTACTATTTTTTACTTCTTTTTTAGCCATTTTGTTTCCTCCCTAAAATAGCTTTTATCAATTTTTATTTTGTTTCTTTGTGTGTTGTACGTTTTTTACAGAATTTACAATATTTAACTAATTCTAATCTATCTGTATTATTTCTTTTGTTTTTTGAAGTCATATAATTTCTGTTTTTACATTCCGTACATTCTAATGTTATGTTTTCTCTTGGTCCTTTTGCTGCCATTTAAATACACCTCCGACTTACCATACTTTTTATTTTTAAACGATGTGATCGTATGTCCGTAATATACATACGCTAAAATATTTTACCACTTTTTTATATTTATGTCAATGGAATTGTATGAAAAAAAACACAATTTTTTAAAATTTTATTATTGTTTAATTTATTTTTTCTTTTTTACGGAAAATCCAAACTTTCCTAATTTTTTCCCCATAGAATAATATCCACCATTTGCATAAGAAATTAAGTCACATTTTGATATATCAAATGCTCCTTTTTCATCTATATATTTTTTATCACTATTTATTGCTAATACCTCTGCAATAAACATTGTGTGACTACCTAATTCTTTTATTTCTTTTACTTTGCATTCAACTGATACAGGACTTTCTTTTATCATTGGACATTTTACAAAGTTAGCTTTTTCTTTATGAAGATTCATTTCTTTGAATTTATCTACTTTTTCTCCTGTTTTAACTCCACACCAGTCTGTTGCTCTAACTAAATTCTTTGTAGTTAAATTTATAACGAATTCTCCTTGATTTTTTATTAAATTATAAGAATATCTTGTTGGTCTGACGGAAATATATACCATTGCTGGATTTGTATTAATAATTCCTGTCCAGGCAACAGTTATAATATTTGATTTTTCCATTGTACCACAGCTAACCATTACTGCAGGTATTGGATATAAAAATGTACCTGGTTTCCACATTACTTTTGGCATTTATTCCATCTCCTTTATATTATCTAGTAAATCTTTATAATGTCTTCGTGAATCCTCACTTTTTAAAGCAAAATATGCATCATCTAAAGCTCTTCGTATTGTTTCTTCTATTTCTTCTTTTATTTCCTCAGGAACATCTTTTAACATCAAATTTAATTCATTGCATTTTTTTTCATAAGCTTGTTTTACTTTTTCATCTGTAATATTATTATCATCCAAACTTAAAATTTGATAATATGTACGATATCTATTAAATCTATCTTTTATATATTTTAATATGTTATCATTACTGTTTTTTTCCATATATATCACTCCTATATTTTTAATAAAAACATTCATAATAATACTAATTATTTAAATATCTTTATTAAGAATATACTATTTCTTTATAAAATTCAATAAAAATAAAAAAAAATCTAGCGACAACCTATCTTCCCAGCAGGGTAACCCGCAAGTATTTTCGGCACATTTAGGCTTGACTTCTGTGTTCGGAATGGGAACAGGTATTACCCTAAATGTCATCATCACTAGAAAATTAATGTGTATATAAGTACACTGAAAAATACATAGATGAATGTTTTAGGATCTTTCGTTCCGATTACTTTGTTTCTAACTTAACGTTTTGTGGTTAAGCCCTCGATTTATTAGTATTGGTCAGCTTAATATATTACTACACTTACACCTCCAACCTATCAACCACATAGTCTACGTGGAATCTTACTACCTTACGGTATGGGATATCTTATCTTAGGGTGGGCTTCACACTTAGATGCTTTCAGCGTTTATC
>CAKPGC010000018.1 GCA_934154445.1 uncultured Clostridia bacterium
GTTTTTGGAAACCTGTCCTAATGTGTATGCCTTAATATAATTATCAACAGATAAAAGATTATTGTTGCTTCTTCCTGTATAGTAATCGGGAGTTGAATCATTCTTTAAAAAATTATAGGAGACATCCAACATGCGGTATAATTCAAACCATTCCCTGTATTCCTCATCTGTACTGCATGTACGGATAGCAAAAAGGAAGGGATAAAATTTTTCAGATCTTAAAAAACAGACCAATCCCGGTTCTCCTGATGCGTGATAATATCTATCCGCTCTTTCCTTTGATTCAGTCATCCATTTTACCGAATCCGGAATACCTGCCGCGTACTTGCAAAATGCTGCTGCCAATTCACGATCCAGCTTCAGGTCAAAAATAGATTGGATACAGCTTAATACAACCGGATAATCACTGTGTATGTTTTGATTGCTAAAATGCTTTCCATCCGGAATATGGTAGTCAGAACCGCAGTAAGGGAAGATTTCCTTCTCTACATTCCGATATGCCCCATAATCTTTGATGTCTATACTGCGATATCTATTTTTGCATGCAAAATACATATTCCAGAATAATTTTTCCGAATGGATATAAGTTTCATAAAATTCTTTCCACAATTCCGGGAAAGGATAACTCTCATGGTATTTTTCTGTTTTTCCATAAGTTAAAAGATATAAGCCATTTCCCAAAATCCGGGTATCACCGTTTGCACCCTTGTATTCCATTGCTGCATGGGCATCAAGGAAATCGGAAAGCTCCTTAAAATGCTGATCCAATTCCTTTACCGGAACATCAAAGTATTCCCTTAGCGGTTTCGCAACAGAATTATCTCCGGCTAATAATTTTTTTAATGAACCAAGGATAGACTTTTTGTTGAATCCATCCTGTACCTCCTGTTTGTCTGTCTCTGTTTCTCCATCTGGTAGAATATCCTTGCAGCCATTTCCCGGAGAATGGTTTCCTGATAAAATTACGATTTCCTCATCGGGATCATATAATCCATATCCCGGAAGCCCGGCAACATCCCGATTAGCCCCGTCACTTCCAACAATCTCATCATATAGCATCTTTTCCTGTTCCGTCAGTACTTCGACATCTACCGTATCTTTTACAAGCTTTTTATATTCTGCCTTCTTATCCTCGGAAATCTCTTTTGTTCCATCAAAATAGGTTGATTTCACAATATCAAGACCGGCAACCCGAATCAACTCCTTGTCTGATTCCAATAACCGGATAACGGAACTACGAAGTCCTTCTTCATCCTGTAGCTTTAAAAGATTGATAACATTGGTACGGATATCCTGTGTCTTATATTTCAGATATCCTTCCAGAATCTGATACTCATCCCCGGTCAAAGAAAGCTTCTTTACCAGTGCATAGGCAATCTTACGCGAATAAGTCTCCTTATCTGCCACATAACCGAGCAGTGCCCGTCTTTGGAGGTCATTTTGAGGAGCATGCAAAAGTGCCTCAATAAATACATTACGATTGTCATAGGTTCCATCAATGTCAGATAGCTTACCGCAAACTTCATTGATCAGTTCCTCATCCTGAAGTATATAGGCAATCAGACCCATTCGTTCTACCAGATCACCCTTCGTAAGGGTCTCTGTATTCCACGGAAAGATGCACGGACGAAACTCAATTTTCTTCTTTGACATGCCTTTATAAATATCTTTTAAAAGATGAAAATGCTTCTTTGCCTCAGATTCATCTTTAAAATATTCTGTTACCGGAATCCGTTCATATGTGACAGCGGCATCCTGATTTGTATAACGATTTACATTTTTTTCTTTATATGTAAATGTAGTTCGTATCGCCATACTTGGATCTGCAAGATAACCGGAAAGGAGAGCTGCCACTATTTCCGGATCATCCTTGTATTTTTCTATCATCGGGTAAGAAAATTCCCGTTCAAAGTCATCACTTTGCAAAATTTGGTCATAAAAAGCACAGGTAAGGATTTGATTTTTGGTACCGTTATGTCCAATTTCAATCATCATATGTACGACATCCACCACCTCATAAGAGCCAATTGCCCACAAAGCAGTTATCATCTGAATGGTATCATCGGTAGACAGCATTTGGGAAACTCCATCCGGACTTTCCAGTGCCAAAAGCATACCTTCCAATACCTTATTACTGATTCGCTCTATACTATCCTCACCTATAAATCCCGTCCATGTTGCCACGGCTCTTCTCACAGATGCATAACGCAGTAAATTTTCATCCTTAATTCCTTTTAATATTGTAATAAATGCATCTCCCCGTCCACAGTCCGCATTTTCACAGACTGCCTGACGTACACCCTCCTGTAACTTCGCTGCAAGAAGATATTTTAAAAGAAGTTCATGAAGCTCTGTATTCTTACACTTAATCACTGCACGAATCATTTCCACGCTTACGATCACCGTGTTATTTTCACTGAGAATCCCATCCTTGATTGCCTGGATTACCGATTCATCTCCTGCATTGATTCTTGCGGCGATAATGTCATCCATGTAGCGGGTAACGATTTTTCCATATCCATAAGAATTACGGACATAGTCTATTTGTTCTTCTGTGAGACGATTCGTAATATAATCAGCCACTGATGCGTGGAAAAATCCAAAGGATGTATAACCATACATAAGTCCAAATGCATGAATATAATGCTGGTCTAACCCTCTTGTCCGAACGGTTCTGCGGGTATAACCAGTGGCATACTGATAAGTCACAAACTCATCAATAATGTGGTAATAGTCCTCTAAAAATTCCTCGGGAACAAATATCTCCACAATATCTGCCAGCTCATTTTTCATCATTTGGGACAAAGAAAATTCCTCACTTTGGAAATCATATTCCATCCGGAACGGCTGATTCTTTCCAAGAACCTTCCTACAATATCCTTCATAAAATTTTTTCAGATCTTTATCATGTTTCAAAGAGGACTGTCCCACATTTTCAATGGCACGAAAAATCTTTTCCTTCTCCCCATTCAGTTTTGCAATTTTTGTCTGAAACTTCTGCTTCCACTTATCATAACACCTGTTCTCAAATTCTCTTCTTGTCTGATAATCATACTCTTTCTCTTCTGCCATAATTTCTCCCTAATACATCTTCCTATAAATAACAATAAAACCCTCAACAACTGTAATTTATATGTGCTACCACATTCTCCCTGCCAAAAAGGTCAGCCGGACAAATGTAATCTCACTACCTTCATGAAGTGAAATCTTCTCCTCTATATCTTCATACCGTTCACCATCCACAAATAGGGCAACCATCCCATCTTCAAAACACTGCCATGCATTTTCAATGGCTTTTTTCTCATCCACCTTTTTTAAATTATAATGAACACCAAAGGATACCTTACCTTCTTGTGCTTTCTCTGTAATTTCCGCCTCCGTCAAAGCCTTCATCAATAAAAAAGCGGCATTCTCCGGATTCCCATTTTTACGAAGCCTGTTTTGTTCCGATTCATCAAGTGCCTCTGTACTTTCTATCCCTTTTCGATACTCCGCAATGGTCATGCGAACCATTTCTGATAGAAAATCACGAACCAAAACCTCTCTCCTGTCCGAGATTACCTCCGCATCATCCTTATAGTCCCATTCCATCTGCCGGATATTTCTTTTCTTATTGGATATTCCCTTTACATTAATTTTGATTTTCACATTTTCCTCCATGCATAGCAAACCATTCCCTTGTCTCCTGAATGCAGTCTTCCTTTTCCCCATCTACATCCAAAATCCACCGGCTTAATAACCTGTCGTACTCTGGAAACATATCGGTATATAACGGAATTGCCATTGAAATCGTACACAATGCATCCTCTCCGTCTTTTGCAAATACGCCGTTTGCCACCTCGACAATATTGTATTTTTTAGCGTGTTCCCGCATTGGCTGCAATAGTTTTTCTTATCCTACAGCATTATTTACATGCGATTCTTTTCAAACCAGTTTGTGGCAAAATCTACAAGTTCCCTTTGATTTATATATCTGATTTTCGCATCTCCGATTACTTCACAGCCAACCATATGCTCTTGTTCAAATGCTTCTCCTAACCTGTTAAAATCACTGTCATCTACATCCAGAGTTTTGTATTCCACCCACTGCCGTTTTCCATTTTTAAGAATCGCACTATGCTCTATGGAATATTCTTTCCTAATGTCCGCAAAATTTTCAGACAAATGCAACGAAGTACACTTATCATATCCCACACCAATCAACAGGACGTATCCCTTCAACTTATATATTTTATGTAACGGGGAATCCTGTCCAAAAATATTCGATAAGTCATGATTACTTACAATATACTCTGCATCCTTCCCCCATGCAGCAAAAGAACGTGCCGGATGGTCACTTCTTAAAACCTGTGGCCATGTCCGAAACATTTCTGCAACACATCCCATATTGTTAGATGGTGTAATATTTTTGTCATAAGCAGGCCAATTCTTTCTTATCTCATCCCAATATAATTCATCAACTTCCCAATGAACGCCCTTTTCAGGATCCAGATTCCTCCATGATTGGGTTGGCATTACTATGTTTCCCTCACTACCCACACATTCTAACAAAGCTTCTATCACAGTTTGCGCCCCACCGCATACATAACCTAATTTACTCAATGAGCAATGAACAATTAAGGTATCGCCCTTTTTGACTCCTATGTTCCCTAATGCATTGATTATATCTTCTTTTAATACCAAGTTCTTTTTCATCTGTAACCCCTTTTTAATCCGTAACTATATTTTTTTATGGTTTTTTCTACATCTAAAATGGTTCGTCCCCATTGCTACTCCATCCCCAATTTTAACAGTTGAAAACATATATTTCAATGGATATTCATAATCACCAATAAGTGAAAAAGAAGCCGGCAAGAGGCGATAGCACTATCATAATAAGGGAAAAGCTGAAGGATTCAATGGATATAAGTGTGGCACGTTGTTGGGAAGGGAACATATCCTGTAGGATAACATTGGTACGCACCTGTAAAAAGTCATCACCAACAGCCGCAAGAAAGCCACCTAAAATCATAATCCAGCAGATACCGGAATGTTCAGTAAGAAGCCCTGTCACAACAAGCAGCAATGCGATTACAAATATCCATTTATACCTGATTTTAGGCATCTTTAATATCAGTCTTGAACCAACAATTCCTCCCAGCTCCATAAACAGGAGTGCAAATCCAAGCCACCATTTTGATATGCCGGATTCCGGCAGTTTTCCTTGCAGGAAAAATAATAACAAAATATCAATGACACCGACCAATGAATTACAAAGCATTATCCCCATACATTTACGCATTTCTTTTAGAAACCTAAGACTTTCTTTCAGGCACGCAATCAGTTCTTCGTCTATCTTCTTTTCTATATCTTGCTCTTGACACTCTACGTGTATCTCATGAAGGGAAAATAAAATGATTGTCTGTATTGTGGCGGTGATAAAACTTGTTCCATACGCAATCCGATAACCGATTGTGAGGGCAATACCTGCACACAAGGTTGAAATACCACTGCACAGACGATAAATCATTAATTGATTCGACATATATTTTTCAAACTTACCTTCCATATGAACCTGCTTAAGGGAATCATAAGCAAGGGCGTCACCTGTTCCCGATGAAAAATTATAGCTCAAAGCCCGAAATGCAATCGACAGGCATACCATAAAAAGGTTACAGGATAAAATCATAATAACATCTGAAACCATCCCCATAATCGTGCTTACAACAAGCATTTTCTTTCTACCAAAAACATCTGCCAACACACCGGATGGTATTTCAAAAATAATACTTACAATATGAAATACTGTCTCTGCGATTCCTATTTCAACAAGACTATAACCTCTTGATACTAAGATTGCTACCCATGCTCCGGTCAAAGACAGATTTCCAAGCACGGATGTTACATATAATTTTGATAATTGTTTTTTAATTTTGAACATAAAAAAATCTCCTTAACTGAATTGATTCATCTTTGTTAAGGAGATAATGCATAACCGTATTTTATTTGTAAAAACATCCTATATAATTAAAAGTATGTTAATGACAAATCAACAAAAAGGCGCACTATCCCCGTAAAGGGAAAAAATAGAACCTTTTTGAAGTTGTACATTTATCATTTTCCAGAACATAAACATACCTCTAACTTAATATATACTCGTACATTAACATTGTATTATATCACTGCCAAATATTCAAGTAACAATTCAAGTCTTTTTCCGTACAATTCTTACCCTCCTTCCGCACAATTCATATCCTCTCTCTGCACTTCAAGTAGAAAAAGAGCAGGTTCACCAAACCTACCCTTTCTCACATCCTGCGTGCTGATGTTATCCATCAAGTGTCCCTATATATATCATTTATTCTAATGAAAATGTTATAGCGTACTCATCATGTACCACCTGTGTTCCATCTATCATTTTTCCTTCTAGCTCACCTTCTGTATAATAATCCATGGAAACCGGTACAATGGTCATATATTTAGAATGCATATCAAACCGATTCAACTCCACCCAAAAATCAATACTACTATAGTTATCGTCATCCGTTTCATTTTCATAACCGCAAGAATTCATCAAATCAAATACTTCTTTTTCATTTCCGGAATCATCGATGAGCATATAAGACAGTTTATCGTCTACATATTTCTCGCGATTTTCCTTTGCATCTTCTCCTTCAAATTCATAATGCAGTCTACATTTAATCGCTGAGGGTGAAACCGTAAAGTCTGCCTTTACAACTCCAATTCTACGGGAAACACCATTTGCATCCGTCATATAAATGATTTGTTCATTCTCTTTCATTTCCGCTAGCGCCATATTTTTACCTGACACTGTAAATGAAAAATCTCTTTTTACGGGTAATTCGGTATTATCACCAACATACAATTCAACATCTACCTGTATTTCATCCTTGCGTATGTTATTTTCTATCATTTCCTCGGATAAAAAAATCTTGCCCTGATATACTCCATCCCCCAGCGCATCAAAACGATCCGTGAGGCAATCTACACCATCCACATATGCATGATCTCCCATATCATACGGAACATCTGTCTGGTTGTCATTTAAATGTGCAATATAAACCAAATTTACTCCATCCAAATATACTTCGTCTACAGTTAACCAATCATCCTTTGATTCTATGGTATCTGTTTGAACATATTTTTCCGCTTCTGAGGCATTATCTCCTAATGTTGTAAAAAACTGTCTCAAATAATCCGATTTTGCTAATGCAACACCTCCTGACAAAAGAACCAGACACACTAAAACCGGTATAATTGCTACCTTTAAATGATTCTGATTTTTCTTATGTATCTGGTTTTCTACCTCCATTCTCACTCTGTCCTTTATATAGTCCGGCATATCCGGATACTGTTCTCTCATATCTCTAATATTCATAGTTTATACCTCCCCTAATTCCATCTTCAATTTTTCCCTTGATCTTGCCAATCGTTTTCTGATTGCAGTTTCTGATGACTTTAACATCTTTGCAACTTCCCGAACTGAATAACCTTCAATATAATACTGTTGAACACAGATTCTATCCTTTTCTTTCAGCTTCATAATTGCTTCATATAAATCGGAATACTCTGAAATGTCTGAATCATCCGAGACTACATTGTGACTTTCCTCGTAATCATCAAGAGAAACCACCTTTTTATCTTTTCTAATTATTTGGTAGCACTCATTAATCAAAATTCGGGTTAACCATGTTTTTGCATAATTCTCATTTCTTAGGGTATGCCTCTTTGAAAATGAGGTAACAATCATATTCGATATCGCATCCGCACAATCATCATCGTTATATAATATAGTTTTTGAAACCCGATAAAACATTTCCTGATTCTCTATAATAAGTTCTCCCAATGCTTCCTTATTCACAGCCTCACCTCTTTTTCTGTATTTTTATATGCTGCATATAACTATTAGATACAATAGCCCTGTATAATATCCCATAATTTTTCCTTCGTTTAATAAAATTCTGATTCTTTCATCCTTGCATTCCGATTCAATAAATACTTGTACTACATCATGATTTATATTATTGCGAATCTAATCGGAAGACTACTCCCGCACCTTCTCTTCTCGGAACCAGTCCTTTATAAACAAATACTCATGCTCCAATCTCTACTTTCTGACTGTCTTCTTTAGAAGCATCCATCTATCACTTTAAAATCCCTACATAAAATTTGTCAAATATACAAAAAGGCTCAACCCCTTGTAAACAAAGGGCTGAGCCAATAAAGTCAATTGATACTCAAACAGTATTTAATTACTCAATGATTGAAGCAACACGACCAGAACCAACTGTACGTCCACCTTCACGGTCTGATTTGGTCGTGTTAAGAAACTTATATGTTACGGTTTTTGCCGTTTCGTGACTCATTTTATGAGTATTTTACCTATTATTTTATCTTTTTCCGGGGGAAATGTTGCAGATTCGTATCACGAAAATCATCATTTTCCGTCCACCTATGTACTAATATAACACAGGCAAAAAAAGATGTAAATTGGAAATTATGCCAATATTGCATTCTGTGATACGAATTTCTTGGGTTGTGATGCCGGTTTGATACCAATAAGCATTATCGTCTTATCAATACGCTATTTCCTCGTAATCCCGTCATGTTCATACAAAATTAAGACACTTACTTAAAACTATGACAAATATCATCAAGTAATTCTTTCAACAGATTCTCTTGATAAGCTGCTCGCTTTTTTTCTTTCACATTTTCTGCAGTCTTTTTCAACAACGGATGCTGGATATTCTCCAATTTTACTAATCCGTTATTATCAATGTACTCTTTCGAAATGCTTATATCATAATCTTCCGGTGACATACGCCATATATGAATTCCATTTCCAAACTTCTGCCATAATCGATCTGCTATTCTTATTCCATCCGGATCAATATCCCCACTATAATAAATTTCAGATCCACTGTTAAGAATGAGTGGCACCAGTTCCAGTGCTACCGTACGAAATTGTCCCGATGTACAAAGTAATGTCAAATTTTTATTATTAGGTTTATTTACACTGACAGGTCTTTTCTTTATCTCCTCCTCTGCATGTTCCAACAGATAGCAAAAAACCATCTCATTCTCAACTACATACACCTCATCCCCCTCTGTCACAGCTCCGATAATTCCTTTTAGATTTTCCATAGTAATAACATAGGGTTCATGTAGTCTGCAAAATGCCTCATATGCCGGATGCCAACCTTCCTTAGTCTGAAGATGCAACCCATATGCATGCAAAATCGAAGAAACATTATCGGGTACAATTCCCACTTCGAGCAACAATTCACGCCACTGATGTGCATTCTTAGGTAATTCCGATTTTTTCCAAAAACAAATTGCGTGTTGTAAAAGTTGTCCAGGAGTAGAACCACGATCAAAGTAATGCGGATTTCCAGATATCTTTGCAGCTAATATTGATAATGGTAACTCGACATCTCTCTCCTTTGTATTCTCCAATTGCACGAGTGCATTTCCCACATTTTTTGCTAATATTGCTGCTTTATGGTTGTCTTTTTTATATTCCCTCACCAACTGCTGATAGCCATATTTTTTATCTGAAAGCATCCCTTGAACCCATAAAATTGCAACTGACTCACCATCTATGCTATGAATCAAATTATCAGATAGTCCTTGAAAGAAAGCTCTTTTCTGTTCCTCCTGCGCCTTTTTCTCTCCCTGATTGGTATACATAGGTTCATCAAAATATGCTTCCAATACTTTTTTCATATCTATCGGAGCAAAACACGTCTTCTGCAATCCCTGTTCAAATTTGTTAAAATCAAAGTGGATATCCTTATCCTGAAAATTTTTACCAAGAATTCCCCCTATCGCTCGACGTTCTTCGCCATTTGTATTACTTAATGTGATACTTCCACCTACTCTCCCGAGGGATTTCCATTTTTCTCGACATGCCTCCATACACCTATGATATTCTTTCTTACTCTTAAAATAGTTTGCACACTCTGTATTATTGCTCATCCAGTATCCTTTCTTGTCCATTCCATGTATAACGAATTACGGAAACAGTTTGAGAATTCTGTGGTCTTTGCAATTCAGCAATCCTAAGTCCCTTTACAGTTTCAAAACATCCCCATAATGCCTGTGAATTCATAATATAATCAAAATCCAGCTTATGAACAAGTTCAAACATACTACTGATATTTTTATCATCCACTCCTGCAAAAGCTTCATCCAACGCAATCAAACGAGGATGATCTTTGTTTTCGGCTTTTTGATACTGCGCGTTGACTGCTGCAAACAACGGAACATACATCGCCATTGCCTTTTCACCACCACTAAATCGATTAAAAGCCGCATTAGTCAATGGTTTTCTCGCTTCCCCTCCATGTCGGAAATACATTTGGAATTCAAACCACTTGCGATAATCCAATGCGTCTCTTACCATATCCATATAATTAATCACACTGCCATTTCCCTCAAGTTTTTGTTTTTCTGTATGAATTTTACTTCGAAAATGCGCTGCAACCTTCTCAATATCCTCCATCGTGAGAAGTGATCGATCCCGGAGTAAAATCTGTTCCAGCTCAACTGTATCGAGTTCTGTATCATTCTCTGCTTTGCGAGGCTTCCATTCCAACGAAAAACTCAACCCCATAGAAGTATCCATCTCTTTCATAAGCTTTGACATATCCCAAACCCATTTTCTGCTCTCTTCAATTCGATCTGTTAACTGTTGACTGATAGTCTGAGATAAAATATCCTCAAACAATTCACGGTCTTTTTTCTGAATCAGCAATTCCGTTTCTTCAATTGCTGATTTTAAGATTCCATAAAATTCCTCCAAATAAACCTTTTTTCCATTCCAGATTGATACAACTTGTACACGTTTTCGGAGCATATTGGTCATCTCTGTTTCTATTGATGTGTCATCTACTGTTCCAAAGCACTCTTCCAAAGATGTACCATAGTTTGTTAAACTTCCATTATGCTTCTGATATACTTGATATAACGCATTCAACATATCCGAAGATTCTCTGTTTTTATCATTTTCCCGAATGACACCCACTGCTTCTTTAGCACATTCGAAAAGTGTACGGTTTCCTTGCTCAACAACAAGTTTCAGAGAAAGTTCCTCCTCAAAATACTTCCTAAGAAAGGTTTCTTCTGCGATTGCTTGTTTAAGTTTTTCCGTCTGCTTCGGTTCCAATTCGAGTAACCCTCGAATTCTTTCATCCAAATGAGCCAAATCCTCTTTTACATCATCATACTCTTTATTCAAACATTCAAGCTCCGTATTCAGCTCTTTTAACCTATTTGCTCTCTCAATATTTTCCGGTCTGTTAAGATAATCCTCAAACTGCTGGATCTGAACATTGCATACTTTTACATGAGTACTACAGTTTCGTTTCTCTACAAAAGCATCATCCATCGCCTGTTCTGCCATGGCTATCTGTTCCTCAGTATGTCCGCAACCCATGTGTTCTGTTCCAAGCTGCACTAAGTTTCCCCGTACATTCTGCCAGATTCGCTTATACTCTTCAAGTGCATCTCCTACCTCATCATAAGATTCTCCCGTCCGCGCGTATGGAAATCTTTTACACTGTTTCAACATTATCTGATATTGTTCATTTTTCTGCTGAGCAAAATTCCGTTCCTTTATTTCCTCCTGATTATGCTGTTCACACATTCTCTGTAATGCCAAATTACAATCTTTCTCTTTTGCTAATGCATCATTAATAGTAGCAAATCCCGGCAAATCCTGATACTCCTCCTGCAAAGTAACAAGGCACTGCTTAATCTTATCAAGCTCTTCATTGATATCTTCCACATTTTTCCTATATTCCCGAAGCTGTCCCTGTAACAACTGAAGCTTTTCTTCTTTTCGTTTCTTTCTTGCAAGCAGACCGACAAACTCCGCTTCACCTGTCTTATCTGCCCTTCCGGCTAAAATACCTTGACGGAAACTTCCATCCTCTCCAAGAAAGATGCCTTGTCCACAACCCTTCTTTTCAAAAATATTACTTAATATACGTTCAACCATTTCCCGGTGTCCATTTCCTAACGTTTCACTTACTACCAACCCCGAAAAATGCGAATTTCCTTTTTTCTCTACATATAAAACCGTATCCAAAAATTGTGGACATGACCTCTGAATTTTCTCAAAATCTTGCTGAGAAACTATTAAAGCATCCATAATTCCCATTTTCTGCAACTGCGCCTCTAACCTTGCACATGCAACGGAATTCAGTTCATCTGCAAATTCCACAGTTTTGTAAAACGGAATCGCTATAATGCCTGCTTCCTGCAAAGCAGCTCGTGTTTTCCTTGTACTTTCCGCTCTCTCCGGCTCCAATTCCTCTTGATTTTGAAGCTGACGCAATTCCTCCTTTGTTTTCATCAAAATCTCGTTTTGATGATTTAATTCATACTCGCTATCACTTCTTGCATCTGTCAGTATCTGACGCTGTCTTTCATAATCTGTCCGCAGCAATTCCTGTACCACGCCTGCATCTTCAACGGATTGATACTGTCTGATTTTCTCTTCGACTACATTCAATAATCCTTCTTCCGGATTCCATTGTTTGGAAATCTTCTTTGCATTAAAAAGCTTTACAATCCATTGATCAATCGAATTGATTACATTTCCCTGTGCAATGTCCAAGTCTTGCTCACATAAACTTCTATGTTGTCTAAGCTGATCTAATCTGCATTCGATTTCATCATACTGTTTAGCAATCTCTTCGTACCGCCTAATTGCTTTTTTGCACTCCTCAATCAGTTTTCTATATGTATCCAAACCATTAACAATCTCATCTGTTCCTTCATATTGTTCCAATTCAATCAATTTAATTGCCATTTGATGCTGATTCCACTGTAAGATTTCCTGTTGTTCCTCCAATTCACGCTTTTCATCCAATAATTCCTGTTGTTTTGATTCCAAACGATTTTGTATTTCTTTCAGTTTTCTTTCTCCAGCAAATATACGTTCTCTGCTTTCCTCTATCTTTTTATCCCATTTTCTTTCTTGAGTTTCATACTCCTGTTTGTTTTTCCTTGCCTCTTCAAGCTTACGATCTACCCCCTCTAAGTCCGGATCCAAAAGCCCTACTCTTTCACTCTCAACCAATTTTCTGCTTTCTTTCAATTCCTCTAATTGGACACTTTTGTTCTGTTGCTCATTCTCTGCATCCAAGCGTTTCTGTTTCTGTGTATCCAGCAGACTCTGATCCGTTTCAACTTCTTTCTTTTTTGCAAGATAAGCCTGCGCTTTTTTTGCAATCATATACTGATTATAACGTATGTATTCATTTCGAATCGCCTTGACATCCGTATATGCACGTTTAAGCATATCCAGACTATCCTGGATCTCATCCATTTTCTCCATTGCATCAACCATCACACGTAAATCTTCGTCCGTAAGTGTCTGCAAAGAATCATTGAGAATATCATATACTTTTGTTGGCTTAAACTCTTTGGATAACTTCGGAGCACGTACTTTAACAAGTAACTTTATAAACTGCTCATATTGCTCCGCCTTACGAAAACCGAAAATATGTTGATTGACATATTTTTTATATTCACTCTGACTATCCGTAAAGATATTATCCTCTCCGAGTTGTGTCTTCATTTCTCTTTTATCATAGGGAATTCTCGTAGTTCCAACTTCCTTATATAACCATATGTCATAACCAATTCTGCGATCATCCAAAATAATAAAGCCCCAAAAATCCATTGGCTTTCCGCGTTTTGCTCGTTGTCCAATTCCAATTGTTCGGTATTCGGCAGTATCCTCTTTTCTAAACTCCAAAAAAAGATAGCCTGTAGACTCGTCCTTTCCTTCTTCACCCAAGAAATAATATTCCATTCTACGATCACTTGAACCAAATGGATCCAAACGGCTCGGTGTACGATCCCCATCCAGTACAAACGGAATAAAGCTCTGTGTAGTAATTGACTTACCGGAACCATTTTGACCTCTGAGAAGGAGCTTTCCATCCACAAATTCAAAATCTTCTTCATCATATAGCCAAAAATTTACAAATCCTATTCGATTCATTTTCCATCGTTTTGTCAATTCTTTGTACCTCCCTCAAAATCTTTCGGATAAATGCCCTTCATCCTTCCAACCGCCGGTAAGATTGTAATTTCATCTCCATCATATGCAAGCATCATCCAGTGCTCCATATACTCCAGAATTGTCTCCAACAGTTTCTTCTCATCCATTTCCCGGAATTCCTTGCTCCATGCATCATTCCATTGATTGCGACAATCAAAAACTATTTCAGCAAATTCGTTTCTTGAAAGATATATACACTCATTTTCTTTCTTCTGTAATTTTCCATCATAAAGTTTTTTCTGAAGCTTTGCACACAAAAGCAATACAACCTCCGGAAGCATAGCATCTCTTGGATGTACCATTCCGTAACAATCATCCACTTCTAATGTTAAAAACGCTGCATTTTTATAGATATCCAATTTTCCACCCAAATTATCACTCAAATATTTTGAAACCCATTGCCGCTGATTTTTTAAATAGAGTGCATCTGCGTCCTCATTTTCTTCCCAATAATATGCCGGACAAACCGCCAATTGTCTATACACGCGATTAATCCGCAGAGTTCCGCGGTCTTCGTTTAATTCCTCAAAGTCAATTTTCTCGAAATCTCTCCATGATTTATATGAAGAAATATCAGTAGTAAAACTGGTTGCAAAATATTTGGAATATCCCGTATTTTCATACAAAACTTCCTGCCCTTTCTCTCGACCAAACGCTTCGCTACTTCCCTCATATACACGTAGCATCTGTAGTCTCTCCATATATTGCATGACACAAACTAAAGATTTCCTCTGCGTAAATGAAGTCCAGTCAATCTCCATATAAGTCTTTAGCTGCGTTTCAACATAATCAATCAATTCTGATAAGAGAAATTGCTCCTGTTCTTCCTTATCCTCAAGATACATTAATACAACACACAAAATACAGTAATCCCTAATATCCGTAAAATCTTCTATTCCCATGAAACTCTGTGCATGCGCCGGCTTTTTTTCCAACTTTAATAGATTCTCTGTATGAATCAATTTCCATCCCAATTGTTCACGAATAAACTTCTGGAAATTAGAAATGTCTCGTTTTACCTTATAATAAGTTTCCTTATCACGGTCTTTACAAATCCAAAAATTTTCTAATAATGTTCTTGCTTCATTCATTGTTCCTTAAACTCCAATACATATGCCGGCATAGTTAATGCACCATCTTCACATTGTAACACGCAATCTCCATCGCCTCGGATAAGCTGATATTCCTGTCCATATTCTGTTCTTCCCAACTTTTGGGAATTCATATTCGCCTGTGCTATCCATTGTAAAAATATTATTCTTACATCTTCCGGAACTTTTTCATTAATTTCTGAAAAAGTAATCCGATTATCTTTTATGTAATGCATGACAATCGCTTTTTGCTTTCTGACACGTTGCAGGTAATATTCCCTCTGCATATATTTCTCTAATGACTTATCCGCAAAACCTCTCTTATCCTTTTTCTCCCTATAATTTCTTGTATGTGGTTTTAACAAGAATTCCGCAGGTTCCTCGTCATACACACTATTATTAATTACATCCTCCCCCCGAGTTTCATTCGTCTTAAAGTGTTGTATTTTCTGTATTCCAAAAACATGAGCAGACAGTTTGTGTGCCTCATCAAGATTCTCACATTTTAGAAACAATTCCCAAAATTTTCTATAGTCATCTTTTCTACTGATTCCCCAATTTTGAATTTGAACAATCAATGCTGCATTTTGAATGATACTTCGAATGACATCATTGGTAATTTGTAAAACCTTTTTGCATTCACAATTATGATCTGGCGTATCAATAAACCAATTTTTCAAAGAATTCCATTTACCGATAATATTTTCTCTTATACTAGGCTCCGCATTGCCATGAATTTCCAAAAGTGCATGCGGAATATCCAATTCACTTTGTATCACCTTCTCCAAAACACTATTTTCTACAACGGGAATAACCTTCACCAAAAGTTGTTCAATTCTCCTTGCATGTTGCTGAAGTGCTTGGACAAACTCATTCAAATATTTTATAAATTTATCTTTGTGAATAACAAATTCAACAGATTTCATCAAATGATCCGTCTTCCCCGAATAAAAATCCCGAAGATAATCTTGGTAATTCTGATTGAGCCGCTTAAAATCTTCCTGAAAAAGGCTCCACCATTCATTAACCTCTTTCAAACTTGCATGTTCCATTCGTTCAGCATCTTCAAGACTTTTCTCCATGCGAACGAAAAAATTTGTAGATAAATTCCCCGACTCCAGAAAAACATTTTCCAATCTGACTGTCAATCGCTCTATCTCTACGGCATATTCAGACATAGTATATCGATACTGCTTATTTTTATACTCAGCAATGGTATAAACCCGTCCAGGATCTTGAATAGGTGTAAGATTTTTCCATTTAACAAGTGCCTCCAAATCCAACACTAACTGCTCCATAGTATAGTCTGCAAAAAAATTATCCTGTCTAATCAACCGGAATACATCTTCTTTGTACAATTGAAAATGCATCTTTTCATATTCATGATAAAACAAACGCATGATTTTTCGATATATTGGTGCATTCGGCACAGATAAATACGAGGTTTCATGTATTGGATCAAAATGTTCCATCCTTTATATCCTTTCTCTATCAGTTTTTACGGAAAAGCTCTCTTGTAAGTAATTTTTCGCAAAAAAAATCCGTCAATTTCTTCATTGACAACTATCCTAAAAAATTGTATTATTATCTAAGTCGATAACAAAGTGTATAAAGCACTTAATACGACATATAATAAAAAGAGAACATAGAACATTAAATGTTCTTTAATAACAAGAAGGAATGCTAGTGATGTTTTTGGTTTATCCAAGAAAGGTTTACTAGCATTTCTCTTTATTCATAGTTTTCTTTAAAATCCAAACACATAATACAACGTTTTGCATTTGTTTCTGTCGCATAATCATTTGGATATTTTTCATTCAAATACTTACATGCTAATCTCAAATCATCTACACTAAGCTTTTCAATATTCTTCAGTATGACCATTGCTGTCTTTCTGCAATTATCAAGCGTATCCATATACTCAGCAAGTTGTCCATATGTATCAAATTCCGGCACATTTTTTATACTCTTGGCAACAGTACTTGAGATTATTTTTTCCATAGTATTATGCGCCTGCATATAGTTATATAATTTACTACTCTCAGAAATATCTTGTCCCTTTACATATTTGAATACGGGAAGCAATCTATTAATTGGAATTCCACGTAACCGTTCATCACACATTGCTTCTGAATCAAAATTTTTGTTATCAAAGATAATATCCTCAAATATTTGTTTATCCTCAAATCTACCATATCCATACTTATTCAAAATATTATCCTTATATCCGATAGCAATAGCTAATGGTTTAGCAGATAGATCTATCTTATCAAGATTATCTATTCCAACAATAATAGATTCTGCATCCAGCGATGTCATACTTTGATCAACAATTGTTTTAACAACTTTCCGAGTCTCACGCACTCTTATCGGAGATATTCCCGGAGTAATTTCTCCTAATTTTTCATATATTTTTACAAAATTATCCGTCTGAATTTCCACAAATGGTATTTCTACACCATTCTTTGTTACAATGGATCTCTCTATTTCTATAAGTTCTTCCTCACCTTTTTTATAACTGATAAAAACAAAATGTTTTCTAATGTCCACCAATTGCTCTTCTGATAAACAGCTCAAAAAATCCTCAATGATATTTCTGACATCCTCATCTGTCATAGAGTACCCCATAAATATAATAGGTGATTCTGCAAACAGTGTAAGCATCTTCGCTATTATAAGTTTTCTAGAGTCCTTGAAGTTATTATAATCATCCTCAGTTATAATTATCGACTCTGCATCCGTTGCACTTCCATGAATTTTATATATTTCAGCAATATTATAACTATCTGCAGAAAACAATTCGTGCTGTCGAACATACACTTGAAAATCCTTATTAAATACTTCATTTTCCAAAAAGGTATCATAATTTGTTGTGATTATAGCCGACACTTTATTTTTTAATGCACGGAACTTCACAAGTTCTTCCTGTAACTTGAATGATTTATTTAATTTTTGCTTTTTAAATAAATCCGCAAGATACATTTTATATGGAGATATACCGCGCTTTACCCAACTGGGATTTTTATTATTTCCAATTCCCAATTTGATTTTTCTATCATAAAATGCCTCATTAAACTGTTTTTCAATCAAAGTACCCATATACACATTAGTTTCAAAATCCGACATTTTTTTACGTCTACATTCATCTAAGTATTTTTGATACTGAAACGGATCCGATTCATACTTAGTAAAAGATTTTTCTAGTAGTTCTTCCCATGACGGATACCCATATAAATATCTTTTTGAAATGCCTGAACCGATAAATAGTACTGGCACACGATTTGCTTTTACCAATTCATCAAGTATTGAAGTTCTCATATTTATTCCTTTCATATTTTATTCAACTTTTTGTACATCTTACCCTTCGTACTGCCAGTACTCTCAATCAATCCTTGCTCCACCAGATTCTTAAGCAGTACCTTTATTCTAGATTCTTTAACATCAACAACACTTTCAAACTCAGATGCCTTATACCACTGCTCAGGTTGCATAGCATTCAATATAGCTTCGTATTTTTCCTTCGTTTTTTTCGTCACTTTTTTTTCGCCACTTTTTTTCGTCACTTTTTTTTCGCCACTTTTTTCTGTCACCTTTTTCTTAAAAGAAAGCGAAAGTACCGTTCTATCC
>CAKPGC010000019.1 GCA_934154445.1 uncultured Clostridia bacterium
CTGTAAGTCTTTAAAACAACACCAGCATAGCTGGCGGTTTTTTGTTTCGCTTTGTGGCTCAACACGCTAAAGCGAATGAAGAAAGAAGAGATTATAAATCTCTTCTTTTTTAAATTAACAATTTTATAATTACTAAACATACAGCACCAGGCAATCCTAATATTCCAACTAAAATACTTGTAAAAAAATTAAGTCCTATATGAAATCCCCACATTCCTCCAATTAAATTAATTAATAATATTGTAATGCCACCTAAAATAGAATTAAATATCAATTTTAAAATTTTTTTGATTGGAACTATAAACACTTTTCCAAATATAAATAAAAAGCATATACATGCCAAATATGTTATTAGATTTGTTTCCATATTCATCCCTCTTTAAACTTATTTTATACATTTGTATGATTAAATATGGACAAATATTCATTTAGCTTATCTCTTCATCATAATTTTCGTATTTTATTTGATTTATTGCATCGATAGCAATACCACTTGCTTTAGCAAGTTTTAACAAATAGTCTAATTTGGCTTGATTAGCCTTTATTTGATATATATAATAGTCAACTAAATCTAGCTCTGCATACTCAAAGTTCTTATTATTATTTTTTAATTCTTCTCTTGTATTTATAATATTTCTAATAAGTTCTATTTCTTTTTCTAATTCAGTCCTATCTTTTATAATTTCTTCTTTTCTATATTCTTCTTGCATATAAACACTTCCATTCTTACAATTTTAAATATTATATGCTTTTACAAACAAATTTATTCTTTAATTTAATATGTAGATTATTTATACATATAAATATGTTAACTTTTTTTTCAAAAATACTTGTTTTTTTCGCTATTTTGTAGGATAATATATATATGATTATAAAAAAATAGCAATTAAATATAATTAATAAAAAGGGGCAATTAAATAATGAAAATTATAGACAATTTTTTAAAGAAATTAGGGGTGAGTAGAAATACCTTTGCAACGTATATATTAACATTAATAACTGTATATTTAGCAGTTGATAGGATAGTTGAAATGTTACTAATGTTATTTACAGGTATTTCTTATTCATATTGGGGACCAATACAATATACGTTAGCACTTGCCTGTCCAATATTTGCTTATGTATTTTCTGGTCCATCAGAGTTTTCTTCAACGAAAAAGAAAAAAGTTACATTATTTTATGTATATGTTATTGGATTAAGTATTATTGCGATATCAATGTTTACTCAATGGCTTAATATGGGAGCTTGGCTATTATTAGTATTTAATCCTGGATATGTAGATTTGGTTACTGATTTTTCAGATTTGATAAGACCTGCTTTAACTTCAATCACAATCCTATTTCCTTTCCTTATTATACCAAAAGTTTTTGATTTCTTATATTTTGGTGTTAATGATAGTTTGGATATGACTCGTTCTATTTGGGATTATGGTGGAATTGATTTATCTGATAAAAAACAAGGGCATGGTCCTTATACTTGCGAAGTTTACTTATGCCAAGATAGTGAGACTTCAGCGCAAATAACTATCCCAGAGGTTTCTAGATATCAATCAATGTTTGTGTGTGGTGCTTCTGGTTCAGGAAAAACATCTATGATCTATGAACCTTTAATTGCAAGAGATTTAGATAGAAAATTTTTCTTTAGAGAAGTTTCAAAAGAAATGGGATTTACGGCTTTAAAAACTGGAATTGCTGTTTTAAATGGTCCTTATGATAATGATTATCTAAATACAAACTTTAATTTAAATATGTTAATACCAACCTCAGGAAAAGAAGCTGTTTACAATGGATATATGAAAAAAATGATTTTAGATGATTCTGGAGAAATAACATATAAAAATTGTGGTGTAACAGTTTTATCTCCTGACAGAGAAATTTTAGACGATATGATAAATGTTTGCAAAAACTTTAATTTATCTTATGATATTATTGATCCATTGGATAAAAACTCAATTGGATTAAACCCATTTGTTTATGATGATACAAATAAAATTGCAATAACTATTTCATCCGTTTTAAAAACAATGCTTGATATTTCTAAGGATGAACCTGATGAAACATATAGAGAATCAGTTGTACTTCAAGCTATTGAAAATATGTCTATATTATTAAAAGAAATGTATCCTAGAATGAATCAAGGTATGTTACCTAATCTAGAAGACATGTTAAAAATGTTTACAAACTTTGAATTAGTTGAGAAAATGTGTGAAATTTTAGCTCATGATGAAGAATTAAAAGAAAAATATAATACACAAATATCATATTTTAAAAAGAACTTCTATAAAAATGGAATTAATAGAGAAAACACAGAAATATATATAGATGCTGCTATAAGTCAATTAGATAAATTATTGAGAATACCTGGTGTAAAATCAATTCTATGTAATAGACATAATAATATTGATTTTGATAAAGCTTTGGCTAATGGTAATGTTATATTTGTATGTACAAGACGTGGAGATTTGGGTGCTTCTAATAATAAAGCTTTTGGTTTATTCTTCTTAATCTCAATGCAAAATGCTGTTTTAAGAAGACCAGGAAGTGAAAAATCAAGAGTTCCAAATTTCTTATATATAGATGAGTTCCCAGACTTCATTTGCAAAGCAACAGAGCCAATATTTACAATGTATAGAAAATATAAAATTGGTACTACAATTTCAGCTCAAAACCTTGAACAATTAGATTCTCCTAATTATAAGGGTTCTAGACAAACTATTTTAGCTAACTGTGCAAATAAAATATTTACTGGTGGAGGAAATATTGAAGATCTAGAATGGTGGGAAAAAGAATTTGGACAAAAAAGAGAATGGACTATGCAAAATTCTATTGATTTTGATAAGATGCAATATGAATCAAAACACGGTGGTGTTAAATGGGAATTTATTCCTTATTTCAAAGCTGGAAAACTTCAATCTCTTGGTGCAAAGGATTGTGCATATAAAATTAGAGATACAAGTGGTAAATCATTAGCAGGCCAAGGAAAACTTGTATATTTAGAGTCAAAATATAAAGAGCCTAAGAAAATTAAAACTTTTGATTTTGGAAAATATTCAAATGGTGTTACAACAGAAACTGAAGATTCTGAAAATGGATTAAATAGAAAAAAATTTAATTTAAAAAATATAGACTTTAAAGATGAAAAAGACGAAATTAACCCAGTTCAAACTAACACAACAGATTCAAGTTATTTATTTGATAACGAAGATGCAATTGTTGTTAATTTTAAGAATAAGAAAAAATAAGTTGTTAAAAAGGGAACTCCCCTTTTTAACAACTTTTTTTTATATTGATATTCCTATTAAATCTATTATTATCCCTGATATAGCGCCAATTGTGTATAATAATATTACTATTCCTATATTTTCTTTTGCATTATTATTTGTTTTAAATAGAACAGCAAGTCCAACTCCAGCACCTGTTAATAGCCCCGCTATCATGCTTCCAAGTGAAATAACATTTTCCAAATACATATTTGTAATTATAACTGAAGAAGCACAATTAGGAATTAGTCCTACTAATGATGTTATTATTGGTCCTATTATTGGTTTATTTAATATCCAACTTGCAATTGTTTCTTCTCCTACAAAATATACTATTGTATTTATTGCAAATGTAATTACAATTATAAATAAAAATATATTTAAAGTATGTTTTAAAGATGATTTAAAAACTCCTTTTTCATCGCAGTGACAATGTTCCTCTTCACATATATGCCCAATCTCATTATCTTCTTTTATTTTATTTTTTGTGATTATTCTTATCATTAAATCAATTATAGTTCCTGCAATCATTCCAACTAATAATTTTATTCCCAAAATTTTTAAGATTACTATTGGAGAGACAGCTTCTGATATAAATATCGGTATCATTTCATCAGATGTAGATAAATATACTGCTATTAATGTTCCTAATGTAATAACTCTTCCTGCATAAAGATTAGTCGCTGATACTGAAAATCCACATTGAGGAAATATTCCTAATATGCTACCTATAACTGGTCCTAATTTTCCGAGATTTTTTAATAGTATTTTTAGATTTTTCTCCCATTTTATGTTCTATGTATTCCATAATTAAATACGTTATAAATAAAAATGGTAATAATTTTATTGCATCTATTAATGTTTCTTCAATAACTTCTAACATAATTATCTCCTTTTTTTATTTGCATTTATTAGTTTAACATAAAAAAGGTAAATATTCAACATAAAAGAGAAGAAATTTTGGTAAAATTTCTTCTCTCTTATGTTAAAGTAAACTAATTATCTTCTTCTAAAGCATCCACAAAAGCTTCCACTTCTTCCATTGGTATTGTTATTAGGAAATACATTTGCTCTAACAGCTATTGAGTCATTGGATGTGTTTATATTGCAAGAGCAACCATTGTTACTATTATTATTACTATTATTTGGACAATTTGTATTAATTGTTAAAAGATCATTTTCTACTCCATTACATCCATTACTACTTATAGTTAACAAATTTCCATTATCGTTGCTACTTCCTCCGTGTTATTGATAATAGTTGTGTTCCATTGTTATTATTTGAGCTTCTATTTCTTCTTCCACAACCGTTTGAATTTCTTTCCTCTTCTCTACTGTCTAATTCTCTTAGTATTCTACAAATTATACTTGTTAGGACTGCTGTTATAAAAGCAAGTATTGTATAAGCAATTGTTGCTACTAAGTATGTTAAGTTTCCAATTACAAATGTCACTATAAGGAATGCTGCAAATATTATTGCTGCTACTAAAAATGGACATTTGAAAATTTTTTGTAATGCTATGGATATTATAATTACTGCTATTGGTAAAGCAAAAAATATTAATAAGGTATTCATATTATTTCTCCTTTTCTTTTTTATTATATTTTATGCTTTACTTATGTTTTAGGTTACTTTCCTATATTTCAATTATTTTATTCATACATAACACTTACCAAATACAATCCATTAGGTTGTAACGTTTTGCCTGCCATATTTCTATCTTTAGATTCAATAATCTGTTTTATTTCCTCTGGTTTTATTTTTCCCATTCCAACATCAACTAGTGTTCCTGCTATTATTCTAACCATATTATATAGAAATCCGTTTCCTGTTAATTCTATATAAATTCGATTATATGGCTTTTCAATAACTTCTGCATTGTATATTGTTCTTACACTACTTTTACTACTTGTTCCACTTGCTTTAAATGCTTTGAAGTCATGTTCTCCTTCAAAATATTTTGCTGCTTTTTTCATTTTTTCTATATCTAGTTTTTGTGGTATGTGTGTTTCCAAATTCCTATATATTGCTGATGAAAACTCAGAATTATTTATAACATATCTATACGTTTTCTTCTTACATGTTAATCTACTATGAAACTTTTCGTCTACTTCCTCCGCTGATATTATTCTAATTGATTTTTTTAAGTTAGAATTTAGAGCTATTGCTATTTTATCAACTGGAATATTTGAGTTAGTTTTAAAATTTGCAACTTGTCCAAAAGCATGTACTCCAGCATCAGTTCTCCCTGATGCTGTCAAATCAACTTCTTCACCAGTAACAATTTTTATTGTCTGTTCTATTGTTCCTTGAATATTCAATTTGTTTGGCTGTTTTTGCCATCCATTAAAGTCCTTTCCATCATATTCTATAACTAATTTTATATTTCTCATTTTATTTCCTCTCTATAATATAAAAGTCGCCATAAGAGCGACTTTGTTATTTATTATCTTCTTTTGTTTCTGTTTGTACTTCTTTTTTATCTTTATTTTGTTTAGAAAATTTTTGTTTTAATTTTTCAAATCTATTTTGTTTTATCTGTTTTTTTTCGGCAAATCTTTTTGTTACAATATTGCTAATTAATATTTTTTTAAGAACATCTTCTCTTACATCTGCAATTAGTGTTCCATCTTTTGCAACAGAAATCTTTCCTGTTTCCTCAGACACCACTACTACAATGCTATCAGACTCTTTTGAAACACCTATAGCCGCCCTATGTCTTGTGCCTAATTCTTTTGCAATATCAGCATCATCAGCTAATGGTAACACACAAGCTGCGGCTGAAATCTTATTATTACTTATAACTACTGCCCCATCATGTAATGGAGTTTTAGGTACGAATATATTTACTAATAGTTGAGGAGATACTTCTGCATTCATTGGCACTCCTGTTGATATAATATCTTGTATATTTATATCTCTTTCTATAACTATTAATGCTCCTGTCTTTGTTTTTGAAAGTTCTGTTGCTGCTATTACAACTTTATATATATCTTCTTTTGTTTTAGTTGCTAAATCACTATTAAGCCCAAAAAATTTTGTGAATTTATTTGTTCCTAATTGTTCCAATCCTCTTCTTAACTCTGGTTGGAATATAACAATTATTGCAATTACTCCCCAATTCATAATTCCTGTTAATATAGAATTTAATATATTTAGATTTAATAACCCACTAATCCAGGTCGCAATAATCAAGAATGCTATTCCTTTAATTAATTGCCATGCTCTAGATCCTTTTACTACTTTCACAGAACAATATAATAAAAATACTACTATAATTATATCTAATATTGTTGTAAATAAATTAAATGGGTTTTCTCCTAGATTTTTAAATCCGATTTAATATATTTTCATTATAAAAGTTCATCCAATTATTTCCTATACTTTTTTCCATGGTACACCTTCTTTGTTCCAAATTTTATTTTTAATTTTCTATATTAAAGCATAGATTAATGATACTGCTATTGACATTATCATTATGATTGATAATATTGCAGCCATTATTCTTACAAATATTTGTCCTCTATCGAATTTTCTTTTTTCTTTATTGTTTATTTTCTCTTCTTTTTCTTTTTTCATATTGTCTCCTCCATTTTTATCATATAAATATTATAACACTAATCTACCAATACTTTCAATAATTATTTGCAAATTCCATAAATTGTTGGATTTTGTTCTATTTTGTTTTTTTCTATTTTTATAATATCCATGATTCTTTTTTTCGCAACATGTATTTTTTCCATGTCATTTGCATATATATAAGCCAAATTTTCACCTTCAGTTACTTCCTCAGCAACCTTTTTGCACAACTTTATACCAACTGTATAATCTATATCATCTTCTTTTCTTATTCTTCCGGCGCCTAAACTACATGCTGTTTTTCCTATTTCTTCAGCATTTATTTCTTGAATATATCCGCTTTTTTCTGCCTTTACGATTTCCATATATCTAGATTTCTCAAATTTATTTGTATCATTTAAATATGATATATCTCCTCCCTGATTCTGAACCATTTCAACAAATTTATTGAATGCTTTTCCATTATTAATATTTTCTATCATCTTCATTTTGTTTTCATCCAGATTATCTCCTAGTCCTGCTAATTTAATCATATATGCTCCCAATTCAAGCACTACTTCTTTTAAATCTTGTGGCATTATTCCTTTTAAAAATTCTATTGCTTCAATTACTTCCAAATTATTTCCGATTGAATATCCTAATGGTTCATCCATATTTGTTAAAATGCATACTGTTTCTCTATTAGCTAATTTTCCTATTTCTATCATTTCATTTGCGAGTTTTTGTGCATCTTGTTTGTTTTTCATAAATGCTCCGGATCCTACTGTTACATCTAAAACTATTTTTTCCGCTCCACTTGCTATTTTTTTGCTCATAATACTTGAAGCTATTAATGGTATACTTTCTACAGCTGAAATACTATCTCTTAAAGCATATAGTTTTTTATCCGCTGGTGCTAAATTCATTGTTTGGGAAATCATACTTATTCCTATCTTTTCCACATTTTGTACAAAACTGTTCATATCTATATCTGTTTTATATCCAGGTATTGATTGCATTTTGTCTACAGTTCCCCCTGTATATCCCAATCCTCTTCCAGACATTTTTGCTACAGGTACTCCTAGCGACGCAACTAATGGTAAAAGACAAATTGATACTTTATCTCCCACTCCACCTGTTGAATGTTTGTCAACTATTATCTTGTTTAATTTTGATAAGTCTAAAATTTCTCCAGAATTTGCCATGGCTAAAGTTAAATCAGTTGTCTCTTTTTTTGTCATGCCATTTAAATATATTGCCATTACCAATGCAGCAGCTTGATAGTCTGCAATTTCTTCATTTACATATTTTGATATGAAATATTCAATTTCTTCTTTTGATAATTCTTTTTTATCTCTTTTTTTCTCTATAATTTCTAAAATGTTCATTAACTTACTTCCTTATTCTTTTATTTTATGTTATAATAGTCATATTCCAAAAAGGAGGAAAATTTATTATGCGGTATTTTTTTGAACCCATTAAGTCATTGGCCATTATAATTTTGGTTTTATATGTATTATCATTCATATCTTCAGTTCTCTTAGATTTTTCTAATAGAAAAAAAAATAATTATGATAGCTATGATGACAATTACTAAAAAAATTCCGAAGAAGGCACTGGTGTTTTCCAGTGCTTTTTATTTATACAAAATTTTTAGTAAAGCTTATTCTATGTATTGGACATAATCCATATTCTTTAATTGCTGCAATATGTTTTGCAGTACCATATCCTTTGTGTTGAACAAAACCATATTGTGGATAAACATTATCCCACTCTCTCATAATTCTGTCCCTTGTAACTTTTGCAATTATTGATGCTGCAGCAATGGAATAGCATTTAGCATCTCCTTTTATTATAGATTCATATTTTATTCCATCTGTATCAATATGTTGAAGTGCATCTATTATTATTAAGTCTGGTCTTACATCAAGCCCTTTCACAACACTGGTTACCCCTTGTTTTGTTGCATTTAATATATTGATTTCATCTATTACATCTTGTCCAATTATTGCAACAGAATAGCTTATTGCTTCTTCTATTATTTCGTCATATAATAACTCTCTTTTCTTTTCAGAAACTTTTTTAGAATCATTTACTCCTTCTATCATTGAATCTCGTGGCATTATTACACCTGCTACCACAACAGGTCCAGCTAATGGTCCTCTTCCAGCTTCATCTATTCCACATATATTTTCAAAACCATCTTGGTGTAATTTTTTCTCTATTTCTTTTAAACTTGTTAGTCTATTTAGTTCTTTTTCTTTCATTCTATTTCCTTCTTCGTATTATAAATCTATATTTAAATTTTGTATTTCACCTAAAGAATATAATTGCTTTCCATCCTTCTCAATTCCTTGTGTATTGTACACTTCTATTTCTACATTTGGTATATCATATTTTATGATATAACATCCATTTTTCTCATCTAATTTTACCTTTGAAATTCCCATATCTTTTAAATCAGCTTCACTTAATTCATAATAATATCTATACTCTGCGTTATCCTTTGTTATAGTATCTTGTGTTATTCCCATGTTTTGATTAAATATATTATAGTCTGTTAGCTCTTTACCTTTTAATTCTTCTTTTGCTGTTTTTACTCTATTTTCTTTTTCTTCATCTGTTAACTTGTCAAAATTAGTTCCTAATTTAAAATTGGCATTTTCTACGTATTCTTTTCCTTTTGCTTTTATTAATAGCATATTTGTTTTTATATTTTCTAGTTCTGATGACTTTATGATTTTGTTTCCTGCCCCTACTGATATCCCCGCTATTATTAATAATAATATTATTGTGATGATTAGTGTTACCATTGTTATTCCTTTGTTACTTTTCATTTATATTCCTCCGTTTCAAATTTACTATTATTATATCAATTCGTATTTGTTTTTTCAATAATTCACCTAAAAAAAGAAAATTACATTTACTCTTATCTTTTACATTTTTTTCACAAAGATTTCACAAATATATTGTATTCTAGTATAGTATTAGGATATTATATACATATAATATTAATAAAATTTTAGGAGGCAAATATATATGGAAGAAAACGAAAAAAATGAATCAAAATTCAAGGCTATTCCGGTAACTGGTTCAACCTCTTACAGTAAATCACAAAAAAATGATTCTGGGTTTGGTAGAAGTGTATTATTACCATTTACAAGTGGAATTGTTGGATGTGCGGTTGTAATAGGAACATGTTTTGGAATTCCATCAATAAGAACAAAAATAATAGGAAACACTACCTCTTCAATAAGTACTACAAATAATAATTCTACACAGTCAAACGGGTATGTTGAACAAATATCTTTAAGTAATTATTCAGATACAGCTGTATATGCTGCAAATAAAATATTACCATCTATAGTTGGAATAAAAATTGAATATACTATAAATGCTACTTCTTTTTTCGGAAGAACTGGTACGTCAACTGCAACCGCTTCTGGTTCCGGAATTATAATTAGTGATGATGGTTATATTCTAACAAACAATCATGTTGTGTCTTCAAGTTCTTCTGAATCAAGTTCATATTATCAAATATCAGAAGCAACTAAGATTTCTGTTACACTATTTAACGATGAAACAGAATATGAAGCAAAGATAATTGGTAAAGACGAACAAACAGATTTAGCTGTTATAAAGATTGAAAAGACTGGTTTAACAAAAGCTGAATTTGCAGATTCAGATAATGTAAAAGTTGGTGAATTTGCAATGGCTGTTGGTAATCCTGTAAATATGACAAGTACTGTAACAACTGGTATTGTTAGTGCTGTTAATAGAAAAATTACAGACTCAGATGGTAAAACATATAAATGTATTCAAACTGATGCTGCAATAAACTCTGGTAATAGTGGTGGTGCTTTAGTTAATAGCGAAGGTAAAGTTATAGGAATTAATACTTTAAAATTATCTGGTACAGGTATTGAGGGTATAGGTTTTGCAATTCCAATTAATTCTACCACAGATGTTACTTCTCAATTAATTCAATATAGCAAAGTAAAAAGACCTTACATCGGTATTTCCGGAATTGATTTAGATGAGGCTACTGCTAAGAACTACAATTTAGTTGTTGGTGTTTATGTTAAATCTGTAGAAGATTTTTCTTCCGCTGAAAAAGGTGGGTTAAAATCTGGTGATGTAATAATTGAAGCAGATGGAAAATCTATAACATCAATGGATGAATTAAATGAAGTTAAAAATTCTCATCAAATTGGAGATGAAATGAAATTAAAAATTAACAGAAATGGTAGTGAAAAGGAAATTACTATAACATTAGGTGAACAACCTTAATAATTTCACTTTTAATTCACACAATGGACAAATTTTATTATTATAATACAGTCATAGTCAGATGAGAACTGACTAAAATTGAAAAACATCCCCTTTTATTTTCAAAAAAGAAACTAGTTTTTAAACTAGTTTCTTTTTATTATATTACAATTAAATCCATTTCACTTGTTATTTCTTCATTTCCATAAGCAAATATAATATAAAGATTATTATTGTATATGAAATAATTTTCAATATTTTCTATTTTATAAATTTTGCTATTTAAGTCTCTAGAAAAAACATCATATCCCAAATCAATTAAATCTTTTGCTTTCTTTTGTTCTTCTTTTATATCTTCATTTATTTTATTTTGAACTTCATTTTTATTTAAATCATATATTTTTAAAACTTCTTCTAAAGTTAGTTCTTTGTCTTCTTCTAAATTAAAATTAAAAGTTTGAATTATTATTCTTTGTGCTACTGATCCTTGTTTTAAATCTGAATATAATATTAATGATAATATGCCATTTTCTATACTAGCCTTATATTTTACTGTATATATAGTATTTCTATCGTTATCATTTATTATTTCTTCTGCTTTTTTTTCAAATGTATCAGATATCTCTTGATTAAACTTTTGTACTTCACTGTTTTTTATATTTATATAAGGTAAATTTACATCTATTTCATGTTTATCAGTTTTTTCTTCTTTATTATAGTTTGTGAATACGATTTTTTGATCTCCATCTTTTTTTAGTTTTGCATAATTTCCTTTTTCTTCTATTTGGTTATCAAATATAGTTTCAAAGCTAGCTTTTAACTCATTTTCTTCTTGCTCTGTCTTTTTAACTAACTTGTTTATTCCAAATATATTATTCACTATATTGTCTCCTAAAACCTGAATTGCAATCACTACAACTATTGCCAAAATACATACAATTAGTGCAATTATATATATTGTTATAGTTTTCTTATTCATTTTTTCTTTTTCTGGAAGTGTAACATTCATATTTTTTCTCCTATTAACAAATATAATTATAGTATACCATTTTTATAAATTATAGTCAAACATTTGACTATTTAACAGTTTTGAGGTATTATATATAATATTTAAATATAAGAAGTGAGGAATTATAAAGTTATGATATGTTCAGAATGTAAGAAAAATCCAGCAATACTTTTTTATGAAAAAATAGATAACGGAAAAAGCACTATGGAAGGATTATGTTATGATTGTGCTAAGAAAAAAGGAATAAATGTAACCGAAGTATTAGCTAAACAACAAGATGTTTTATCTAAAGATAAAATAAATTTGGCAGATATGAATAAACAATTGGAAACAATATTTAAAGATTTTGCAGAAAATCTTGATATTAATAATCTAGGAAATATAGAAGGTGCTATTACTTTTGGTGATTTAGGTGATGATGAAGATGGTGATTCAAATTTTGATGAAGATCACCCTAAAATTGCAGGAGCTGCTATACCCTTAGGTTCTATATTTTCAAATATGTTTTCACGCGACAAACAATCATCTCAAGATAATACTGATTCTGAAAAGAAGAAGGTTAAAGCTGATAAAAAGAAAGACAATAAACAAAGCAAAAAGAAAAAATATCTTGATACTTATGGTACTAACTTAACAAATAAAGCTAAGAATAATCAATTAGATATTGTTATTGGAAGAGATAAGGAAATTCAAAGAATTATTCAAATATTAAATAGACGTTCAAAAAATAACCCTTGTTTAATCGGTGAGCCTGGTGTTGGAAAAACAGCTATTGCTCAAGGTTTAGCAATTAAAATTGCAAATCAAAATGTCCCAGCAAAACTCTTAAACAAAGAAGTTTATCTATTAGATATGACAGCGGTAATTGCTGGTACACAATTTAGAGGACAATTTGAATCAAGAATGAAAGGTATTATAGACGAATGTAAAGAATATGGTAATATTATCTTAGTTATTGATGAAATTCATAATATTATTGGTGCTGGTGAT
The DNA here is from genome assembly GCA_934154445.1 of uncultured Clostridia bacterium. Classification (GTDB taxonomy): domain Bacteria; phylum Bacillota; class Clostridia; order TANB77; family CAG-508; genus CAG-269. The sequence continues at coordinate 13,088 of CAKPGC010000019.1, forward strand.
GGTGAACATTCTATGAATGCAGCAAATATTTTAAAACCAGCTCTATCTAACGGGGAAATTCAACTAATTGGAACTACAACTTTAACAGAATATAGAAAATATATTGAAAAAGATTCTGCTTTAGAAAGAAGATTCCAACAAGTCTTGGTTGAAGAACCTAATATTGAAGATTCTATTGGTATTTTAGATGGAATTAAAAAATATTATGAAGAATATCATAATGTTAAGATATCAACAGATGTAATTAAACAAGCCGTTATAATGTCAGAAAAATATATACATGATAGATTTTTACCAGATAAAGCAATTGATATTCTTGATGAAGCTTGTTCTAGAATAAATTTAGAAAACAAAGATTTATTTAAATTAGAAGTATTAAAAAAAGAATTGGCTCAAGTTCAAGCTGAAAAAGAAGAAGTTGCTCAGGCTGATACTACTGAAGATTACCAAAAAGCCGCTGATTTAAAAACACGTGAATGCCAAATTTTAGAAGATATTGATAAATTAAATAAAAAAATGAAACCAAAAAATCTTACTATACAAGATATTGCTACAGTTATAGAAAGTTGGACTAAAATCCCTGTTAAAAAAATTACAGAAGCAGAAACTCAAAAACTATTAAATCTAGAAACTAATCTTCATAAAAGAGTAATTGGTCAAGAAGAAGCTGTTAACAGTGTTTCTAGAGCTATTAGAAGAAATCGAGCAGGTCTTCAAAGTGAAAAAAGACCACCATCATTTATATTTGTCGGTCCAACAGGTGTTGGTAAAACAGAACTTGCAAAGTCTTTAGCTTATGAGATGTTTGGTTCAGAAGATTCTATTATAAGAATAGATATGTCTGAATATATGGAAAGCCATTCTACATCAAAACTAATAGGTGCACCTCCAGGATATGTTGGATATGATGATGCGGGACAATTAACTGAAAAAGTTAAAAGAAAACCTTACTCAATTATTCTTTTAGATGAAATTGAAAAAGCTCATCCAGATGTATTTAATATTTTATTGCAAGTTTTAGATGATGGAAAACTTACAGATTCTCAAGGAAATACTGTAAGCTTTGCAAATACAATTATAATTATGACTTCAAATGCTGGTTCAAATCTAAATAATAATTCAATTGGTTTTGGAAAGCAAACAGTTGATAAATCCAAAATTGAGGATAGTTTAAAAGAAGTATTTAGACCTGAATTTTTAAATAGAGTTGACGAAATAATTGTATTTAATTCCCTACAAAAAGATGAATTATTACAAATTGTTGACTTGATGCTTAAAGATACTATTAAAGCTTTAAAACAAAAAGATATTTCTTTTGAAATATCTGATGAAGCTAAACAATTTATATTAGATAAAGGTACTAATATAAAATTCGGGGCAAGACCTTTAAGAAGAGCTATTCAAAAATATATAGAAGATGAAATAGCAGAAATGATCCTTCGCATGGAAGTTGTTGAAGGTCAAACTGTCAAAGTAGAATTGGAAGATAACAAATTAGTTTTTAGGATTGTTTAAATTCTCGAACAATAAGTAAAAAGAAAGGGGAAAAAATGTTAAAGCATATACCAAATATATTAACCATATTAAGATTTATATTTATACCAATAATTTTATATTTTATTTTTACAGGAAACTATATTCTTGGAATTATATTTTTTACAATTTCGGGAATAACTGATGTCCTAGATGGATTTATTGCAAGAAAGTTTAATTTAGTATCAAACTTTGGTAAATTAATGGACCCACTAGCAGATAAATTAACTCAAATATCAGTACTTGCTTCTTTGGTTACTGTAAATATTATTCCATTCTGGATACTTGTAATAGTTATACTAAAAGAATTACTAATGATTGTAGGAGCATCTTTCCTTTATGGAAAAAATGTTGTTGTTTATAGCAAATGGTATGGTAAATTGGCTACAGTTTTGTTTTATTTAGCAATTGTTATATCTTTAATTACTAAACAACTTAGCCTTACAGGTTTTTGGCGTAATTTTGATTTAGTAATTTATTGTATAGCTTTAACTTGTACAATTTTTTCACTTATTATGTATATTAAGTGCTTATACCAAGGTGGTTTTATTAAAAAAAGTGATTTAAATGCTGAAAATAAAAATGCTATTAGTCAAAAAAAATAATCTAATATATTGTAAAACGATCATAAATAATTTATGACCGTTTTATTTTTTACTCGAAATCTTCTATCAACTGATTTAATTCTTCAATTCCATTGACCCTAATTCCTTTTTGAATTTCTATTTTATCTGTTTCTGTTAGATATTCAACTGATATTTCAGTTTCTTCGTAGACTTCTTCTTCTCCATTTTCATTTACTCTATAAATTGTAATTTTTCCATTATCATTTTTTAATATAAAATGTTGTCCGCAATTACTTTCGAATTCTTTATATAAAACTATTTCTGTACTTGTATATTTTTTTATTTCCCAATTTGGATATTCTTTTTTTAAATCTTCTTTTGTTCCATTTACTAAGTCTTTTGAAACATCTATATATTCATTTATTGTGTGTTTGCATTCATTGTAATATCTTTTTAACGTTATTAAACAATTAGGTGAAATTTTTTCTTCAGTTGAGCTAGTTTCTATTTGTAAATTTGCTTGTTTTTCTAACTCCTGGTATTGTTCTGTACATTCATCTTCAATTTTTTCAGATATTGTATTTATTTCACTTTCTATAATATTGTTGTTTGATTTACCATTCTTATTAAATAAGAAAAAACCAGCAATTATTCCAATTATTATAATTACTAACGCTAGTAATATTATCCAACTTTTTTTCATAATATTTCCTCCATAATTTCTCCTTTTATTATTTACGTTTTTTTCTGATTTATACATTAATAGATTCTTAAAGAGTCTATTACTACCCTTTCATATAATTTAATTGTTAATCTGTTTTTTTATTTTATATTTTCCTTTTTTATCTATTTTAATTGAAATTTCTCCATTTAAATCAGTTCTAAATATATTACAATTTAAATTATTTAATCGTTTTAGAATTACATCACTTGGATGTCCAAATTTATTATTTTTTCCGACACCTATTACAGCAATTTGAGGTTTAACAATATTTATAAATTCACTTGTACTAGATGTTTTTGATCCATGGTGTCCGACTTTTAATATATTGGCTCTTAACATATTTTTATTTTTAGAATATAATTCTATAATTTGTTGTTCTGCTATCTCTTCTATATCACCAGTAAATAACATTGAAAAATCTTTATAGTGTAAATTACAAACAATTGCATTATTGTTCATTATATTTGTATTAATTTGTTTATTAATTGGCCATAAAATATCAAAATATAAATTTTTCTCTATTTGTATTCTATCTCCTGCTATTACTTCATATACTTTTATTTTTTTATCATTAATTATCTCTAAGAATTTTTCGTAATTATCTGATTTTTCAATCTGTTTTGAAATATAAACCTTCCCAACTTTTAGTTCTTGTAATATGGTTAATATTCCGTCCAATATGATCTTGATCGAAATGACTTATAATTACTATATCAATTTTTGTATATCCTCTATCTAAAATGTACGGTTTTAATGTATTTTCTCCAACATCAAAATCTTGACTACTACTACCTCCTCCATCAATAAGAATTGTCTTATTTAATGGAGTAATTATTAGACTTGAATCGCCTTGTCCCACATCTATAAAATGAATTTGTAAATTATGTGGTATAAAACTTATAATTAATACTAAAAAGGAAATAGTTAAAATAGCATACTTTACCTTTTTTCTTTTTCGTCTTAATTTTATTTTTATTAATGCAATTAAGTTTTTTATCCTTATTTGTGTATTACTAGGTTTTCTTGAT
>CAKPGC010000020.1 GCA_934154445.1 uncultured Clostridia bacterium
TTTTCATGCACATAGTTTTCCAATCTGTCCATACGTTCTTCAAGGCGATCCATACGTTCTTCAAGGCGATCCATACGTTCTTCAAGGCGATCCATACGACTTTCCAGACGAGCAATATCGTCCTTCGTTGCAAAGTTCTTCAAATCGTCTTTCGTTGCAAAATTTGCCTCCTTAAAAATCTCCGAAAACATCTGCTTCCATTCCATTCTGTCTTCCTGTGTCATATCACATACCTCCTTTTCATAATTAAACATGTTGTTCCGTATACTCAAACATAACGAACAACCTGTAACAAATAGAAAATTCGATATCTTAATTGCACTCTGTTCCTGTCTGGTTATACTCTGAACATTAAAATAATGGAATTAAAATAAATTGATTAAAGAAAAATAGATGGTGACTCTGCCTATATCAAAATTGATACGTTCACCTGCAAATAATGATTATGTATAGACAATATCACATTGTCATGAAAATGTCAATGTAAAATTATCAAGCAATCAATATATATGATTTTACTTATACTGATAACATAATTTATTTTATACTTCAAATTTCCCATAACATTAATGTTCTTTTGTGAATTAACCTATTTTTTTTGATTAGGTGCTACAAAAATATTTGACATATCATAAATTGCATCTACTATTGACTTTATTTCTTGTAGATAATGACTTGCCGTTTGAGGTATTCCACTAGTCGGTGGTGTTCCAACTACATCAACCTCTAAATCATATTCTAATGCCAATGGTATAAATTTTAACAATTGATATGGGGCATAAATTGCAGAGGTAACTAATAAAATTTGAGTTTTTTCTTTAATTGAAAATTTATTTATAAAATATGTAAATGTATCAAGTGAATTCGCACGTCTGCCGGGGTCTGTACTAGGTGCCGCAATTGAATAAATTTCACACTGTCGATAATTTTCTGTATATTTTCTAACTGTAGATTGCAGATTTATATTTTTATTTATTTCCTTATTTTCCTCATACTTTTTAATATTAAATGTATGTTCTAATCCGGCATTTATTGCATCATATTCCGTTACCGCCTTAGGTGCATATCTATCCGTTGTCTCTCTTTCTATATCATTAATCAGACGATTCCCCGATAATGCAACTATTAATTTAGAATCCCATTGATAGAAATCCAACAATTCCTTCGCCATTTTAGGTCGAAGCAAATTTGTCATCCTTGCGCCACCTAAAGGAAGAATATAATCCGGATTAATTTTTGTTGTAGAAACATCTATCATACCAAGTCCTTTTGCACAATCCCAAATTATTTTTTCATTTTCTGTAACTTTAGAATCATCATAAATATTCCATCGTTCCCCGCCATCTGATTGTTTCTTTCTAAAATCCCATCTTTTTACAAATCTATTTAATTCTTTGATATATTGAAGAAGATCTCCTTTATATATTATATCCTCACCATTGAATAAACTGAGTAGTTCCGTCATTTCCTTTGAACTTAACCACTGAATCAAATTATCTTTTAGCTCATCAATTCGACATTGTGTGTTTAGTCCACTTCCGGGACATTTTATCCTATTTGTCATCGCGCTCCTCATCTCCTATATCTTTTATATATGGGGTCATCATACTTTTGCACAACCTATCAGCCTCATGAATGGTTATCGAATCACCATACATTTCAATAATCATTTCTCTAATATTTTTATCATAAAGACATCTTGTTTTTTCCCAATCTTTACTACGTTGTTGAATCCTCTTCTTTAAATATAAATCCATTAACGGTCTACTATCTCCTCCATTTAACAACTCTTTGTTAATACGAACAGCATCCTCCAACATGCCTAGTGCTTCATAATAATTTCTTAGTGTGTATTTTCCACCTTGACATGATTTATTTAAAATAAATACAATGTCCAATGCTTGCTTTGCCAAGTCAAATTCTACCTTTTTCTTGTTTTCATCTCTTTCTAATAAGCCCTTATATATGCATGCCTTTGCAAAATTATAACGAGAATCTTCAAATGTAGGAGATATCTCTGTTGCCGCTTTTAAATTAATCTTTGCTATTTCTAGTCGTTGTAATATATCTTCCTTTGCTTTCATAACCCTCTCGCTATCAAACAGCTCCGAAACTAACATTCCTTTATCATTTAAATATGTATTACATATTATATCGGCTCTTCCATTAATTTTATATGTTTCATCAATACCTTTTAAAATTAATGCACCAATATTATTGAAAGCTTTATAGTCTGTTTTGTCTAAGTCAGCCGCAAGAAAATAACTTCTTTCTGTGATTAGTTTTAAACCTTCCTTGATATTTCCTTGATAATTTTGTTTCATAGTTTCATTTAACAAACCCGTATTTTTCACTAAATTCTCTAAATCAGATCTAAAAGTATGTTTATATTTTCTATAATTTTCATACATTGTTTGGTAAGGCAAAGCCAAATTGCGATAATATCTTCCTCGCGTATTACACAATTTAATACATTCCTCACCATAAATAATTGCACGTTTGTTATACATATATTTATTATATACCTCTTTTTCATCTATTGATTCATTTGCAATCAATCGATAGGTATATCCTATTGTATTTTTCATATATGCTTTTTCCTCATTCGTAACATCCTCGCACTCGTTTAATAAAATATCCGCTAACCGATAATAAATTATTGTCTCCTTTAAATTATCAATACTGGCTTTTTTATTTATCCTTTTCTTTCCTGCATTTTTATAAAATAGAATATCGCCAATCCTTACAGATAAATATATATACTCTTCTATATTTGTAATTGTTGTGATATCAAATTTGTTTTTATTAATATCTCCATCCTCATCAAAGTTTATTTTTTCTTTAATTTTGAAAAATTCTTTTTCAGTCTCTGAAATATATTTTGAAAAATCATTATACAAATCTTCTGCTACTGCTCCACCTCGTGACCATACATTCGATTCATATATATCTTCACATTCATATAATCTTCTTTCAAAATCAGCAAGTTTCTGGTCATCCAATCCCCATGCATTTTTCTCCTCTTTCATCTTTAAAGCACATCTTACAAAAAATGAATTAATAGGATATTTTGATGCATTTTGTGAAACCGTTTCTATAAACTTTTGTCTATATATGTATGATTTTAATTTATTCGTTTCTTCTTTAAATTTTTCTAATTTATCATTAGAATCCCTTACTAATTCTTCCACCTCATTTTTGGTCATAAAATTATAGATATTCAAACCGACCCAAATACTAACTGCCGTTGTTATAATCGATGCCTCACCATAATCAAGTAAATCCGGAGCATATTTCAAATCCGTTGCACCATTTCGAATCATTATCATATAAAATATAACAATCGCTCCAAATATAATATTGGGAATTATCCCTAATACTAAGACTATTCTGTTCTTTTTATCTTCACTCTCTTGAACATTTTTTTTATTCATAATTTTTCTCCTCTTTCATCAAATATTTTTATCATTTTATAAATATTCTTATTCGCACCCTCCTTCTTATAAATTGTAAAATGCTTCATCGCACCTCACCCACCTTTAAAATTTTCATGTTTTATTATTACTTGTCTTTTGCAAAAGAATCTTTATACTTACTTTACTTAATTCTTTTTTCATATTCAATAGGCTCGTCAATTTTGGTATTGTTTACCGTCAATATTTGCACTTTTTTGACTAATTATGTCATTTAATTTCCATAAAAAAAGAATCCTGTATTTCTACAGAATTCTTTTTTCATAATATTTTATTCAATAATATAAAACTAATTTATAATTATTAATCGGATAACATACACCCTTCTCAGCCCATTCTACTGCAATAACTTTACAACACAACAACCCCTAAAATCCGGATTCCATGTTCGCGACATAATTCCATTAATTTGTCCATCCGTTGAAATCTTGTATTTCCCATCTTTTCCACAAGAACAATTCCGCCAGCCTGTGCACCGGCCTCCAATGCCTGAACATTGCCCAAAAAGTCATTTAAAAATGTCAGTTTGGTACCTGAATCAACCCGTTCCATCAAAGAATGTACAAAGGTTTCGTCTTCTTCATCCAGCCAGAAACTGGAAGTAACGATTACCTGTTCCAGTCCTTCCCGGTTGATTGTTAATTTTATATTTTCAACCGTCCGATCTTCCATATTTTCCAAACTGATATGCTCTGTATTTTTTAAACCAATAATCCGTTTGTCAATTTTGTTTTTTGAATTGGTCAAGGCATGTAATATTGAGAAATCCCCCTGAACAAAAACATTGTAGGTATTCATCAAATCCGAGGTCTGCTTTAACAGTCCGTTTGTAAGGTATCTTAATGTAATCAAACCGCATACGAGAATGAATCCGATTAGGAAACCAACAACCACTGCCTTAACCAGATTGTCTGTCAAAGAAATTGTCCGGACTGTTTCGTCCTTTTGGGTTTCATCCACCAATCCCTTCTTCTCATTTAACAACTGTGTATATGCACTCTTTTGTACATCTGAAAACTTCGTCATATAATTACCAAGATTTGTATTGTAAGTAGTTAATTTCGTCTGTTCCTGCGCTAACAATGATTCTAAATCCTGATCATATAATGTAGTTGCCTCTTCGGATACCAAATGCAACTCATGTTGGCCTATATTTCTGTCCATCTGAGCCTTATATGCATCCAAATCCTTCTGCAAAGCCTTTGAAAGTTCCTCTGCCATCTCTTTGGAAGAACCTTTTACATAAATAATAAGTGTATCCGACGGTTGTACATCCTGTTCCGTCGAAATATTTATATTATTTAAGGACTGCATATTCACGTCTTTTACCTTAGATGTACACTCAAATAAATTTGTCAAATCCTCTTCTGATTCATATCCATCCAAAGAAGATAAACCATTGATATGCAGACTATAGGCATTCAATAATTGCAGTAACTGATTATTGCATTGGGTTCCACCTTCTATCGGAGAAACCGTATAACACAATGTCACAACATTTTCATGGTATGGATTCAGATTCATATATAAAGAATCACTCATATATTGTTTAAGGTCATCAATATTCATAGAAATATCGACTGCATCTTTAACTGCATTTGTCTCTGCTACTGTCATATTCTGTAATATCATTTCTGAGTTGACATCTGTTTTTTGTTCTAATGCTTTCACCTGATTATGATTCTTATAAACCTGTAGCCCCCCTGTTAAAACGCAACAAAGCAATGCAATCCCTAATACCAGCCGCCATTTTAACAAAATACGATATAACAAATCCAATATATCAATTTCTTCCTGTCTATTTGTGTCCTGCATAAGTTTCCTCCCAAATTACATAATGAGTATATTCTATCATAAAAAATTTCTTATTCAAGTATCCTAATCTCTACCAAATAAGTCCCTTGTATATACCTTATCTTTTACATCATCCAGACAACTGTCGTATCGATTTGCTATAATAGCCTGACTCTGCATTTTAAATTCATCCAAATTATTCACAACCTTGCTTCCAAAGAAAGTTGTTCCGTCTTCCAATGTTGGTTCATAAATAATAACCGATGCCCCTTTTGCCTTGATTCGTTTCATAACACCCTGAATTGAAGATTGACGAAAATTATCGGAATTTGACTTCATTGTCAAACGATATACTCCTACTATAACTTCTTTCTCTTTGTTTGCATCATAAACATCATTTGCTCCATATGCTCCAGTTAAGTCTAACACTCTATCAGCAATATAATCTTTACGGGTGCGGTTTGATTCTACAATAGCAGACATCATATTCTGCGGAACATCTTCATAGTTTGCCAAAAGTTGTTTTGTATCTTTCGGTAAGCAATATCCACCATATCCAAATGACGGATTGTTATAATGAGAACCAATTCTTGGATCCAGGCACACACCATTAATAATCTGCTGTGTATTTAATCCTTTCATCTCGGCATATGTATCCAATTCATTAAAATAAGATACGCGAAGTGCCAGATATGTATTGGCAAATAATTTCACTGCCTCAGCCTCAGTAAATCCCATAATTAATGTATCAATATTTTCTTTAATAGCACCCTCCTGCAAAAGCTTTGCAAATGTATTTGCTGCCTCTACAAGTTTTTCGTTTTCCATATCCGTTCCCACTATAATTCTTGATGGATACAGATTGTCATACAACGCCTTAGACTCCCGTAAGAATTCCGGACTAAAAATAATGTTATCACAATGGAATTTTTCCCTGACAGCAACTGTATATCCTACCGGTATCGTCGATTTAATAACCATAATTGCATTTGGATTATATTCAAGTACTAATTGAATTACCGACTCAACAGCTGATGTATCAAAAAAATTCTTCTTACTGTCATAATTTGTCGGTGCTGCAATAACTACAAATTCCGCATCCTTGTACGCCGCTTCCGCATCCAATGTTGCTGTTAAATTCAAATTTTTTTCTGCCAAATATTTTTCAATATATTCGTCCTGAATGGGAGATTTTCTCTGATTAATCATTTCAACCTTTTCAGGAATTATATCAACAGCCATTACCTCATGATGTTGTGATAATAATGTTGCAATTGATAAACCTACATAACCTGTTCCAGCTATAGCAATTTTCATTTTATTTACACTCTCCTTACATATAAAATTCCTTATACCATTCTGCAAACTTTCTTAAACCTGTTCTCAAACTAGTATGTGGTTTTATTCCAAAATCTTTTTCAAGCTCCGATGTATCTGCATATGTCACTGCAACATCCCCTGGTTGCATCGGCACTAATTTTTTATGCGATTCAAAATCATAATCATCCGGGAGCACACCTGCACGAATAAGTTCCTGTTGAAGAATATCTACAAATTCTAGTAAATTTTCCGGATTACTATTACCAATATTATAAACTTTATACGGTGGAATTGGAAGTCCATCATCCCCTTTCTTTTTTTCAGGGGCAACCTTCATTACATGTACTATTCCCTCTACAATGTCATCTATAAAGGTAAAATCACGTTTACAATTTCCATAATTGAAAATATTAATCATTTCATTATTTTTTAACTTATTTGTAAACCCAAAGTATGCCATATCCGGTCTTCCGGCCGGTCCATATACTGTAAAAAAGCGAAGACCTGTTGACGGAATGTTATACAATTTCGAATATGCATGTGCCAATAATTCATTTGACTTTTTAGTTGCTGCATACAAAGATACAGGGTTGTCCACTTTATCATCTGTAGAATATGGTATCTTTTTATTTGTTCCATAAACCGACGACGATGATGCGTAAACTAGATGCTCTACCCCTTTTTCATCATTATCATAAGAATGACGACATGCCTCCAAAATATTATAAAATCCTATCAAATTACTTTCTATATAAACATCTGGATTTGTAATTGAATATCGAACCCCCGCCTGTGCGGCCAAGTTTACAACAACTGATGGTTTGTATTCATCAAATATCCGTTTAATAAGCTCTTTATCTGCAATTGAACCCTTTATAAATTTCCATGAGTTCTCCAAATGTTGTTCAACAGTTTTTTCAATCTGTTGCAAACGATATTCCTTTATAGAAACATCATAATAATCATTCATATTATCAATGCCTATAATATGCACATTTTTTGCATATTGAAATATTTTAATAATTAAATTAGCGCCAATAAATCCAGCAGCACCCGTTATTAATATTATTTTATTGTCTATTTGAACATTCTCTTTTCTCATGGTATACCCTTTCTTAATTTGTCAGAAACATCTCTTTTCTTCCATAGGAATCCAAGGTTCATACTCCTTATCTTCTAAAATATCTGCAATTCTTTTACATGCATTACCATCCCCATAGGGATTACATGCTCTTGCCATACGTTTGTACTCTTCTTCATTTTCTAAAAGTTGTTTAAAATTTTTATAGATGTTTTCTTCCTCTGTACCTACTAATCTAAGTGTACCCGCCTCAATTCCCTCCGGTCTCTCAGTGGTATCTCTCATTACAAGAACTGGTTTTCCATAAGATGGTACTTCCTCCTGAATTCCTCCCGAGTCCGTCAAGCAAACATGGCATCTTGCCTCAAAATTATGACAATCAAAAACATCTATTGGTTCAATAATATGTATTCTATCACATCCTCCCAATTCTTCTTCAGCAGCCTTTCTAACAGTTGGATTCATATGAATTGGATATATTGCTTTACATTCCGGATGTTCATCAAGCACCCGTCTAATTGCACGAAACATATTATGCATTGGCTTTCCAAGATTCTCTCTCCTATGTGCCGTTATAAAAATCAAATTTGCATTTCCTACCCATTCAAGTTCCGGATGTGTATAATCTTCCTTTACAGTATGTTGCATTGCATCAATAACAGTATTACCTGTAATATAAATTTTACTTACATCCTTTCCTTCTCTAATCAAATTATCAGCAGCCATCCTAGTTGGAGCAAAATTATACTGTGAAATAATACCTACAGCCTGACGATTAAATTCCTCTGGATATGGAGAATAAATATTATATGTACGCAATCCCGCTTCCACATGTCCAACCGGAATTTGAAGATAAAAACACGCTAATGCTGTAACAAATGTAGTTGAAGTATCCCCATGGACCAGAACAATATCCGGTTTTTCCTTTTCTAATACAACCTTAATTTTTTCCAGAATTCCTGTTGTAATATCAAAAAGTGTCTGCCCTGATTTCATAATTGAAAGATCATAATCAGGTATTACATTAAATATATTAAGTACTTGATCAAGCATCTGTCTATGTTGCCCAGTAACACATACCACCGTTTCTATTGTTGTTCTTTTTTTTAATTCATTTACCAATGGACACATTTTAATCGCTTCTGGTCTGGTACCAAAAACAAGCATTATTTTTTTCATTATTTCCTCCAATATTATTTTGTATTTTTTATTCGTTTTCCCACACTTTTTATAATTGGCAATATAATATTTCTAGTTTGCGGAATTGTCAAAACAGTACACGCATAGCTAATGCAACACAATAATATCAACAATAATTGCCAGAAAAAACTATTTTTAAACGATAATCCTATTATTGCTATAGGAACCATCGTAAGGGAACCTATCATCGCAGGCATCATATTTTTTAAGATTTTTATTGGTGACATTTTAATATAAATCTTTCCTATAACTAAATTAATTACACCAAACAAAACGCGTGCAATACTTCTCGCAAATACTATATAAATAAATCCTTTATTCACTGTTACCAATAATAAACCAACTAATTCAATCAATTGAAGAACTTGAGACAATACCGAAAGTTTTGGTTTTTCATTTGCTGTAAACGTTAAGCTAATATACTGTCCGGTTAATATTGTAAATGATTGTGCCAAAGAATACAAACCAACAAAAAGACTTGCCTCTGACCATTGAGAACCAAACAAAACATTAGTCACAAAATCCCTAAATAAAAATACACCCATACCTAGTGGAATAAGCAACAACCCAACTTTTTGCTGAAACGAGTAAAAAACCCTATCGAATTGTTTCTTATCACTTTTTACAGCGGATAAAGCAGATAACAAAACAGAAGTTGTTGATGCTGCAACTATGTTCATTATACTGGTTACCATTGTAATCGAATTTTTATACAATCCTAAATAGTAACTAGTTAAATATTTACCAATAATAAATGTTCCAATATATGACGTCATCCAAAGTAACACGGATTCAACCAAAGTCCACATACTAAAAGAAAACATTTTCTTTAGTATACTAAATTTAAAAAATAAATATGGTTTCCATGAGGATTTTACAGTCAAAATAATTGCATTTACTAAGTTAGTAGCTATTGTTCCCCATATAATAGACCAATACCCAAATCCCATAAACGCAAGCGGAATTGTAATAACTACCGGCATAAAGGCTCCAACTATCCTCGCCAAAAATAAAGTTTTAAAATCAAACTTTTTTTTATAAATTGCCATCTGAATACTTGAAAATGCTGTTAAAAACAAAGATATACTTGCAATAGCAATAACATATCCAAGTCCCGGATTACCCACTTGAGCAGCTATTGGATTTCTTAAAAGTACAATCACAAGCCATAGAACAAATGAAATACATAAATTTGTCCAAAATGCAACATTTGCATTTTCATAAAATTCCTTATCATTGCGAAATTGCTTTTGAATTAGGTACTTTTGAAATCCAGCATCGGTAAAAATATCTGCAAAACTTGTTACCATATTAACTGTTGCAACCACACCAAATTCATCAGGAGTAAGTAATCTAGCTAATATCATACTTGTAAATGGTGTTATTAGTTTAGCAGCAATTTCTGTTATACCTGCCCATTTTACTGACGTTTCTATTTTCTTATTTAAATTATCTATTTCCATCAAACCATCCGTCTTTTACATTATCTATTTAACATCTTATTATTTAAAAACACAACAAAATTATTGAGGTCTACTCTTAGGAAAAAGAAATCGTTTTAATTTTACCGCAATTACCATAATATTGCTTTTACAAGATCTTTTAAAATTTGATTTGTAAACCAGCAACATACGATTTGCCCTATTTAATCCACTTTTCAGAAATACCTGTTTGTATTTTGCAGTACCTTTTGGTGCCGAGATTGGATGATGAATTGCTGCATTAGCCAGAGCATTTCGCTTTGGAATTTCAACCATATCAACATCTTTCCTAACAATAGATAATAATTCACTGCCTTTACTATTATGAACCATTGCAGAAGAAACTCCATGTGGATTATATCCATCCATTCCCTGTTCTACATAATGATAATCTCCAATCATCAAGTCTCCCAGTAATGTATCATCTTTAAATGGACAAACATAACAAGAAGGACGTTTCAAGTATCGAAAGGCTGAACCAAAACTGCTTTTATGAAATTGTTCCATAAATATCTTTCCATTTTCAAATTCTACATAATTATAAAAAGGTTTCCACTTACCATTTTTTTTATATCTATTTGTAAAAAATTTTATAGTATCTCCATATTTTTTTTTCAATGCATCACAATATTGTTCCTGAACATATACTGATGTAGGGCCATGACATACCAACTCAACTGTATACAAATTTTTATTATCATTAAAATAATCAACAACCGCTGCTACATCACATGGTAATCCAATAAAAAGGCATCTGTTTCCCTTCTTTAAATCTACAGAAACATTTTTATAAATAAATCTCTTATCTGCCTGAACATACTTAGAACCTTTTAATTTTACCAGTTCCGCTTCCTTATCAATCCTACAATATATAACCTCTTTATAATCCTCAGAATATGCTGCTCCATAAACGATACCACCGTTTCTTATAAAAGCTGATGATATAGCTGTTGCCAATCCACCTGACGAACATGATATTATATCCTTATTTTTCTTATAACTTGCCGCGTAAAATTCAATAAAATCTGTTTTTTTATTTCCATTATTTTTTATTGGGCAAACTGCAAGGCATTTACCACAACCTAAACACTTGGCTTCATTTATAATAAACGGATATAAAAACCCAGTTTTATCCGGTTTCATCTGTATAATATTATTGGGGCACGCACTTGCACACATGCTACAACCACAACATTCTTTATTCTCTTTATATAAATTTTCTGTTTTCATTATTTGCAATCCTCTAATGCATTTACCAAATAATCCATTGATTTCTGACGTTCCATCATAATTTTTTTATTAACTAAATTATAATCTATTAATGAAGTATCAAAATCATTAACTGAATTTTCATTAAACACAAGCCTAGATTCTAATCCCCACATTTTTAAAATATTGTCTATTCGGCTATTCCTTGAATTTTTACTACCTATCTTCGTTCTATAGAATACATAAAATTGTTTATTATTAATAACAGAAAATGCCAATCCATGAAATGAATCTGTCATAACGTACTCTGCATCTCTAATCAAATTAATAAAATCCTCTGGTCCTTTTCCTGTAATAACCTCATCAGCATAGCTTATATCTATCGAAGATACACTTTCTGTGCTAAGAATAGACACTAATTTAATACCACATTTATCAGCAAAATCTCTGGCTAATTTTTTATGTTCCATCGTATTTCCAAGAAAATAGCATAAAATATACTTTTCTTTCATAATATGTTTAATCGGTACAAGTTCTTCCCATTTTTGCTTTGATAATAAATAGGTAGGGTCAACTACAACCTCTACCGGAACATCACATATAGTTTGAATTATTTTTTTCCCTTGTTCTTCCCTTACACTAATGTGATTCATCCTTTTCCAGAAATTTGCAGCACTACTCCAACAATAATATGGATACTTTGATACCCCTAAACTCGTTGCGTACGAAATTTTATTCATATTATCAGGTGCAAACCGAAGAGTTGTAAAATTTCCAAATGCTGCATCAGGCGGCCATATTTGATCACTTCCAACTAAAACACCATTATAATTTTCTATCGTATGTTTTTTTAATTCAGCAATACCATTACATTTCACTCTATTTAAAAGACATCTTTCAATAAATTCATTTGAAACCTTTTTTCTTTCATCAATATTAAGCTTATGTATTTCATCTAAGATGGGTTTATTTCTTTTACTTTTATTTTTTTTTATAATTTCCGATACAAAATATACAAAAAGCCAAGGTGTGAACCGAATATTTTTATAACCTATCCGCGTATAATCTATAATCTCAGTATCATAACCTAAATTTTCTATTACTCTTTGTGTTGCATATGCTTGCAAAAGCATTCCATAATTTACTCCTTTATATGCAAGACATAATCCTATTTTCATAAATCCACATTCCTTTCACTAAACACTATGTTTAATTCTTAATATATTGGGGTTTTCCTCTATTTTTACTTAATACTGCACATAGAAGTGATATGTATATATAAAAATAGAAATCATATATCATAACCACAGCAATTCCCGAAATTAGAATGCACCCCCAAAAAATAAAACTCAACCAACTTAAACTCCTATCTTCCTTTATTATTGTTTTATTCCTTGAAACCATCATAAGATCATATCCAATTCCTAAAAAACCAAAAAAGAATATTGTCGTTCCAAGTAATCCCGTACATGATATCAATTCATAATACATAGAATGAGAATATGCACCAACATTATATGCTATTCCACCTAAACCAATTCCTAATATAGGATGATTCTTAAACTGCTCAAGTGCAAAAGCCTGATATCTGGCTCTTGCTAAATCTCCTGTGTTATTCGCACCTAATAATCTTGCACCTAATGCGGTTTTTTGTAACAAATAATCCTTCATTATCAGAAGCATTATAATCACTAGCACAGTCAATGTAATATACATTAAAAATCTCATTCTTGATCTATATTGTGTACGAAGGGGAATAAAATAAACAGATATAGCTGCAAATAAAAACATTCCCAAAACAAGAAATCCACGTCTTGATGCCGCAGATATCTGTGCAATAACCACAATTCCCATCATAATACATAACAACAGTTCAAATATTAAATTATGTTTATTCCTACAAAGAATAAAAATACAATATGCCATAAGTAAGAAAAATGATGACATAACATTAGTATTTAAAGATTGTAACCCAATTGCTCCAGATGATGAAACAACAACGCCCTTTATAAGAGAATTCACCGCTAACAAAGTTACAGTAATACTAATATCAAATGTAATTATATTTAAATATTCCGGTTTTGATTTTAATAATAGATATATAGAATATGATGATAATAAATATTCTAACATCCTTATTTCTAAATCTAAACCATATTTTGCATTAGCCATAAAAATTGTTATGATAAATCCCAACACCCAAAAAATATAAAAATATAAATACCTGTCCTTTTTTATTTTCCCATGTTGTACAAAAATAATTTGTATACATCCAAATAATATTAAAATTGTACACAAAATTATCATTACACCATTAATAGGCTTTATCCCATATTGAAAAAAAAACGAATAAAATAATAATGTACACGCAACCAACAACCACAATTGATAGAAATATCTATTATTTTTTCTTTTTCCTTCTATCATATATATCCCCTATCCTTCAATGTTTTTACTGATAAAGTCTAATATTTTTCTTGCTCTCATGTCAATACTTAATTCTTTTGCTGTTTCTAATGCATTTATAGCCAATTCATCTCTTTTTTTCTCATCTTTAAGAATATTAATAGCCTGTCTTATTTCTTCGATTGACAATGGATTAATTCGAATTGAATTTTTCGAATTCAAAACATCATCATTAAATGGTAAATCGGAAGATACAACCGGCAAGCCGCAAGCCATCGCCTCAACTATAGCATTACATGATCCCTCCGCCAGTGTAGGTAGCACAAACACATCAACCGCATTTAATAACACAGGAATTTCATTATGTTCCATAGCTTTACAAAAAACAACCCTTTTACCAGAAGGTTTTACTTCTCCTCTTCCCGCATATGCTACATATATTCCTTCAGATTGATTTACTGCTTCTAATAAACGCTTATCTCCCTTTCTTTCTATAAATCCACCTACAAATCCAACTATATACTTATCTTCAGGCAATCCAAGCTTTTTCCTACATTCCATCCTATCCCTTTTATAAAACAATGTTAAATCTGTTGAATTTGGAGCTGTTAAGACAGGCACATTATTAACAAAACCTAAATCATGTAATTCATTTGTATTTTTTGTAGAAACAGATATAACACCTGCCAAACCTTCCACTTCTTTTGTTTTAGGAATTCCATAAGTATTGCCAACTTCTGTTTTAAAATCACACTCTCCATATGCAAAAAAAGATGGTAATTTCAAATATCTTCCAATTTTTATTGCCGCTAATCCTCCATATAAAACAAAATGACCATATACAAAATCAAAAGAGGCGTTTAATTTTTTTGCAACCTTCATTGTTGCTTGTTCGAATAACCTTTCCGATATAATTTCTGTATTAAACGAACCAATTTGTATTGATGAAGCTGATATATATCTTGGATAATATACTTTAACTTTACTTCCCCTTTCTGTTGTATGAATTTCACTTTTAGGTATTAATCGTATTTTTTTGCGATATTTTGTTATAGAAACCGGTGAAATAACCACACACTCTATTCCGCAATCAGCTATCGCAAAAATTAAATTTTGAAAAAAAACATTTCTATATTTATTTACTTCATTTGGATACATTCCAACAAATAAAGCTTTTTTTATTTCTTTTTTTGCCATCATCCAGCCTCTCAATCATCCTCATACTCTAAAAACCGATCTATTTCCTTTATAAACCTGTCATCCTCATCTACCACATCTTTTATAGCTTGATTACACGCAAGATCAAATTGTTTTTCATTTATATTTATATAATAATCATATAATTTGTCTGCAAAACAATCATCTGCATCTAATGAAATTCCAACACCCTGTTCCAAAGTAAGTCGTTCCTTATAACCATTTGTTTCTACCAATTGCGGAATATGATATATTAATCCATCATAA
>CAKPGC010000021.1 GCA_934154445.1 uncultured Clostridia bacterium
CCGAGCTAATGGTTTATTAAATCTTTATATCGGCAAAACCACGTTTGTGGATTTGTCATTTCCTATATTTATTATAAGCTATTTAAGAGTAAAAAGTCAATAAATATGTGATAAATTTACTATTTTTTTATTTAGCATT
Organism: uncultured Clostridia bacterium; assembly: GCA_934154445.1. GTDB lineage: Bacteria > Bacillota > Clostridia > TANB77 > CAG-508 > CAG-269. The sequence goes on from CAKPGC010000021.1 coordinate 140, forward strand.
ATGGATTATAATAGATTATGGAAGAATACTTAAAAAAATTGGACAAGTTTGGTTTTCTATAGTTTAAGACACTATTGAAATAATCGTGGCTTAAACATGAAAAAATGATAAGAGATAATTTTTATTTTAAGAAAAAATATGATAAAGTTTGAATACTTAAACGTAAAGTGAGAGTCTGATAATTGACTCTCACTTTACTAACGGTTGATATTGAACCTTAAAGAATTTAATTAAATATCTAAAAGATTAAAATTTTTTATTACTTCATCAATGGAAATTTCATCTTGATCTAAAAATTTTCCATAAATAAAGTTGCTTTCGCAAAAAGATTTTGGCATATTTTCTTTTTGTTTTCTTGTAAAAATAGCTAAAACTATTCCAACAAATATTCCAAAGAATATAATACCAATACAAAGTATAATAAAAGGTAAAGTGCTCATTTTCGTCCTCCTTAAAAATGTTTATAGGTTACTGTCTTATTTTACAATATCATCTTTAAAATTAGCACGCGCCATATTAAAGCAATTCGTATTTTGACTAGTCTTTTCTCGAATAGCTCTATCTAACTCTTCCATTTTAGCAGATGATACTACAATTCTTGCTTTAGGTGGTGTATGAGATACAGCTGACATATAATTTAGTTTTACCTTCTTTATAGGTATGTTGTTTTCCTTTTCTGACATATTTTTCCTCCTTCAATATTAATTGAGATGTTTATTAGTTTCTTTATGATTAACTCCATATGGAGGTTTTAAAAATTAATAGCTCTTTGGCTAAATTTATGTGAATTATATCATGCTTTTGCATAAAATTCAACTGAAACTCTTGATTTAGTAAATAAAAAAGTGAATAATGAATATACTAGGTTAGAAACGAGCCTTTAGTTATACTATAAACGAGTTTCCAGAAAAATTATAGGGAGTACTAGCAAGTATTCCCTATATTTGTAAATGGAGGTGTGCATGAAAAACAATAAAATATCAGAACTAAAATGTTAGAAACACAAATTTCATTTTTTTCAAATCTGTGTTACCATCAAAATTATTCTAAAGTCATTGACATTAACAAAGAATGAAAATATAATACAAATAAATATATTTACGAAAGCAAATCTATGAAACAACTATGAACAAAAATTGTAAACACATTTTGAACCAAAGTACTACTTAAAAAGTAGTGTTTTTATTATAAATATAACTATAAAAAATCTACTTTTTAAGTGGATTTTTTATTTTTACCTTAATATATATTAATAGAGGTGGCTTTAATGGAAGAAAAAATAAAAGAAACATATACCAAAGATGGAAAAACTTTAACAGAGCTAATGCAAGAATGGATAAATGAAAATACATCAATTTTATATTGTAATTATGAAGAAAAAAATATAAAATATCAATGTAGATAAGTAGTTATTAAAGATAACTCTAAGACAAGGAGGTAATAATGCAAGAGTTATATAATAACTATTTTAACATAGCAAATGAACAAATATGGAAAGTTGCAATATATGCTAGACTATCAAGAGAAGATGAAAAGGATGAAAACTATAAAGGACAATCTGAAAGTATTGAAAATCAAATTAAATATTTAAAATCTATAATTACCACTAAAGGATGGATTTTAGCTGATATTTATAAAGATGATGGATACACAGGAACTAACTTTGATAGACCAGATTTTAAAAGGATGTTAGATGACATAGATAACAAAAAAATAAATCTAGTAATAACAAAAGATTTATCAAGGCTTGGAAGAGATTACATAGAAACTGGAAGATATATTGAAAAGATATTTCCATCAAAAAATATTAGATATATTGCAGTAAATGACAATATAGATACATTTGACAAAAGAAATTCCAATAATGATATGACACCATTTAAAGCAGTAATAAATGATATGTATGCAAAAGATACTTCAAACAAAGTAAGGTCCACTATACTTACAAAAGCTATAGCAGGAGAATGTATAAAAGCATTTTTGCCTTATGGTTATAAAAAAGACAAAATAGATAAAAATAAAATATTAGTTGATGAAAATGTAGCTGAAAATGTAAAGTTGATATTTAATTTATATAAAACTGGAAAATCAAAAACTGAAATAGCTAAAAAATTAAATGAATTAGAAATTTCAACACCTCTAAAATACAAAAAGGAAACAACAAATTACTATAACCCAAATTCAAATGCAACTTATAAATGGAACAGCACAGTTATAAATAAAATATTGAGAAACCCTATTTATACAGGAGATTTAGTTCAATTACAATATAACAAAGTAAATTATAAAATAAAAAAAATTACAAAAGTTCCTAAAGAAGAACAAATTATAATTTCAAATAATCATGAAGCTATTATAGATAAAAACACATTTAACATTGTTCAGGAAATGCTTGATAAACAGACAAATGAGTGGAACTATTCTAATAGAAAAAATCATTTATTAACAGGGATTGTTTTTTGTAAATGTGGTAATAGAATTACATACAGCAAGAATCATGGAAAAGCTTTTAGATGTGTTTGTTCTAGTTATAAAAAATATGGAAACAAGTTTTGTTCTAATATTCATTTAAAAGAAGCAGAACTTTTAGAAATGGTTGAAAGTTCATTAAAGAAAAATGTAAATACATATTTAAATTTAAAAGATTTACAGTATCCTTTAATAAAGACAAAAGATAATAAAGCACAAGAATTATCAAAATTATCTAAAATGAAAGAAGAAATTAATAAAACAATCACTAATTTATATGAAGATAAGATATCTTCTACTATTTCGCTTGAGACATTTAAAATTCTAATTAAAAAATATGAAAAACAGAAAAAGGAATTAGATATGAAAATATCATCAATTTCTAAATTCAATGAAAATATACAAGATTTAAAATTAAATCATAAGCAATTAGAAGATATAATGAAACAACTGATAAAATTTGAGACCATAAATGAAGAAAATAAAAGTCTAGTTTTTAAATTTATAGATAAAATTATAATAGATGATAATAAAATTACTATAAAATATAAATTTAATAATTTAGAGTTATGATTCCCCCGCAAAGAACCAAGGGTGGCCTTGGGAAGGAGGAATGAACTAATGTGGACTTATAATAAAACATTACAATATCCAATTAATATAAAATGTCCAGATCCAAGATTGGCAAAGGTAATAATATCACAATATGGTGGACCAGACGGAGAACTTGCAGCATCTCTAAGATATTTATCTCAAAGATTTGGTATGCCTGACCAAAATGCAAAAGCTATATTAAATGACATTGGTACAGAAGAATTAGCTCACCTTGAGATGGTAGGAACAATAGTACACCAATTAACAAGAGGAGCATCTATAGAAGAAATAGAAAAAGCAGGATTAGCACCATATTATACAGATCATGGAGTTGATGTATATCCACAATCAGCAGCAGGAGTACCATTTGACGCTACATGTTTAGCTTGCAAAGGAGATCCAATTGCAAATTTACAAGAAGACTTGGCAGCAGAACAAAAAGCAAGAGCAACTTATGAAAAATTAATAGACTTATGTAGAGATAATCCAGATGTTATTGACCCATTAAGATATTTAAGAGAAAGAGAAGTTGTTCATTTCCAAAGATTTGGAGAAGCATTAAGAGGAGTTCAAGATAAATTAGCAGAAAAGAAATTTTATATGAATGATATGCAATCATACAAAAATAACTGTAATAACTAAGAATAAAAGAGGAATTTTCTTAATTCCTCTTTTATTATGATACAAAAAGTTTGACTTTACATAATAAAGGTGATATAATATTTAAGCACTATATAAAATATATTTATAGGAGGGATTAAAATGTTACAACATTCAGGTAAGGTTTTCTTCAGAGTATCAACAATCGACAGAGTAGAAGGACAAAATCCCAAAGTCTATCTTGATATATTTGAGAGAGACAGTCAGCGGTTAATTGGCCAGATGAGATTTAACTTTGATCCAACATATTCAAAGAAAAAGGAAGATATCCGTATGGCATTTGATGTTTTAAAAACATCAATGATATCACCGGTTAATGGTGGTTCACAAATGCTGGAAGATATAATTGTTGGAGGAATTTTATGGGTGATTAAAGATAACCATTATACATATCCGTTTGTACCAAATGTATATATGGTAGTTCACTCTTATGCACAAGATGAGCCCGCAATGAAAGATATTAATCACAAAATTTTTGAGATTTTGGGAAATATTGGGGCTAAGCATGAAAATAACATGGTTAAAATATCTGAAAAAGACATTAGATTTGACTATGTCGCTCGAATAATTAATCGCTATTAGTTAGATATTCTAACTAATAAAGACCATAAACTTTATAGTTTATGGTCTTTTACTATATTTTGCATTCATAGAAAATAAAACTTAAATAAAAATCAAATTGACAAAAATCTACATAAATATTACAATATAATTAGGTGATAGTTAATGAAAACTAAAGAAAATAATATAAAAATAACATTAAAAATGATAATCTTTTCTGCATTTGGATTTTTTACAATATTATATTCAATAATGTTTTATAAAATGTACATTCCGACAAATAAATCTTATGCAAAAGAAACAAATAGTCAACCAGAGCAAAAAAATCAAATAAGTAATGCTGAAAAAATAGATATAGAACAGATAATAAATAAAAATACAAATGATGGACAAATAGAACAAATAACAAAAAAAGAAGAAATATTGGAATATTTAACGCAATATAGAACAAATAAAGAAATACCAAAAGGAATATCAGTAGTTGTACAAGAAGGAGTACAAGGCAAACAAGAGATAACAATAAAAACAACATACAATAAAGAAGGAAATATTATATCAGAAGAGCAAATAGGAGCAACAATAACAAAAGCATCAGCAAATAAAATAGTTGAAATTGGTGGAGCAAATTATACAAGCAATTATAAAGTGAAAAATGGAGATACAATATATGTAACATCAGACATGTTATCTGTTTGGGCTGAACCAACAGAAGATAGTAGAAAAATAACAACATTAAAGCAAAGGGATGAAATTAAAGTACTGGAAATAACTCAAAATTGGTATAAAATCTCATATAACAATATAGTTGGTTGGGTTAAATCTGAATGTACAATTTATATAAATCCTAACAAAAACCAAGAAATAGGCGAAGTAGCATCAAAAACAAAACAACAATTACTATCAGGATTAACAATTAATATGCAATTAAATAAGCCTAGTGGACTAACATTGGAACAATTTAAAAAAATATTATCAGATGAAAAGGATAAAAATAAAATATTTACAAATAATGCAGAATATTTCTATTATATCGAAAAACAGTATAATATAAATGGAGTGTTTGTAGCAGCTGTCGGGATTCATGAAAGTAATTGGGGAACATCAAAAATAGCTGTGCAAAAAAACAATCTATTTGGATATGGAGCTTATGATTCAAACCCATATAATGGAGCTTATGAGTTTAGTAATTATTCGGAAAGCATAGATTTGATTGCAAGAGTATTTGTTAAGTATTATTTAAATCCAAGAGGGACAAGCATATATGGAGGAGAAAAAGCACAGGGTACATACTATAATGGTGCAACATTAGCTGGAATTAATAAAAAATATGCAAGTGATAAAAATTGGGCAAATGCAGTTTTTTCACACATTAAGTATTTGTATAATAATTTGTAAAATTTTTGTAAAATTCCTTGATATTTTTTGGAAGTTATTGTATGATATAAAGGTATAAAATGTAAAAAAACAAGGAGTTATGAGAAGATAAGAAGGGAGCTAAAATAATGAAAAAAACAATAGCAGTATTTACAATATTAATAATAATGTTAGGAATATTCACATTTACAAATAAAGTATATGCATCAGAAAAAGCTATAGACAATACAACAGAAAGTAAACTTATAGAAATAAAAGAAACACAAACTAAATCACTAAAAGACTATCAAGAAAAGTATGGATCTGATGCTTATGGATTAGTTGCATACATTTTGAACATAGTTAGATTATACAGTATACCATTTTGTTTTTTAGGAATAGCAATTGGTGCTATACATAAATATGTAATAGGAATAAGAAAACTAGATACATTAGAAAAAGGAATGGGGCTAATTGTAACATTCGTTACAATATTAATAATTTGCCAAGTTTTACCATTAGCGTTTGCGGCGTTTGTAAAATTTGGAAGGGGGTAACAAATGAAAGTTTTATTTGCTGTAAGTAATGAGGAGATATCAGAATCAATAGTAAAAAGATATCAAAAAGAGTATAAAGAAATAATTTCATATAAAAATGTCTATTACTTTAATGCAATATTAAAAGAATTACAAAAGGATAAGAATTATGATAGGATAGTAATTAGCGAAGAATTAGAGGCATTTACAAGTACACAATACGATCAAATAGATAAATTTATATTTGACAAGTTAGATAGTATCAGTGACGAAGCATCAAATTTAAAAGGAGAAGATATTCCAATAATTTTAATCTGTTCAGATAGAAGAGATAAAAGCGAAGAAATGTTAGTAAAACTATTTGGAATTGGAATTTATAATGCATTACTTGGAAATGACAGAAGTGTAGATAATGTATGCAAATTATTAAATAAACCAAGATCAAAAAAAGAAGCAAAAGCATACTATAAAATTGATTCAGATGATGTATCATATCAATCTGAAAATGAAAATGATGTAAGCGAAATAGAAATACAAAATATTTTAGCACATTATAAAAAATTAGGAAAAGATGAAAGAAAATATGTGGAAAGCTTTGACAATATTGCATCACAATATAATGACACACAATTAAGAATAATAACAAAATTTTTACCATTAAATGTTAGAGCTGTACTAGAAGAAAAATCTCCAAAATATCAACAAATAATATCTTTCAATAGCAAAATATCTAACAATTTAAGAGCACAAACTGTAAAAAAAGAACAAACATCAGGAACCAGTGAAAAATTATTAAATACAGACAATAAAGAAAAAATACTTTCAAAACCAGTAATTATACCATCATCAGTTAATATGAATGGTGTTAAAAAAATGTCTAGAATAAAAAATAATATTCAAGATGTTGAACCAATAAAAGAACCAGTAAAAGAAATAGAAGAACCAGTTTCAGAAGAAATAATTACAGGGGAACCAAAAAGAAGAAGAGGAAGACCTAGAAAAGAACCTATTGAGGAACAAAATACAGTGGAAACACCAAAAAGAGGAAGAGGAAGACCTAGAAAAAATCCAATACCTGAAGAACAAAACAACATGATTTTACCTGGATTTGAAAAAGAGGATAATGAGACTGAAGAAGTTGTATTACCAGGATTTGAAGAAAAAACAGAAAGACAAGTCTTACCTCAATTTAATAAAGAACAAGAAGAACCAATATTACCTGGTTTTGAAACAAAAAGTGAACCAGCAATAAATACAAACTATAATAATTATGAATATCATCAACAAGAAACAAAAATGCAGAATACAAGCCAATTTCATGAGAGTGTTGATATATCAAATTTATTAACATTAGATAAAAAAGTTGCATGTTTTATAGGAACAAGTAAAAATGGAACATCATTTATAGTAAATAATTTAGCAGAAATAACATCTAGAATGGGAATAGATACAGCTATTTTAGACACAACTAAAAACAGAAATTCATATTATATTTATACTAAAAACGAAGAAGATTTAAGAAAAATAGCAATGAACAGTATAAACAATTTATTAAGTGGTGTAGCAAATGGAATACAAGTGAATAAAAATTTAACTGTATATACATCATTACCTGATGAAGTAGAAGGAATAGAAGATGCAGGAACAATTTTACAAACACTGCTAAAGAAACATTCATTAGTTTTAATAGATTGTGACTATGAAACACCATTAGAATATTTTAAAAATACACAAGAAATATACTTAGTTCAATCTTTTGACATATTAACAATACAACCTTTAACAGCATTTTTAAGAGAATTAAAATCAAAAAATATCTTAGATGAAAATAAATTGAGAATTATATTAAATAAAGCAGTAAAAGTCAGAGGAATAAACGATAAAACAATCATAGGTGGAATGGCATATTACAACGATCCAGCAATGTCATTTATGACAGAGTTATTCGACAAGAACACCATAAGATATATAACAGTTCCATTTAATGAAGAAGTATATACTAAATATTTGGAAAATGTAATAAATTGTGAAATTTCAGTTAAAGGATATCCAAAAAATATAATACAAATTTTAAATGAACTTTCAAATATAGTATATCCATTAGTATCTGGAAAATCAACATACACACCACCAAGAGTGGAAAACAATGGATTTACATCAAGCATGAATTCAACACTTAATCAAATGAAAAGTAAATATTAAAAAATAACATTAGGGGGGAAAAAAGTGTTAACAATAATAGTTATAATATTAATAATAGCAGTTTTAGGACTAATAATATACAACCTTGGAATACACAAAAAAATACAAACATATAAAAACATCAACCAGAAAATAAATAATCTATCAGTTGTACAAGATTTTATGAGTGCAATAGGAGAAACATCTACTGTAGATGAAAAAATAAAGAGAATAAATGAAATATTAATAGAAAGATATGAAATAAAATATTCGACTATAGTTGTATTCAATGGTGCAGAATATGAAATAAAAGCATCAAATGTAGATGAAAAACATTGGAATTCACTAAAGTCACTTCAAGATGTAGATATGTTTAAAGATAGTATAGCACAAGCAACCCCTAAATATGTTACTGTAAACAATGATCATGAAAAATTACCATATCAACAAATGGAATTTGGAAGAGCAAAATCTGCAATATTTTTCCCATTGTATATAGACAATGTTTATATAGGATATTGGATAATAGAAAGTGGAACACCACATGATTTTGACAATGTTGACACAACTGTTTTAGAAGTAATAAAAGATAATATAATATCTGTTTTAAAAACAGTAGTACATCAAAAAACCCTTGAAGCTATAGTTAGAAAAGACTTGTATTCAGGATTATATTCAGAAGAATATTTATATGGCGAAGGCAGAAAAGTTATAGACCAATACACAATGTCAACTATATGTATGTTTAAAATAACAAATTTGGAAGAAATAAACCATAAGTATTCGAGAGAATTAGGAAACCAAATAATACAGAAAATAAGTAGCTATATAAAAGAAAATATTTCAGAACAATATATTTTCGTAAGATATATGGGACCAAAATTCGTTATTGCATTTTCAGGAGTAGAAATAAATGGTGTTGCTGAATACGTAAATGATTTAAAAGATAAAATAGAAAAAACAGAAATTGTTTCCGAAGAAAATAAAAAAATGAAAGCATTTCCAAGATTAAACTTTGCAATATCAACATATTATAAAGGAACAGGATTAGAGGAAATACTAAAAAAACAAGAAGAATATTTAGACAATGCAGATATAAAAGAGAGCGATATTACGAATATATAAAGGAGGTATGAGTAATGGATTTTGATAAAACAATGAGCTTTCAAGTTGAAAGAGAAGAAAACACAAAAACAAAAGAAATACTAAAAGAAGTATATGAAGCTTTAACAGAAAAAGGCTATAATCCTATAAATCAAATAGTAGGATATATATTATCAGGAGATCCTACATATATAACAAGCTATAAAGATGCAAGAAATAAAATAAGAACAATAGAAAGAGACGAATTATTAGAAAAAATGGTTAAGACATACATTGGTTTAGATTTAGAGGATTAGTTTGAAAATGAGAAAATTAGGAATTGATTATGGTGAAGCCAGAGTTGGAGTAGCAATTACAGACCCATTGAATATAACTGCTCAAGGACTAGAAACAATAAAGCGAAATGGTTCAGATAAAGTTATATTAAGAAGATTAGATGAAATTTTATCTGAATATGAAATAGACACAATAGTTGTAGGAATGCCTTTGAATTTAAAAGGAGAAAAAACAGTTAGAGCACAAATTACAGAACAATTTATACATAAATTAAAATGTAAATATAATAAATTACAAATTGTTGCTGTTGATGAAAGACTAACCACTGTTGCTGCTCATAAAACAATGAATTTTTTAGATATAAATAAGAATAAAAAGAAAGATATTGTAGATACTATATCTGCAGTATATATTTTAGAGACATATATAAATAAAAATAAATAATTTAAAAAAATTGTTGCAAAAAAATAGAAAGTACGATATCATAATTGTGGTATTTAATTTAATTAAATATAAAATTTAATTTAAAAATAAATGAAGGGAGAAATTAAATTATGGATGAGAATTTTGAAGGAGAAGAATTAGATAACATAGTAATATTAAATGATGAAGATGGAAACGAAGTAAAATTTGAGTTTTTAGATTTAGTAGAATTAGATGACGAGGAATATGTAGTATTATTACCAGTTACAGAAGAAGGAGAAGAAGATGAAGGAGAAGTGGTAATATTAAAAGTAGAAGATAATGATGATGAAGACTCAGATGAAGAATCATACGTAAGTGTAGAAGATGAAGATACATTAAGCAAAGTATTCGAAATATTCAAAGAAAAATTCAAAGATGATTTTGATTTTGTAGATTAATTTTAAATTAGAAGGCGGATACAATCCGTCTCTTTTTTAAATTAATTGATAAAAAATAATAGAAAAATAAATAGATAAAAAAGGGGAGAAAAAAATGAAAAAATTTTCAACATATTTATTAGTAATGTTTATGATTGTATTTTGGATAATAAGAATTATAGTTACAATTATGTCTCAATTGGGAAAGGACTTTATGGGAATGGTTCCAATGAATGAAACTTATGAAATTGCAATACTATTTTTAACTTTATTATGCTTGATTTTAGTAGTAAAAAGAAAAATTATAGGAAGTTTACTATATATTGTGTTACATGCAATATATTTTGGAGGAGATATAACAAATAAATTAAAAATAATTGAAAATAATCAGACATTAACATTAGCCCAAAGTTCCCAATTATTTTTTTCTATATTAGGTGTAATATTGCCTTTAGCAGTTTTAATAGATTTATTATTAGATAAAAATAGAAAAACAAATCCAAAAGATAAAAAAACAGATTGGTTTTATCAAAATGAAGAATATGACAGAAAATTAGATGAAAGAGCAGATAAAAATAACTATAGAACAATGTAAATGAAGAGGTAAACAATGGAAAAAAAGAAAATAAAAGGTTTTTCAAAGAAATACATGAGTTATGCGGGAATTATTTTGGCAGGAGCTCTAATGGGACTTTCTCCACAAAAAGTATCTGCAACTGAGAATAATATTGCTTATGAACAGGAAATAAATAATGAAACGGATTTTGAAAAATATTTCCAATCTGATGTACCAATGGATACTCAAAGCCAAATTACCACAGAAAGTGATATATATAAAATACTTAGCTTTTATGAAGGAGGAGCAAAAGCTGAAAATGGTGAATTTGAAATACAATTAGACCCAGCTGATAATTTAGTAGTAGCAAGTGGATTGACCGTCAAATTTCAAGAGACAATAATAAAGTATTTAACTGAAACTTACAATCAAGATATTGAAACCATAAAAGAAAGAGTAAAGGCAGGAGAAAAAATTGATGTACCATCAGATATAATAGAAAAATGTTTTGTAGACGAAATACAAAACTGCAGAAATAATGCTATTGAATCTGCACAAAAGCTAAATATAAATTTAGGAGAATCACAAATAAATGTATTAACTGAATTGAATTATAGATATGGAAAAAAACAATCAGAATCATTTCTTGAATTTGTTTCAAAAGGAAACAAAATTGAGGATTATAGTGTACGAATTTTAAGAAGTATGAAAGAAGATAAATGGGAAAATTCTGATATTCATATATACAGTGAAGTTGTAAGTAATGAAGATGGAAATATAAATTATTATGCTTATGAAAAACCTTTTGAAGCATTAAGAAATTTTAGCGGTTCAATAAAAGAATTAGATAATATGAATATAGAAAATGAAGTAGAAAAAACAGAAATGCAATTTGAAGGAGACAAAAGAAGAGCATTGTTCAGACAAATAGGAATAATGTATAATGTTTCTCCTATTATAATTAATAATGATGGAATTTGCAGATGTACAATAGATGGAGTTACGCAAGAGATACCACTTACAGAGTATTTATCTAATTATGAGAAAAAAGAACAAAACAATGAAAATCAAAAAATAGAGAATCAAACCGATGAAAATAAAAAAGAAGATAGCAAAGAATTAGAAGATGTACTAGAAACAGTAGTTGATGAAATAAATACAGATGACATAGATGAAAAGGAAAAAGAGGAAATACATGAAATTTTTAAAGATAATTCATCAACAAAAATTGAACAAAGTAAAGAGGATGAACATAATAAGCAAGAAGAAACAGCTTTGGTACCTGTAGAAAAAAAGAAAAAATTTAATATATTCAAGTTATTTGCAAGCATTGGTGGAGCGACTCTAGCAGCCCTTGGCATAAAGAAAACTAAAAATGCAATAAAAAAAGAAGAAAAACACTTAAAACAAAATAGTAAGAGAGAAACATGGATAAAAAATATCAAATTAAATTCTAAGGAAGATGAGACTAAATTATATGAGACTAAAAGACAATTAAAAGTTCTTTTCGAAGTAGTTGAAAGAAGAGAAAATGAATTGCCAAGGTTCTTTAAGTTTTCAGATATTACTAAAAGAAAATTATATATAGATGTAAAGAGTGAAATAGAAAAATACAAAAATAGATCAACACATACAAAAGAAGAAAAAGCAAGGTTTAGAGAAGTACGAGATTATGAAATGATTTTACAAAATGAAGAAATTATAAAGAAGATAAGTAGAATTAAAAGAATTCCTAGAAAGTTAATACATGGCAAATTAGAAAAAGATGTTTACAATTATAAAAAAGAAAAAGCTCTAGAAAAAAATAACGTTAAAGAAAGCAAAAACGATGAGATAACGGTTGAAATTGATGAGAATGTGATATAAAGAATGTATTACAGAAAAAATGTCACAAAATACAAATTAATAAAAACGAATATAAAGTTTATCCTGTTTATTATCCAGTAGGTAATGGCATATTTAATATTGATAAATCGATAGAAGATATAAAATGGATAATTGAAAATGAAATAAAAAAAGAAGAACAAAATCTTCTTTGTGAAATTTTATAGAAAGTTGTAATATTAAGATGACATATAAGGTAGCAGCGTATCTTCGTTTATCAAAAGAAGAATATAGTAATGAAAAAGAATCAAATAGCATAACTAATCAAAAATTAATTATAGATAATTATTTAAAAGAA
>CAKPGC010000022.1 GCA_934154445.1 uncultured Clostridia bacterium
GAGATATTTTGATTTTCGTTAAGTTCTATTATGGTGTTTTTCAAACAATTATTTTTTTCTTTATATTTTAATATTTCATTATACTCTTTTTTATCATTTGTTGTGATTTTTTGTATTGAATCTTCTGGTAAATCTATAATCATCTTTTCTACTATATTCTCTGCTTTTTGGATTAATTTAGGTTTATTTTCTTTGTTATTTTTAAATGCTGAATATATTTTATTCCATTTTTTCTCAACATTTTTTATATCTTCAATTATTTCTTCTTCTTTTCCAATAGCAGATGTTCTTATAACAGCTCCATTTTTATCGCTTAAATTTTCTCTTACAAGTTTTATTAGTCTTTCTTGTTCTTTTTTATCTTCAACTTTTTGTGATATAGTTACAATGTTTGTATTTGGCATTAATACTATGTATTTACTTGGAAGATTTATATGTGTTGATACTCTTGCTCCCTTTTGTTGATTACTATCCTTTTTAACTTGTACTAATATTTTTTGTCCTTGTTTAATTACGCTATTTATTTCTATGTTGTTATCTATTTTTTCTTTACTTTCATCAACCTTTTCTAGAACATCTTTTAAATGTATAAACCCATTTTTTTCTGTCCCAATATCTACAAATGCAGCTTGCATACCTTTTATTACGTCTTTTGCTATACCTATATAAATATTTCCTTCTTTTCTAGTAGTTTTCTCATCATCTATATAATATTCTACTATTTTTTTGTTTTCTAATAGTATAATTTCTTTATCGTTTTCTTTTTTGTTTATTAGTATTTCAAACATTTTAACAATCCTCTCTAATTAAACTTGTTCATTGCTATATCTATTCCATTTTTTATTATTTCTTCTATAGCATCTGCAGCTTTTTTTACTCCTTGATGTAAAATCTCTTGTTCCTCGTCTGGAACCTTTCCTATTACATAGTTTATCATATCATTTTTAAATTCAGGTTGTCCTATTCCAACTCTAACTCGTCCAAACTCTAAAGAATTTAGTTTTTCTGTTACTGATTTCATTCCATTGTGTGAGCCAGGTCCACCCTTTTTTCTTATTTTTATATTGCCTTTTTCCACATCTATATCATCATAAATCACTATTATTTCATTAGGTTTTATGTTGTAAAAATCAGCGACTTCCTTTACAGATTCTCCACTTAAGTTCATATATGTCTGTGGCTTTAACAGTATTACTTTTTTTCCTTGTATAACCCCTGTTTCACATAATCCCTTAAATTTTGTTTTTGTTATGTTTATATTATTTCTTTTTGCTATTTCATTTATTGTATCAAATCCCATATTATGTCTTGTATTTGCATATTCATCTTCTGGATTTCCTAGTCCTACTATTAAATACATTTTCTATTTACCTCTTTTTAATCTTTTTTGTCTTTAAAAAACTTGTGAAATATTCCGCCTTTTCTGTCATTTTCTACATCATCGTATTCAGTATCTTCATTTTCGTTATCCTCTTCGCCATCAAAGTATTCGTCTTCATCGCCTTCGTCATCTTCATCATCTTCATCATCTTCATCATCTTCGTCTTCTTCATAATCATCATACTCATCAGTATCTTCTTCATTATCTTCATCGTTATCATCATAATAATCATCTTCAAATTCATCATCGTCATCATATTCATATTCTTCAACATATTCAATATCATCATTTGAGATTTTTGATTTAAAAATATCATCTTCTATATCTTTTGATGCATCTTCTTCATCTTTTTTTATTTTTTCTTCTACTTCTTCTAATTTAAATTCATTTAAATCTTTTTCAAATTTTTCACTTACTTCTTTTTGGAATACTTCATAAATATTTTTAATTTCTTCGATTCTCCAATAATTAGAATTAATAATCGTTCCTGCCTTGATCTTAATATTATTTATCTCTTCCTCAAAATTCTTTTCTTTTTCTTCTATGTTTTTCAAATATTCTTTATTATATAATTCTTTATATGCTTTTTTAGATGATTTGCCTGCTATTTCTTTTTGTATTAATTCATATAAGTTGTTAAATTGTTCAGTATCTTGCTCAAATTTTTCATAAGCATCCAACATTAGTTGGCTATGAACTTTTAATCCATTTATTGATGTCATTCTCTCATTGTCTAAAAAACTAACAATATACATCTTTTGTGCATTTAAAAATGCTAACTTTACACTTACATCTCTTAACGCTTTATTATATTTATCTAGTTTTATTTCGTCATTATTTATTTCTGATAATAATTTTTTCATCTTTTCATAGATAAAAATGTAACATTCTGCCTCTTTTTTTGCAATATCATTTCTGACTTTTGTTGCACTTTCTATGACATTTTTATTAAATGGTACTCTTTCATCTTTACCATTACTAATCATTATGGCTACAATTTCTTCTTTTCTATCATCTTCTTGTGAATTTATAAATTCTTTTAATTCTTTTATAATATTTGTATCCACTTCGTTTATATTCTTATTTACTTTATCGATTATCTGAAGATGATTAGTTTCTTCCGCTCTTCTACTTCTTGAATATTTATTTCTTTCTTTTTGTTTCTCACCAAATATTGTTAATAACTTTATAAATTCTTCTCTTAATTCTTCTGATTTTTTATTGTTTCTAGTCAATTTTCCTTCTATCTTTTTTAATTTTTCTTCAATAATCTCAGGAGATTCGTCAAGACTGCTAAATAATTGTTCTCTCTCTTCTTCGTCTTTTGTATTAGATCTATAAATATTTTTTTGTTCTTGTTGAATTCTTCTTATATTATTTGCAGCTTCGTCAAAATCATTAATAATTTTATCTTCTTCCTCGAGAATGGTTTGATATCTTTGTGTTTCTTCAGTTATTTCTTTATAATCTTTATAAATGGTTTTTAGATTTATTTTCTTATCAAATCCACATATATTATTAAAGTATTTTTCTAATACAATAGCACTTCTTTCATACATATTCTTGTCCTCCTATTTTTACCCTTATTGAATTTCATATATTTTATCATTTTTTTTGCTAAATAACAAGTTATTTTCTTACTATTTTTCCGTGGAATCCCAACAACTGTTACATTATCAGGTATATTGCTTAATACTACACTATTTGAACCTATTTTTACATTGTTTCCTATTTTTATTGGTCCTAGTACTTTTGCTCCTGAACCTACCATTACATTATCACCTAAATCTGGATGTCTTTTATATTTGTCTTTTCCGGTTCCTCCTAGTGTACTATTATGATATATAGTGCAATTATTTCCAATTGTTGTAGTCTCTCCGAATTACAATTCCCATTCCATGGTCAATAAATAACTTTCTCCCAATTTTTGCTCCTGGATGTATTTCTATTCCTGTAATGTGCCTTGCTATTTGTGATAGAAGTCTTGCTAAAAAATATAATTTTTTTTGATATAAAAAATGTGCTATTTTATGAAAAAATATCGCATGAAATCCTGGATATAGGATTATTGCTTCAAAAACGTTTCTACAGGCTGGATCCTTTTTTTGTATATTTTTTGCATCTTGATACAATTCTTTAAAAACTTTTATCATAATATCACCCTTAGTAATATTATATGTTATGTCTTGAAGAAACGTTTATTTATTATTTTCCTAAAAATATCTGAACATATATCTTTCCATACTTAGAACTTTTTACTACTCCTATTCCTGTATAATTAAAAGATGTATTTAAAATATTTGCTTTGTGCCCTGAAGAATTCATCCAAGCAGTTACTGCTCCTGAGTTACTTGAATTTCCCGCAATATTTTCTCCCGCCGTTTTGTATGTTACTTTAAAATTATTCAGCATATTAAAAGGTGAGCCGTATGTTGGTGATTCATGTGAGAAATAATTGTTATCAACCATATCTTGTGCTTTTATTCTAGCAACATTTAATGCTCCAGAATCAATTTTTAATGCCGTTAACCCATTATTGATTCTTTGTTTGTTTATTAAATCAAATACTTCTTTTTCATCACTACTCAGTGAAGTAGTATTTGATGTGCTAGAACCGACTTGTATTTCCTGATGAACCTGATCCACTTGAACTAGCATATATTGCTTTTACATATTTTTTATTTACAGCTCCTATATAATCACCTTCTACTTGAACAACATACCAATCTCCTATACCAGCAAATACCCTTATATATTCATTCTTTTTTACAGTTGCTACTATTGGATAGTTTATTCCTGGTCCGCTTCTAACATTTAATGTTGTTGCTGTAACTAATCCTGTTGAAAATCCCACATTATAATAATGTTGCATACCATAAGAATTAGTAAAAAAACATACTATTATTACAAACAATATTGCTCCACTTATTTTAAATATCGTGTCTTTCTTAATATTAATAACTTTCATGAAACATCTCCTTCCATTTGTATTATTAATATTTATACATACCGTTTGTACTATATTCTTATTTATTTTCTTACTTTTTCTATATGAACAAATCTTATTTTTTCATAATTATATTCTGATATTCTTTTATTAAATGAATCAAATGTATGTGAACTAATTAAATTAGAGATTGAAAACCTGATTTCAATCTCTAATATTTTATTTTATAATAATTACATATATAACAATAATAAATATTAATATTCTTCAATTTTTATATATACTTTATCTTCTAATGAATATTTCTTCTCGACTTCTAACTTTGTAATTTGATTATCATCTTTGAATGCAAATTTATTCATACTATCTAAAACAACTTTAACTATATTGTCAATATCTGGTTTTTTTGTTGGACTTATATTATTATCTAACATTTTATTTATATCCGATTTTTTTGTAGTTTTTGGAATTGAGAAATATGCAATTATGCTTACTTTTAGCCTTCCTTCAATTATTTTAAATTTAGGATATTTTAATAGAAAATATTGTTCAACAAGTGTCTCGTAATCTTTTGTTTTTGTTGGTGTGTATACAATTCCTGTATAAGAATTTAACCTTGGTCTTCCTTTTCCTACTACTTTTCCAGGAACCTCAAATTCATAAATCATTTTTTCCTCCAAATTTTAATATACATTTTTTTATTACTTTATTTTTTTACTAGTTTTGCAACAAAAAATCCTTCTGTATCTTTTGATGGTAATATTCTAATCGCTTTTGCTATTGATTTATCTTTGTCGTTGTCAAAAGCTTTTTGTGCATCTTTTATTTCAATATCTATATCTACTAGCTTTACATTAAAATTCTTCAATGCCCAGTCTAATATAAGTTCGTTTTCATCTTCATTTATAGTACATGTTGAATATACCATAATTCCATTTGGTTTTAAAGCATTATATGCACTTTCAAATAATTTTTTCTGTAATTTTGTTAGTTCTCTTACAGTTCTTGGCGACCAATCTCTATATGTTGCTAAACTTCCAACAACAAATCTGCCCTCTCCACTACATGGTGTATCTAATAATACTTTATCAAAATATTCTGGATATTTATTTCCTATTTTTTCACCTCTACCATTTACTATTTCTATTATTTGTGCTCCTTGTTTTTCTACATTATATTTTAATCTTTCACATCTTATTTTATCTAGTTCATTTGCTAAAATATAACCTTCATTTTTCATCAATGCAGCTAGTTCTGTAGTCTTACTTCCAGGTGCTGCTGTTAGGTCTAAAACTTTTTCTCCTGATTTAGGATTTAAAACTATTGGCGGAACCATACTTGATAAACTTTGTATATATATGTATCCTTTTTCGTAAATTTCTAATTTTTGTAATTTTCTTTCATCTATATTTTTTATGACTAATGCATCATTATACCATGGTACTCTTTCAAATTTTATATTATTTTCTTTAAAATATCTCATTAAATCTTGTATATTATACTTTAATGTATTTACCCTTAAAGTTGTGTACCTTTCTTCTGTCATTCCCAATAATATTTGATCAACTTTAATTGGTGTATATTTTTCGTATAGAAAATCCATGAATTCTTTTGGTAGTCTATTTCTCATTTCTTTTATTGATAACATTTCGCTCTCCTATTAAACATTTTTTAGTTCTCTTATATACCTATAAATTTCTCCCCAATTATTAACTTCTTTAACATACTCGTTTTCTTCTAATTTTACTAAATTTGTATCTCTAAAATATAGTGTTTTTACTCCATTTTCAGATAATCTTTTTATAATTCTCCAATCATCATCAATCATTAGGTCTACTTTTTCATCTTGGCAAATTTTTAATTTATCTTCAACTTGCCAATGATATTTATCAAACTTAATATTGTTTTCTTCTAATAATCTTATTGCATCATCTTTCATTTCTTTTATAAATCCACCTCTTGCAGTAATAACTATAAATTCATGTCCTTGTTCTTTTAATAAATTGTATATGCCTATAAACCCCGACATTAAATTGCTTTCTTTTGATACTTTCATGAAATACTTTTCGATGAATTCTTTTTCCTGCTCGCTTGTCCAATTATATCTAGCTTGAAATTTTGGTTCTTCCTTATTTATTAAATTATTTCCATTTAAAACGTCTATATCAAAAATTTCTTCATAAGTTCTAAATGTTGTTTCACTATCTATAACTACTCCATCTAAATCTATACCTATTTTCATATTCTATTCCTCCTAAAATTATAAATTTCTTGTAATCATAATAATTCTTTATGATTTTACTGCACTTTGACAAAAGTATATAATATAAAATAAATAATTTCAACCAATTTCTAACCATTAATAAAAAAGAACTACAATTTTAATGTAGTTCTTTTTTATTTTCCTATCTCTTCAATATATCCTGATGTTTTTTTGGTATACATATCATCAGTAATTGATTGATACTTTTCACCCTTATAATCATCTGTAAAGCCATTATATGCTTTATATATTTCTCCAGTATCAGTATCATAAACTCTTTCATATCCAAGTGTTGCATCACTTTGTTTTTGACTCATTATATCAAAACTAGTGTTTCTTTTTTCCCAAGAATCCATTATTCCATCTGTAATCTGATTACAAATATTTCTAACATTTTGGAAGTTTTTCATTTCTGCATCTTGTTGATTATTAAAACTATTAATAAAAGTATCAGTAAATTCTAGTGAGGATGATATAGTTGTTAAAGTTTCTTGCCAATTTATAAGTTCATCTTTTGGTGCTGTAACAAAAATTGCATCATATACATTTAAATAGTATATGTCTATTTGTTTTCCCGAAATTACATTTTCTGGAACATAATATGGACCTGGATCATATACATACGCTGTAAATATGCCTTCTGCATCTTTTCCTTCGGCGTCTTTAAATGATGCTCTTAATATATCTCCACCTACTACTCCTGTACCTAATTTTTCAATAACAGTAAAATCTGTTAAAGTTGGAAAAGTGAAAGTTGCATTGTTATTCAAAGTTCCTAGGTCATTAAATATTTTATAAAATCCTTCTGTATTTTTATCTGCTATTACTGAAGTCTTTGCAAAAATACTATTTGGATAATATCTTTTTTGGAAAGCTTTAGCTTCTTCAGATTTATTATATCCTTCTGTTTTTAAATTAAAGAAAAATTGATAAGTAGGTCTTTGTGGGTTATATGCTTTAATTGTATAATGAATATAATCTCCTAAAACATCTACTTTCCATCCTTCTGGTATTTTCATTTTAACTAAACCATTATCAAAGTCAGTATATTTAATTGCTGCTGTTTCACTTTCTCTTATTTTTACATTTTCTTCTTTATTATTACTTTTTATTTTTATCACCCCATCACTGCTTTTATTCCCTTTTATAAACATTACTCCAAGGATAGCAACAATTATTATTAATACAATAGCTATTATTATCCATATTTTGCTTTTTTTTGTTTCTTGCATAATATGTTTCCCCCTTTATATTTTTTTAGCATGTAAGACTACTCTATATTTATTGTTGTTCGCACAAGTTGATAATGTTAAAATAGTATCATTTTTTGTAACATCTGTGTCAAATGTTTTAATACTTCTAGTTTTTATAGTCTTTATAAATTGTTCAAATTCATTATCATTAGCAAATTCTGTTTTTATATAATAATCTTCACTTTCTATTTTATAAATTGAAAAAACTTTATAAATACAATGCTCATTTTCTGTATCTAATATGATATTAGTGTTTTCTTCATTATCATACCAGTTAGAGTTTAGAATATTTTTCAAGCTTCCAAACATTGAGTCATCTCTCATATTATGCCCATAAATTATTATATTTTTATCTGAATTATCAAACTTATTTCTGTAATCAGCGAAAATCCATCCTGCTGAATTTTTATTCTTGTCAAAACTGTGATTTAAGTAAAAGTTATTATTGCTAGTTTTTACAACAGGATATTCAATATTTGTATTATTTACCTTAATCCATGCAATAGTCTCATTATTTTGTTCTTTTAATTTATTAAAATCTACTGTATATTCTTCCTTTTTTTCATTTTCAGCTTTATTTTCTTCTTCGATTATTACCGTACTTTTTATTTGTTCTACAATTTTGTTATTATTAGTCTTATCTTTGTACCATTTAAAAATTTTTATTCCAGAATATATCAATACAAAAAATAAAATCATATATATAACAATATTTAAAATTACTTTTTTATATTTTTTATTCTTCTTTCTTCCCATTACTTAAACTGTCCTTTCGTACCAAAGACTAGCTAATACTCTAGCTAGTCTTTACATATCTTGTTGTACTATTCGCTTATTTTTTTCTTTTTACTATTGTTAATGTACCAATGGTTGCTATAGAAGTTACAAATAACATTACACTTGTTATAATATTATCTCCTGTTTTAGGATTTATTGTGTTATTTTCTATTGTTTCATTTTTTGCTAATTCATTATCTTTCAATGATGAATTAGTTGTTTTATCAGAATCATCTATTATTGTTTCTGGTACATTTGAAATATTTTGGCTTTTAGTTACTTCTATAATATATTTTGTAGCAGGCACAACTTCAAATTCTGCTCTATCTGTTGTTTCAGCTGGTAAAGTCATATTAGTTCCATTTATTGTTACACTCCCTATATTTCCATCACCCAAAGCAAGTCTTATTGTAATTTTATTTTTAGTATTTCCTGTTGTATAACCTTTTGCGGTACTTGTTACATTTGCTGATTCTGTTCCTACTCTTGTTCCATTTAATGATATTTCCATTCCCAAACCATTATACGTTCCCTCTATTTCAATATCATAAGTAGGTATTGCAATTAAATTCAACTTACATTTGAAAAAATATCTTGAATAGTAATCATCTCTTATTTCGTTAATTGTAACTGATCCACTAGAAGAGTAATCAATATCATCAGGATCTCCTACAATAGTTGTTCCTGATTCATAATCTGTTCCTGTATATGTAAGCTTAGATCCTGTATATTTTGTGTACATAAAATCTAGATTGTAAGATTTGTTTTTATCCAAATTTATTAATGTCATTATTGCTTTATTCTCAGCTTCATTCCCAACTATTTTCATAACGGCTTCAGAAGCATTTTCCGTTTCACAAAGACTTGTTTTTTCACCATCAACAATTTTATAATATACCGTTTTCTCTAAATCTGCTAATGAACTCAACCCTTTTGAAAGATTATCTTCTTTTGTGAAATCTATAATATAATCCTTATCTTTTTCCAAAGTAATATCATCTGTCACTTGAAAATCTGTATAATTTTCTCTTACAACTGTATTTATTGTTACACCTGAACCTCCTGTAATATCTGTAACTCCTGCATATATATAACCATTAGATAAAATAATTAGTGTCATTATTAAAATAGCATATATTCTTTTCGTATTTTTCATTTATTTTCCTCCTTTCTTCAATTTTTTCTTATTTTACCATATAGTAATATATATTTTTTTAGAGTTGCCAAAATTTCAATGACAATTCGGCAATTGTTTTTTCTATTTTTTCATGATATATTATAATAAATTCAAATTATTGATATGGAGGTTTTTTATGACTTTTACTGAACAATTAAATGAGTATATAAAACAAATTGACTGCTCTTCTAAAGAACTTGTGGTTGCTTCTAAATTAACAAGTTCTGCTATTAGTCGTTATCGTAGAGGAGAAAGAAATCCAAGTATTAAAAGTAAACAATTGGCTCAACTTGCAGATGGTTTATATAAACTTTTTAATGATAAAAATATAAATATAACAAGAGATGAAATTTATACCACTTTGTCTAATACTTTAAATGATATTGCAATTGATTTTGAACAATTGAGTAAGAATTTTAATGAACTCGTTACAACATTAAATATTAATATGTCTGAATTATCTCGTTCTAGCAACTATGATTCTTCATTGCTTTCTAAAATCCGTACCGGGTCTAGAAATCCATCTAACCCTAAAGATTTTGTTGAAAATGTATGTAGTTTCATTGTTAAAAAATATAAAACTGAAAATGACAAAAAAGCTATCGCACTTCTTATTGGTTCTGATTTGGAAAACTTAAAAGATAACATGAACTATTTTAACGAATTACTAAATTGGTTCTCTACGAATTCTTCTGAATCTCATAATTATATAAACGACTTTTTAACAAATTTAGATGAATTCGATCTAAATCAATATATAAAAGCCATACATTTTGATAAAATGAAAGTACCTTTTGTCCCTTTTTATAAAGCTATTCCCAAAACCTACTATGGTATAGAAGAAATGAAGAAAGGAGAATTAGATTTTTTTAAAGCTACTGTTCTTTCAAAGAATAATGATTCAATTTTTATGTGTAGTGATATGCCTATGGAAGATATGGCACAAGATACTGAATTCGGTAAAAAGTGGATGTTCGCTATTGCAATGACTTTAAAAAGAGGCTTTCATTTAAACATTATTCATAATCTTGACAGACCATTTAATGAGATGATGTTAGGTTTAGAAAGTTGGCTTCCAATTTATATGACAGGACAAGTTTCTCCATATTTCTTAAAGGGATTACAAGATAATATATATTGCCATTTTAATTATGTATCTGGAACTGTTGCTCTTTTCGGCGAATGCATTAATGGACATCATGATAAAGGTAAGTACACTTTGACTACTAATAAAACCGATTTATCATATTATAAAACAAAAGCAGAGTGTTTATTAAGCAAAGCTACTCCACTTATGGAAATTTATAGAGCTGAAAATAAAAATTCATTTGATTCTTTTATGGCATCAAGTGCCAATATAAATGGAAGTCGTCGAAGGATTTTATCTTCTCTTCCTATACATACTATATCTGATGAATTACTTATAAAAATCTTAAAACGAAATAACGTTGCTAATAGCGATATTGAATTTATAAAATTATCAATACACAATCAAAGAAAACTGATTGATAGTATATTAACAACAAATATATTCGAAGATGAAATATTAGAACTTTCAAAAGAGGAGTTTGAAAAATCTCCACATTCGCTTTTTCTTGCTGATAGCTTTTATGATAATGAAATTCATTATACCTATGAGGAATATTTAAAGCATTTGGAATTAACAAAAGAATATGAAAAAAATACTGCTAATTATAAATTAACTTTTAATCTTAATCATACATTTAGAAATATACAAATTTCAATTTTAGATAAACATTGGGTAATGGTATCAAAAAACAAAAGTCCTTCTATTCATTTTGTAATACATCATCCTAAACTACGAAATGCAATTGAAAATTTCATTCCTCCTGTTGTTGAATAATAACCACCCGTGAAACGGGTGGTTTTAACATGCCCTATAAGGGCATATAACATTGCAGCACCTTAAGGTGC
>CAKPGC010000023.1 GCA_934154445.1 uncultured Clostridia bacterium
CTAAAGGATTTACTGTTTACTTTTCAATGTACTTTTTGTTCTCCGTTTTGTCGGTGAACGATTTGTATTATACTATATGTTTTTTTCTTTGTCAACATATTTTTCAAAATTTTTTCATAAATTTTTCAAATGTATTTTTATCGTTCCAAAACTGAAGGACTAAATAAAATATTACCACCTTTTTTTATGAAAGTCAATACTTTTTTTATTATATTTTTACATATTTTTTTATTACATAAAAATCATTATTAATTCCAAAAATTCTTTCCTATAATAATATAGAAAAAACTTCAAAATATCATCTAGATATTCTGAAGTTTTTTAATACCGTTATTGAATTTTTGCCCTAATAACTTTAACAAAACCATTATCATCATAATCAATAGAAACAGTATATTTATTATTTTTATTTGTTTCTAAAAATGTTAAAATGTCTTTTTGTTTTTCTTCATTATTAGAATTCTGTTTTATATAGAAAAGTATTTCATCAATGTTCTTTTGGTATTCTTTGCTTCCTTCATAAGAAGAATCCAATTTTTCAACATCCAAATCTTCTATATCTCCACTTTTTGTAAGAATGTTTGCATCCTCTAAATTATTTTCTGATGTTTTTAACAATTCTTTTATATTATCTGAAGTTAAATTTTCACTTACAAAAAATTCAAATTGAGAATTAAATCTATTTTTTTCTATATTTGAAGTTTCTCCATTATCAGGTATTTCTATTGTATTTTTATCTAATATATCCAAATTTTGTAACATTTTAGTATAATCTTCCTTACTAACTACTTCAAATAAATTTGATAACTGTTCTTGAAAATTATCTGCAAGTATTTGGTTTATTATATCTCTTTGCTCTGGTTCTAATTCATCTAATCTTACATTATCTGTATCTAATGTTACTTTGTTTTCAAAGTCTTGTACAAATTCAGTATTATCTACAATTTTCAAAATACCTTCATATTTTTCATTTGCTAATCCAATTTGTACAGTTCTATCTAATTTATTATTTTCTAAAACTTGTTGATAACTTATTTGTACATCTGTTATTGTATCGTTATCTTTTAATTCTTTATATTCTAATAATATATGTGATTGTGTTTCATTTTCAGTTTTATCAATTCTTAAAACTTGTTCTTCTGTATTATCTCCTATTTTTACATTATCTATTTTTATAGTTGAATCATTATACATATCTATTGTTAATTTTTGTCCGCTTTTTTCTATTGATGTTCTTACTGTTTTTTCATTATTTTCATATACTGTGATTTTTACTTCTTCATTTCCAATATTGTTATTTTTAATTTTTTCTATCTCACTGTTTATATATTCTATAAATTTTTCTCTTAATGTTTTATCTTCTTCATAGTCTTGATACTTTTCTTTTATTTTTTCTTCTATAAGGTCTACTTTTGATAAAATAACTTCATCATTTGTAATTTGTTCTAATAATTTAATATATATATTATTGCATTCTTCTACTGTAAGTTTTATATAATATGCATTTGTTTTTAGATCTTTGTTGTTTACAGTTATTAATGCATCTGATTGTTTATAATATTTATTTGATGATACATTAGCTTGTATTATGTTCATATATGTATTCAACATTGTTTGTTTTTCTTCGTCTGTAAAAGCTAGTATTGAATTTATATTTATAGAAGATGTCAATTCTTCTATATTATCTAATTTATATTCTTTTAGTGTTTCATTGTCTCCATTATTTTCTACTGATACAAATTGTTGTATATCTTTTAATCTGATTCCATACATTTGGTCTTGTTTTATGTATTCTACCCCCAATAATTTTTCATTTTCTTTTTCAATTGCTATGTCCTTGTAGTCATAATTATTAAGTTTATCAACATTACTAATTATTTTTATTCCCACATTATTGATTTGACTATTTTTATTTTGGTCACTTGTTCCTAAATTTTCTGTATATTCTATTGTCCCTTCAATTTGAGATGTATATTTATTGTTATTTAACATATTTGTTATTTCTGTGTTCTCACTCATATTTAAAAATTTTGCATTTTCAAAATTTTGTGTTAGATATTTTGCAAATAATGTTTCGTTTGATTTGAACATATCTGTTTCTAAATACAAATATCCTAATATTCCTATAATTGCTAATACTATTAAAACGATGAACAATACTAGAATTACTATTCTTTTTTTCCTTGGCATCATATATATTCCTCCTAAAAATTTTATATAAATATATTATATATTTTTTTATATTTTTTATCAATAGATTATTTTAAAATTCTTTGTTTAAGTGCTTCATATACAATTATTCCTGTAGATACAGAGGCATTTAATGACGTAACTTTTCCTTTCATTGGAATTTTAACCAAAAAGTCACAATTTTTTGTAACTTTATCACTCATTCCGCTTCCTTCATTTCCAATTACAATTCCTAGAGGTCCTGTTAAATCTTGATCATAATAGTATTTTTCTGTATTAATGTCTGTTCCACATATCCATAGACCTGCATCTTTTAGTTTTTGAATTGCATCTGATATGTTTGTAACTCTAGCAATATGCATATATTCTACTGCTCCTGCTGATGTTTTATTTACTGTACTATTTACCGCTGCTGCTCTTCTTTTTGGTATTATTACTCCATGTATTCCAGCTGTTTCAGCTGTTCTAATTATTGAACCAAGATTATGTGGGTCTTCTATACCATCTAATATTAAAACAAATGGGTCTTCATTTTTTTCTTTTGCATAGTCTATAATATCTTCTATTTCACAGTATTCAAATGGTGGCACTATTGCAATAACTCCTTGATAGTTTTGATTTTGTGCCATTTCATCCATTTGTCTTTTATCTTTTTCTACTATTATTATTCCTTTTTCTTTTGCTATTGCTATTATTTTGTTTATTGAACCATGTCTTTCTCCTTTTGCTATAAATATTTTGTTGATGTCTTTTCCACTTTCTAATAGTTCTAATACTGAGTTTCTTCCTTCTACTTGGTCGTCATAATTTTTTTCTTCTTCCTTTTTTTCCACTTTTTTATTTAATCTATTATTTTTTTCATTTTTCCTGTTCATTATCTCTTTTTTCTCCCTTTTCATTATATCTTGAATTTATTTTATTTAAGTTTTCTTTTAAAATTTCATCAAATTCTATATTAACTAATTTTGATAGTTCGAATATATTTTCACATTGCTTGTCTATCTCTAATTTTAGATTTTCTTTTTGTGTTTCTCCTTTGTTGAAATTTTGATATTCTTCTACTATTTTTCCGCTTTGCGTTCCTATTTTGATTGATAATTGTATTAATGCTTCTCTTTTATTTAAATTACTTTCTGCAACTTCTTTCTGTAATTGCCCTATATTGATATTAACATTTTTGCAAATTAATGCTATGTACCATAACAAATCGCCTAATTCACTTTTTATTTCTTGCATATCTAGTGGTTTTTCGTGAAAATTTCCTTTAAATAGTGGTTTTCTAAATTCTGCTATCACTTCGCCTGTTTCTTCTATTAATCCCATGCATGCATAATTCATTTTTTCTTTACTACTATTTTCTATTGTTTTATTTAATCTAGTTATTGCTTTTTCTTTATATTCTTCTAAATTCATTTATCTATGCCTTCTATTCTAATGATATTTCTAAAGAATCTGCTATATTTTTAGCATTTTTTAGAATTTCATTTAAATCTTCTTTTATTTCTTCAATTTTTTCTTTTCTTTTTTCTTTCGATTCTTCAGAATATAATATATATTCAGCATTTGCATTTATTTTTCCACTATTTATACTTAAATCCAATACATTTTTAATTAATTTTTCTCTTCTATTCTCCATAATCTTCTCCTCTTACTGTAATGTCCCAAAAAGCAACGTCCCAAAAAGTACATTATTCATCGTCTAATTTTAAGACTGATAAAAATGCTTCTTGTGGTACTTCAACATTACCAATTTCACGCATTTTCTTTTTACCTCTTTTTTGTTTTTCAAGTAGTTTTTTCTTTCTAGTAACATCTCCACCATAGCATTTTGCAAGCACATCTTTTCTCATTGCTGATATTGTTTCTCTTGCTATTATTTGTCCACCAATTACTGCTTGAATTGGTATTGTAAATAATTTTCTTGGTATAACTGTTTTTAATTTTTCTACCATTTTCTTTCCTCTTGTATATGCGCTATCTTTGTGTACTATAAATGAAAGGGCATCAACTGGTTCACCATTTATATGGATGTCCAATTTTACTAGATTTGACCTTCTGTATTCTTTAAATTCATAGTCAAATGATGCATATCCTTTTGTTTTTGATTTTAGGTTGTCAAAAAAGTCGTATATTATTTCATTTAATGGCATTTCATATACTAGTGTTACTCTGTTTTCGTCAAGGTATTTCATGTCTATATAAACTCCACGTCTATTTTGACATATTTCCATGATGTTTCCTACATATTCTTTTGGTGTCAATATGTTTGCTGTTACAAATGGTTCTTCTATATATGAGATTTCTTGTGGTGTTGGTAATTCTGTTGGATTATATATTTCTTCAACTTCCCCTGTTGTTTTATGTACTTTATATATAACTGATGGTGCCGTTGTAATTAAACCTAAGTCAAATTCTCTGTCTAATCTTTCTTCGATTATTTCTAAGTGAAGTAGTCCTAAAAATCCACATCTAAATCCAAATCCTAGTGCTGCTGATGTTTCTGGTTCATATTCTAATGCTGCATCGTTTAATTGTAGTTTTTCTAATGCTACTTTTAAATTCTCATATTCACTTCCATCTATTGGGTAAAGTCCACAATACACCATTGGTGTTACTTTTTTGTATCCTTTTAATGGCTTGTCCGCTAGATTGTTATTTAAAGTTACTGTGTCTCCTACATGTATGTCTGATAAACTTTTTATGCTTGCTGCTATATATCCAACTTCTCCTGCTTTTATTTCATCTGTTGGTAAATATGTTCCTGGTGCGAAGTATCCTACTTCAGCTACTGTGTATATTTTATTGGTTGCCATTAATTTTATTTCGTCTCCAACTTTAACTTTTCCATCAACAACTCTTACATAAGCAACTGCACCTTTGTAATTATCGTAGTATGAATCAAAAATTAAGCAAGTTGTTTTTGCATTTTCATCACCTTTTGGTGCAGGCAAATCTGTTATAATTCTCTCTAAAACTTCTTCTACATTTAATCCTGATTTTGCTGATATGCAAGGAGCATCTTCTGCTGGTATTCCTATAATATCTTCTATCTCTTTTTTTACTTCATCTGGTCTTGCATTTGGTAAATCTATTTTATTTATTACTGGTAATATTTCTAGATTATTGTCTATTGCTAAATATACATTTGCAAGTGTTTGTGCTTCAACCCCTTGACTTGAATCTACAACTAGAATTGCTCCATCGCATGCAGCTAGACTTCTTGATACTTCATAGTTAAAGTCTACATGTCCTGGTGTGTCTATTAAATTTAATTCGTATTCTTCACCATTTTTTGCTTTGTATATCATTCTTACTGCTTGAGATTTTATTGTGATTCCTCTTTCTTTTTCAATTTCCATGTTGTCTAAAACTTGGCTTTCCATCTCTCTTTTTGAAAGTACGCCTGTCATTTCTATAAGTCTATCTGCTAAAGTAGATTTTCCATGATCTATATGTGCAATTATACTAAAATTTCTAATGTGTTCTTGTCTATTACTCATCATTTCTCCTGTCTTTGTCAATGGGGAGGCCCCTTTTTGACAGATTTATTTTTTTCATTCTAACATAATTACAAAAAAATCACAATAGTTTTATTACAATCAAAATAGCTTAAACAATTTATATAAATCTACAGTACTATACCTTCATAAACATTATAAACATTTACATATCCCATTTTTTCTAATATTTGTTGTACTCTTTGACTTCTATGCCCAGTTGAACAATATACAACTATAATTTCTTCTTTATTCGGAATTTTCTTTTCTATTTCTTTTTTTATTTGATAATCTGGTATTGAAATCGCACCATCTACATGTCCTTCTCTATATTCTTGTAAGCTCCTTACATCTATTATTGTTGCTCCTTGTTTTATATATGAGTCTAAATCCTCTCTTGTAATATCCTTATTATTATCAAAGCCTCGTTTTAATCCAAAGTTTTTCTCTATCATATATATAAATTTTGTGAACATAGTATTCTCCTATTATTATATTCTTAATATATTATATTATTTTTTTCTGTTTTGGTTATAGTATTACTAATTTATTACAATCTTTTTTCAATAATATTACAATTATGTTATCTTTGTTCAATTATGTTTCCTTTCTTGTTTACGATTTTTTTGATTTTTATATTTTATGTTTTTTGTGGAAACTGTGGATAACTTTGTGAATAACTCAAATTTGGTCTTTTGTTAAAAAAAGTTATTCACATATAACTGTGCATTTTAATTTTCTTACAATTATTTACATTTTATTTATTGTTTTATGTGTACTATTTTTGTTTTATTTTTAAAATTATTAAAAGAGCCGTAGTCTTGATTTTCCAAGTCTATATGGCTCTTTCTTTTTTTATTAATTAAACATAATATTCTTAAAATAATATAAAATATATAATTGCAATTATTTCTAAAATTGTTATTAGTGGAAGTCCTATAACAAATATCATTTTCTTGGTTTTGTGTCTAAATGTGTACATCCCTGCAATTGTTCCAATTCCTCCACCTAATGCTGTTATTATAAATAATGTCTTTTCTGGTATTCTCCATTTTCCTTTTTTGGCTTTTTGCTTATCTATGTACATCGCCAAAAATCCTATTATATTTATTATTATGAAGTATATTATTATGTTTTGGGTTGTAAATATATTTTGTATATCTTGCATTTTCCTGTTTGCTCCCCTCATTTAAATCATTATCATTTCTAAAATTAGAAATCAAAATAAGCATATTTCTTTGTTTTAAAGTTCAAACAGCTGTCAATATATTGTTTTGCAATTTCAGAAATTTGATTTATCCTTTTATATTTTACTAATGGATTTATATATCTTATTTTTGATTTTACACTTTTACAATATTTGTTTTCCACATATCTGTCACTTTCAAATACATTTGTTGTGTTTTTCCACATTTCAAATTGCTTAGAATTTCTCTGTTTTTCATAATTTTCTATTTTTTCTATTATTTCTTTTTCAGATAAATTATACAAATCATTTTTTGTAATTTGTTTTTCTTCACTCATTTTTCTAATTATATCTGCTAATAATTGCATTGATAATTTTGTTCTACTATCTATATATGATTTAGATAAAATACTCATATTCTTTACAAATTTTTTAGCTACTTCTATGTCCTTAAATCCTAGTTCTTCTATTTCTTCTTCATTTTTTTGTATTTCTATATTTTCATATATTTCTTTTACTTCATTTAAATTCCATAATTTTTTTCTTACTCCAAGTCCATTAGATAATGTGTATTCAAGCCTATCACTTGAAAGCATTGGTGTATCATTATCTGCAATTGGATATCTATGATAGTCGTTTATTTCTTCAATTTTTATACCATCTCTATTTAATAGATTCATTATTTCTTTGGATTTGCTAATAATTTTTGTTGTTAATTCTTCTGTTGATTCTTGTTTTTCATAGTCTCCATTCATAAAGTCTATACAATGTTTAAATACAGGTGTTGCAATATCATGGAATAATCCAGAAAGAGTCTGTTTTTTATCTTTTGTAAAGTTCCATATAATCAATGCAACAGCAACACTATGGTCTAAACTTGAGTACCATAGTGTAATTTCTGGAAATAGTTTTGAATAATATGTACCACAAGATACACTTATTCCTGCTTGCTTTTGCATTTCCGGTGTCTGGATATATTCTTCTATAAATTCTGGTTTTTCTGGTGATAATATATCAAAATATTCTTTTATTGGTTCTTTTAATCTTTCAAAATATTTTTCCATTTTGTTTTTCACTCCATTTTTAAGTTGCTATCTCAGTTAGAAAAGAATTATCCAAATAAACTCAATTGATTACTTTGGCTCATACCATCTAAGCAGCCAAATTCTTTAAGTAAATCTGCACCTGAGCTACCTATTTTTGCTCTTATTTTTAAATCATCAATTGACATGAATTTTCCATCTTTTCTAGCATCTACAATACCCTGTGCAGCAACACTACCAAAACCTGGAATACTGTTTAAAGGCGGTCTTAATTTGTTATCTTGTACTTTGAACTTTGTTGCTTCTGATTCGTATAAGTCTACTGGTAGGAATTCAAATCCTCTTTCATACATTTCTAGTACTATTTCTAGGTCATCATACATATCTAACTCTGCCTTTGTTGCTTCTTTCTTTTGGTTTTTCATTTCAATTTCTTTCATTTTGTTTTTAACTTTTTCTTTTCCAAATATCATATAACTTGCATCAAATGCTTTTGCTCTTATTGAGTAATATGCAGCATAATATGCTAGTGGTATATGTACTTTAAACCATGCAATTCTGAACGCATTTGTAACATAAGCTGCGGCATGTGCTTTTGGGAACATGTATTTTATTTTTTCACATGATTTTATATACCAGTCTGGTACGTCATGTTCTTTCATTAATGGAATGTATTCATCTTTCCATTTTGGTTCTTTTCCTTTTGCTACTTTTCCTTTACGTACTGCTTCCATTATTTTGAAAGATTTGTCTGGTGGTAATCCTTTTTTGATTAGGTAAATCATAATATCGTCACGACAACATATTGCTTCTTGAAGTGTTACTACCCCTTGTTCAATTAATGTTTGGGCATTTCCTAACCATACGTCTGTACCATGTGATAAACCTGATAAACGTATTAATTCATCAAATGTTGTTGGTTTTGTGTCCAAAAGCATGCCTCTGGCAAATTTTGTTCCATATTCAGGTATTCCAAATGTTCCTACTTGTGAGTGAATTTGCTCTGGAGTTACACCTAAGGCTTCTGTTGAGTTGAATATTGACATTGTTTCTTTGTCATCTAGTGGTATGTCTGTTGGTGCAATTCCTGTTAAGTCTTGCAACATACGAATTACCGTCGGATCGTCGTGTCCTAGTATATCTAGTTTTAATAAGTTTCCATCTATTGAGTG
>CAKPGC010000024.1 GCA_934154445.1 uncultured Clostridia bacterium
GAGTAACAAGTATAGGAAATTCTGCATTTTATGGATGCAGTAGTTTAACAAGTATAACAATTCCAGAAGGAGTAACAAGTATAGGATATTCTGTATTTGATGGATGCAGTAGTTTAACAAGTATAAATGTATCAGGAAATAATCAAAACTTTGTGAGTGAAGAAGGAGTATTGTATACAAAAGATAAAACAGAATTAATACAGTATCCAGCAGGAAAAAAGGAAACTAAGTATATAATTCCAGAAGGAGTAACAAGTATAGGAAATTCTGCATTTTATGGATGCAGTAGTTTAACAAGTATAACAATTCCAGAAGGAGTAACAAGTATAGGATATTCTGTATTTGATGGATGCAGTAGTTTAACAAGTATAAATGTATCAGGAAATAATCAAAACTTTGTGAGTGAAGAAGGAGTATTGTATACAAAAGATAAAACAGAATTAATACAGTATCCAGCAGGAAAAAAGGAAACTAAGTATATAATTCCAGAAGGAGTAACAAGTATAAGAAAAGGTGCATTTTATGGATGCAGTAGTTTAACAAGTATAACAATCCCAGAAGGAGTAACAAGTATAGGAAGTTATGCATTTCTTTATTGTTATCATATAACAATATATTGTACAAGTAAGTCATATTCTAAAGAATATGCAATAGCCAATAATATAAAGTATACAGTAGATGATCAATATCCAACAATAATAAGTGTAACAGGAAACGAAAATTGGAAAAAAAATGAAATAACACTAACCATAAATGCAGAAGACAATCAATCTGGTTTATCAAAAAAAGCATATAGTTTTGACAATGGACAAACATGGCAATCAGAAAATAAAAAAACATATACAGAAAACACAAAGGGGATAATAATAAAAGTAAGAGATGCATTAGGAAATATAGCAACATATAATGAAATAAACGTAGATAAAATATATAAATTAGAAATAAAAGATTATATAGAAATAACAAAAGAAGAAGAAAATTACTTAACAAGAATATCTCAAAACACAACAATATCACAACTAAAAGAAAAAATAGAAACAAATGCTCCAATAAAAATAACAAAAGGAGAGCAAGAAATAACAGATGAAAATGCATTAGTAGAAACAGGAATGGATTTACAAATAGGAGATACAACATATACATTAGTAGTAACAGGAGATTTAAACGGTGACGGAAAAATAGGACTAACAGATTTAGCAAACTTAAAATTATCAATAGTAGGAAAAAGAACATTAAGTACTGCAAGTACACTAGCGGGAGATGTAAACGGAGATGGAAAAACAAGTTTAAGTGACTTAGCAAAATTAAAAATGTACTTAGTTGGAAAAATTACTATATAAAAAAATTATAAAATTTATTGCTAAAAAAATATATTTATGTTATTATAAATGTATAATAATACAAAAGGAGAAAAAAGATGAAAAATACAAAAAAATTGATAATAATAGCATGGATTGTAAGTACATTAATTGTACTGGTTAATATAAATATAAGTAATGCGGCGGACAATGCAAAAATAGAATTATCAGCTGATAAAAAGCAAATTTTAGCAGGAGATAAAGTTGTAGTAACAGTAAAAGTAACAAATATAACAGGAATAGAAGATGGAATTTTGGGATTATCTGGAAATTTAAGTTATGATAATACAAAATTTGAAAACGTAACTTTAGCAGCACTTAATAATTGGGATAAACCAGAATATAATGCAGAAAATGGAAAATTCGTAACTTTAAAAGGGGATCCTGTAAAGTCTGACGAAGCTATATTTACAATATCTTTAGTAGCAAAAAGTGATGTTAAATTAGGAGATACAAAAATTGAATTAACAAACTTACAGGTATCTGACATAAATACAGAATATGAAATTGCTAATGGTGTTGCTACAATAGAAGTTACTGAAAAGAAACAAGAACAACAACCAGATAATGACACAAATACAGACACAAATACAAACACAAATACAGACACAAATAACAATAGCTCAATTTCAAAAAATAATACTGAACCAATTAATAATGTAGTTGAAAAAAATACGGTATTATCAAATCAAACAACATATAAAGGAGTATTACCTAAAACAGGATTATTTGGAGATATATTAGTAGTAGGAGGAAGCATTTTATTAATAATTGGAGTATTTTGTTTAGTAAAATATAATAGATATAAAGAAATATAAATGAAAAACGAAAGCAATATAAGTTGCTTTCATTTTTATTACAAAAAATCCATAAAAAAATACAAATAAGTTAATTAGCTATTGACAAGTCCAAATCTTTAATGTATAATGAATATCGTTAAAAAAGGGTTATCCCACATACAGTTTCGTATGACCGGAAGGAGGGGAATATAAATGTCAGAAATTAAAGTTAATAATGGAAATATAGAAGACGCCTTAAAAAGGTTTAAAAGACAATGTGCACGTAATGGAGTTTTACAAGAAGTTCGTAAGAGAGAACATTATGAAAAACCAAGTGTAAAAAGAAAGAAAAAATCAGAGGCAGCAAGAAAAAGAAAATTTTAATTACATAGAAAAAGGTGGAAGTTTAGGAAGGAGTGAATTATTCTTGGACATCCATCTTTTTTGATTTAATATAAAGGAACGAGTATGATAACCAAATTTTAGGATAAAATATAAATATTATTAAATATAATTGAAAAGGAGATGATTCTTTTGAAATATAATCAAATTGATATAAAAAATGGAATTAAACTTCACACAATACAAAATGATAAATTTAAGACAAATCTAATTGCCGTAATGTTAACAACAAAATTAGATAAGGAAAGCGTGACAAAAAATGCATTAATACCAGCAGTATTGAGAAGAGGTACGGCAAACTTGAATACACAAGAGAAAATAAACAAAGAATTAGAAGAAATGTATGGTGCAAGTTTGGATTGTGGATTGGACAAAACAGGAGATAACCAAGTTCTAAAATTTTATATAGAATCAGTAAATGATGAATTTTTGCCACAAAATGATGAGAAAATGTTGGAAAAATCGCTTGAAAGTATTTTTGAGTTAGTATTTAATCCATACTTGGAAAATGGTTGCTTTAAAAGCGATTATGTAAAACAAGAAAAAGAAAATTTAAAACAGATAATAGAAGGAAAAATAGATAATAAAGCTAGGTATGCATTAGATAGATGTATTGAAGAAATGTATAAAGATGAGCCTTTTGGCTTATACAAATATGGATATGTAGAAGAACTAAATGATATTAATGAAAAAAATTTATATGAATATTATATTGAATTAATAAATAAATGTAAAATTGATATTTTTGTTTCTGGAATACTGAACAATAAAACTGAAGAAATAATAAAAAACAATAAGAATATAAATAAGCTAAAAGAGAGAAAACCAGAATTTATTATGCCAGAAATAAAAGCGAAAAAGGCTGATAAGGAAAAAAATGTACAAGAATCAATGGAAGTAAGTCAAGGAAAACTTATAATAGGATTAGATCTAGATTTTGATGATGAAAATTTAAGATACGATACTATGATATACAATGGATTACTAGGAGGAAGTGCTAATTCAAAGTTGTTTCAAAATGTAAGAGAAAAAGCAAGTTTAGCATATACAGCAAGTTCTAGTTATTATAGATTTAAAAACAATATATTTATAAATTGTGGAATAGAAATTGGAAATTATGATAAAGCTATAGAAATTATAAAACAACAAATTGAAGATTTAAAAAAAGGAGATTTTTCAGAAGAAGAAGTCGAAAATATAAAACAGGGAATTATTGCAGCAATAAAATCAATAGATGATGAACAGGATACAGAAATAATTTATTTTTTCGGTCAGGAATTATCAAAGAATAAATTAAATTTAGATGAATATATGAATAGAATTGCAAAAGTTAATAAGAAAAATGTTATTGATATTGCAAATAAAATTAGTGTTGATACAGTGTACTTTTTAAAAAATTAAAAATAATGGATACAAATCCAAATTTTATTTATGGAAAGGAAAGAATATGCAAATAATAGAAAATTCTAGGGTTAAAGAAAAATTATATATAGAAAAACTTGAAAATGGACTAACTGTTATGATAATTCCTAAAAAAGGAATTCAAAAAAAGTATATTATTTGGGGTACAAATTATGGTTCGAATGATAGTACATTTATAGTACCAGGAGAAACAGAAGTAACAGAAGTACCCAAGGGTGTTGCACATTTTTTAGAACATAAAATGTTTGAACAAGAAAATGGAAAAAATAGTTTAGATGTATTAACGGCTTTGGGAGTTAATGCAAATGCATATACTACAAATAATCATACTGCTTATTTATATGAATGTACAGACAATTTTTATGAGGCATTAGATGAGTTTATGGATTATGTTCAACATCCATACTTTACAGATGAGAATGTTGAAAAGGAAAAAGGAATTATAGGACAAGAAATTATGATGTATGATGATTATCCAGAATGGAAAGTCTATTTAAATGCACTTGAATGCATGTATCATAAAAATCCTGTAAAACTTGATATTACTGGAACAGTGGAAACAATAAGTCATATTGATAAAGATATATTATACAAATGTTATAAAACATTTTATAATCCATCAAATATGGCTATGGTTGTTGCAGGTGATTTCGAACCTGAAAATTTATTGAAAGAAATAAAAAAGAGATTGGTAAATAATAAATCAAATGGTGAAATAAAGAGAATATACGAAGATGAACCTAAAGAAATTGTGAAAGAAAAGTTTAAGCAAAATATGGAAGTTAGTAAGCCATTATATGCTATTGGAATAAAAGATGTTCCGGCTGAACAAAAAGAAAAAGTGAAAAAACATATTTCAATTGAAATATTGTTAAATATACTAATTGGAGCAAGTTCAGAATTATATAAAAAATTATATGATATTGGAAATTGTTATTCTGCACCAAGTATAGAGTATGATTTTGATAGTAACTATGCACATATTTTAATTACAGGACAATCAAATAATCCAGAAGAATTATATAATATGTTTAAAGAACAAGTTAAAAAAAGTATTGATACAACAGGGATTAACAAACAGGATTTTGAAAGAACCAGAAAAATGATATATGGTGAATATGTAAAAGAATATAATGATATAACAGATATTTCTAGAATGTTTTTATCAGATTATTTTAAAGGGATAAATAGCTTTGACTATTTAGAGGAAATAAACACAATAAATGTAGAATATTTAAATCAAGTGTTAAAAGATGTTTTTAATGAAAAAAATATGATATTATCTGTTGTAAAAAGTTAGTTAAAAATATTGTTTTATTTACGGCATAAAAATAGAAAAAAATTTTATGCCGTTTTATTTTGATTTTTTGTGTCGAAAAAAGAAAAAAACAGTCATACGAAAGTTGTTAAAAACCGTTGAAAATACTTGACTTGGAGAAATTTATGTGTTAATTTATAAATATACTAAAGAGAAAAAGAAGAAAAGGAGAGAAGAATATGTTAAATGAAGAAATTTGTAAATTAAGAGATAAATTAAATAAGAGTATAGAAGAAGGAGAGGACTATGCTATTACTTATAAATTAAGTATTGAATTAGATGAATTGATAGCTGAATATTATAGAAGTATGAAAAATAGTAAAAAAAAACTAATGTTTAACTTGGCTTAATAAGAATGCAATTTATGCATTCTTATTTTTTATATATAGGTTTAAAATAGATATGTCACAAATACATTGAAAATAAAATATTGAAAAGAGAGCACAAAAATGATATTGTT
>CAKPGC010000025.1 GCA_934154445.1 uncultured Clostridia bacterium
GGATAATAAAGAGTTATCTGTTGAATTAGGAGAAGATATTATGTCATTAACGCTAGATGGAATAATTAAACAATTGGAAAACTATGGTTGTAATATGACCAACGATAATGAGATATTTACTGCGGCACATGGTGCCACTTATTCCGGAGATTATACCGCACGAAGCATTAAACGTGCACATTTAAATAATTGTTTTCTGAAAAATGCTATATTTGATGATGCCGCGGTGACAGGTTCATCTTTTTGGAATTGTACACTTGAACAGTGTAGTATGAATAGAGCTGATTTTGAATTTTGTAATTTTGAAAACTGTGAGTTCCTTAACACACCTTTATTAAATGAATCATTTAATAATAGTACATTTTATAATACAAAAATCATCAATAGTCCGTTTCAATACTGTACCTTAACTGGTGCATTATTTCAAAATGTATTATTGACTAATTCAGCTATTGAACATTCTACTTTAGAAGATGCCTTTTTTGAAAACTGCACTTTTCAGTCAATGAATTTAAGTTACTTAAATATGGAATTTATTGAATTTAAAAATAT
Source organism: uncultured Clostridia bacterium (assembly GCA_934154445.1). GTDB lineage: Bacteria > Bacillota > Clostridia > TANB77 > CAG-508 > CAG-269. The sequence goes on from CAKPGC010000025.1 coordinate 553, forward strand.
TCATATGAATAATGTGATTTTATCCTTTACTCAAATGCCATACGTTTTAGGTGGAATAGAATATATAAAAAATACAGACGATGATGTAAGAATATCAACTGGAGAAGATACTTCTATTGATAAACAGGAATATATTTCCAATGGTATACCATTATTGTGTGAATATTACAAAATGAAGGAAGCTCATTTCCCCTTAGCTAATATATATTTGGGCTTAGGCGACAAAGAACAGGCATATAATCACCTTAAACTTGGAATGCAATATTGTGTCATTTCAAGAGATATTCGTATGCTTAAATATTTTTGTAAATTAGCAGCAAGAAATAACGAATTTACATATAAGGAATTAAATTCGCTTTACGTTTCAATACAGAGGCTAATACCACAAGAGGCATTAAATCAACAGGAGCTTCATAATTATTCCAGACATATTGGAGAAATAAAAACAATACTTTTTTCAAAACAAGATACACCAAATGTGTCTTTTTCAATCAAAACAAATATTGAACCGAATGAAATATCTCCTCTATCACGATTTATAGAAAAAATTTTTTCTATTAAACAAGATTTGTGTAGTGATTCAGATGATGTTCAACTTGTATTAAAGCAAAACTCTCCATTTATTGTAACCTTGAATATTACAGGAGAATTATTTAAGTTATGTTGTTTCATTTTGGTTGTTATAAAACTTATTAATGAAAATCAAGAGCTTTATTCTGCATACTGGAATTATATAAACTCATTTGACGCAGTAAAAAATGAATATATATCAAATATATTAATTCCTCTACTTGAATCAGTTGAGAAAATGAAAAATGAATATATAGAAAATGGTACCAATTTTTCTGCTGATGAAATTTGGTTTAGCAATATAGAGCATCAAAAAAATTTCAAGTTACAATACTATAAAAAGGCTAAATTTGCGATAACGGAGAATTAAAAATGAATAATTTTTATAATGTTATATTAGGAAACATCAAAGGTGAAAAAAGAAAATACACTTATTTAATTGATACATACAAAATATTTATAAATTTATTTAGAATTATTGTTTTTTGCATCTCAATTATTATTACACATAGAATTTTTGAAATTTGTATAACAGTAAAAGCCTTGCAAAACACTATTGCATTAGGTTCGATTTTTGCTACCTTTGGTTCTGCAATAGTTGCGGTGGCATCTCTTTATTGTAATGATTGTTATATGCGTTTTTCAGATAATGTGTGTGTATTACAAAACGACTTATTAAAGGATGAAAAATGGACAAGATGGTCTTTTATAAAACGCAGATACAGGAGAAAGCTTTTAGATTCTGGGAATTATGTACAGGTACTAACAAACGCAAAAATTGAATTCAATTTAGGAAGTCATACAATCACTATAACTATTCCCACTATAAGAGCTGATTTTGATGATTTACCTATTTTTCGACAGTTTTTTCTGATGAAAAAATATAGCAAACAATATGAGACGAATCTATGTAATCATGTAACCGCAGATGAGTCAGATGCATTTTTGATGTGGGATTGTATTTATGATATATATAAACATATTGTATATTATAAAATTTGTACATATATTATATGGATTGGTTGTAGTTTTATAATGTCTAGTTTGATTTTTTCATTCTTATATATTTATATATAAAAATATAAGGTATAATAATATTTTATTATTATACCTTATAGATTTACAAAAATGAAACTTTTAACACGTTATCTTCACAATAATGGCACTGTGGACCTAGTTCAACTCCGTATTTATCACAAATGTTAATGGTCTCATCATATATATATTTAACTTCTTCCGTTTTAAAAGGAACCAAATATTCTAATTCGGTATTTGGAATGGGTTTGAATATAGATAAGATAGGTGATACACCTAATTTACATATTTCATTTATCCCTTCTAATAGAGATTCCTTTGGCTCTAAACCGACAATAAATATACTTCTAACCGCTCCTTTGTTCCCCCATAATTTAACTGCATATTTGAGTGCTGATAGATATTGTTCAATAGTAATTGTGCTTTTTCCAGGCATATATTTTTTTGCTAACATTCTATTGTATATTTCTATGTTAAATGCCACCTCAGTAATACCTGATGATTTTAATTTTTGTAAAATCTTAAAAGATTTTGGAGGTAAGGACATTAGATATATAGGTTTATCAAATGTATTTTTTATATAATTGCTTATTTCTATTACATTTGAGAAATCCGATTCTGGAGACTCAGAACCTCCACCAATTAAAAAATGATTAATTTGCGGAGTATTTTTATAAGAGTCTAACACTTCTTTTATATCTTGCAATGATAATAATGACTGTACATTATCTATATCGCAAAAACGACAACCTTGACCAATTTGTTTAAAGTAGCAACCTTGTTTATGAAAAATTCTTAACCTGTCAATGCCTAAATATGCAATATCTTCAAATACAAATCCATTTTTAGTTCGTTTGGATGCTAAAGTATCTATGGTGCGAATTGTTACTTCTAATAAAGTATTATTAAATTTCATTGGAGTGTCGTAATAACATAATCCATATGTATTATCAGAAAACATTTTCACCGAAAATGGACTGATTTCTGACAATCTGACTTGAAATGGAACATTTATATATAGATTATTGATTAATCGCATATCTACAGCATCAAATTCCTTACAATTAACCTTTTCATCCTTTTCAATATACGTTATTACTTCCTCTGAAAAATATATTCCCTGATTTGTTAATGCTATTTTTAAATTAATAAAATAATCATTTGGATTATTAAGTTCGTTAAAATCAATCCAATTTATAGATATATTTTCTATAATTCGAGATATATTATCAGGCTCCCAAGATAATATACTTCTATCAAAAACGACTTTAAACAAATAAGTATAATCATCTATTTTATAATTCCAGTTTAACTTATCGTCATAATATTCCAAATTACTATTCTTTAATGTTTTATGAAAATATCTTAATTGTTTATCCAACATAGCAGAATACTGATATGTATAAAAACTATATGGTACATGTTTAGGAAGTTTATCTTTATATTTGCAATTATTGTTATTAAAAGCATCTAATTGCATTTCCTGTAAAGATAACCCATGCTCAGATAAAACTTTATTAAGAATAAATGTCGAAGATTGAAATCTTGCATTTATTTCCGAAAAATATACTTTATCTGTGTTTATATCATATAGTAAATCTATTCCACAAACACCTCTGTATCCACAATATTGTAATTTTTTCGCTATGAGTTCAACTATATTTTTGGCTTCCTCTTGTGTTTTTATTGATAAGCGTTCATATGAGATGAAGTCAGCCCCTTTATACAAAAACATGTTATTTGTTATAGATATTATTTGTACTGAGGACGGCAATATAAGTATGTCATCACTAAATATAATAACATGAGTATTAAGTGAAACATTGTTTTTAATATAAGGTGTTATCATATATAATAAATTTTCATTGAGTTCCTTGTCGTTTTTATCAAAAAGTTTTGTGCCAAACCCTCCACATGAGTACGCGGATTGTATGACAAATTCATCATAATCTTTAAAATACAATTGTAAATTTGATTTTAGAAGTTCCTTACCAGTCATGGTTATATATGGTAATTCATTAATACTATTTGCAAACCATAGTTTACAATAAATTTTATTACCTAATAACTTAAGTAAATCAGGTGCATTTTGACAAATAGTGTTTTGCTGAACCGAACAATTATATTCACACATTTCTTCTGGTAAATAGAACATAAACTTGGCAGATGAATCTTTTTGAAGAATTTTTTCAGCCGATTCATTAACGAATTTCGTAAATGCTTCGTTATCACGGTTATAGTCATAACGCCAAGAATTTGTAGCATCAAATGCATAATTTAAATCATTATTACTTCCAAAGATTGTAATAGAACCCTTAAAAAGATTATTAGTTTGTAAAATTTCGGTTTCTCTAATTCCAATCCAGTATAAAGATTGTTGAGTATGATTATTTATTGAAGACATCTTAAATCCTTTCCTTAAACTCGGCAGACAAACGAGTAAATGCCTGTTCTATACGTTTTTCTATGTTTAAATCATTTATAGTCAATTTGTGTTGAAAAACATCGTAACAATTACATTGTTTATCCTTTAATAAATCGTTAATTAATTTTTTCCTATCTGTGGAAGTACTTGCACATATATATTTTAGATAGAAATTGTATATAAGAGATTGACATTGACTGCATGTTTTCGGGAATGTTACCACCTCGTCATTATATGATTCATCACGATTTCCCCAATAAGCAATATCGATTTTAGATAGATATTTTTCATCGACAGATGATAAAACATATATAATTTCCCATTGAGAAATTGGTGAATACATTCCGTTTTCATATAAATAATGTATTAATGTATGTGGTTTTATGTTTATAGGGAATAAAACCATTTCAGTATTGTGTTCAATACACCAATTTATTGAATTGAGGATGTCTGTCACTTGTTCATTTTCATTTAAGAAAGGTAATCCCACTAAAAGATTAACAATAGGTGTATAACCGTAAGTTTGTATTTTTTTTATTACATCTGCAAAATGTTTAATCGATACTTTTTTGTTTAATATATATTCCTGATAATATTCATTTACAGTTTCAAGCCCAAGTTCAATTTTTATGGTTTTGTTATAAAATATTTCTCTCAATAATTCTAGTTTTGAATCTGTTATTGTACTATAGTGAGTTTCTATGTAAATATTTTTACAAGGCAAATTATTTATCGCTTCCATGATGCTTTTTTGAAAATCTAAAGGCATTTGCCTATCATCTAAAAAACTACCATTGGTACATAACATTAACGACTCTATTCCTTCATACATATTGTAAATTCTAAGCATTTCTTTAATAAAAACAGAAACATCATGCTTTTGCGTAGCAATTCCATAATCACACATGGTGCAAAAACCTTGTTTGTCATATGAACACTGTCCATTATCAAATGATATTTCTAAATAGTTATTCTCACGATAATAAGTACATATAGTTTCAGCATTTAATGTTTTTCTATCTCTTTTTAAATATTTATTAATCCTTGAAAGAAATAATTTATCCATATCTTCTCCTAATTCAACAGATAACTCTTTATTATCCTCTAATTTCCATATTCCTCCTCGGATGCTTTGTCATCA
>CAKPGC010000026.1 GCA_934154445.1 uncultured Clostridia bacterium
GCTTATTCGATAAGGGCAAAATGCCACATCAAACGGCTCCTGATGGTATAATCCCTCATATACTTCTACACACTTCATTTTCATAACTTATCCTGCCTTTATTTTCTTTTTTGTATATTCTTTGCAGTCTTTGTATTAACACCATACCGTAATGCTTGTTGTAATAATTTAAGTGCAGCTATATTCACGCATTCAGCATCAACTAAATCTATTATATTTCCCACTAAGAAACTCATTTGATAAGACACATTATACTGGCACAGCTTCTCAATATCATAGATTTTTATTTCATATTCCTTGCTCATCTTTTCATATGAATTTCCCAGAATCCATGACAAGGCAAATCCATTTTTCAAATTCAAGGAAGGGTACATTTCTGCAAAAAGATTTTCTATTAAATCCAATAACTCTTTAGTAGTTCGTATATCTGTATTAATGCTATTATCTTCAATCCATCTGATAATATTATCGGCATCCGCCATAGAAATCATGGTCCCCACATACTTTTGAATACCTCCTATTTGTCCCTCTATTTTTGACTCAATAGCATCAAAAAGTTTTCTTAACAGTATCTTTTCTTCTTTGCTTGCTAAGTAAAACGCCAGCGTATTCTCTATCAATTTATTTGAAATCTCATGCAAAAGATTCACTGTTTGTGTCAATGGATAATATGATAAAAAATAAATCATCTCATTCTCTATTGAATTTATAGAATCTCTATAACTACACAATTGTTCAAAAATTTGTTGCCTATAGTATTTTATCTTATCTGTTTCATTTATCTCATCCAAAATCTTATCCAAAAGTTTATTTGTCCATTTATTATCAGTTATATTCTGACAAATATAATTGACAATCTCAGAACCTGGTATCTTCACTTCGTAAGTCACCGCATAGTCCCTAACAATATTTAATATTGAACTCCCACATGCTTCTACAGCATCTCCATCAAATAAGCCTTTCGTTTCTTTCCATTTGTAATATCCTCTTCCTCTGCGATCATCATAAAGCTTGCTTTCTGTTATAATGATATTCCCCTCTGTATAAACACCAGACCTTCCTGTTCTTCCGATAAGATTTTGAAAATTTCTTACTGACATCTTGGTTGCCGAAAAATTAGTTCCTGTAATCAAAAGATATTTTATTGGAATATTTACGCCTTGTGCTAAAGTCGATGTACAAGCCACAGCTTTAATTTTATTCTTCTTATACGCATACTCTATAGAGATTTTGATTCCATTAGGGAGCAACGAGTAATGTGGCAAAATCCCATATTGAGCTGTTTGCGTATATACATATTCTTCACCATAATACTCTTTAAATGGTAGCTCTTTTTCATTCACTTGATAAGTGAAAAGCAATATTCAGTTAAAATACTGTAACAATGTGGCTTTCAGCCAGTTTCACGGCTGTGCCGTGAATAATCTAGGATTAACTATTATTATTCAATTTTATTATTAATATACCCTTCTGTTGCATTTTTCTTTCGCTTTATAATACATGGATTCCCTAAAACTATTGAATGATCAGGCACATCACAATTCACATATGAATTTGGAGCAATTAATACATCATTTCCTATATGAATAGCTCCTACCAGTGTTGCATTTATGCCAATCCATACTTCATTTCCAACTACTGGCACTCCTTTTCTAGAACCTCTATTCTCTTGTCCGATTGTTACACCTTTATGAATATTACAATTTTTTCCTATACTAACTTGGGGATTTATCGTTATACAATATGGATGCCCTATATATAGCCCCCCCCCGATATTTATATCCATCGGAATTTCAATAAATGATTTATTTCTATAATAAGCATATAAACATTTATACAAAAATTTTACTATTAAATTTTTTGCTTCTTGTCCTTTTCTCATGAATATCTGAAACTTAGGCATTTCTTTTAAATCCCTATATCTTTTTTTGTCTTTTTCTACTAAACTCTCCATATTATTTACCCTTTTCAATATAGTTATTGGCTCGCAAAAATGTAAACTCTCAATGTATGCTTACTCTAAATAAAATTTATATTTCTTTTCCTTCCATCCTAAGCATCCATGATTTTTTGAACGCCTTGCAATGGCTATATTTTCTTCTATTATGTTTTAAATCACTACAGCATTTGCAATATTGTGAACTTTCATATATTAACCATAATTCTTGTTTACCTGTAATCATCATTCTCCTTTACCATTCCTCAACATATTACCAATCCAATATTTTCCAATATATTTCATATACGAAAAATAAAAAATAGTATTAACAACTATACAGATTAAAGCAGCTATCACTGTAACTTTTATTGCTTGTATTACCCAAAAATAATACGACAATTTTTTTATCTCTAACCATTTTTTTAATATAGGTATTTTTATACATGAATACAATATTAGAATTATTATTACATCAACTAATATTTGTTTTAAAAATTTTATAAACGGCCAACAAATTAAATTTCGCGAATCATACCACGCCATCCAAATAGTTTGATAAAACATCGCTATTACTGTCCCTATTGCAACACCAATTAATCCCCAAATTTTGACTGATAGAACAGATATTATTACATTAATAGTTGCCGTAATAACATAATTCATTTGTGTCTGTTTGTAATGTCCGCCAGCAAGGATCATTACGTTATATGGCAGTCTTAAACAATGTCCTGCATTAGCTATGACAATTAACATTGCAAATACTGGCTGAATATAATTTACATCCGATATTCCTTTTGTATATATCTCTACAAAAGGAATAATCATTATGGATGTTATTCCGAACACAAATACCGTACATGTATGTATGCTCCATTCTACCCAACCAAAAAATTCTCTTAACTTATTAATTTCCTGTTTTGCCCATAACTCTCCTATCAACGCTTGAATACCATTTGTCATAGACAGCATCAATTGTTTTACCCCGGCTGTTACGATATTATACACTGAATATACTGAAACATCTTTTAAATTAGAAAATATTGTCAATACAATATTATCTGTTCCATCCAAAACAACTGCTGAAATATGCTGAGCCACCCCATTCCATTTCTGCTTTATTGGTTCTCCTTCATATTGTATTTTCCAATCTAATTTGTAGTTTTTTTTAACATAAATAGATATAATTAATGGTCTCAGTGCATATATCAACGAAGTCGATAACTTTACAATATGTATTCCTGCTCCTATTTTTATTAATACAAAACATGCTATTGTGTTAGCAATTAATGTTATCGATTGCGCAGTATAAGATATATATCCTCTTTGATCTGCAGTAAGCAAAAGTCTATTTATAATTCCAAAATAATATTGTGCAAAGGAACTAATACTTATAACCGCAATCATAGTAGATGTATATATAAATCCAAAATTTTGATGTACAACTAATGGGTAAATCCCCATCAATAAAATTACATAAATTAATAAAATCTTTGCCAGTCTCGAAAAAAACTTTTGTCCTGATACAACAACTTTACTAATTTGAACATCATCTTTTTTAGAAAGTGGCTTATACAAAGATGATTGAATCACAGCCCCTACTCCCAATTCTAAAAATGAAATAATTGCTAAAAATTGTGTAATCGAATTGACCAATCCATTCACTGCTGAACCAAACGCTTCTAAAATAAGACGCGGTAAAATAAAACCGCAAACTATTGTTATCACTTGAAAAATAAGTGAAGAACACGTATTTAAAATTAATCGCTTCTTCCTGCTTTCCATCATTTTTGCTCCTATATCTACAAATATTTCCTTTCTTGCAGAATATAATTTATATAGTCTAAATTTATCAAATTAGCCAACAGCCTTCTTTGTTGCCCGCCGCAAACCACGTGGAGGTTTTGATAATATGCAGCTACGCCCCTTACGGGGCGCATAATATTCATGTAGATTCAATTAATTTTATTGAACTGTATCATCTGGAATTATTATTTTTCCATCCTTATCAAAATGATATATTCCTTCTGGTACGATAGAATTTGCTTTTTCTTTTACTAATTCAACATCTGTATCTCTTGCTACAGTTCCATCCTCCATGACATAATACAAATTGTTCTCTACCTTTACAAGACCTTTATTACTTTGAACTTCTCCATTTTCTTTATAAAATAACTTACCGTCATTTTCTTCAATTGACGTTGTTATATCAGAAGTTTCTTCTAAATTTTTCAACTTACCTGTCTCATCAAAGTAATAGGTTCCTACCTCGATTATGCCATTTGATTTTTCTTCAGTAACAGTTATATAGCCGTCTGCCTTTATCCTTCCGTCATAACATACATAATAAAAATCTTCTCCTATTTTTATTATGCCACAGTCTTTCTGGATTTCCCCATCAACTTTATAATAGAGTGTACCATTTTCCTCAATAATAGGTTCTTCTTTAGCTATAGGTTCTTCTTTAGCTGTAGATTCTTCTTTAGCTGTAGATTCTTCTTTAGCTGTAGATTCTTCTTTAGCTGTAGATTCTTCTTTTTCAACACTGCTCTCTTTATCGACGGTATTCTCTTCTGATACAGACTTGTTATCTGCAGATTGCTCATCCTTCGATGCAACCATCTTTCCGTCTTCGCCAAAGTAATAGATTCCTGCTTCTACTAATCCGTTAGCATTACTTTCAGTGATTGTCTGATATCCAGATGTTTTTATCTTTCCACTATAGCATACAAAATAATAAGCTCCTTCATATTCGATAAGACCACTATTTTTCTGTACTACACCATTTTTCTTATAGCAAAGCGTTCCGTTTTC
>CAKPGC010000027.1 GCA_934154445.1 uncultured Clostridia bacterium
ACAAAAGCCTCTCTATACACATTATTCATTGGTCCATATAAATAAGGCGGTCTTAATATATATGCATCTTTCACTCTCTCAAGTAATGCCTTTTCAGCCGCTATTTTATCGGTTCCGTATGCACCCCAAAATTTATTTTCAGATTTCTCTGATTCTTCCATGAATGGCTGAACACCATACTCCGGATACACAGCACTTGAACTAATCATGATATACTGATCAAAAGAACCCAATTCTTTAACAAAATCAATTATATCATTCTCATTATAAGCCGTTATATCAGCGACAACATCAAAGAATGTATCCTTTAATACACCGCCTAAATTATGCCTATCACCTTCAATGAGTTTTACGCCCGGAACTTGTGGCTTAGAATTTCTGTTAAGTACAAATACTTCATAACCTGCATTTACAAAATATTGTGCCACATATTTACTTACAAAAGTTGTTCCGCCTGTCACTAATATCCTCTTCATAAAGTTCTCCTTTTCATAGAAAGATTCTGATTTATCCTGTCTCAAAAAACGGGAATTTTCAGATAATCAACGGCTATTCCAACTATATATTACATATATTTTCTTCTTTATTCAAGTAAAACATTTTCAATAGTGATATTGTCTGGTGTTATTTCTTCTGCCCCTTTTGCCAACATAGCACCCGCAGGATTTCTGAGCCAAACATCATAAGTACAAGCCTTACAAGCAGCAATGATTGACGCGTCATCCATACCTGTTATTTGATTTAAAAGTGAATATATATCAATTTTTTTCTTCTGGTCATTCTTGAATGTATCCTTATCTAATAACGTTGTCCTTGCCTTATATCCAATAATACTAATTTTAAATGCCTCTTCAATTTTAACACCAGTCAAAAATCTTGTTAAATAATCTACAACTATACCAATGATAGTTGCATGTAAGTTTTCTTCTCCAAGTTCAATTCCATCATCATAAATAGTTTGTTCAAACTGAGATGGCTTGATGTATCCCCCTTATAAACAATTTCTCGTTTCTATAATAACATTAAAAACACTTCCCTTTTGTCTATGTATAAATCAATCGTAATAAAAACTGAAGTGCATGTCCTTTTTGCGGAGAATTCCTACTTTAAGCCTCTCCTTGACTTTATATATTGGTTATGCTATAAAGTAAACAGTGTTTACCAAACAACAAACACACTTTATTTTATACAAAATTTCAGTAACGGAGGCGGTCACAATTCGAGAAAGAACAAAGGAAACCAGAGAACTCATATTGAAAAGTGCAATGGATATCTTTTTGGAAGTAGGCTATCAGGAAGCCTCTATGCGAAAAATTGCAGCAAAAGCCGGTATTACTGCCGGAGCCATATATAAGCATTTCTCCGGAAAAGAGGAAATGTTTGGAGAACTATTTCAGGCAAGTGGCAGGAAGTTAATGAGCATTACAAAGTCCATGATGGACGTTGACTTCTCCGTTATGTCGGACGAAGAATTAATACAGGTTCTATATTCTGAAATCTCCCTGCAAACCCTTGAACTGTTAGATAAGGATATGAAGCTTTTTCATATGCTGATTAAAAATGATTCCGGAACCTATATGAATCATTTTCGTACTATTTACACAAAACGATGCACAGAATTTGCAACCAACTATTACGAGGAACTATACCGGAGAGGGATTGCTTCCAAAAAATTATCCGGTAAAACCATATATATGCTTTCTTCATCGGAATTTTCCATGGTTTGTGAAATGATTGCCGATGATTCCTGCCAGAGCGGAATTACAAAGGAAATGAAAACAGCATTTACAGAAGCAATGAATGTTCTGCTTCATGGATTAGAGGCAGAGCTGGGAATTAAAAATCATACAAGAGGTGACAACACATGAAAGAGACATTTGGCTCAAAATTAATCTATCATTTTTATCATAGTGCAGTAAAAGGAGAATTGAAAAGACGGGGATTTACTAACTCTACTTCTAAAAAGATTGCAAAAGAACATAAGCTGATCATGGAACGGGCAAAAGATATCGGAAATTCCAAACTGTTAAGCTCCTACATTATGGGAAGCTATTTTATAGCCCTAAATCGCAGCACAGGGAAATCTGCCGAAGAAAATTACGAAATATTCCGGGATGGTCTATGTGCCTCTAAACTGTTTCATAAGGTAATGGGGGATGCAGACAGTTACTTCGACCCCAAAAAAATGCCTGCAAGACTCCAATGGTCCGCAGACAGTCACAAACGGAAATATGAAAATGACTGGGTTGTTGATGTTTTGCCGGGAAATGGTGAATATGACCTCGGTTACGATTATCACGAATGTGGTATCTGTAAGCTTTGTCAGGATGAAGGTTGCCCGGAGTTAGCCGCATACCTGTGCCGGATGGACTATGTACTTGCTGATATTATGAACATGGAATTAGTAAGAACCGGAACCATTGCAGAAGGAGCCAAGCTCTGTGATTTCCGATATAGCAAGCCACATACAAAGAATAATTAATCGATAATTATGAAGCACTTTCCCTCTATCATTTGTGCACATTTAATATATATATTATTAAATTTTCCACAAATTGATGGTAGTTGTAAAATGATTCATTATTATCGACCCAAAAATAAAAAAGGAAAAGGTGAGGATATCTCTTATGAGTAAAAAAATCATTGAAAAGGGAACTGTACAGGAAACATTATTAATTCCCTTATACGGAAGAAAACGGGCAATGGATCTGTATCCGGGGAATTTCCATGATATGGATTGTCAGAAGATATTTGAACAGGTGGAAATGTCTCATGAAAAAAAAGGGCTTATGGAAAAACCGGGAGCAATTATGGCTGCCACCAGACAATATGATATGGCTGCGGCATGCAGGAAATATCTGGAAACCCATCCCAATGCCTGTGTAGTCAATCTTGGCTGTGGTCTCGATACTACAATTTCGACAGATAGATAACGGACTGGCAAGAGCCTATAATCTGGATTTTCCGGAATCCATTGCCGTCCGGGAAGAACTCCTTGGAAAGCGGGAACGTGAGATAAATATTGCCTGCGACCTCAATGATTTATCTTGGTTTGAACAGATTGATTTTCACCCGGAGGATGGAATCGTCTTCTTTGCTTCCGGCGTATTCTATTATTTCAAAACAGAACAGGTAAAGACACTGTTCAATGCTATGGCAAAGCATTTTTCCGGTGGTATGTTAGTATTTGATGCAACTACCAAAAAGGGATTAAAAAATATGCTAAAGACATGGTTGAAAGACTATGATGATAATATCGGTGTGTATTTTAGTGTGAATGATTTGAACGAATTAAAAGGATGGAGTAATCACTTTCTATCGGTTATCCGCAAGGGATATCTTACAGGCTACCGACCATTGGATAAGCGATATGGATTTATCCTTAATACTATGTTCAAACATCTGGACAAATCCCTTATGTGTCAGATTATCGAGATTCAATTCAAATAATACAAAGAGTAAGAAAACAGAAAGATTTATGACCGCATTTTTTTAAATTTATGCTATAGGATTGGGTTTATAAAATTATTACCACATGGCGAATATATTTATAGTTGATAGGTTATATCGTGATTAATTTTTTCAATTCATCCGAGAAAAATTCTTTTTCGGTTTGAAAAAGTTCTTTCTTTACCTATTCCCATATTATATCAGACAAACCTTTAAAGACAAAAACAAAAAAACAGATTTATGGAAATTGAATAAATTCCCATAAATCTGCTTATCTTTTTAAGTATTTATCTTATTATGATATAAACAGCATATATTGCAT
>CAKPGC010000028.1 GCA_934154445.1 uncultured Clostridia bacterium
CGAATGCGGAAGCACTCAATTCGTTGTTCGCAGTGAGTCTGTTTGATTATGAGGAGAAGGATATTGCGTATCAGTTTCAGAGCAATGCCCATCAGATTATATTGGAATGTATGGATAATTACACGCTGAATGATTACGTGAATCACAGTATGACGTATTATGCGAAACAGTTGGATACATACAATCAGGATGATAATTATGCATTGACGATATTGTCACTGATGAATGAACAGTATGAGGATTATCACGACGACAGCAGAGAGAATCCACAGTCGGTGTATTATCCGATCTATGATTATATTTCAAAAATGTATCTGGATAAATAAGTGACAGCAGATATGAGTTATGATGAGGCAAAAGCGGTTATGGATCAGATGCTGGACAGACTTCTTTTTGATGTTCCGGAAGAGTATCATATTGATAGAGATCATTTTTACACATATCTGGATGATTACTACGAAAATAATATATAGGCAATGCGAAAATGACAAAATCAGCAGGGCGGGTGCTCTGCTGATTTTTTATCGCAATTTGACGCGAATACATTGTGAGATATGTCAAATTAGTTTATAATAAATTTTCTATGTTGTTTACAGGAGATATAGAAGAGGTAGCAGAAAATGAAATATTAAGTAAATACAATAATTTTAAATTATTAAAATCTACCATTTTAAAGGTGGCACATCATGGTTCAAAGACATCATCTACACAGAATTTTTTAAATGCAGTAAAACCCCAATATGCAGTAATTGGTGTGGGAAAGAACAATAAATTTGGACATCCATCAGATATTACAATAAATAATTTAAAACAGAATAATATTTCTATTTATAGAACAGACCAAAAAGGTGAAATAGCTATAAAAACAGATGGGAAAAATGTTAATATAACATCACTAATAGAATAAAAACCAAAATTTAGTAAATAATAATATAAATTTAAGTATTAAATGGAGGTTTTATATGCATAATTTTAATAAAGTAATAATACGGTTTAGTTTCAATTGCAGTTATAATAGCTGCTATTTTAACTGCTATAATGGTTAATAAAAAAGATAATAAAGAGGTAAATGAGAAAGTTCAAACTAAAGTTTCAGATGAACAAATTTTAGATGAATGTACTGATGAATATGAAGAGTTACAAAGTATAGCATCTGTAAAAACAAATGCAAAAGAAGAAAAAATATCACCTAATTGTAGAATAACATTAAAAAAGTATTATAAAGGCTGTGAAGATGAAATAAATGAATATATAGAAGTGCCTAAAGAGTTAGTAAATAAGACAAAAGAAGATCTACAAAATTATTATAAAGATTATGAAATAAAAAGCTTTGATGAAACTCAAATAACTTTATATAAACAATTAGATGGGGAGTGTGGAAAACATTATTTATTAAAAGATGATAATGGAACTATAACAATATACAAAATTCTAGAGGATGGAACACAAGAAGTATATGAAAAAACAGAAATATCAACTACGTATTTGCCACAAACAGATAATATAGGTATAAAACAGGGAATAAGAGTTAATGGGGATGAGGCATTAAACGAACTTATAGAAAATTTTGAATAAAAAATTAAAAAGGGACATTATAAAAAAGTCCCTTTTCTTCATTTTTATTTATTAATTTTTTTTATCTATTGTTACATCTTTTTTTAAATCTTTTTTATCTATAAACCCTTTATGATATAAAGACCATACATACATTATAAGAGAAAATACAGTAGCTACTAATGCTAAGCTATATGCAATTAAATCTATATGCTCAAATGCTCCTGTAATATTAAATTGTCTAAGCACTAAAGAAAGAACTATTGCAAGGTAAAACAATACTGTTGCAAGTTTACCATACCATCTGCTATAAACAACAACATCTTTTCCGTACAAAAATGATGCTCCTACAATCATTATAAATTCTTTAATTAAAACAATAATTAGAATCCAAATAGGTATTATATGAATAATAGCAAGAGAGGCAAGAGTAGAAATTTGGGTTAATTTATCTGCAAGCGGATCCATTAATTTTCCAAAATTAGATACAAGATTAAATTTTCTTGCTATAAAGCCATCTGCTATGTCTGTTATTCCTGATATTGTAAATATAATAAATGCTGCAATAAAATTTCCATTAAATATACAAGCTACAATAAATGGAATAAGCAAAAATCTAATTATTGTTAGGGTATTTGGTACATGTTTTAACATAATTCCTCCATTAATTAATATCAAATTTTAGTTCATTATCTACAAAATTAACATTAACATTTTGTCCGTCAATAATTTCACCTTTTAAAATACGTTCAGATATTTCATCTTCAAGGTATCTTTGTATAGCTCTTCTTAAAGGCCTTGCACCAAATTTGATATTTGTTCCTTTTTCTAGTAAGTATTTTTTTGCATCATTTGAGATATGCATTGTAATATCTTTGTCTTTTAGAGCTTTTATTGTATCATTAAGCATTAAGTCAACAATTTGCAATAATTCATTTTGGGTTAATGAGTCAAATACAACAACTTCATCTACTCTGTTTAAAAATTCTGGTCTAAATACTTCTTTTAAACTATCTTCAATTTTTCCTTTGTCAACTGTTTGTTTTCCAAAACCAATTGAATTATTATTTAAATTAGAACCAGCATTTGATGTCATAATAATTATAGTATTTGAGAAACTTACTGTATTTCCTTGAGAGTCTGTAAGTTTTCCATCATCTAAAACTTGAAGTAAAATATTAAATACATCTGGATGTGCTTTTTCAATTTCATCAAAAAGTATAATAGAATAAGGTTTCCTTTTTACTTTATCTGTTAATTGACCAGCATCATCATAGCCAACATAACCTGGAGGTGCACCTATTAATTTTGATGTAGAGTGGCTTTCCATGTATTCAGACATATCAACTCTAATTATAGAATCTTCAGAGCCAAACATTTCATATGCTAATGATTTTGCAAGTTCAGTTTTACCAACACCTGTAGGTCCAACAAAAATAAATGATGGTGGCCTTTTGGTACTTTGAAGTCCTGCACGATTTCTTCTAATTGCACGAGAAACAGCATTTACGGCTTCTTCTTGGC
>CAKPGC010000029.1 GCA_934154445.1 uncultured Clostridia bacterium
CCAGCTATAACAGCTACACAAATGTTAGAATCAATGACACATCAACCATTACCAACAAGAGCAGAAGCAAGTGACGTTGCAAACGCTATTTATGATAGAACAAGTGCAATAATGTTATCAGGAGAATGTGCACAAGGTGACTATCCAGTAGAATGTGTTCAAACAATGGTTAAAATAGCAAATAGAGTTGAACCAACAATAAATTACTGGAAAAGATTTGATCAAAATGAAAAAATTGAATTAAATGATTTAGAATCAAATATTTCATACTCAGCATGTGTAATAGCTAAAAATATAAAAGCAGATGCAATTGTATGCTATACAAACTCAGGAAATTCAGCTAGAAGATTAGCTGGAATGGGAGCAGGATGCCCAATATTAGCTATAACAGATAATAGAAGAACATTTAACCAATTAGCTTTAGCTTGGAACGTAACACCAGTATTAGTAGAAAAACAAGAAACTATTGATAAAACAATAGAAGTAGGACTTAAAAAATTACAAGATAAAGAAATACTTGAAAAAGGAGATACAGTTGTATTATCTAGCGGATCTAAAATGTTAGATAACAGTGTAGAAAGCAAAATAATTGGTGGAGTTGTAAAAATTTAATTTTTAAGTATAAAAGAAGAGCTTTATTAAAAAGTTCTTCTTTTGTTGCTTTGTCGAAAGGGATAAAAAAGGAAATCTAGATAGAATAGATTTCTTTTTTTAGTAGCAAATGTCAAAAAAAATCATATAATGAAAATAAAGGAGGAAACAAGATGTTTAGAAGAAGAAAATGTTATTGTATGAATAATAATTATCAAAACAATTCGTGTGAAGAACAAAATGATATAATGGAAGACAAATGCTCAAATGTAGCTATTGCGAACTTTAGTTGTAATCAAAACGAATACATGGATTGCTGTGAATGTGGATTTGATGAAGAAGATAATGTATTCCCAGAAAATCCAATGTTAGGTCAAAGTTATGTACCAATTCAATATATGGATAAAACATTTAAACCATCTGTAGGATTAAAAATGGGAACAATATTTCCAGAATTAGTTAGTCCATATACTCCATGTCAATCTATGCGTGAAATAGAGTATATAGCAGCAACAAATACTATAAAGGAGGGCTGTAACAAATGTCAATAGAAGAAAATAGAAATTGTAGTTGTAATGATAATATGGAAGACAATATGATGAATAATTTTAATATGACATCAAATATGAATATGATGCCTGAAATGACTACTAATAGTCAAGGAAGAACAATAGATTGCTGTGAAAAAGAAGAAATGTTACAACAAATAAGATGTTATGATTTTGCAATAAATGAACTTGCATTATATTTAGATACGCATCCAACAGATGACAAAGCACTTTGCTTACACAGAAAATATTGTAGAGAAGCAAAAGATTTAAAAGATAAATATCAAAAAGTTTATGGTCCTTTAACAATAAACTTCCCATGTAATAAATGGAGATGGCTAGAAGAACCATGGCCTTCGTTTATTTTGGGAGTAACTACTTATCTACTTTTTTAATTAAAGTAATAAGAAAAAACAGAGAAAAAATGTGGAATTTTTATGATTTTTTTGAAAAATTTTTTTGCATATTGTTTAAGTATAAAATATTGAAAAATAAAGAATTGGACAAGTTTGGTTTTCTATAGTTTAAGACACTGTTGAAATAATCGTGGCTTAAACATGAAAAAATGATGTAAGAAAAAAATTATTTAAAATTTGAAAATATAATGAAGGAATATGATAAAATTTAAATAACAAACTAGAAAAAAGAAAACAAAATTTTCTATTTTCTAGTTTGGTTTGAGTATTAGTCAGTTTAAAAATAATGTCAATAAATAATGTGAGACCATCTTTTGCAATTACTTGCATCATTCAGTCCACCACAACATTCAGTATTACATGTTTTACAACTTTTTCCTATTAATTCAATTAATTCTGAAGTTTTTTGTTGAATTGCGTTATTTTTCATTAATGATATTGGTTCATAATGTGCAATAATATCATGATAGCTTTCTGTTGTATATACTTTAAACCTGAAAAATGCAAATCTGCGTGCATCAGGATGATTGGTAACTTGATATCCTTTTTCATTATAATGGATACCATCCATATCTATTGTATAGTTACCTATTTTCTCTGGATTATCATAATCAGAAATTAACAAATTGTTTTCTATGCTGTTATATGCTACAACATAGCGAAATTTATCATATCCTCTTTCTTGATCATCTATAATCCTTGGGAGTCTCTCATTTAAACAGCCTGATTTTATCTGTTTTTTCATATTGCTATATTCTTCTTCAGTTACATGGCAAACCATTATTGGATTTGTTTTCCGATATTGTTCATCAATAAAATCATATATAGACATATTTAATTCTTTGTCTTCATTTTCAAACATGACAATTATTTTACCCATAATTTTTCCTCCTTGTCAATTGACTTTCCATAGTGCATTATTAATAGTTACTCTATATTAAACTCCATAAGTTGCATAAAGGAGATTATTAAATTAAATTATGTGAATTATATCATGTTTTGTGTAAAAGTCAACTATAACGAATGATTTAAGGTATAAAAAAGCTAATAATACTAGGTGGTTATAGTCTATCAAGATGAAATCATTAATTTATTAGTAAAAATAAATTATCAAATCTTATAAATATTATAGACAAATTAAAAATACTATTGTAAAATAATTGACATAGGAAATGATAATAAGCGGATGTGGTTTTGCCACCAATTTTACGAAGCTTCGTAGGAAAGGTGGTGATGTTTATGGTTAAAGTGATACTATTTTTAATATTATCTTTAATGTTATCTTTAACATTAAACGTTGCCTTGACAGCAGTTCTTTATAAGAACTGGGTGGATAAGCAATTACATAAATAAAAAAATAAACCATTCTGCTTAGCCGAGCTAATGGTTTATTAAATCTTTATATCGGCAAAACCACGTTTGTGGATTTGTCATTTCCTATATTTATTATAA
>CAKPGC010000030.1 GCA_934154445.1 uncultured Clostridia bacterium
CATCGCTGCTGTCTACTTTGGAAAATATTAACGTCTAAAAATTATTTTCCGTGTCTACTTCTCGCGCGCGGTACAACTATATCGGTTATGCGACAGTGACGCTGAAGTCTACACGGAAAAAGTCGACGGCTCCTATTCCATAAACAACAATTATCGCTCCAGCGGATATTTCTACATTCGATATATTTATACTTTCACCATTAATCAAGAAGACGTTGGTCTATATAGTTTCAACAATTAATAACCATATTATGAAAAATCCCAAATTTATTATTAGTATTTTACTATGCGTGTCTTTGTCTTATGCATGTACGGACAAGGAAAATCTTTTTATTGATAATAGCAAAATGGATAGCCATAATTCTCAACAGATAGTTTTAGGAGAGAAACTTGATAATCCGTATACTCTTAAAAATATGCAAAGAGCATTGGACACGTTATTGCATTTAAAAGGCATTAATGAAAGTATAGAATTGGAACCTACGGATTACTATGTTAAGTTTCAACCTACTGACACAACGGAATATAGGGCACTGTATGAACAGGGTTTTGAATTATTTGATTATCCGCTTGATTATGAAATAATAAATAACGGCGAATCATATCATGACCCATCCATTCCCGATGGTCAAATAACGTGGCAGTATACTGTGATTCCAGATAATCAATTAACCGAGACTGTCAAATATGATAAAATCTATGAACTAAAGAAGGTTGATGGAGATGTTGTAATTTTAAATAAAAAGGGGATAGTAAGTCGAGGTATAATAATAGATAATTGTTTTATCCCTAAATCCGAACTAAAATCAGCAACGTTTCCTGTGTCTTCTGAGGAGTTGGAAGATATGGCAATTAAATTAGTTCAAAAAAAAGAACCATATAGTGAGAATAATATTAAGGTCGCGTCTTCTGGTGGCTATCCACATGGTTCGATAAAAATGTATGATGGTAGAAATAATTTGGTGGGTGTTCCTGGGATAAAGGTCAGAGCTAGGTATTTTTTAAAGTGGAAATATGCATACACAAATGGAGATGGAGATTTTTCTTTTTCTTCAAAATTTAGTAAAAGTCCACATTTTTCAATAGTGTTTGATAATATAAAGGGATTTACCATTTGGGGTAATTGGGCTTTTCTTGCTCCTGCGCAATATGCTATAGGAACCTATTCGCCGTCGTCGGAAATAACGTATAGTATACAAAAAGTATCTAAGAGGAATTTATGGGATTGGTCTGTTATAAATAAGAGCTCATATGATTATTATGCTTTTTGTAGTGAACCAACAGGAATTTTTTATGGAGTTCAAACCCCTCCATCAAATATGAAAATTTGGTGCATTGGTGACGCTTCTGAAAGCGCTAGTACGCCCATGTCAAGACATTTGAAAACGGCTAAGACACTATCGGCGGAAGCTACTATAATTGCTTTTTGTGCTGATTGTCTTGCTTTACAAATTGTATCTGGCATAGTTTCATTCGCTTTGTATGTCGCGCTTCCCGATATGTTTATAGGTACTAAAGAACTTTCGTATAATGACCTATATTTAAGAATGTTTCATGAGTATTCTCATGCAAGTCATTTTCAACAAATTGGCGAATATAAGTGGGGTGATATTATTATGTATGAGATGCTTCATAATGGATATGGAAAGACAAGAGATAATTCAAAAGGCGAAAACTATGTAGAACTAACGGAAAGTTACTCTTATGCAATGCAGAATTATGCGGGATGCAAACTATTCAATAATAGTACAAATTATCACTATTTTGATGGGAGTTATTATTTCTTTAGAGGGAGTATGTGGCATTATTCAAATTTGTTAATAGAAGAAGTGATTGCGCCATCTGCAATGTCAAAAGCGTTAAATGGGGCAGCTCATATTAATGACTTGAATAGAAATCTGTTTATATCTAATGGCGGAAAGGTTCCTCAATTAAATCAGGAGTTCGCTAAAAAAGTACCATATGACTTATGAAAAAGAGCCTACTCATTTTATTAACTCTGTTTTTGTGTGCGTCTTGCTGCTGGCAAGAGGAGCTAGAATACAAGTCGAACATCTTTTTTATAAATAATACTGGCCGGGTCCTCGAAGTGATGAAGGGAGAAATGGTTGTCGAGGTCTTGAAGGACGGCAAGGAAGCGTGGCTGTATACGACTCATTCTGCGTCAGATTTCGAGGAAGTGTCGTTGGAAAATATAATGAATGAACATCCGGAAAAGTTCGAGGATATTTTTATATACGATGTTACCGATGGTGGTCGCGTACTCTTGAAGAAATGGAGCATAGGCGAACGGGAGCAGCCGGGCAAGCAACTATACCGATTGTCCGACAGTGAATTGATAGTGCATCACGAACGTGGATGTGGACTGGTGTTTATAAAGTATGATTACATTTTCATCGTCAAGTCGGAAGATGTAGGACTGTAAGTTGTAGGTTAGAATATGGTAAATAATTCGTCCATTCCTGTCTTTGACACTTA
This sequence comes from uncultured Clostridia bacterium, assembly GCA_934154445.1. Classification (GTDB taxonomy): domain Bacteria; phylum Bacillota; class Clostridia; order TANB77; family CAG-508; genus CAG-269. The sequence goes on from CAKPGC010000030.1 coordinate 2,479, forward strand.
GATATTGTTGAGTCTATGATATTTCAAGTCCCCAGACCGCTGTAATGGCGATTTGGGGTTTATGATTTTTTTCCGACTTTGTAGTAGATAAGCTTTGGTGAGCCGTCCGAAGTCTCTTACCCATTCGGCTCTATCGTACATCGTTCTCA
>CAKPGC010000031.1 GCA_934154445.1 uncultured Clostridia bacterium
CCTACAATCATAGCTGCCCGTGCAGATCAAGGGTATAGGGGAACATTTAAAAACACCTTTGAAATGTTCCATAATATACGGATTGACATATCTCCAAGAATTCAAAACACATTTGAAATTCAACTTCTTCGTTGGAAGGTTGAACGGACTTTCTCATGGTTTCAGGGTTCACGCCGCCTTTCAAAAGACTATGAGATAAAAGCTGTTCACGCTGAAACTATGTGTATTATTTCGCATATCCACATGCTGTTGCGTAGATTTTGATTCTATGTGGACGGGTTCGAAGATAATGGGAGAATATTTTGTGCTTTCAAATTTGAAAATGCCTGTAAGTTCATTGATGCTTTTACAGGTTAAACACTATATGTAAATTTTTATTTTGCATATGGTATTTGTTTCTTGATATATAAAGAAACTTTTATGTAGTGTGTTTTTTAAGTTGTTTAGCCAGATCCTGCAAGTCCTGACAAGCATCAAAGCACATCCGGTTATAGCGGTCAATATCATCGGAGCTGCTTTTTACAGTCAGACCTCGCTTGACTGTCCGTATCTTTTCTCTATGCCCGTCAAAAGCCTTGTTGTATTTTTCAAGCAGTTCGGGAGAATCGGAGAGCTTTTTGCGGTAGCTCCTGCACTTGTTGTCAAAATTGAAATAGGCTTCCTTTATCGGGTCTTTCATAGCACGCTTTTTGTAGTCATCATTAGCCTTGTATAAACGTTCTTTTTTGCAGGTTGAACGTCCGCAGGTCAAAGAAGCATTCGCCCGATTGGTAATCATAAGCTGACCGCAGTTTTCGCAGTTGGTAACTATTCGCCCTGCATCGGACATAATATCAACATACGTGGTTGCCCTTTACGGACAACCCGATTTTTTTATTGAAATCCCTCTGGCGGAACTTGAATTTACTGAATAAAAAATAGATAATATAGTTTTTAACAATATTAGCGTATTCGGACATATCGTAATACTCCGACAGCTCTTCAAGGACAGCATTGCAGCTCCCGTCACATAATGCGTCCGCATTGCACAGCCTGTCGCTTATCTCCATAATTTCGTTTAGCTCATACTTTACCTTTATAAGGCGGTTTATGTCCTTAACAAGATTTCCTGCCTTATTGCTATGCCGCATAAGTCCCTTTGGAGCTTTCATAGGACAACCGCCGTATGCCCAAGCCTTAATATCGGCAGGAGTACCGACAATATATGTTTCCGTATCCTCGGAAAAGTCAACGATTATGCCCACCGAAGCAATTTCTCCGCAGCACTCAAACAAATCTATCATAACAAATACGCCCCTTTCTGAAAAAATCAAATGAAATCCGACAAACAAATTTTATAGATTTATTATATCACATTTTGCGCGTTTCGTCAACGGATAGTGTGGAATTATCTGTATTTGTTTGATGTTTGCACGCAAGGGTGTAATGGTTGAAGTAATACAAAAAAGGAGCGTGAGTTTTTGCTCACACTCCTTGCTAAATTGGAATTTACCGAGTTAAACAATAAACCATAATTGCTTGCTGAACATTAAGTAAATGCTGTTTAAACTTGTATCCAACAAAATAATCTGAATCAATTACATCAGCTGAAACTTCTTCTCCACGATAAAATGGAGGGCAAGGATTTAACACAGCTCCCTTATTTGCCTTTTTCATAGCTTCTAATGTAACCATACACTCCCTAAAATCATTTAGAATAGCAGATGGTAATGAATCGGTACATATAATGTCTTTTCCTATAATTGCTTCATAAATATTACTATACGACACCAAACCCTCAATTTCATAACCATTTCCGCAGCACTGTTCCAAATCAAATCCCATAACAGTTGCTGCTTCTTTCCACGCCAAACCAATATTGCCGTTACGACCACAAAATAGGAACTTGTCATTTACAAAGTTCTTTCGGATTTTCGAAAGTGCATACATATCTGAAAGTACTTCACAAGGGTGATTTATGTCGGTCATTGCATTAATTATAGGCACAGATAAATATTGTGACATTTTCTCAATCACATTTATATCCTTATGTCTAACGATCACCATATCCGCCCAATTATTCAAATAGCCGCAAACATCTTTCAATTCTTCCTTTTTATCAAGCGTTTCCGTCGAAAATAAAATTGGCTGTCCACCTAACAAATATATGCCCTTCTCAAAAGTAACTCGTGTTCGAATACTGGAATTAGGAAAAAACAGAACTACACTTTTACCTTTTAAAATATCCTTGTAATTTTCCTGCTCAACTTTATCTGCTATGTTAAAAATATCAGCAATCTCCTTTGCATGATAATCCGTCAATCTTATAAGATTTTTCAATTTTATTCTCCTCGTCAAATTCTGATATGTCGAGCAGTTTATCTACCCGATTTATTCCATTATACCCCAAATTATAAATATAGTCAAGGGGAGAACAAACAGATTTATCATAACAAATAAATTCCATTTAGAGAAAATCGAATGAAATCAGCCAAAAAAATTTATAGATTTTATATATCACGTTTTGCACGTTTCGTCAACGGATAGTACGGAATTATATGTATTTGT
>CAKPGC010000032.1 GCA_934154445.1 uncultured Clostridia bacterium
GGCATAGCATATGCACCTCTCTTTATGAACTATATATAGGCGTTTGCGAAACGCTTTTTCTTTTTAAAGTATTTTTAGGCTTTGCGAAACGCTTTTTCTTCTTCAACTTGTGACAATTTAATATATATAACGCAGGCACGCTCTCGCTTCATCCGCACACAGCGGTACTAAACTCGGAATACGCTAACGCTCTTCCTCGTTAAGTACCGGTGTGCTACAAGAGCCTGCTTATATATATTATTAAATTGTCACAAACTAATACAGGTTACGGTGCGTTTCGCAATCAACTATGAACTATATATATTTAATATCAGAGTAGATATTGTTTTTATAACATCACAGTATTGGATATTTTCCACTTGCAGTTTGTTTTATTTCAGGATTTCCATCATATGGTATTAATTTAATTCTTGTCTGAATATCCGATTTATCCTGCAATAAAGATTGGACTTCATCAAAAGAATTCATACTTACACCCAATCACGTTCTGCTTCATCCAGCTTCTTCACCAACATATTTTTAAGAAGAGTAAAAGCAGGAATAAAACTGTCTCGTATCAGCATAATCATTTCATCAACTTCATCTTCATTATATATATGAACCGAAGTATTGCGTTTTTTTAACATAAGTAACCATACCTCGGAATCATTAACAAATCCCATTTTATAACCAAGCTGTAAGATTTCACGAGGAGAACCGGTAGATGCCTCTTCTACGCCATGCATCCTCATAATTTCCTGCAGGGCTTTCCACGCAAGTTCAAAGGTAAGATTAAATTGTCCGATGATTCCTGTTCGATATATATCATTGGTTTCTGCTAATTTAAAATCCGCATTTGCCAATACAGACAAGCAATTTGTAAAATTATCCAATTTTTTCATAAATTGTAACTCCATCCCTTTCTATTTCCTGTTTCAATTCATCTGAAATTGTCGCATCTGCCTGTACTATATCAAACATCAGAAGCGAATGTACATTTTCCTTAACATCCCAATAAAACTGTTCAAAATCTCCACCAAATACAGCAATATCTATATCACTTCTTTCCGTATTTGTGCCTCGTGCACGGGAACCAAACAGTACGATTTTTGTGACAGAATACTTCTGTGCAAACAAAGCAAGTTCCCTCAATATCCGATCCGGCAAACTATATTTCATATTGTGTGTTGCCCCCTTAATATAGAATAAACAACTATACTCAATTTTTTCAAGCGTATCATATTTTCACTTAATTAACAAGAATCCAAATATCTGTTTCTACGCAAAAAACTTTTCTTCTTTGAATTAAATATAGTTTCAAATCTCGATTATGTTTACCTCACTGTTCCCTGCAAATTTGATTCTCAAGCTCTTTCATTTTCTCAATCTTTCCAACAGGAATGATTGTCATATCACAATTGTCACAGCCATTAAAAAAATTTATCAATTCATATCCAATTTTTCGAAGTTCGTCGGCAACGATATTTGCTTCCAATACATTATAAATAAATCCTGTCCGGATTAGTTCTCCATTCACTGAGTAATTTTTTAATTCCTCATTATATCTGTCTATAACTGCATGTTCATTCATTCTGCCGGCAACATCTAATTGCTCTAATATAACATTTATTTGCTTAACAAATGTATCAATATCCACTTGATTGTCCAAATGAACCATGAATCCCTTTCCTGTCAGGCTTTCTATCCAATTATCATAAAATATAGTAAAATCCTCTTCATCTGAATCCTTTGATAATTGATTATATTCTGCAAGCTCCGTTAAATCATACTTGCCGTTTGTAATAATTTTATGAATTTCCCTATATAAACCCGGATTCATCGTGCCGCATTTATACATGAAATCATATCCATCATAATCATATGG
>CAKPGC010000033.1 GCA_934154445.1 uncultured Clostridia bacterium
CTGCTATATCTTCCACCAGCCTAAAATGCCGGAAGCACTGAAGAAAATGAAAAAGATGTAACATGAAATATTTTTCTGAAAAACTGACAGGTTATATTGTTAAATCTGGTGTTGTTCCAGAGGAATCATATGCGATATATCAGTATGGATTTCAAATCGGACTTGAGATGCTAAGCTGTCTTCTGGTTTGTTTTGGAATTGCGGTATATTTGCATATGATTCCGGAATTTGCAGTGGTTACAGGAATTTTTATGATGTTACGCAGTTTTGTTGGCGGAGTGCATCTAAACAGCTTTAGTGCTTGCTTTATGTGTTCTGTTATTGTGCAGACGTTGGTATTGGTTCTTAATCGTCTGTATACACAACCATTAAATGCTGCGTGGGGAATAATTGTGTTGAGCAGTATTCTGATATGGAATATGACTCCGGTACAAAGCATTAACCGGGAACTTGATGCGGATGAAAAAAGACACTGCAGAAAGGTAGCTGTAAAAATTATTGCGGGCATACATGCGTTTGCGGGAATTTGTACACTTACTGGGATGAAAGCAATAGTGTCTTTGGTTGCGGTGACAATGGCAGTAGTTTTGATTTCACAATATATTGGGGCAGTAAAGTATAAAATAGAAAAGAGATAATAAGCGGGAATAGTAGACGAAATCTATTATTTTCGCTTATTTTATTTGAGGATAAAAGAATCGTATATTTTTATAAGTAACACTGTTTCGGTAATGAAAAACGTCTGCTAGGCTTCGGCTCAGGAGGCGTTTCTTATTATATTATAAAGATAAAAAAATTCTTCTAGACCAGAACATCGGGTACTTTCCATCCGGGATATGGGTGAAAGGGAAAAGACCTTTGCTCATATCTTGTGGTCGGGAAGGAGGTGAACTCTATGGAGCAATCTTCTTCCTATAATGAAAAAACGGTCAGACATCAGTTCGACCAGAAATGCAAGCTGGCATTGGAAGGTGAAGTGGTAGACTATGACAGACACATGGATTACCGGAGAAAGCATGAAGTGTTGTTTTCTGAATTATCTGAATGTCAGGCAGGGGAGCTGTCGGTATTGGATGAATATAATGAAACATCCTATTTTTTTAAGCATGTGAGTATGATGTAAAAGTGAAAGGTGCTTTACTGGCAGAAGCATTAAACGCACTGACTGATAGAAAAAGAGAAGTAATTCTGCTGTCATATTTTATGGAGATGAGTGATGCTGCGATTGCAAGAAAAATGAATCTTGTCAGAAGTACAGTGCATGAGCACCGGACACGTTCATTGGAATTGTTGAAGCAGATAATGGAAGAAAACAAAAGTGAATGTGAAAAATAAAAGTACAGAAGAAAAATGGCTGCTTCCATTTTGCATTGGTGATAATGCGGGTTCGGGATTTCCAACGATTCTTGATGTGTGGAAGTCGGAAGGATGGATAAAACCGGAATTGATTGAAGACACAAATTTTGATCAGGTTACACTTATGATGAAGATGGAAAAGGAATCTGATGATGAATCAGCAGAAAAAGCAGCGGATTCAAAAAAATGAAAGTAATAGATTTATCAGAAAGGAAGAGCTGCTAAATATGTGTAAGGCATGTAACAAGGTATGCAACATAGATAGCTTGGATTGATTTTTACACAAAAAATACAAAAAAATACAATTTATCCGGTTGACCAAATGATACTTTTGTCATATAATCTAATCAAAAATAGTAATAATTACTAATTTAACTGGAGATTATTA